>NZ_JACHCX010000002.1:525018-542018 GCF_014207295.1 Streptomyces sp. AK010
GCCTGTGCAGGTGCCCCGGCGCGTTCAGGTCTGTCGTCCCATGCAGGCCCCCGGCCCGTGCAGGCCCACCCCCGGCGCGTTCAGGTCCGCCAGCCCGTCAGAAGGCGCGTCCGGGCGGCCGAAGCGGCGGTTTTGCCCAGTCATGACGCGTGCCGGGGACTGCGCCGCAGCCCCGTAGGTGTTTACGTGGTGTCGGATATTCCGGGATCCCCCGTCACGGAGGTGTACACCATGGCAGACGCCGCGCCGCGGCTGCAGGGCCTCTTCACACAGTTGCTGGGAGCACCGCTCCCGGTGCGCATCCGCGCCTGGGACGGTTCGGAGTCCGGCCCGCCGGGCGCGCCGACCCTGGTCGTACGCAACCGCCGCGCGCTGCGCCGTCTGCTGTGGAAGCCGGGCGAACTGGGCCTGGCCCGCGCCTGGGTGGCGGGCGACCTGGACATCGAGGGCGACCTCTACGCGACCCTCGACCTGCTGGCCGGTCTCATCTGGGAGCGCGGCGAGGACGCCCGCACCCTCGCCCAGGCCCTGCGCGACCCCGAGGTCCGCGCCGCCGTCCGCGGACTGGTCATGCTCGCCGGACCCCCGCTGCCGCCCGCCCCGCCCCGCGAGGAGGCCCGCAGCCCCCGCCGCCACCTGCACACCAAGCGCACCGACCGACGCGCCATCAGCCACCACTACGACGTCGGCAACGACTTCTACGAGATCGTCCTCGGCCCGTCCATGGTGTACTCCTGCGCCTACTGGCCCACCCCGGACAGCACCCTCGAACAGGCCCAGCGGGACAAGCTCGAACTCGTCTGCCGCAAGCTCGGCCTGAGCCCCGGCCTGCGACTGCTCGACGTCGGCTGCGGCTGGGGCTCGATGGCCATCCACGCGGCCCGCGAGCACGGCGTGCGCGTCGTCGGCGTCACGCTCTCCCGAGAGCAGGCCGCCTACGCCCGCAAGCGCGTCGCCGACGAGGGCCTCACCGACAAGGTCGAGATCCGCGTCCAGGACTACCGCGACGTCCGCGACGGGCCCTACGACGCGATCTCCTCCATCGGCATGGCCGAACACGTCGGCGCCGACCGGTACCTGGAGTACGCCGCCGACCTGTACGACCTGCTCAAGCCCGGCGGGCGGCTCCTGAACCACCAGATCGCCCGCCGCCCGCAGGGGGACGAGACGACGTACAGTGTCGACGCCTTCATCGACTCCTACGTCTTCCCCGACGGCGAGCTCCAGCCGGTCGGCGCCACCGTGGCCCAGCTGGAGCGCGCCGGGTTCGAGGTGCGCGACGTCGAGGCGATCCGCGAGCACTACGCCCTCACGCTGCGCAGCTGGGTCGAGCGCCTGGAGGCCGACTGGCAGCGCGCCGTCCGGCTGGCCGGCCCGGGCCGCGCACGCGTCTGGCGCCTCTACATGGCCGCCTCCGCCCTGGCCTTCGAGCGCAACCGCATCGGCGTCAACCAGGTCCTCGCCGTGCGCACTCCCGAGTCCGGGACGTCGGACCTGCCGCTGCGCGCCCGCACCTGGAACTGACCACGACGAAGGGCCCCTCTCCCACCCCCTTGAATCCAAGCCCGTCCAACGGCCACGGTCCTCGCAACTCCCACAGATCGCGGGTGTTGCGAGGACCGTTGGAACCCAAGCCCACCCCTTGCATCCAAGGGGCCCTTCGCGCGTCCCGCTACTCCGCCTTGATGGCCTCCAGCATGTTCAGCCGCGCCGCGCGCCGGGCCGGCCACAGCGCCGCGAGGACGCCCACCGTCGCGGCCAGCAGCAGGAAGACACCCATCCGCGCCCACGGCAGGACCAGCTCGTAGGTCGCCATCTTCGAGGCCAGCAGTTCACCGGCCGCCCAGCCGAAGAACACGCCCAGGCCGATGCCCAGCACCGCGCCGAACAGGGAGATCACCAGGGACTCGATGCGGACCATCCGCTTGATGCCCTTGCGGTCCAGGCCGATCGCGCGGAGCATGCCGATCTCCTGCGAGCGCTCGAAGACGGACATGGCCAGGGTGTTGATGACGCCGAGGACCGCCACGATCACCGCCATCGCGAGCAGGCCGTAGACCATGTTCAGCATCAGCGTGAACATCTGCGCGATCTCGTTGGAGATGTCGTCCTTGGACTGGACCTTGACGGCCGGGTTGGTGCCGAGGGCCTTCTCCAGCTTGTCCTGCACCGCGCCGGACGTGCCGTCGGAGGTCCTCACCATGACCTTCATGTTGTACGGGTCCGACTCGTGCGGGGCGAGGGTCTTCTCGTCGAGCAGGATGCCGCGCAGGAAGTCGTTGCTCTCATAGGTCCCGGCGACCGTGAGCTTCTGCTTCTTGCCGTCGCCGTAGACGACGGTGAAGGCGGAACCGGTCTTCCAGCCGTAGGACTTGGCGGTCTCGCTGTCCACGACCACGTCGTCGCCGCCGACCTTGAAGGTGCCGTCGTCGACCTCCGGGCCGACCAGGTCGCGGATCGCCGCGCCGTTCACGCCGGTCACGTACTCGCTCTGGCCGCCGATCCGGGTTTCGGCGTTGAGCATCGGGCTGGTGGCGGTGACGTCGTCGGCCTGCTTCAGCTTCTTCTCGACGTCCGGCGACAGCGGGTTGCCGTTCGCCATGGACACCACGTAGTCGGCCTTGATCGACGCCGACGCCATCTTCTCGATCGCCTGCTGGAGGCTGCCCGCCATCACCGTCATGCCGGTGATCAGGGTCAGGCCGATCATCAGCGCGGAGGCGGTGGCGGCCGTACGGCGCGGGTTGCGCACCGAGTTCTGCCGGGCCAGCTTGCCGGAGATGCCGAAGGTGCGCAGCAGCGGCGCGGCGGCGGCGATCAGCGGGCGGGACAGCAGCGGGGTCAGGATGAACACGCCGATGATCAGCAGCACCGCGCCGAAGCCCATCGGCATCTGGCCGTCCGAGCCGTCCATGGTCGTGGCGACGAGGACCACCGCGATGCCCGCGGCCGAGACCAGGGCGCCCAGCGTGTTGCGCAGCACCAGCGACTTGGTGGTGGCCTTTGCGTGCACGCTGCTCATGGCCGCCACCGGCGGGATCTTCGCGGCCCGGCGGCCGGGCAGCCACGCCGCCAGCATGGTCACCAGAACGCCGACCGCGAGCGCGGCACCGATCGTGCCGGGCGTGATGACCAGCGGACCGTCGGGCACGGTCGCGTCGAACGTGCCCATCAGGGAGCGCAGTCCGGCCCCGATGCCGATGCCCGCCACCAGACCGGTCACGGCGGCGACCAGGCCCACCACGAACGCCTCGATGAGCACCGAGCGCGTCACCTGCCGGCGCGAGGCGCCGACCGCGCGCATCAGCGCCAGCTCCTTGGTGCGCTGGGCGACCAGCATGGTGAAGGTGTTGGCGATGATGAACGTGCCGACGAACAGGGCGATGCCGGCGAAGACCAGCAGGGCCGTCTGCATGCCGCTCATCGACCGGGAGATCATCTCCGCCTGGTCGTCGGCGAGCTGCTTGCCGGTGGTGGTGGAGACGGTGCCCTTGGGCAGTGCCTTGTCCAGCTCCGCCTTCAGCGCGGCCTGGGAGACGCCCGGCTTCGCCTTGACGTCGATCTCGTCGTACACGCCCGGCTTGCCCAGCAGCTTCTGGGCGGTCGCCGTGTCGAACAGGGTGAGGCTGCCGCCGGCCGCCACGTTGCCGTCGTCGGTGGTGAAGATGCCGGTGATCTTCGGCGTCAGGACCGGCCCGTCGACGGACATCCGCACGGTGTCACCGACCTCGTAGCCGGCGCGCTTCGCCGTCGCGGAGTCGATGAGGATCTCGTTCTCGCCCTTGGGGGCGTGCCCGCTGACGAGCGGGTAACGGGGGTCCTTCGTGCCCCAGTGGTTGCCGCCCCGCGACTGGAAGCCCTCGCCGATCAGCTTGCCGTCCTTGTCGGCGAGGGCGGTGAAGTTCTGCACCACGCCTATCGCGGACGCGGCTCCGGGCACCCGCTCGCTCTTGTCGAGGGTGGCCCGGGTCAGCTCGTGGAGCTTTCCGACCTTGTCGCCCTCGGCGTCCTGGTAGTCCGCGGTCATGGCGACGTCGACCTGGTCGAAGCCCTTGGCGGAGCTCTTCTGGTAGGCGTCGGAGATGGTGTTGGTGAAGACCAGGGTCCCCGACACGAAGGCCACGCCGAGCATCACGGCGAGTACGGTCATCAGGAGCCGGGCCTTGTGCGCGAGCACGTTGCGCAAGGCGGTACGGAACATGGGTTTTCTCAGTCCAGTCGGTTGGGGCCGGGGCGTCTATGAGGGGGCGTCAGCTCGTGCGGCCCTTGGCGTCGAACGCCTTCATGCGGTCGAGCACGGAGTCGGCCGTCGGCCCGTACATCTCGTCGACGATCCGGCCGTCCGCCAGGAAGATCACCCGGTCCGCGTAGGCCGCGGCCACCGGGTCGTGCGTCACCATCACCACCGTCTGGCCCAGCTCCCGCACGGAGTTGCGCAGGAAGCCCAGTACCTCGGCGCCGGAGCGCGAGTCGAGGTTTCCGGTGGGCTCGTCCCCGAAGATGATCTCGGGCCGGGAGGCCAGCGCCCGGGCCACGGCGACGCGTTGCTGCTGACCGCCGGAGAGCTGGGACGGCCGGTGGCCGAGCCGGTCGGCCAGGCCGACCATCCGGATGACGGAGTCCAGCCACTGCTTGTCCGGCTTGCGACCCGCGATGTCCATCGGAAGGGTGATGTTCTCCAGGGCGGTCAGGGTCGGCAGCAGGTTGAACGCCTGGAAGATGAAGCCGATCTTGTCCCGGCGCAGCTTGGTCAGCTGCTTGTCCTTCAGGGAGCCGAGCTCGGTGTCACCGATGCGCACCGACCCGGAGGAGAAGGAGTCGAGGCCGGCCACGCAGTGCATCAGGGTGGACTTGCCGGAGCCGGAGGGGCCCATGATCGCGGTGAACTCGGCCTGGCGGAAGTCGACGGAGACGCGGTCCAGGGCGACCACCTGGGTCTCACCCTGCCCGTAGATCTTCGAGAGATCCGTGGCGCGCGCGGCCGCGGTGGTGGCCCGGTCGGTGAGGGAAGCGGTGGTCACGGGATGGCTCTCCTGTCGGACGGCTGTGTACGGGGGAAGGACGTGCTCCATCGTCCGGGTCCCACGGCGCCGTGTAGTCACCCGTAGTTCTGGTTCCGAAGGCCGACTCGGGTCTGACCGCGCCGAGCGGTGTCATACCTGGGGATGACGAACACCCCTGAGGGGCCGTCGTGTCGGGAACCGATGCGTCCGGGTGTCGAGAACAGGTGGAGTGCCCTCGTTCGGGCGGTGAAATTCCGTCATTCCGCATGCGCGGCCGACCGGCTCAAGGAAGGCTGTTGGCAAGTGCGGATGGCGTGTTCCGTGTGCTGATGCACCCTCAGACGTCAATAAAATAAGACAACATCGGTCCACGCTTCCGCTGTTCGGGGGACCTGTCCGGATAGTCTCGGAACCTCGATGCGGAGCCCACGGCCTGCCCGGATGGTGGAATGCAGACACGGCGAGCTTAAACCTCGCTGCCCCTTCGCGGGCGTGCCGGTTCGAGTCCGGCTCCGGGCACCTTCCGATCCCTGCGTGGTCCATTGAAGAGTTCACGGCGCGCCCGTTGACAGCGGCCGCATGCCGTCGGAGACTCGCATGCACATGGTGAAAGAAACTTCACCTGACGAACAGGATGAGAAGAGGTCGTCCGATGCGCACCACCGTCGGCATCATCGGAGCGGGCCCCGCCGGCCTCCTCCTCGCCCGGCTCCTCCACAACGCGGGCATCGACGCGGTCGTCCTGGAGAGCCGCGACCGCTCCTACGTCGAACGGCGGCAGCGCGCCGGGATCCTGGAGCAGGGCACGGCGGACGTGCTGCGCGCGGCCGGCGCCGGGGAACGCATGGACCGCGAGGGGCTGCGCCACGACGGCATCGAGCTGCGCTTCGACCGAAGGCGCCACCGCGTGGACTTCTCCGCCCTCACCGGCGGCCGGTCCGTGACGGTCTACGCCCAGACCGAGGTGTGCAAGGACCTCATCGCCCTCCAGCTGCGGGACGGCGGCCCCCTGCTCTTCGAGGCGGAGGCGCTGGCCGTGGAGGACGCAGGCACCGACGCCCCGCGGATCCGCTTCCGGCACGAGGGCCGCGAGGACGTCCTGGAGTGCGCCTACGTCGTCGGCTGCGACGGTTTCTGGGGCGTGGCCCGCAAGGCGATCCCCGCCGGACTCGCCCAAGTCTTCGAACGGACGTACCCCTTCGGCTGGCTCGGCATCCTCGCCGACGTGCCGCCCTCGCACGACGAGCTCGTCTACGCCCGCCACGACCGCGGCTTCGCCCTGCTCTCCATGCGCCCGCCCGTCACCCGCCCCCGCCCTTCCAAGGAAGTCGCTTCGCTCCCCATCGAATCCTTCGTCTCCCGCCTCTACCTCCAGGTGCCCGACGGCACCGATGCCGGGACGTGGAGCGACGAGGAGATCTGGGACGAGCTGGAGCGCCGGTTCGAGACCGACGACGACTGGCGCCTGGAGCGGGGCCCGATCACCCAGAAGTCGGTCACGCCCATGCGCTCCTACGTCCACGAGCCCATGCGCCACGGCCGCCTCTTCCTCGCCGGTGACGCGGCACACATCGTCCCCCCGACCGGGGCCAAGGGCCTGAACCTCGCAGTCGGTGACGTCGTGACCTTCGCGCGGGCCCTGACGCACCAGCAGGAGACCGGCTCGCCGGAGCTGCTCGACGCCTACTCCGCGACCTGCCTGCGCCGCGTCTGGCAGGCCGAGCGGTTCTCCTACGACATGACGGTCCTTCTGCACCGCGCGCCCGCCGCGACGGCCTTCGAGGACCGGCTCCAGCTCGCCCGGCTGGAGCGGATCGCCTCGTCCCGCGCGGCCGAGACGGACCTGGCGGAGGCCTACACGGGCTTCCCGTTCGGGTGAGCCGGGAGTGACCCCCTCCGGTGAGGGGAATCACGAAGCAGCGTAGCGTGTTGCGCAGCACACGAGGGAAAGATCCTCCCCAAGCAGTAGGGTCATTCCTTTGCCTACCTATTACTCTTGAGCCAAGGCCACGACGTGTGGCCATGGAGGAGTGAAATGAGGAGCAGAAACCCGGTCTTCTCGCGACGGGGGTTCAGCCGCGACAACGGCTACGCGGGCTTCAACACCGCGCCGCAGGCCGGGGGTCCCGCTGTCGCCACCCAGGGCAACCCGTACGCGCAGCCGACGGGCGGCCAGTACGCGCAGAACCCGTACGCGCAGAACCCTTACGCCCAGCAGGACCTGCAGTACGGCGCGCCGCCGCAGGCACCGGCCACCACCGGCCGGATGACCATCGACGACGTCGTCCTGCGCACGGCGAGCACGCTCGGTGTGCTCATCCTCACCGCGGCGCTCTCCTGGGCCCTGCTGCCGATCGACGACGCCAACATCAGCCGTAGCTACGGCATCGGTATCGGCGCCGCGCTGATCGGCATGGTCCTGGCGTTCGTGCAGTCCTTCAAGCGCAAGGCCTCGCCCGCGCTGATCCTGACGTACGCCGCGTTCGAGGGTGTGTTCCTCGGCGTCGTCTCCAACATCGTGGACAACCGCATCGCCGACGGTGCGGCCATGCAGGCCGTGATCGGCACGATGGCGGTCTTCACCGGTGTGCTGATCGCCTACAAGGCCGGCTGGATCCGCGTCAACCGCCGCTTCTACGGCTTCGTGATGGCGGCCGCGCTCGGCTTCATCCTGCTGATGACCGTGAACCTGCTGTTCGCGGTGTTCGGCGGCGGTGACGGCCTCGGCTTCCGCAGCGGTCCCCTCGGCATCGTCTTCGGCGTCATCGGCATCATCCTCGGTGCCTGCTTCCTCGCCCTGGACTTCAAGCAGGTCGAGGACGGCATCGCCTACGGCGCCCCGCGCGAGGAGGCCTGGCTCGCGGCCTTCGGCCTCACGCTGACGCTGGTGTGGATCTACATGGAGTTCCTGAGGCTCATCTCGATCCTCAACAGCAGCGACTAGTTCAGCCAGTCGTAGCGCGAAGGGCCCCGGCTTCGGCCGGGGCCCTTCGGCGTCGGGAGGACGGTGCGATGCGCGCCTAGAGCAGTTTGCGCGCGGCCCTCCTCAGGTCGTACTCGTGGATGATCGCCTTGGCGTGGCCGTACGCCAGGTTGTGTTCGTGCCGGAGCCAGCTGACCTTTTCCTCGAAGCGGAAGAGCGCCGGGCCATCTTCGACGGTGCGCAACCAGTCGGAGATCTCACGACCGGTGCAGTGGGGGATGCGGGCGAGCATGTTGCGGTGGGTCTCTTCGGAGAAGACTTGGGACATCGGCGCCTCCGGACGCTGGGATGTAAGCCGGTCCTTCAGGTCACCGTGCCTGAGTGTTCGCCCGTTGGCAACAGTCCCGCTGGGACGCGTACGCTCGCGGCGTGGTTGATACGACGCCTCTGACCCGTGCGGTGGAGCACTTCGCCGATCGATTGAGGGCCGCGCCCCAGAGCCGGTTGCAGCGAGGAGCTGCCGCTGAGGCTCTGGAGTTGGCCAGGGAGTTGGCCCGGAGGGCGCAGCGGCTGGAGGCTCCTGATGCGGAGCCCCGGGAGATGCCGGATGCGGGGATGTTTGCGGCAGCAGATCAGATCACCGTCGCCGGGAACGATCTGGCGGTGGTGATTCCTGCGGACGCCGACGTCGTTGAGGCCGTGCGGGTGGTGGAAGAAGCGCAGAAGCGGGCGGGGGTCTGAGCTTCGTTCGCGAGTGCGGGCCGAGTGTGGTTGTTCGCGCCCACGCGGCGGAGCCGCACATTGATACAGCCCCGCGCCCCTAAAGGGACGCGATCACTCGGTCCGCCAGGATGTAGACGTTCTCCTCGCCGCATTCGAACGTGAGGGTGTAGGCGCCCGAGATGCCGGAGCCGCCCAGCAGGACCGGGGTCCGGCCGGCGCGCAGGGCCGCGGAGAGGTGCTCCGCCGTCTCGCGGTGACCCGGGGTCATGCACAGGGTCGTGCCGTCGGCGAAGACGTAGACGTCCAGGGTGCCCAGCGGGCCGGGGCGGACGTCCGTCAGCTCGACGCGGGAGGAGGCCAGCTCCTCCAGGGCGGCGACGGTGCGCTCGTGGTCGTTCACGACCGGCGACTGCGTCGGCACGAAGTCCGGGTGCGAGGGGTGACGGCGGCGGGCCGCGGCCAGCTCCGGGGACTCGGCGGCGGGTTCCTCGGTGTCGGCGCCGGGCTCGGACACCGGCTCCAGACCCGCGAAATCGGCCTGACGGGGCAGGAACAGATCGACCTCGGGCAGGCCCAGCAGGGAGGGCGCGTCGGAGGCGTCACGGGCCTCCTGGGCGGCCCAGAACGCCCGCGCCTCGGCGAGCTCCCGCTCCCGCTCCTCGGCCAGTGCCGCCGCCACGGCGGCACGTATCTCATCGGTGTCGGCAGTGGTACGAGCGGCGGGCAGCAGCGCACGGGTGGTGGCGGCGCGGCTCTCGGCCAGCGCGGTGTGCAGGGCGGCGACCTGTCGGCGCAGCTGCAGGACGGTGCGCAGGACGGCGACGCCCACGGCTCCCGTGGCGGCCGTGGTGACCAGCAACGCGATCGGCATGGCGCTCACTGACGTACTCCCGGTTCAAAGTCGACCCCCGACTTCCTACATCAGCTTGAAGGGCGGACTAACCAGCTGTCAGTGCGTAACGTCACGAAACGGACAGGGCTTCGGCGTCGGGGGATGGGGTGTGGCTGTTGTGACCTGCGGTTCTCCCCTGGCGGAGGGAGATAGGTCACATCCTGGGGGAGATTGGATCACAAAACAGCCCAGAACCCTGGAGTTTCCAGGGTTCTGGGCCCAAGGCTCACAGCAGGTGCTATGGCGGCTACGGTGCGCCGCTCAGCTGAGGCGCTCGATGACCATGGCCATGCCCTGGCCGCCGCCGACGCACATCGTCTCCAGGCCGAACTGCTTGTCGTGGAACTGGAGGGAGTTGATCAGCGTGGTCGTGATGCGGGCGCCGGTCATGCCGAAGGGGTGGCCGACGGCGATCGCGCCGCCGTTGACGTTCAGCTTCTCCAGCGGGATGCCCAGGTCGCGGTAGGAGGGGATCACCTGGGCGGCGAACGCCTCGTTGATCTCGACCAGGTCGATGTCGCCGATGCCGAGCCCGGCGCGCTTCAGCGCCTGGTTGCTCGCCTCGACCGGGCCGAGGCCCATGATCTCGGGAGAGAGGCCGGAGACGCCGGTCGACACGATGCGGGCGAGCGGGGTGAGGCCGAGCTCGCGGGCCTTGGTGTCGGACATGATCACGAGGGCCGCGGCGCCGTCGTTCAGCGGACAGCAGTTGGCGGCCGTGACCATGCCGTCGGGGCGGAAGACCGGCTTGAGGCCCTGCACGCCCTCCAGGGTGACGCCGGCGCGGGGGCCGTCGTCCTTGGAGACGACCGTGCCGTCGGGGAGGGTGACCGGGGTGATCTCGCGTTCCCAGAAGCCGTTCTTGATGGCCTCCTCGGCGAGGTTCTGCGAGCGGACGCCGAACTCGTCCATGTCCTGGCGGGTGACGCCCTTGGTGCGGGCCAGGTTCTCGGCGGTCTGGCCCATCGCGATGTACGGGTCGGGCAGCAGGCCGTCCTCGCGCGGGTCGTGCCAGGTCGAGCCCTCGGACTCGGCGACCGCGGCGGTGCGGGCCTCGGCGTCGGCGAACAGCGGGTTGTGTGTGTCCGGAAGGCTGTCGGAGTTGCCCTTGGCGAAACGGGAGACCGTCTCGACGCCGGCCGAGATGAAGACGTCGCCCTCGCCGGCCTTGATGGCGTGCAGGGCCATCCGGGAGGTCTGCAGGGAGGAGGAGCAGTACCGGGTGACGGTGCAGCCCGGCAGGTGGTCCATGCCCATCTGCACGGCGACGACGCGGCCGAGGTTGTGGCCCTGCTCACCGCCGGGCAGGCCGCAGCCGAGCATCAGGTCGTCGATGTCCTTCGGGTCCAGCTCGGGGACCTTGGCCAGTGCGGCCTGGATGATCGTGGCGGTCAGGTCGTCCGGCCGCACGTCCTTCAGGGAGCCCTTGAAGGCGCGGCCGATGGGGGAGCGGGCGGCTGAGACGATCACGGCTTCGGGCATCACGGCTCCATTGACGTACCGGGTGGTCTGGCAGGGCTGACTGGGAAGTTACCCGTACGTATGGCCTGGGTCACGGGTGTCACGGTGTGACCCTGACCGCAGTTTCCAAGCGCTTGCTTTGCTGCTCTTCCTTTCTGCTCCCCGGTGCGTTTCCTTTGCTCCTCAATTCGAAGGGCTCGCGGGGGCCGGTTCCTGCTCGGGGACCCGCCGACGCCGGCGGCGCTTCAGCAGGGCCCACGGTCCGCGCGGTCCGCTCGGCATCGCCGCCGCGACCTCCGTGCCCGCCTCCGAGGCGGCCTCCGCGGCCGCCCGCGCAACCGGCAGGAAGCCCTCGCGGCGGGAGGCGTCCGGGCGCTCCTCCTCGGCGGGCCACAGGCCCAGGGAGGCGCAGACGGTCGGCAGGACCGCCATCGCCGCCGTCGCGTAGCCCTCGGCGGAGGGGTGGTAGCTGTCCGGGCCGAACAGCTCGCGCGGGTTCTCGGCGAACTCGGGGCCCAGCAGGTCGCCCAGGGAGACGGTGCGGCCGCCCTGTTCGACGACTCCGATCGTCTGGGCGGCAGCCAGCTGGCGGGAGGCCCGCCGGGCCAGCCAGCGCAAGGGCTGTCGCACCGGCTCGATCGTGCCGAGGTCGGGGCAGGTGCCGACCACCACCTCCGCGCCGGCCGTGCGCAGCCGCCGGACCGCCGAGGCGAGATGGCGGACCGAGCGGGTCGCGGGCATGCGGTGGGTGACGTCGTTCGCCCCGACCATGATCACGCAGATGTCGGGCACGGGGTCGGGATCGGCCAGCACCAGGGCCACCTGGCGGTCCAGGTCGTCCGAACAAGCCCCGGGAGTCGCCACCGTGCGCAGCTCCACCGGCCGCTCGGCCAGCGCCGCGAGCCCCGACGCCAGCAGCGCTCCCGGTGTCTGCCCGCCCCGGTGCACGCCCTGGCCCGCGGCCGTGGAGTCGCCCAGCATCGTCAGCCTCAGCGGTGCCTCGGCCGGACCGGCGTACATGCGGCCGTACAGCCCGTCCGCGTGCGGCACGTGAGGAGACGTGCCGTTGCCCACCCGGCGCCGCGCCAGCTGCACCTCGGCCAGCACCAGCCCGACCGCCGCCGCCCCGGCCAGACCGACCCCGCCGCCGCCGTACGCCGCGCCGGCGGCGATCCGCCGGGCCACCCTCGCCCTCGACATGCTCGTCATGCGTCGCTGCCACCTCCTCGAACCCGTACACCCAGTGCTTGCCCCGTACAGCCCGTCGCCCAATCTCAACAGGCAGTGAACGACCGTCACGGACCACGACAAGGTCATAGGCTGGCGGCACCACTCAGACCACTTCTGCGGCATCCGGAGACAACGGTGCAGTTCCACGACTCGATGATCAGCCTCGTCGGCAACACCCCGCTGGTGAAGCTCAACAGCGTGACCAAGGGCATCAGGGCGACCGTCCTGGCCAAGGTGGAGTACTTCAACCCCGGCGGTTCCGTGAAGGACCGCATCGCCCTGCGCATGATCGAGGCGGCGGAGGACAGCGGCGCTCTCAAGCCCGGCGGCACGATCGTCGAGCCGACCAGCGGCAACACCGGCGTCGGGCTCGCCATCGTGGCGCAGCAGAAGGGGTACAAGTGCATCTTCGTGTGCCCCGACAAGGTGAGCACCGACAAGATCAACGTGCTGCGCGCGTACGGCGCCGAGGTCGTGGTGTGCCCGACCGCCGTGGACCCCGAGCACCCGGACTCGTACTACAACGTCTCCGACCGGCTGGTCCGTGAGACGCCGGGGGCCTGGAAGCCCGACCAGTACTCCAACCCCAACAACCCGCTCTCCCACTACCACTCGACCGGCCCCGAGCTGTGGGAGCAGACGGAGGGGAAGATCACCCACTTCGTGGCGGGCGTGGGCACCGGCGGCACCATCTCCGGAACCGGCCGCTACCTGAAGGAGATCAGCGACGGCTCGGTGAAGGTCGTCGGCGCGGACCCCGAAGGCTCCGTCTACTCCGGCGGCTCCGGCCGGCCCTACCTCGTCGAGGGCGTCGGCGAGGACTTCTGGCCGACCGCCTACGACCGGACCGTCGCGGACGAGATCGTCGCCGTGTCCGACAAGGACTCCTTCCAGATGACCCGCCGCCTCGCCAAGGAGGAGGGTCTGCTCGTCGGCGGCTCCTGCGGCATGGCCGTCGTGGCCGCGCTGGAGGTCGCCGAGCGGCTCGGACCGGACGACGTCGTGGTGGTCCTGCTGCCGGACAGCGGCCGCGGCTACCTCAGCAAGATCTTCAACGACGAGTGGATGGCCGACTACGGCTTCCTGGAGGACACGGGCCCGAGCGCCCGCGTCGCCGACGTCCTGAACGACAAGGAGGGCGACCGCATGCCCTCCCTCGTCCACATGCACCCGGAGGAGACGGTCGGTCAGGCCATCGACGTGCTGCGCGAGTACGGCGTCTCGCAGATGCCGGTCGTCAAGCCGGGCGCCGGCCACCCCGACGTGATGGCGGCCGAGGTCGTCGGCTCGGTCGTGGAACGCGAGCTGCTGGACGCGCTGTTCAGCAAGAGCGCCTCGCTGGAGGACCCGCTGGAGAAGCACATGTCCGGCCCGCTGCCCCAGGTCGGTTCCGGCGAGCCGGTCGCCGACCTGATGGCCGTGCTGGGCAAGGCGGACGCGGCGATCGTCCTCGTCGAGGGCAAGCCGACCGGTGTGGTCAGCCGCCAGGACCTGCTGTCCTTCCTCGCCCGCGCGGGGAAGTGACGGCCAACGGCCGGTGAACTGCCCGTGAACCGGGTGAACTTGCGGCGTCCGTGATCTTCGAGGACTTCGCGGAACCGGTACGCGGGTGTCACGTTCACGCAGCACCCGCTTAACACGCGTCCTGCACATTGGTGGATGTCGGCAAGGGCGGGAGCGGCTCCCCGCCCGAACCGGCGCCGAACGGCGTCGAAGGACCTCCGGAGCGGCTCCCGGACCTCCACGGACGCCATGGACGCGCACGCCCGGCCCTGACCGGGCCCGCGTCCTTCGCGGGGACCGCCGTCGTCCCGCCCCCCGTTCACGGGGGTGCGGCGGTCCCCGCGCAATTTCTCTCCGCGCCCAGGAGACCTTCTGCGCCTGCGCCCCTGGAGACCGTCTACGCCTTGGAGACCGTCTGCGCCCTCCGTGGACCTGGTCGTGAACTGCGCCGGCGTCATGCCGCCCCACCCCGTCGACGCCCGGCGCTCCGACGAGTGGCAGCGGATGCTCGACACCAACGTCTCCGGGGTGCTGCGGATGATCGGCGCCTTCACCGACGACCTGGTGAGCGCCGCCGCCGACGGCCGTACAGCCGACATCGTGAACATCTCGTCCATCACCGCGCACATCAGCTTGTCGAACTACGCGGTCTACGGCGCCACCAAGGCCGCCGTCACCTACCTGTCGGAAGCCCTGCGCGGGGAGTTCGGGCCCCGGGACGTCCGGGTCACCAACATCGAGCCCGGGTTCGTGGAGAGCGAGCTGCGCACCCACATCTCGGACGCGGACCTGTCCCGGCAGGTCGAGGGCATGCTCGACGAGGTGGGCGCCCTGTCCGCGGAGGAGCTGGCCGACCTCGTGGCCTACGCGACGAGCCGGCCGCGCCGGGTCAACCTGCGGCAGATCATCGCGCTGCCGACGCGGCAGGTCTGACCGGCGTGCGCACGCTCAGTCCTCCCAGCCACCGTCCTGGGAGGACCTGCGGCGGCCGAAGAGGTTCGGGTTGGAGCGGAGCGCCTGGACGACGTTGACGCCGACGATGCCCGCCCAGGCGACGAGCAGCCCGGGCAGACGGGCCACGCCCCCGCCGATCGCTGACAGCGGCACCGCGAGGACCAGGGAGACGATCCCGAAGCCGAACCGCTCGCCCCACGAGTCCGTGACCTTCGGCGACCGGGAGTCCCGGGCCGCCTGCATCTGCTGCTCCGCGAGCTGCCGGCGCACCCGGCGCTCCACCGCGCCGTCGATCCGCTGGTCGACCTTCTCCAGGAACGAGTCGACCAGCGCCGGCTCGTACTCCTCGCCCAGATCCCTGCGTGCGTGCAGGGTGGCGTCGAGTTCCCTCTTGAGGCCGGTGTCCCGCGCGTCCATTCCCGTCATGCCGTCCACGGTAGAAAGCGCCGCCGCCCGCCGCACTGGGGTTAGCCCCCCTGTTCCGCCGGGGGTCCCCGGTCCTGCCGCCACCGCCCTGCGGCCCGGCTTGCCGCTCTGCATATGCTCATGCAGAATCCTCAGCTACTGAATAGGCGAGGGGGAGCACGTCATGAGCGTGACCGACAGCCCTGCCGCGCGGCTGCAGGCGCTCTTCGAGGGCCACCGGCTGACGCCGACGCAGCGACGCATCGCGCACAGCATGGTGCGGCGCGCCGCGGACGTGCCGTTCCTGTCGAGCGTGGAGCTCGCCGAGCTGGCCGGGGTCAGCCAGCCGTCCGTGACCCGGTTCGCCGTCGCCCTCGGCTTCGACGGCTACCCCGCCCTGCGCCGCCATCTGCGCGAGGTCACGCCCGCCGAACCCGCTGTGGAGGCCGGTTCGCACAACGAGTACCAGCAGGCCGTCGAGGCCGAGATCGAGAACCTGCGGCACCTGGCGGAGGCGCTGGCCGATCCCGGCCCCGTCCAGCGCGCGGGACGCCTCCTCGCGGGCTCCCGGCCGCTGCTCGTCCTCGGCCTGCGGGCGGCTGCCGCCCAGGCACACGGTTTCGCCTACTTCGCCGCCAAGGTGCATCCCGACGTACGGCTGCTCGGCGAGGGCGGCACGATGGTCCAGGACCGCATCGACGCCGCCGTCCGGGCCGGCGCGAGCGCACTGCTCTGTTTCGCGCTGCCCCGGCACCCCCGTGAGGTCGTCGACACCCTCACCTACGCCAAGGAGGCCGGGCTGACCGTCGTCACGGTCGCCGACTCCGCCTTCGCGCCCGTCGCCAAGGTGTCCGACCTGCTGCTGCCCGCCGCCGTCGGTACCGGCCTCGCCTTCGACACGGCCTGCGCGCCGATGCTGCTCGGCCGGGTGCTGCTGGAGGCCATGTGCGACGACCTGCCCCAGGCCCAGTCCCGCCTGGAGGAGTTCGACACGAAGGCGGCGGCGCGAGGCCTGTTCGTCGACTGACGGCACGGGCGGGCTTCTTAAGACTCGTCTCACGTTGCGTCGCTACCGTATGGCTCCCAAAGGCTTCGGAGACCGGACGGAGGCTGGACGTGACGCGCGGAGGACAGGGACTGGCCCGAGTGGCCGTCGTCGTACGGGCGGGGGCGGCCCCGCTGTGGTGGCTGGGCGTTCTCGCGGCGGGCATCGGCCTGCTCGCACCGGGCCTGACCGGACGCCGCATCGGCGTCCTGGCCGGAGCGGCGCTGTTCGTCCTGGCGGCGGCGGTGGTCGCGTGCGCACGCCGCAAGCGCTACGCGGCCCTGGCCGCGGCCGCGTCCCGGGCCGGCAAGCACGACGTACTCCAGGACCGCGCGGTCACGGTGCGCAACTGGCGCCGGGGCCACCGCTGGTGGCTCCTCCTCGCCTTCCTCGCCGCTCTGGGCAGCGCCTTCGCGGCCCCGGCGGCCGGGGGCATGCTCCTGGCCGGCTGCGGCGCGGGCCTGTGGCTGAAGTCGGCCTGGCTGGGCCGCCGCGAGCAGGCCGACGAGGCACTGCTGTGGGTCCGCGTGGACTGGCTGCGCGGGGGAGCCGCCCACCCGACCGGCAAGCGCGTGAGGGCGTACCGCAGCACGGGCATCGCGGCGGGAGACGCGTCGCCGGGAGGCGCACGAAGGAAGTCACCGATCCCGGTGTGACCGGGCGGTGCCTGACCCGTCCGGCGCGGGGCCGTATCGATGTACGGCTCCGCGGCGAGGGCGCGACAAGCCCCGCCGCACCCGAGGCCGGATTCCCGCGGCACCTCCCGCCCCGCCGCACCCGAGGCCGGATTCCCGCGGCACCTCCCGCCCCGCCGCACCCGAGGCCGGATTCCCGCGGCACCTCCCGCCCCGCCGCACCCGA
>NZ_JACHCX010000002.1:542117-583569 GCF_014207295.1 Streptomyces sp. AK010
AGGCCGGAAACCTGCGGCACCTCCCGCCCCGCCGCACCCGAGGCCGGAATCCCGCGGCACCTCCCGCCCCGCCGCACCCGAGGCCGGAAACCTGCGGCACCTCCCGCCCCGCCGCACCCGAGGCCGGAAACCTGCGGCACCTCCCGCCCCGCCGCACCCGAGGCCGGATTCCCGCGGCACCTCCCGCCCCGCCGCACCCGAGGCCGAGACCCTACGGAACCTCCCGCCACGCTCGCGTCAACGCGTCCACCTGCGCCCCACCCGACTCCGCGACGACCTCCTCCACGGTCTGCGCCCGCCGTACCACCGCGAAGCGCCCGCCCGGCCCGAACCCGTACACCCCGGGCCGCACCAGCGAGTTGTACCCGTAGTGATGGGCGAAGTAGTACGCCCCGGTGTCCAGCGCGGCCGCGTAGTCCCCCTGCTCCAGCAACGGCATGGAGCGTCCCTCCGCCAGCAGGTCCCCCGCGAAGCAGGCCGGTCCCGCGACGTCCTGCACCACCACCGGCCCCTCCTTCGGGCGCCCCTTCGCGTCGTACGCGGAGATGCGCAACGGCCAGCTCCCCGGCGCGTACACCGTCCGCGCGGCCACCTGCACCCCGGCGTGCGTCACCGCCACCGCCCGCCCGCCGGATGCCTTCGCGTACTCGACCCGCGCCACCACCGTCCCGTGCTTGGCGAGCAGTGACCGCCCGAACTCGGTGACCAGCCCGTACCGCCCGTCGAGCAGCCCCGGCACCTCCTCGGCCAGCAGCCGCGCGTACTGGGCGTAGGTCGGTGTCGTCGCCTCCGACGCGAAGTTCACCGGCAGGCCGCCGCCGATGTCGAGGGTGTCGACCTGCCGCCGCCCGGCCCGCCGGTTGATCTCCTCCGCCAGCGCGTAGGTCTCCGCCACGCCCTCGGCCATCAGGGCCAGCGGGATGCCCTGGGACCCGGTGTGCGCGTGCAGCCGGGTCAGCCACGGCCGGTCCAGATACGCCTGGACGACCCACTGCCGGGCGCCCTCGTCACGCAGCGCCACCCCGAATTTCGAGGTGGCCGTCGCCGTGGACAGCGCCTCGATGGAACCGCCGCCGACCTGCGGATTCACCCGGATCCCCAGCGGGGAGCGGCTGGTCGAGGACCGCATCAGGGCGTCGATCCGGGTCAGCTCCTGCGGATTGTCCGCGTTGACGGCGATGCCCAGGGACAGGGCCTCGCGCAGCTCGGCCGGCGTCTTCGCGGGCGAGTCGAGCACCGTCGCCTCCGGCGGCACGCCCGCCGCCCGGGCCAGGGCCAGCTCACCCGGGCTCGCGACCTCCGCGCCGACGCCCTCCTCGCGCAGCAGCCGCAGGACCGGCACCAGGGGGGTCGCCTTCACCGCGAAGGCGTGCAGCACGGGCGTGCCCGGTTCCACCACCGCCTCGAACGCGGCCCGCAGCTCCGCCGCCGATTCCCGGATGCCGGTGACGTCCAGCAGCCCGACGATGGGGCTGTCGGGCCCGAGCAGCCCTTGCTCCACGGCGGCCCGCACCGCCTCGTCCCGCCGCGCGGCCCGCCGGGCCCCGGTGTCGTCCGCCTTGTCCGCCTCGATGTGTGCGCCCATGCATCCAGCCAAACATCCACGACGGCGCCGTGCCGACACCCCCCACGTATTGACTAGCTCTATTCAGGCGTTCAGGATGTGAATAGTCACAGCAACAAACCGCCGGGAGCACCACGCACCCACCAGGAGGCAGACCATGTCAGGACCCCGCCCCGTCCGAGCACCGCGCGGCACGGAACCGAGCGCCCTGGGATGGCAGCAGGAAGCCGCCCTGCGGATGCTGCAGAACAACCTCGATCCCGAGGTCGCCGAGCACCCCGTCAAGCTCGTCGTCTACGGCGGCACCGGCAAGGCCGCCCGCGACTGGCGCTCCTTCGACGCCATGGTGCGCACGCTGCAGGGGCTGAAGCAGGACGAGACCATGCTGGTCCAGTCCGGCCGGCCCGTCGGCGTCATGCAGACCCACGAGTGGGCCCCGCGCGTCCTCATCGCCAACTCCAACCTCGTCGGCGACTGGGCCAACTGGGAGGAGTTCCGCCGCCTCGAACACCTCGGCCTGACCATGTACGGGCAGATGACCGCCGGTTCCTGGATCTACATCGGCACCCAGGGCATCCTCCAGGGCACCTACGAGACCTTCGCCGCCGTCGCCGCGAAGAAGTTCGGCGGAACGCTGGCCGGCACCATCACCCTGACCGCCGGCCTCGGCGGCATGGGCGGCGCCCAGCCGCTCGCCGTGACGATGAACGACGGTGTGGCGATCTGCGTCGACTGCGACCCCCGCGCCATCGACCGGCGCATCGAGCACCGCTACCTGGACGTGAAGGCCGACAGCCTCGCCCAGGCGCTCCAGCTGGCCACCGAGGCCCGCGACCAGCGCAAGCCGCTGTCCATCGGCCTCCTGGGCAACGCCGCCGAACTGCTCCCGCGGATGCTCGCCGAGGGCGCCCCGATCGACATCGTCACCGACCAGACCTCGGCCCACGACCCCCTGGCCTACCTGCCGGTCGGCGTAGCCTTCGAGGACATGGCCGACGCCGCCGCCAAGGACCCGGCCGGCTTCACCACCCGGGCCCGCGAGTCCATGGCCCGGCACGTCGAGGCCATGGTCGGCTTCATGGACGCCGGCGCCGAGGTCTTCGACTACGGCAACTCCATCCGCGGCGAGGCCCAACTCGCCGGATACGACCGCGCCTTCGCCTTCCCCGGCTTCGTCCCCGCCTACATCCGCCCGCTGTTCTGCGAGGGCAAGGGCCCCTTCCGCTGGGCCGCCCTGTCCGGCGACGCCTCCGACATCGCCAAGACCGACAAGGCGATCCTCGACCTCTTCCCGGAGAACGAGTCCCTCGCCCGCTGGATCAAGATGGCCGGCGAACGCGTCCACTTCCAGGGCCTGCCCGCCCGGATCTGCTGGCTCGGCTACGGCGAGCGGGACAAGGCCGGTGAGCGGTTCAACGACATGGTCGCGAGCGGGGAGCTGGCCGCGCCGGTCGTCATCGGCCGCGACCACCTCGACTGCGGTTCGGTCGCGTCCCCCTACCGCGAGACCGAGGCCATGCTCGACGGGTCCGACGCGATCGCCGACTGGCCGCTGCTGAACGCCATGGTGAACGTCGCCTCCGGCGCGTCCTGGGTGTCGATCCACCACGGCGGCGGCGTCGGGATGGGACGGTCCATCCACGCCGGGCAGGTCACGGTGGCCGACGGCACGGCGCTCGCGGGCGAGAAGATCCGCCGGGTGCTCACCAACGACCCCGGCATGGGCGTCATCCGGCACGTCGACGCCGGGTACGACATCGCGGAGTCGGTGGCGGGGGAGCGGGGCGTCCGCGTCCCGATGCGCGAAGGCGACCCGGCGTGACCCAGGACACCGGCGGCTCCTTCCACCAGATGTGGCGCGAGCTGCTCCCCCTCGGGCGGCACCCCGACTCCGGCGGCTACCGGCGGTTCGCCTGGACCGCGATCGACGGTGAATGCCGGGCGTGGTTCGAAGAGCAGGCCACGGCCCGCGGGCTGCGTCACGAGGTCGACCGGAACGGCAACCAGTGGGCCTGGCTCGGGGACCCCGCCGAGGGCGACGCCGTCGTCACCGGCTCGCACCTCGACTCCGTGCCGGACGGCGGAGCCTTCGACGGCCCCCTCGGCGTCGTGTCCGCCTTCGCCGCGCTGGACGAGCTGCGCCGCAGGGACGCCCGCCTCACCCGGCCCCTCGCCATCGTGAACTTCGGCGACGAGGAGGGCGCCCGGTTCGGGCTCGCCTGCGTCGGGTCCCGGCTCACGGCCGGGCAGCTCACCCGAGAGCAGGCGCACCGCCTCACCGACGGCGACGGCGTGACGCTGCCCCGGGCCATGGAGGCGGCCGGACACGACCCGGACGCCATCGGACCGGACCCCGAACGGCTCGCCCGCATCGGCGCCTTCGTCGAACTGCACGTCGAACAGGGCCGGGCCCTCGACCTGTCCGGCGACCGGGTCGGCCTCGCAAGCGCGATCTGGCCCCACGGCCGCTGGCGGTTCGACTTCCGCGGCGAGGCCAACCACGCCGGCACCACCCGGCTCGCCGACCGCCACGACCCCATGCTGTCCTACGCCGAGACCGTCCTCGCCGCCCGGCGCGAGGCCGAACTCGCCGGGGCCGTCGCCACCTTCGGCAAGATCGCCGTCGAACCCAACGGCGTCAACGCCATCCCCTCCCTCGTGCGCGGCTGGCTCGACTCCCGGGCCGAGGACCAGATGAGCCTCGACACCGTGGTCGGCGGCATCGAGAAGGCGGCCCGGCAGTACGCGGCCGCCCACGGCATCGACCTCGACATCGTCCGCGAGTCCTTCACCCCCGTCGTCGAGTTCGACCACGCCCTGCGCGACGAACTCGCCCGCATCCTCGGCACGGACACCGGCCTCACGGTCCCCGTCCTCGGCACCGGCGCGGGACACGACGCCGGGATCCTGTCCGGGAGCATCCCGACCGCCATGCTGTTCGTGCGCAACCCCACCGGCGTCTCCCACTCCCCGGCCGAGTCCGCGAGCGAGGACGACTGCGTCGCCGGGGTACTCGCACTCGCCGACGTACTGGAAGGACTGGCGTGCAGGTGACGACAGCAGCCTCGCGGACGTACTGGCTGGAGCACGCCTGGCTCGGTAAGCATGTCGAATCGGGCGTGACCCTCGACGTCGCGGACGGCCGCATCACCGTTGTCCGCACCGGCACCCCCGCCCCGCCTCCCGGCGCCGATGTCCTGCGCGGGCTCACCATGCCAGGCCTGGCCAACGCCCACAGCCACGCCTTCCACCGCGCCCTGCGCGGCACCGTCCAGGTCGGCTCCGGCACCTTCTGGACCTGGCGCGAGGTCATGTACGCCACGGCCGGCCGGCTCACCCCGGACCGCTACCACGCCCTCGCCCGCGCCGTGTACGCCGAGATGGCGCTGGCCGGCATCACGGCCGTCGGCGAGTTCCACTACGTCCACCACGCCCCCGGCGGCACCCCCTACGCCGACCCCAACGCCATGGGCGAGGCCCTCATCGCGGCCGCCGCCGAGGCCGGCATCCGCATCACCCTCCTCGACACCGCCTACCTCTCCTCCGGCTTCGGACAGCCGCCCACCGCCCACCAGCTCCGCTTCTCCGACGGCGACGCCGAGGCCTGGGCCGCACGCTGTTCACTTCTCAAGGAACGGGATCACGCACGGATCGGAGCGGCGATCCACTCCGTACGGGCCGTGCCCGCCGACCAGTTGGAGACCGTCGTACGGTGGGCCGAGGAGCGGCGGGCCCCGCTCCATGTGCACCTGTCCGAGCAGACCGCCGAGAACGAGGCGTGCCAGGAGGTCCACGGCTGCACCCCGACCCAGCTCCTCGCCCTGCACGGTGTCCTCGGACCGCGCACCACCGGCGTCCACAACACCCACCTCACCGCCGAGGACATCTCCCTCATCGGCGGCAGCGGCACCGGCACCTGCATGTGCCCGACCACCGAGCGGGACCTCGCGGACGGCATCGGACCGGCCGTCGCCCTGCAGAACGAGGGCTCCCCGCTCTCCCTCGGCTCCGACAGCCACGCCGTCATCGACCTGCTCGAAGAGGCGCGGGCCATGGAGCTGAACGAGCGGCTGCGCACCCGCACCCGGGGTCACTGGACGGCGGCGGCCCTGCTGCGGGCGGCCTCGGCCGACGGTCACGCGGCCCTCGGCTGGGAGGGCGCGGGTGCCCTGGAGACCGGCGCGCTCGCCGACTTCACCACCATCGCGCTCGACTCGGTCAGGACGGCAGGGCCGCTTCCACGGCTCGGGGCCGAGACGGCCGTATTCGCTGCGTCGGCAGCAGACGTGTCGCATACGGTCGTGGGTGGTCGGCACGTCGTACGGGACGGGGTCCACTCCCTCGTACCGGACGTGCCGCGAGCCCTCGCGGACGCCGTCGAAGCCCTGCGCGGATGACCCCGGGCCGCCCGCCCGCGCGGCCCGGCTCCGCCCCCGAACCCGACCCCACCGCCGCCCAGGCCACCAAGGACGCCATGAGCAACGCGACGACCGTCAGCCCCGCCCACTCCGCGAGCACCGCAAGCACGCTCATCACGAACATCGCCAGTCTGGTCACCAACGACCCCTCCCTCGGTGACGGTTCCCCCCTGGGACTGGTCCGGGACGCGGCCGTCGCCATCGAGGGCGACCGCGTCGTGTGGACCGGTGATCAAAGCAAAGCACCAGCCACTGACAATCGGGTCGACGCCGGTGGCCGGGCGGTCCTGCCCGGCTTCGTGGACTCCCACTCCCACCTCGTCTTCGCGGGCGACCGGACGCAGGAGTTCAACGCCCGGATGTCCGGGCGGCCGTACAGCGCCGGCGGCATCCGCACCACCGTCGCGGCGACGCGGGCGGCGAGCGACGAGGAACTCGAGGCCAACGTCACCCGTTACCTCGCCGAAGCCCTCCGCCAGGGAACCACCACGTTCGAGACCAAGTCCGGCTACGGCCTGACCGTCGAGGACGAGGCCCGCGCCCTGCGCATCGCCGCCGCCCACACCGACGAGGTCACCTACCTCGGCGCCCACATCGTCCCGCCGGACCACGCCGAGGACCCGGCGGGCTATGTCGCCCTGGTCACCGGCGAGATGCTCGACGCCTGCGCCCCGCACGCCCGCTGGATCGACGTCTTCTGCGAGAAGGGCGCCTTCGACGGCGACCAGGCCCGCGCGATCCTCACCGCCGGCAAGGCGAAGGGCCTGCACCCCCGCATCCACGCCAACCAGCTCTCCTACGGCCCCGGTGTGCAGCTCGCCGTCGAGCTCGACGCGGCCAGCGCCGACCACTGCACCCACCTCACGGACGCGGACGTGGACGCCCTGGCCGGCGGCCGTACGGTCGCCACCCTGCTGCCCGGTGCCGAGTTCTCCACGCGCGCCGCATGGCCGGACGCGCGGCGGCTGCTGGACGCGGGTGTCACGGTCGCGCTGTCCACGGACTGCAACCCCGGCTCGTCCTTCACCTCGTCCGTCCCGTTCTGCATCGCCCTGGCCGTACGGGACATGGGGATGACCCCGGACGAGGCCGTGTGGTCGGCGACCGCGGGCGGCGCGGCGGCCCTCAGGCGCGGCGACGTCGGCCGCATCACCCCGGGCGCGTACGCGGACCTGACGCTCCTGGACGCCCCGAGCCACGTCCACCTGGCGTACCGCCCCGGCGTCCCGCTGGTCAGCGGGGTGTGGCGGCGCGGAGAACGCGTGGTGTGATCACCGGCCCGCGATCATGCGATGCCGCGTCGGACGACGACCGGCATCGGCGGAGGGCGGGGACCCATGAGGCGGGGACGGTTGTCGAAGCACTGGGCGGCACCACTCGTGGTGAACGTGCTGCTCGGGATCCCGGGCGTGGTGCCGTTCTGGCTGCTCTGGCACCTCGCGGCGAACGGGCCGCTCGCCGAGGCCGGCTGGACCGTGCGGGAACCCACCGAGAGCGACGGCATGGCCCTCTGGCTCGTGATCGTCGTGCCCGTCGTCACGCTCTACGGCCTGATCCGGTGGCTCGCCAACAGGCCGCTGCGGCGCCGGACGGCACTCGCCCCGCACACCTACTGGCTGCTGAGCCTGACGGCCCCGCTGCTGCCGACGGCGGCGCTGTTCCTCAACTCCTGAGGGGGCCTCCGCCGACCACCGGTGGCACGCGCCCGGGGGGCGGGCCGTCCGGCCCGCCCCCGAGGGACACGTACACCAGGATCGAGGATCACTCCTCGACGGTCAGCCCCTTGCGCAGCCGTACCAGCGTCCGCGACAGCAGACGCGAGACGTGCATCTGCGAGATGCCGAGCTCTTCGCCGATCTCCGACTGGGTCATGCCCGCGACGAACCGCAGGGACAGGATCTTCCGGTCGCGCGGCGGGAGTTCCGCGATCAGCGGCTTCAACGACTCGACGTACTCGATGCCTTCGAGCCCGTGGTCCTCGTAGCCGATGCGGTCCGCGAGCGCGCCCTCGGAGTCGTCCTCCTCCGGCTGGGCGTCCAGCGAGGAGGCGGTGTAGGCGTTCGACGCCGCCATGCCCTCGACGACCTGGTCGTCGGAGATCCCGAGACGCTCCGCCAGCTCGGCCACCGTGGGGGCGCGGTCGAGCTTCTGGGACAGTTCGTCCCCGGCCTTGGCCAGGTCGAGCCGCAGCTCCTGGAGCCGGCGCGGAACGCGCACGGACCACGAGGTGTCACGGAAGAAGCGCTTGATCTCGCCGATGATGGTCGGCATCGCGAACGTGGGGAACTCCACACCGCGGGACATCTCGAAGCGGTCGATCGCCTTGATCAGGCCGATGGTGCCGACCTGGATGATGTCCTCCATCGGCTCGCTGCGGGAGCGGAACCGGGAGGCGGCGAACTTGACCAGCGCGAGGTTCAGTTCGACGAGCGTGTTGCGAACGTACGAGTACTCGTGGGTTCCTTCCTCCAGCGTCTCCAGACGCTCGAAGAGGGTCTTGGACAGCGCCCGCGCGTCGACCGCGTCGACTTCCTCGTACGGGGGGATGTCCGGAAGTCCGGCGAGAAAGCCGTCCTGTGTGACGAGCATCTCGACCTGCTCGATGGGTTCCAGATGTTCCGGACGGGGTGTCGACGTCGCTTTGCGGGTAGGCGATCCGTCGAGCCGGGGTGACATGATGTCCTCCATCGTTCTCGGCATATGGCTGCCGGAGCCGTTAGGTGCACTGCGGTGTGCGGCGCCTCCAAAGCCGGCCGTGTCGGGTACGTGTCCTTACTAGGCCTACCCGCTTTCCTGAGCCCACCGCAAGTGCGTTCTGTGGGTATATGTCCGTTTGCGTGTAGTTGTTCGGGTGTCGGACCGTGCAGGGAAGGCGTAGTGTTCGAGGGCGTCAGCAACCACCTCGACGTCGGGAGAGAGAGACGGCATGGACCGCGGGACGGTCGGCAGCGCACAGTCTGGCCGGCTTCTGGTGGAGGTGCGGGAAGAGGGCTCTAGTGCCGTCGTGACCCCGGCGGGTGAGTTGGATCACCACACCGCCGATTTGTTGCGTGAGCCACTCGAAAACTGCCTCGCCAAGGGATTCAAGCGCCTGGTCATCGATTGCGCACGCCTGGAGTTCTGTGACTCCACGGGACTCAACGTGCTCCTCGGGGCGCGGCTGAAGGCAGAGGCCGCCGGTGGCGGCGTCTCGCTCGCCGGCATGCAGCCGGTGGTGGCGCGCGTGTTCGAGATCACGGGCGCGGATGCGGTCTTCAGCGTCCACGACACGCTCGAGGCGGCCCTGGCCGACGAGTCGGACTGACCGGCGTGCGTCGGCGCGCGGTGCCTCGGCCATCCCTGTGTGACCGGCGTCCCGGCCCCGTCACGTCTTTCGTGCCGAATGCATGGGTGTTCAGTCGGTCTGCCAGGGCAGGAGACATCCTGAACCTGTCGGTCGCCAGGGTGGCGGGGGCGCCGCGCAACCGACGTGCCGCGCACTGCGTGGCCGACTGTGTAGTGAAGTTTTTCAATCGTGAACTGGTGAATCGGTGAGGTGAAGCGCTGATGAGCACCACCCGGCCTTACCCGCCGGGCGACCGCGGGCCGGAGCCCAGCGGCGCTTCCGGGGCGTCCGAGGGTGGCGTAGCGGCGGCCGGTGCGGCCGGCGAGGGCGTGGACGTGCCGTCCGGGGCCGCGGCGCCGCCGGGCGGTCGTCAGGTGCGCCGGCTGAGCTTCGAGGACGAGAGCGGCGTGGTTCCGCTGGCCCGCGACTTCACCCGCCAGGCGTTGTACGCGTGGGGCTGGCTCCCCGCGGCCTCCGCCGACCAGCGGGCCGCCGCCGAGGACGTGCTGCTGGTCGTCTCCGAGCTGGTCACCAACGCCTGTCTGCACGCCGAGGGGCCGGACCAGCTGCGGATCACCTGCGACAACAAGGTGATCCGTGTGGAGGTCGTCGACCGGGGCACCGGTCAGCCCGCCCCCCGCACCCCGCACCGCGCGGGTCGCCCGGGCGGTCACGGCATGTTCATCGTCCAGCGCCTGTGCCTGGACTGGGGCGTCGTCCGTACGCCGGGCGTCTCCGGCAAGACGGTCTGGGCGGAACTGGGCGCACCCGCCTGATCGCGGGGAGTCCGCGTTCGGTCACGGCATGTAATCGACCGCCCTCGGGGTGCGCTTGTCCGATCACGGGCATTCCTGTCCGATCTCGGGTGTACGTGCTGATCTCGGGCCTCGGTGGGCGTCCTGGGGTGCGTCCGAACGGGTGACCGCCCCGCGCCGGATCCTCGCCGCGCATCCCCTCATACGTCACTCGTCCCACGCCGGATCCCCGCGGATCCGGCGCGCACTGTGTCTTCCTTCCTCACGGCCCCGGGCGTACCTTGACCGCCCGATCTGATACGTCGTCAGGAACAGGAAGGGGAGCGGCACCGTGTCGTACCGGAAACGAACCGCCGCACTCGCGTCCGCCGCGGCCCTGGCAGGCTCGGCGGTGTGGATGGCCGCCCCCGTCGCCCGGGCCGAGGTCGTCGACGTCAACTACCAGTGCAAGACGCCGATCGGCGACAAGAGTGCCGTCTCGCCCATCGACATCAAGGGCGTCAAGAGCGGCAGCGGCTACCGGATCACCATGTCCTGGCAGAAGGGCGTCTCCTCCAGCCCGGTCGAACTGGGCAAGGGCGCGATGACGCCGAGCGCCACCGTCGCCCTGGGCGGCGCCGACAGCGGCACCCTGGCGGTGTCCGGCCCCGCCAACGACGCCGCGATTCCCGCCAACACGCCCATCAAGATCAGCGATCTGAGCGGCACGTACACGCCGAAGAAGAGCGGCGAGGTCACCTTCACGGCCGGTGTGCTGACCATCAAGGCGCTCGGCACGACGACCACGTGTACCCCGACGAACGACCCGGGCCCGTCCCTCACCCTGGACGTCAGCGCCGGGAGCGGTGGCGGCGCCGGCGGTTCCGCCCAGGGCGGCGGCTCCGGCGCGGACACCGGTGCCGGACTTCCGCAGACCGGGCCCGAGGACTCGGCCGTCGCGCTCGGCACCCTCGGCGGCACGGTCCTGCTCGCCGGCGCGGCGGGTGCGCTGTGGCTGACGCGGCGTCACCAGGGGGCTCGGGCGGGCCGTTGACCGCCACGCGCCCCTCCTGGCCGGTGCGCCGCCGAGCGCGGGACGCGCGCGGTCAATCTGGCCGCACACCGCCCGCACGCCGCAGTTCTGGCCGTACGCCCGGACGGCAGAACTGAGCGCTGCTGGTCTGGTCGTCGGCCCGCATGGCAGAACTGAGCGCTGCTGGTCTGGTCGTCGGCCCGGATGGCAGAACTGAGCGCTGCTGGTCTGGTCGTCCGCCCGATCCGCAGCACCGCACGCCGGCGGCCTGGCCGTACGCCGACACCGCACGACCGCCGGAGCCGCCGGCCCGGCGGCACAGGCGCACCGCACCGCAGCCCCGCACGACCACTGCCGCCGATCCGACCGCACCTGCGCACCGCACCGCAGCACCGCAAGCCACAGGCCCGCAAGCCGCAGCCCCGTAAGCCACAGGCCCGCAAGCCGCAGCCCCGTAAGCCACAGGCCCGCAAGCCGCAGCCCCGTAAGCCACAGGCCCGCAAGCCACAGCCCCGCAAGCCGCAGCCCCGTAAGCCGCAGCCCCGCGAGCCGCAGCACCACCCCCGCCCGGTCCGGCCGCATGCCCGCACCGCACGACCGCTGGAGCCGCCTGTGCAGCCCGCCGTCCGTCTTCCGTACGTGTCCCTGCCGGTTCTGCTCGCGCTGCTGCTGGTCCTGGCCGGCGCCGGGCCCGTCGGTGCCGCGGACCGGCCCGCCGTCGAGCTGTCCGACTCCCAGGCGGGAACGGGCGGTTCGATCACCGTCAGCGGCAGCGGCTGGCGGCCCCGTGCCCTGCTGACGCTGCTCGTGTGCGGGCAGGCCGAGCCGAAGCGGGGGGTGACCGGCGGCACCAACTCCTGCGCCAACTCCGACGGCCGGGCCGTCACGACCGGTGCCGACGGGCGCTTCCGCCGCGAACTGCCGGTCGTGGAGCCGCCCGTGCCGTGCCCCTGCGTGGTCCACGTGGCCACGGTGACCGGACGCGGGGCCGAGGCCGACGCGGCCCTCCAGGTCGCCGGGCACGCCGTCGAGCCGCTGCCCGCCGACGCGGCCGGCGGCCGGCTGTCCCTGCTCGCGGACACCCGGCTGCGGGGCTCCGGCGGTCTGCTCACCTGGTTCGGCTCCCCGCCCGCCCGGACCCTCGTGGTCACCGTGGGCAACGTCGGCACGTCCCCCGTGAAGAACCCGGTCTTCCGGGTCGGCACCTCGCACGGCGTGTTCGCCCCGCAGTGGCAGGACCAGCGGTGGCGCGGCACGGTCCGCCCGGGCGGCAGGGCCCGCATCGAGCTGCCCGTGGAGCTCGGGGCCGGGGCGCACGGGGACTACACCGTGTCGCTGAAGTACGGCGGCAAGGTGCTCGCCGAGCACCCCTGGGGCGTGGGACGGCCCTGGGGCGTGACCCTGTTCTGGGTCCTCGTCCTGCTCGTCGTGCCGGTGGCGCTGTTCCGCGCGGGCCTGGCCGTGATCGACCACCTGCGACCGCGCCGCCCCGGCCAC
This sequence comes from Streptomyces sp. AK010, assembly GCF_014207295.1. Classification (NCBI taxonomy): domain Bacteria; kingdom Bacillati; phylum Actinomycetota; class Actinomycetes; order Kitasatosporales; family Streptomycetaceae; genus Streptomyces; species Streptomyces sp. AK010. The sequence goes on from NZ_JACHCX010000002.1 coordinate 554,689, forward strand.
GCGGCCCGCCCGCCCCGCCGGGTGTGGCCGCCGGTGGTCCGCCGGGCCTCCGCCGAGCCCTGGTTCGCCCCGGACGCCGACCCTCCGAGTTCGACCGGGACATGAGGAAGGGCCGCCGCACCCGGGGTGCGACGGCCCTTCTCGAGGAGTCAGGCGGCGGTGATCAGCGGACGTCGCCCATCATGGCCTTGACCTTCTTGCGGTACATGTACACCGCGAAGCCGGCGACCACGGCGAGCGCCGCCTCCAGCGCCACGAAGCCCGTCTTGTCGAGGTTGACCCCGCCGACGGCCGGGTTGGACAGCAGCGCGGTGACGGAGTCTCCCGCGGTGACCGCGAGGAACCAGACGCCCATCATCTGCGAGGCGTACTTCGCCGGAGCCATCTTCGTCGTCACGGACAGACCCACCGGGGACAGCGTCAGCTCACCGACGGTCTGCACGAAGTAGATCGCGACCAGCCACATCGCCGCGGCCTTGTGACCGCCCTCGGCGATCGACAGCGGGGCGAGGAAGAGGAAGAACGACGCACCCACCAGCACCAGACCGGAGGCGAACTTCACGATGGTGCTGGGCTCCTTGCCGCGCCGGTTCAGCCACAGCCACAGCCAGGCGAAGACGGGCGCCAGCGCCATGATCAGGACCGGGTTGACCGACTGGTACCAGGAGACCGGGAACTCCCAGCCGAAGATCGTGTTGTCGGCGCTCTTCTCGGCGAACAGCGACAGGGTCGAGCCGCCCTGGTCGTAGATCATCCAGAACACGGCGGCGGCGACGAAGAACCAGATGTACGCCGAGACCTTCGACCGCTCGCCCGAGTCCAGGTCCTTGTCGCGCATGATGCGGGAGATGACCAGGATCGGCACGATCAGGCCGAGGAGCGTGAGCGGGATCAGCGCCCAGTTCAGGGTGAAGTGGCCCGTGCCGCCGACGAGGCCGTAGAAGACCACGGCGATGGCCAGCCAGATCAGGCCCTTGCGCAGGGTGGACGCCTTCTCGGCGGGCGTCAGCGGGGTCGGGACCAGGCTGCTCTTCGCGTCCAGGTGGCGGCTGCCGAGCAGGAACTGGACGAGGCCCAGCGCCATGCCGAGCGCGGCCAGCGCGAAGCCCAGGTGCCAGTTGACGTTCTCACCGACGGTGCCGATGACCAGCGGCGCGATGAAGGCGCCGAGGTTGATGCCGATGTAGAAGACCGTGAAGCCACCGTCGCGGCGCGGGTCCTCCGGGCCGTCGTAGAGGTGGCCGACCATCGTGGAGATGTTGGCCTTCAGCAGACCGGAACCGATGGCGACCAGGCCCAGGCCGACGTAGAAGCTCGCGGCGGCGGGCAGCGCCAGGCACAGGTGGCCGATCATGATGACCACGCCCGCGACGGCGACCGTCTTGCGAGGGCCGAGCACACGGTCGGCGAACCAGCCGCCGGGCAGGGTGAGCAGGTACACCAGCGACAGGTACACGGCGTAGATCGCCGTCGCGGTGCCCGCCGGCAGATGCAGGCCACCCGGGGCCACCAGGTACAGCGGGAGCAGGGCCCTCATGCCGTAGTAGGAGAATCGCTCCCACATCTCGGTCATGAACAGAGTGGCCAGTCCGCGGGGGTGGCCGAAGAAGGTCTTCTCGGCACCGGGGGTGCCCGGTCGGGCCGAGTCCTTCGTCAGGCTGGACGCCATGGTCGTTCCTTGCTGCTCGGGACGCGCCCCGCGGCAGCGGTGGTGCGCCCGGTGGGGGGCTGCCGGCACCGGTGGGTACGGCCGTCCGCCCGACGCCTAAGGGGGTCCGCTCCGGGTCACGAAGCGGTGGGCGGTCGCCACCGGGATCCACACCTCTACGCGCGTCGCCGCGCTACGAGGCCCGGCCACAGGTCGTTTCACGTTGGGGGCCGGCGAGAACCGGCCCGCACACAAAAGAGACCCTCAGGGCAAACGGCCTCCGAAGGTCGCCGTGGTGCTACAGGCGTTGAATCACCATACGGCAGGACACCGCCGCATATGGAAGGGCTTGAGACGCGGATCACAGGTGTCGATGGAACCGTGCGCCCGGTTTCCAAGGTCCTTACCAGGATCGCACCCCACAGGCAGAGGTTCGTGCGCGTACCCGCGGTATGTAAGAACCGGGTATGCCAACGGTAAGAATCAAGGCTTCCGGTCACACCCCAGCTCAGGGCGTCGCAGGTCTACCATCACCTCATGACCCGTGTACTGCTCGCCGAGGACGATGCGTCCATCTCGGAGCCGCTGGCCCGTGCTCTGCGCCGGGAGGGCTACGAGGTCGAGGTCCGCGAGGACGGACCCACCGCTCTCGACGCCGGACTGCAGGGCGGAGTCGACCTGGTCGTGCTCGACCTCGGTCTGCCCGGCATGGACGGCCTGGAGGTGGCCCGCCGCCTGCGGGGCGAAGGCCACGCCATCCCGATCCTCATCCTGACCGCGCGCGCCGACGAGGTGGACACCGTCGTCGGGCTCGACGCGGGCGCCGACGACTACGTCACCAAGCCGTTCCGGCTCGCCGAACTGCTCGCGCGCGTGCGGGCCCTGCTCCGGCGCGGCGCCTCCGAGCCGCAGCAGCCGCCCGCCACGCACGGCGTGCGCATCGACGTCGAGTCGCACCGCGCCTGGATGGGCGAGGAGGAGCTCCAGCTCACCGCCAAGGAGTTCGACCTGCTGCGGGTGCTGGTGCGCGACGCGGGCCGGGTCGTCACCCGCGACCAGCTGATGCGGGAGGTCTGGGACACGACGTGGTGGTCGTCGACCAAGACCCTCGACATGCACATCTCCTGGCTGCGCAAGAAGCTCGGCGACGACGCGGCCAACCCCCGCTACATCGCCACCGTGCGCGGCGTGGGTTTCCGCTTCGAGAAGAGCTGAGCCGCGAGGCGGGCTCGGGTAACAGGACATGCGTCGCCGACTGATCCAGTCCACGCTCGCCGTGGTGCTCGTCGTGATCGCCGTCTTCGGCGTCTCCCTCGTCATCGTCGAGACCCGGACGATCAGCAACAGCGCCCAGGAACGGGTGGAGTCCGAAGCGGTCCGGCTCGCCAGCATCGTCGACAGCCGGCTCTTCGGGGCGCAGCAGGTCGACGCGGAGGTGCTGCGCGACCAGGTCACACAGGACCGCTACTACGCGGTGATCCGCATCCCCGGGGAATCGCCCATCGAGGTGGGCACGAAGCCCGCCGGGGACGTCATCAGCGCGACCGCGCCCGGCGAGGAGGGCGAGACCGTCACCGTCCAGGAGCCGCGCTCCTCGGTGACCCGTGAGGTCGGCCGGACCCTGCTGATCATCGCGTTGGTCGCGTTGCTCGCGGTGGTGGCCGCGGTCCTGCTGGCCGTCCGCCAGGCGAACCGGCTGGCGTCGCCGCTGACCGACCTCGCGGAGACGGCCGAGCGGCTCGGCTCGGGCGATCCACGGCCCCGGCACAAGCGGTACGGGGTGCCCGAGCTGGACCGGGTGGCGGACGTGCTGGACGGCTCCGCCGAGCGCATCGCCCGCATGCTGACCGCCGAACGCCGACTGGCCGCGGACGCCTCCCACCAGCTGCGCACGCCGCTGACGGCGCTGTCGATGCGGCTGGAGGAGATCACCCTCACCGACGACCCGGACACGGTGAAGGAGGAGGCGACGATCGCGCTGACGCAGGTCGAGCGGCTCACGGACGTCGTGGAGCGGCTGCTGACGAACTCCCGCGATCCGCGCACCGGCTCCGCCGTCTCCTTCGACCTCGACGAGGTCATCCAGCAGCAGCTCGCGGAGTGGCGCCCGGCGTACCGCAGCGCGGGCCGGGCGATCGTCAGCTCCGGCAAACGGCATCTGCGCGCGGTGGGCACGCCCGGCGCGGTCGCGCAGGTCCTGGCCGCGCTGATCGAGAACTCCCTCATGCACGGCGGCGGCACGGTGGCCCTGCGCACCCGCGTCACCGGCAACCAGGCCGTCATCGAGGTCACGGACGAGGGTCCCGGCATCCCCGCCGACCTCGGCGCCAGGATCTTCGAGCGGACGATCAGCGGCCGCAACTCCACGGGCATCGGCCTGGCCGTGGCCCGCGACCTGGCGGAGGCCGACGGCGGCCGCCTGGAGATGCTCCAGACCAAACCCCCGATCTTCGGCCTGTTCCTGTCCCGCACTCCCCTGCACAAGCCCGAGGACGACGAGGAACCGACGGTCCGCTAGGGGCGGCGGCCGGGCCCGGAGGGCTACGGCACCTGCTGCTTCGTCTTCGGGGGGACGGCCGGCTCGTTCCGGAGGACCGGGGCCGGGGGAGCGGGCGTCTCGCGGGCGGGCAGCGCCCGGAAGACCCAGGAGCGGTAGGACCAGAAGCGGAACAGGGTCGCGATGCCGATGCCCAGGAACTTGAAGACGTTGTTCTGGAGCGGGGTGTTCCAGCCGAAGCCGTACGTGGCCGCGTACAGGACGCCGTTCTCGATGACCAGGCCGATCGCGCTGAACAGCAGGAAGAGAGTCATCTCACGCGTGCGGCGGCTCTTGTCGCGGTCGCGGTAGGTGAAGTAGCGGAAGCCCACGTAGTTGAAGACGATCGCCACGACGGTCGCGATGACGCTCGCGCGCACCACCTGGAGGTCGGTGGTGTGCCGCACCAGGTTGAAGACGGCGAGGTTGACCAGCACCCCGACACCGCCCACCGCGCCGAACTTGGCGACTTCGCGGACCATCCGTCGGAGCCGAGATGCACCATGTCCCATGGTCGTGCAGGCCCCCGTCCGGTCGTCGGCGTCAACCCAGCCATGCTAACCACCCTCCCGCGCGATCTTCCTGCGCATGCCGGCGTGTGGCGGGAGATGGTCCGGGCGGGCCCGGTGAGGGGCAGGAAACCGGCCACTCCGGCGCGGCCGATACCCTGGGGGCGTGACGTTCCCGGTAGTCGGCATGGTCGGCGGTGGCCAGCTCGCTCGTATGACACACGAGGCGGGCATCCCGCTGGGCATCAGGTTCAAGCTCCTCAGTGACACCCCGCAGGACTCCGCTGCGCAGGTCGTGCGCGATGTCGTCGTCGGCGACTATCGCGACCTCGACACGCTGCGCGAGTTCGCCCGGGGGTGCGATGTGATCACCTTCGATCACGAACACGTACCCACCGAGCACCTCAGGGCCCTGGAGGCGGACGGCATCCCCGTCCGTCCCGGTCCGGACGCGCTCGTGCACGCCCAGGACAAGGGGGTGATGCGCGCGAAGCTCGACGCGATCGGCATCCCCTGCCCCAGACACCGGATCGTGTCCGATCCGCAGGACGTAGCCGCCTTCGCGGCCGAGGGGGAGGGCTTCCCGGTCGTCCTCAAGACCGTCCGCGGCGGCTACGACGGCAAGGGCGTGTGGGTCGTCGACTCCGTCGAGGAGGCCGCCGACCCGTTCAAGGCCGGTGTCCCCGTGCTCGCCGAGGAGAAGGTCGACTTCCTGCGCGAGCTCGCCGCCAACGTGGTCCGCTCCCCGCACGGTCAGGCCGTCGCCTACCCGGTCGTCGAGTCCCGCCAGGTGAACGGCGTCTGCGACACGGTCATCGCCCCGGCGCCCGACCTCGACGAGGCCCTCGCCCTGGAGGCCTCCGAGATGGCGCTGAACATCGCCAAGGAGCTCGGCGTCGTCGGGCACCTCGCGGTCGAGCTGTTCCAGACCCGCGACGGACGGATCCTCGTCAACGAACTCGCGATGCGCCCCCACAACTCCGGCCACTGGTCGATGGACGGCGCCGTCACCAGCCAGTTCGCCAACCACGTGCGGGCCGTCCTGGACCTCCCGCTCGGCGACCCGCGCCCGCGGGCCCCGTGGACGGTCATGGTCAACGTCCTCGGCGGGGACTTCCCGGACATGTACTCCGCGTACCTGCACTGCATGGCCCGCGACCCCCAGCTGAAGATCCACATGTACGGCAAGGACGTGAAGCCCGGCCGCAAGGTCGGACACGTCAACACCTACGGCGACGACCTGGACGACGTGCTGGAGCGCGCCCGTCACGCAGCCGGCTACCTGAGAGGCACCATCACCGAATGAGCCCTGTTGTTGGCATCGTCATGGGGTCGGACTCCGACTGGCCCGTCATGGAGGCCGCCGCCAAGGCCCTCGACGAGTTCGAGGTCGCCTACGAGGTCGACGTCGTCTCCGCGCACCGCATGCCGCGCGAGATGATCGCCTACGGCGAGCAGGCCGACGCCCGCGGGCTCAAGGTGATCATCGCCGGTGCGGGCGGCGCCGCCCACCTGCCCGGCATGCTCGCCTCGGTGACGCCGCTGCCCGTCATCGGCGTGCCCGTGCCGCTGAAGTACCTCGACGGCATGGACAGCCTCCTGTCCATCGTGCAGATGCCGGCGGGTGTCCCCGTCGCCACGGTCTCCGTCGCCGGGGCCCGCAACGCCGGTCTGCTCGCGGCCCGCATCCTCGCCGCACACGACGAGGAACTGCGCGGCCGGATGCGCGACTTCCAGCAGGAGCTGAACGACCAGGCCACCGAGAAGGGCAAGCGCCTGCGCTCCAAGGTCGAGGGCGCCGGCGGCTTCGGCTTCGGCGCGGGGAAGTGACGGCGGTGACCTCCCGGGAGGCGGTCCGGGAACTCCTGCGCGAGTTCCCGGTCGTCGACGGTCACAACGACCTGCCCTGGGCGCTGCGCGAGCAGGTCCGCTACGACCTCGACGCCCGCGACATCGCCGCCGACCAGAGCGCCCATCTGCACACCGACATCCCCCGGCTGCGCGCCGGCGGGGTCGGCGCTCAGTACTGGTCGGTGTACGTCCGCACGGACTCGCCCGACCCGGTCGCGGCCACGCTCGAACAGATCGACTGCGTACGGCAGCTGCTGGCCCGCCACCCCGAGGACCTGCGTCCCGCGCTCACCGCGGCCGACATGGAGGCGGCGCGCGGGGAGGGGCGTATCGCCTCCCTCATGGGAGCGGAGGGCGGGCACTCCATCGCCAACTCCCCGGGCACCCTGCGCGGCCTGTACGGCCTCGGTGTGCGGTACATGACCCTCACGCACAACGACAACGTCGACTGGGCGGACTCGGCGACCGACGAGCCGAAGGCCGGCGGCCTCACCGCGTTCGGCCGTGAGGTCGTCCGGGAGATGAACCGGCTCGGCATGCTCGTCGACCTCTCCCACGTGGCGGCGACGACCATGCGGGACGCGCTCGACGCGAGCTCCGCCCCGGTGATCTTCTCCCACTCCTCCGCCCGGGCCGTGTGCGACCACCCGCGCAACGTCCCCGACGACGTCCTGGAGCGGCTGCCCGCCAACGGCGGCATCGCGATGGTGACGTTCGTGCCGAAGTTCGTCCTCCAGGCGGCCGTGGACTGGACCGCCGCGGCCGACGAGAACATGCGCGCCCACGGCTTCCACCACCTCGACACCACCGCGGAGGCCATGAAGGTCCACCGCGCCTTCGAGGAGCGGCACCCGCGCCCGGTCGCGACGGTGTCGACGGTCGCCGACCACCTGGACCACATGCGCGAGGCGGCCGGCGTCGACCACCTCGGCATCGGCGGCGACTACGACGGCACGGCCTTCACGCCCGACGGCCTCGCCGACGTCTCCGGCTACCCGAACCTCCTCGCGGAACTGCTCGACCGCGGCTGGTCCAAGGCCGACCTGGCCAAGCTGACCTGGAAGAACGCGGTCCGGGTGCTGGACGCGGCGGAGGACGTCGCCCGGGGGCTTCAGGCGACGCGGCCGCCGTCCAACGCCACGATCGAGTCGCTGGACGCGCCCGCGGGCTGAGCGTCGAGGGCGGGGTAGTCGGTGTAGCCGGTCGGGGCTGGGCAGCGAGAAGATCGTCCAGTTGCTGCCCTGCATGCGGGACACCGACGGCAGCCCCTCCGTCGTCGCCACGCCGAAGCTGGTCGCCGACCTCACCGCCGAGCGCGCCCGCATCGACCGGATGATCGCCGACCTAGTCCGTTCCCGGGACACCCTGGACGAGGTGATCGACGCGGCCCGGCTGCCCTGAGGGCACGCGCTCGCGAGGCCCGCGCCGTACTCCGAACGCCCCGCCCACCAGGAACCACTCCCCGCTCCGTGCGACGGTGACCGTACCCCACGAACGACCGTACGGAGCCGCCATGGCAGACCTCCAGGACGACCTGCGCACCGCCGCCGCGGCCGCCGGCGAGTTCGACGCACTGGCCGAGCCGTACCCCGACGAGGGCGTCGTCACGGCGGAGTCCTACGAGCCCGTCTCCGACCCGGACGACGCGCCCATGACCCGGGCCCGCGCCATCCTGGCCGCGCACCCGGTCGCCGACGGCTACAACGGACTGCCCTGGGCGCTCAAGCGCCTGTCCTGGTACGACCTGGAGGACGGCGAGAGCACCGTCGACACGGACGTGCCCCGGCTGCGCAGCGGCCAGGTGGGCGCGCTGTTCTGGTCGTTGCACCTGCCCGAGGGCCTCGACGGCGACCGGGCCGTCGGCGCCACCCTGGAGCAGCTGGACCTGGCGAAGACCGTCGTCCGGACCTGTGAGGAGGGCCTGCGGCCGGCCTGCACGGCCGGGCAGGTCGCGGACGCCCGCAACTGCGGCCGCGTCGCCGTGCTCCTCGGGCCCGTCGGCGCCCCGGCCCTGGGCGACTCGCTCGGCATCCTGCGCCAGCTGCACCTGCTCGGCCTGCGCGTCCTCACGCTGACCGGCGTGTCCTGGGCGAGCGAGGCGGGCCTGACCCGGTTCGGCGAGGAGGTCGTACGCGAGATGAACCGCCTCGGCGTGATCGCGGACCTCTCCGGCGCCTCCGCCCCGACCCTGCACCGCGTCCTGAGCCTGTCCCGGGCGCCCGTGCTGTGCAGCCGTTCCGCGGCCCGGAGCCTGCGCCCCCACCCGGCCAACCTCCCCGACGACCTGCTGGCGGAGCTGGGCGCGGCCAAGGGGCTGTGCCTGGTGCCGCTGACCGCCGAGCAGACCGGCCCGACCGTCCGCGATGTCGCCGACCACCTCGACCACGTCCGTGCCGTGGCCGGAGCGCACTGTGTCGGACTGTCCGGCACGTACGACTCCGGAGCCGCGCACCCGCAGGAGCTCGGCGACACCTCCTGCTATCCGCGGCTGATCGCCGAGCTGCTGAGGCGCGGCTGGGAGGAGGCGGACGTGGCACTGCTGACCTGGGGCAATGTCCAGCGCGTTCTGCGCGGCGCCGACTTCACGGCCCGCGCCGTCCAGCAGCGGCGCGAGCCGTCCACGGCGACGATCTCGGAGCTGGACGGGTAGCGGCCCGGCGCCGGACGGGCCTGCCGCCGGACGGGCCTGCCGCCGGACGGGCCTGCCGCCGGACGGGCCTGCCGCCGGACGGGCCTGCCGCCGGACGGGCCTGTCGCTGGACGGGCCTGCCGCCGGGAAGGGTCCCGTCAGGTCGGTCGTGCTCGGGTCAGTCGTGCTCGGCCGGTCGTGCTCGGCCCGGTCGTGCCGGGGTCAGTCGTGCTCGATCCGGCACAGGCAGAACGGGTGCCCCACCGGATCGGCGTAGACGCGGAAGTCCTTCTTCTCGTCGTCCTCCTTGTCCAGCACCCGCGAGCCCAGCGTCAGCACCCGCTCCTCCGCCGCGTCGATCTCGTCCCAGGTCGCACCGGCGTCGAAGTCGAGGTGGAAGTGCGGGGCGTTGCGGTCGGCCCGCGGCCACTCCGGCGCCGTGTAGCCGGGGGAGCGCTGGAAGGCGAGCCGGGGCCCGCCGGGGACGCGCAGCACCACCCAGTCGGGGTCGTCGTCCTCCGGTGTGCCGCCGCCGACCCGCGCGTAGAAGCGGGCCGGCTCGCGGGGTTCGGGGCGGTCGACGACCACGGAACGGAAACGGGCCACGGCGGACATGGGGCCGGCCTCCGGTGTCAGCTGCTGCAGAGGCAGAACGGGTGCCCGGCCGGGTCGGCGTAAACCCTGAAGCTCCGCTCCCGGTCCTCCGCGTCCAGCGGCTTCGCGCCGAGTGCCAGCACTCCCTTCTCGGCCGTGTCCAGGTCGTCCACGACGAGGTCGAGGTGGAACTGCTGCGAACCGTCGGGCGACGGCCACCGCGGCGGCACGTACCCGGCGGAGCTCTGGAAGGCCAGTGGTGTGCCGCCCGGCACCTTCAGGTCGACCCACTCGTCCTCCCCGTCGGTCTCCACCGTCGGCGTGCCGCCGAGCACCTCGGCGTAGAAGCCGGCCAGTGCCCGCGGGTCGGGACAGTCCAGGACGACGACACCCAGCTTGGCGAGAGCCATGACTTCCTCCTCGAGGTCGGCGTTACCCGCAGAGGCGGATAACCAGTAACCGTTACTGCATGCTCCCCCATTGGCGGTAACCTCGCAAGGGGAATCGTGAGAGGTACGGTCCAGCCATGACGGAGAGATCGCCCGCGCCCGGAGGCCTGACCCTGGTCGAGGCCCTGGTGAACACGCTGGACATGGAATCCGGCGCCGACGCGCTGGACACAGCCGAGGGCCGGGAGCGCTTCGGTATCACCGCTGAGGAGACGGACCGGGCCCGCACCCTGCGCGAGTCCCTGCGCGCGACCCTGCTCGCCCACGCCGGCCACCCGCCGCACCGCGAAGTCACCCCGCTCGGCGCGCTCCTGGCCGAGGCCCCGCTCCTCGTCACCGTCGACGCGGCGGACGGCTCGGCCGCCCTCGCCCCCGCCGACGGCCGCTCCCTGCACGCGCGCGTGGCCGCCGCCGTCGCAGAGGCCCTGGTCGCCGGAACCTGGACCCGCCTCAAGGCCTGCGCCGCCGCCGACTGCCACTGGGCCTACTACGACCGCAGCCCGGCAGGCCGCGGCCGCTGGTGCTCCATGCAGGTCTGCGGAGCCCGCGCGAAGATGCGCCGCTACCGGGCCAAGGAGGTATAGCCGTCGCTGGCCCACAGAGGTACAGCGGCTTCGGGGCCGACGAGGTCAAGCGGCCTCCGGGTTCACAGAGGTGCAGTGGCTTCGTGGCGGACGAGGTCAAGCGGCCTCCGGCCCACAGAGGTGTAGTGGCTTCGGGTCCGATGGGATCAGGCCGCTGCCGGGTTCACAGAGGTGCAGTGGCTTCGGGGCGGACGAGGTCAAGCGGCCTCCGGCCCACAGAGGTGCAGTGGCTTCGGGGCCGACGAGGGGATCAGGCCGCCGCCGGGTTCACAGGTGCAGCGGCTTCCGGTCCGCAGTGGTACAGCCGCTACCGGCCCAAAGAGGTATAGACGGCCCGCCGCACAGCCCGGTGGTGCAGAATGCACGAAGACGCCGGTTCGGCCGACTGAGCCTCGGCCGAACCGGCGTCGCCTGTGTGACGCGTCTCGCGCTCAGGCCCTGGGACGCCCCATCGCCCGGTACGTCCAGCCGGCCTTGCGCCAGAGCTCCGGGTCCAGGGCGTTGCGGCCGTCCAGGATGACCCGCGCCGCGGCGACCTCGCCGAGCGCCTCGGCGTCCAGCTCGCGGAACTCCCGCCACTCCGTCAGATGCAGCACGATGTCGGCCCCGCGCACGGCGTCCAGCGCCGAGTCGGCGTAGCCGAGCGTCGGGAACACATCGCGGGCGTTGTCCATGCCCTTCGGGTCGTAGACCGTGACCTGGCCGCCCTGGAGGTGGATCTGCCCGGCCACGTTCAGCGCGGGCGAGTCCCGCACGTCGTCCGAGTCGGGCTTGAAGGTCGCGCCCAGCACCGCCACCCGCTTGCCCAGGAACGGGCCGCCGCCCAGCGCCTGCCGGGCCAGCTCCACCATCTGCCCGCGCTGGCGCATGTTGATCGAGTCGATCTCCCGCAGGAACGTCAGCGCCTGGTCCGCGCCCAGCTCACCGGCGCGCGCCATGAACGCCCGGATGTCCTTCGGCAGACACCCGCCGCCGAAGCCGATCCCGGCCCGCAGGAACTTCCTGCCGATCCGGTCGTCGTAGCCGATGGCCTCCGCCAGCTTGGCGACGTCACCGCCCGCGGCCTCGCACACCTCCGCCATCGCGTTGATGAACGAGATCTTCGTGGCGAGGAAGGAGTTCGCGGAGGTCTTCACCAGCTCCGAGGTCGGGAAGTCGGTCACCACGAACGGCGAGCCCTCGGCGATCGGCGTCGCGTACACCTCCCGCAGCAGCTTCTCGGCCCGCTCGCTGCGCACGCCCACCACGAGACGGTCGGGGTGCAGCGTGTCGTCGACGGCGAAGCCCTCGCGCAGGAACTCCGGGTTCCACGCCAGCTCGGCGTCCTCCCCGGCGGGCGCGTGCGCGGTCAGGTAGGACGCGAGGCGGTCCGCGGAGCCGACCGGCACGGTCGACTTGCCGACCACCAGCGCCGGAGCGTGCAGATGCGGCGCGAGCGAGGCGATCGCGGCGTCGACGTAGCTCATGTCGCAGGCGTACTCGCCGTGTCGCTGCGGGGTGTTCACGCAGACGAAGTGCACATCGCCGAAGGCGCCGATCTCCGCCCAGTCCTGGGTGAAGCGCAGCCGGCCGCTGGAACCCTCGATGCCGGCGACGTGCTTGTGCAGCAGCTCCTCCAGGCCCGGCTCGTACATCGGGGCCTCGGCGCGCTCCAGCTTCTCGATCTTCTCGCGCACCACGTCGAGGGCGAGCACCTCGAAGCCCAGCTCGGCCATGGCCGCCGCGTGTGTCGCGCCGAGATAACCGGTGCCGATCACGGTGATCTTCAGGGCCATGGGTACTCCAGGGGTCTACGGCATGCGGTGCGCGCCCGAGCATAGCCGGGGCATGGCGGCACGCTTCACTGGGCAACTTCTCCGCTGTCGCCTAGCTCACGTATCACTCGCGTGGGCGACCCCATAAACTTTTGATTACTTAACGGTAGTTAGCGTCAGCATCGCAGCGTTTTGGAGCGTGAGAGACCTTGGCCGGATCGGCTGACTTCGACCTGTACCGCCCGTCCGAGGAGCACGACATGCTCCGTGACGCCGTCCGCTCCCTGGCCGAGGCGAAGATCGCGCCGCACGCCGCCGCGGTGGACGAGGAGGCCCGCTTCCCGCGCGAGGCCCTCCAGGCGCTGGTCGCGAACGACCTGCACGCCGTGCACGTACCCGAGGAGTACGGCGGCTCCGGCGCGGACGCGCTGGCCACCGTCATAGTGATCGAGGAGGTCGCCCGGGTCTGCGCCTCCTCCTCCCTCATCCCGGCCGTGAACAAGCTGGGCTCCCTGCCGGTGATCCTCTCCGGCTCCGAGGACCTCAAGAAGCGGTACATGACCCCGCTCGCCAAGGGCGAGGGCATGTTCTCCTACTGCCTCTCCGAGCCGGACGCCGGCTCCGACGCCGCCGGCATGAAGACCAAGGCCGTCCGCGACGGCGACCACTGGATCCTCAACGGCGTGAAGCGCTGGATCACCAACGCCGGCGAGTCCGAGTACTACACGGTGATGGCGGTCACCGACCCCACCAAGCGCTCCAAGGGCATCTCCGCCTTCGTGGTCGAGAAGTCCGACGAGGGCGTCTCCTTCGGCGCCCCCGAGAAGAAGCTCGGCATCAAGGGCTCCCCGACCCGCGAGGTCTACCTCGACAACGTCCGCATCCCCGCCGACCGCATGATCGGTGAGGAGGGCACCGGCTTCGCCACGGCGATGAAGACCCTCGACCACACCCGCATCACCATCGCCGCCCAGGCCCTCGGCATCGCCCAGGGCGCCCTCGACTACGCCAAGGGCTACGTCCAGGAGCGCAAGCAGTTCGGCAAGCCGATCGCCGACTTCCAGGGCATCCAGTTCATGCTCGCCGACATGGCCATGAAGATCTCGGCCGCCCGCGCCCTGACCTACCAGGCCGCCGCCGCCTCGCAGCGCGTCGACGCCGACCTCACCTACCTCGGTGCCGCCGCCAAGTGCTTCGCCTCGGACGTGGCGATGGAGGTCACCACGGACGCGGTCCAGCTCCTCGGCGGCTACGGCTACACGCGCGACTACCCGGTGGAGCGCATGATGCGCGACGCCAAGATCACCCAGATCTACGAGGGCACGAACCAGGTCCAGCGCATCGTCATGGCGCGCAACCTGCCGTGACCCGTCCCTGCGGACGCTCCTCGGCCCCCGGCTCGTGCCGGGGGCCGACGTGTCTCACAGGAAACGGCGGATCGGAGTCACCGCCGCCTCGGCCAGACGCTCGGACAGCGGGCGGCGCTTCCAGCGGGCGGGGTCGATCGGGTCGCTGCGCTTGCGGTCGGCCTCGAAGTCGTCGTCGAGCCGCGCGGTGAAGTCCTCGTCGAGGACGGTCAGGACGACCTCCTCGTCGTGCTCCATGGAGCGGCGGTTGAAGTTGGTGGACCCGATGAGGGAGCAGACCCCGTCCACCGTGATGATCTTCGTGTGGAGCATGGTCGGCTGGTACTCCCGCACGTCCACACCGGCGTCGACCAGCGTCTGGTAGTGCTGCCGCCCGGCCAGCAGGCACGCCCGCTGGTCGGTGTGCGGGCCGGGCAGCAGGATCTCGACCCGGACCCCGCGGCGGGCCGCCGCGGCCAGCAGGTCGATGAAGTAGGTGTCGGGGGCGAAGTAGGCCGTCGCCAGCCGCAGGCGTTCCTGCGCCGAGGTGATCAGGACCCGCAGGACCGTCTGCATGTCCTGCCAGCCGAACGCGGCCGAGCCCCGCACGACCTGGACCGTGGCCCGGCCCGGCTGCTCCTGGGGGGTGAAGCGGTCGTGCTCGTCGTAGAGGTCGTCGTGGCACTCGGCCCAGTTCTGGGCGAAGGCCGCGGCGATGCCGTCCACGGCGGGGCCGCGCACCTGGACGTGGGTGTCGCGCCACTCGTCCGGGTTCCGCGCGTCGCCGCACCACTCCTCCGCGATGCCCACGCCACCGGTGAAGGCGGTGTGCTCGTCGGTGACCAGCACCTTGCGGTGGCAGCGGTGGTTCTGCCGCATCGGCGACAGGCGCGTGGGCCTGCGGAACCAGGCCACCTGCACGCCGGCCTCGTCCATGGCGTCCAGCAGGTCCCGCTCTATCTCCTTCGCCCCGAAGCCGTCCAGCAGCAGCCGCACCCGGACACCCGCGCGGGCCCGCTCGGCCAGGGCCGCGGCGAACTCGTGGGCGACCTCGCCGCGCCAGTACACGAACGTCATCATGTCGACGGTGTGCTCCGCGGCCCGGATGGCCGCCAGCATCGCCGGGAAGATCTCGTCGCCGTTGCGCAACGGCACGAGCTCGTTCCCCTCGGTCGCCGCGATACCGAGCAGCCGCTCCAGCCGTCTGCGCAGCCGCTGTTTCTGCTCCTCGGGACCTCTCGGCTCCGGAGTCCGCGTCTCGTCGTACGTCTGCTGTGTCATGTCCGGGTCTCCCCCTGTAGGTGTTTCTCGCCGCCCCGCCCTCGCGACGCCGGGCCCCGGCGCGCCTGCATCCCCGTTTTGCCGCTGCGGGCGGTTTCACGCAGCGGCCGGTGCGTCGTGCCTCACAACCGGAAGAGCACCGCACACGGGCGGGTCCGCCCTGTGGTGCTCATGGGGCCACAGGCGTAGGACGAGAGGTGCGGGTGTCGATCCGCGGCTCCCGCCACCCCCAGGAGGACGTCATGACCCAGCAGCCCGCCACCACCACTACCCCGCTGAGCAAGGAGATGCAGGACTGCGTCCAGGCGTGCATGACCTGCCACAGCGTGTGCGAGGAGACCATGAGCTCCTGCCTGCAGATGGGCGGCCCGGCCCAGATGCAGATCATGCGCACGGTCATGGACTGCGCCGAGATGACGCGCATGTGCGCCGACATGATGATGCGCCGCTCGCCCCTGATGGCCGAGATGTGCGCGATGTGCGCCCGGGCCTGTGACATGTGCGCCGAGGCGTGTATGTCCATGCCGGACGACGCGCAGATGATGCGCTGCGCCGAGGCGTGTCGCCGCTGCGCCGAGATGTGCCGCTCGATGTCGGCCGCGTCGATGTGAGAACCGCCGCAGGCAGCGGAAGGGGGGGGCACCCGGCCCGGGTGCCCCCCCTTCCGCCGTCCGCCCGCCCGGTCGCCCGGGGCGGTGTCCGCTCAGTTGCCCGAGACGGTGACCTGCTCGTCGTTCTTCAGCTGGTTCACCAGGGTCTTCACCTTCGCGGTGTCCCACTGGAGGTTGCCGTTGGCGGTGTTGCCCGCGATCGGCATGTTCATCGACTTGCCCTCGCCGCCGCTGACGCCCTTCATCGCCCAGAACATGGACGCCAGGTCGAACAGGCTCATGTCCTTGTCGACCACGAGGGTGTCCAGGCCGGCGCTCATGGTCGGGTACAGCTTGAAGGGGTTGAGGACCGTGCCCGGGGTGGCGACCTGGTTGGCCAGGGCCGAGAGGAACTTCTGCTGGTTCTTCGTGCGGTCCAGGTCGGAGCCGGCGAGCGCGTAACGGGTGCGGACGAAGGCGAGGGCCTGCTCGCCGTTCAGCGTCTGCTTGCCCTTCTTGAGGTCCGCGCCGGACTTGGTGTCCTTGATGTCCTGCGGGATGTCCATCTCGACGCCGCCGACCGCGTCCACGATGTTCGCGAAGCCGGCGAAGCCGATCTCCACGTAGTGGTCGATGTGCAGGCCCGTGTTGGCCTCCACCGTGCGCACCAGCAGCTCCGGGCCGTCCTCGGCGTAGGCCGCGTTCAGCTTCGTCTGGCGGCCGGTGTTCGGGTAGAACTTGCCGGAGTCGGAGCCCTTGAACGACGGGATCGTGACGTTCGAGTCGCGCGGCAGCGAGATCAGCGTCGGGGCGCCGCCGCCGGTGTGCAGGATCATCATCGAGTCCGTGCGCTTGCCCTCGGCGGACCCCGTGTGCAGCTTCTTCTTCTCCTCGGCCGACATGCCCTTGCGGCTGTCGGAGCCGACGATCAGGTAGTTCGTGCCCCCGCCGGCCTCCGGACGGTCGATGACCTTCGACAGGTCGACGTCGCGGTTGAGCTTGGAGTCGGCCCAGAAGTACGTGCCGACGCTCGTCACCACCAGCAGCGTCACGAGCGTGATGGCCGTCACCTTGATACGGCGGCGCCAGTCCGGGGCGGGGCGCGGCTCGTACATGCCGCCGCCCGGGCGGCCGGGGCCTCTGCCGCCGGGGGAGCCGTAGACCTGGCCGGTGTTGTAGTCGCTGTCGTAACCGTGGCCGGGGCCGTGGCCACCTCCGTCCACGTACGACGGCTGCTGCGGCACTCCGCCGCCGTACGGCGGGGCGCCGCCGTGTCCCGCCTGCCCGGGCGATGCCGCCGGACCGCGGCGGACCTGCCGCATGACACGGGCGCTCTCGGGCTGTGCGCTCGAGCTGCCGCGTCCGTAGCGGCTGCCGCGGTTGTCGCCGGTGTATCCCTCGGGCCAGTCATTCATGCGCCCCAGTGTGCCGGTCTCCGTAGTGGCCCATACAAGAGTCGTCGGAAAATCAGAGCAGGGCTGTGGCGAAGCTGACACAAATCCCCCGCATGCCCCCTCGGCATAAGGTAGGGGCCATGACAGACCAGGCCCCAGCTGCGGATTCCGTCGGTACGGATATCCCGGGCAAGCCGACTTCGGCGTCCCGCACCACCCTCAGCCACATCATGACCCACAACGACACGAACCTTCTGGGGACCGTGCACGGTGGGGTGATCATGAAGCTGGTCGACGACGCGGCGGGGGCCGTGGCGGGGCGGCACTCCGGCGGGCCGGCGGTCACCGCGTCCATGGACGAGATGGCGTTCCTGGAGCCGGTCCGCGTCGGTGACCTGGTGCACGTCAAGGCCCAGGTCAACTGGACCGGCCGGACGTCCATGGAGGTCGGCGTCCGGGTCCTGGCCGAACGCTGGAACGAGTCGGCCCCGGCCACGCAGGTCGGCTCCGCCTACCTCGTCTTCGCCGCGGTCGACGCCGACGGCAAGCCCCGCCGGGTTCCGCCGGTCCTCCCGGAGACCGAGCGCGACAAGCGCCGCTACCAGGAGGCCCAGATCCGCCGCACCCACCGCCTGGCCCGCCGCCGCGCGATCATGGACCTCCGCGAGAAGCGAGCGGCAGAGGGCTTCGAGGACTGACGAGCGCGGCCGGGCCCCAGGCCGAATGCCGCCTCGCTCGGCTGAGTGCACCGGCGTGGCCGGGCCTTAAGGCCGCGCGTCGGCTCGCCTCCCTGGGCCCACTCGCGTCGCCCAACCTTCAGGCCGCGCCACGCCGTCCCCCCGGACCGGCCCAGCCGGCCCGGACGGACCTGGGCCGCCCGGCCGCATGACCGCATGCCACGCCGTCCCCCGCACCACCCCGACCGCGCCGACCCGGACCAACCCGCGCGGCCCCGGCTCCTAGCCGCACGCCACCTCATCCCCCCGCACCACCCCGACCGCGCCGACCCGGACCAACCCGCGCGGCCCCGGCTCCTAGCCGCACGCCACCTCATCCCCCCGCACCACCCCGAACTCGCCCCGCCCCGGATCCTCGGCCCGCACCTTTTGTACGCGTTCGAAGTCGGCCCCCGCGATCACCTTCAGGGTCGCGCCCAGGCCCTTGACCGCCCGCAGTTCGCTGCCCGGCAGGGCGGTCGCCAGGGATCTGGCCGAGCGGTCCCAGCGGGGGTCGTAGGCGACGACCGTGCGCTTCACGTCACGGGTGGCGGCGTTCACGGGGGCGTGGGTCGTGCGGAAACCCGTCGAGGCCAGGGCCGCGTCCACGCGGCCTCCGAGGCCGGGCGTGCCGGTGCCGTTCTCCACCTGGACGCGGATCTGCTGCGGGGCGACCGGGACGACCCGGGCCGCGGCGCCGCGCGGCCGGTGCACGGACAGCGGCTGGTCCTTGCGCAGGGCCTGGAAGAGCCGCTCCGACTTCACCGGCTCCCACTTCAGCGTCGAGCCGACGCCCTTCACGGCGAACCCCATCCGCCCGATCGGGACGGTCGTGAACTCGGAGGAGGAGGGGGAGAAGTTCCGCATGGCGCGGCCCAGGTCCAGCATCTCGTCCGTGCCGAAGCCCTTGTCGGCGCGTACCGAGCCGAGCACCGCGCGGGTCACGTCCCGGAACTTCATCGGGTTGAGGAGGAGCCCGGACGAGGTGAGCCGTTCCACGAGGGCCGCCATGAAGCGCTGCTGCCGCTTCATGCGGCCCAGGTCGGACGCCCCGTCGACGTGGCGGGCGCGGACGAACTGGAGGGCCTGCCCGCCCGCGAGGGTGTGCCGCCCGGCCGGCAGGTTCAGGCCGGTGTAGCTGTCCTTGAGGGGGGCGACCGTGCAGATCTGCACGCCCCCGACCACATCCACCGTCTTCATGAAGCTGGTGAAGTCGACCTCCAGGTAGTGGTCGATCTTCACCTTCGTCATGCTCTCGACGGTGCGCACGGTCAGCTGCGGCCCGCCCTCGGCGTACGCGGCGTTCAGCTTGACGGGGTGCCCGTGGTGCCGCTTGCCCGACACCCGGTCGACATGCGCCGGCGTCACCGCGTACGAGTCGCGCGGCAGGCTCACCACGCTGGCCCGTTCCCGGTCCTCGGAGATGTGCACGATCATGATCGTGTCGGTGCAGTGGCAGGGCGCGCCGCCCAGCCGGTACTTTCGGCGCTCCTCCTCGCCGATCTTCTCGCGGCCGTCGGTGCCGACCAAGAGGATGTTCATGCCGTGGCCGGCCTGCGGGCGGTTCTTCATGTCCTTGAAGGGGTCGACCCGGGTGATGTCCGCGTCCAGGCTGGTCATGACCGCGTGCCCGAGACCGGCGGAGGCGAGGACCACCACGGACAGTGTGGTGACCGCCCGCATGGCCCAGCGCGGCCGCCGCGCGGGCGGCGCCGGCCTGCGCGGAGCACGGCGGGGGGCGGGTGACTGCGGGCGGCGGCGGGGAGCGGCGGTGGACCGAGGGGACCGCGGCGGCGTGGGCATGGGGCACCTCCGGACGACGGCCGTACGTGGGATACGTGAAACCGTAGGCCGATACGATCTGCGGCCCGCGCCACCGCCCCGACGGCGCGCACCGCTGTCCCCCGTTCGCGGTAACGTGAGGCCCCTATGAACGCCAATCCCGACGTGCGGCACCCCGCCGTTTCCGTGATCATGCCCGTCCTCAACGAGGAGCGGCATCTGCGGGGAGCAGTCCAAGCGATCCTCGCGCAGGAGTACGCCGGCGAGATGGAGGTCGTGATCGCCCTCGGTCCGTCCACGGACCGCACGGACGAGATCGCCGCCGAGCTCGTGGCCGAAGACGCGCGTATCCACACCGTCCCCAACCCCACCGGCCGTACGCCCGCGGCGCTGAACGCGGCGATCAACGCCTCCCGGCATCCGATCGTCGTCCGCGTCGACGGGCACGGCATGCTCTCGCCGAACTACATCGCGACCGCCGTACGGCTCCTGGAGGAGACCGGCGCGCAGAACGTCGGCGGCATCATGCACGCCGAGGGCGAGAACGACTGGGAGCACGCGGTCGCCGCCGCGATGACCTCGAAGATCGGGGTCGGCAACGCCGCCTTCCACACCGGCGGCCAGGCCGGCCCGGCCGAGACCGTCTACCTCGGTGTGTTCCGGCGCGAGGCGCTGGAGCAGCAGGGCGGCTACAACGTGGAGTTCATCCGCGCCCAGGACTGGGAGCTGAACTTCCGCATCCGTGAGGCCGGCGGCCTGATCTGGTTCTCGCCCGAGCTGAAGGTGTCGTACCGGCCGCGGCCGAGCATGAAGGCGCTGGCCAAGCAGTACAAGGACTACGGCCGCTGGCGGCACGTGGTCGCCCGCTTCCACGAGGGCTCGATCAACCTGCGCTACCTCGCCCCGCCGGCCGCCGTGTGCGCGATCGGGGCCGGGATCCTGGTGGGCGCCCTGCTGACGCCGTGGGGCTTCGTCGTGCCCGGCGGTTATCTCGCGGCGATCCTGCTCGGCTCGCTCCCGGCGGGCAAGGGCCTGCCGCTGAGGGCGCGGCTGCAGATCCCCGTGGCGCTGGCCACGATGCACATGTCGTGGGGCTGGGGCTTCCTGACCAGCCCGCGGGCGCTGGCGCGGAAGGTCATCGCCTCCCGGCGCCCCGCCGTGCGGGCGGACGCCGCCGCGAGCTGATCTGACAGGACGTGACGTGGCCGTGGGTCCCCTTCCCGACCGGGAAGGGGACCCACGGTGTGCGTGGCCCGCGGCCGCGCGGTGATCAGCAGCCGGGGCCGCTGCAGCCGCCGGAGCAGTAGGACTCGCTGGAGGCGCTGTTGTTCTTCAGCCAGGTCGGCAGGCTGACGCGCTTGCCGCCGAGGGTCTTGAACGAGTAGCCGGAGTAGCCGGCGTTGAAGTAGGTCCTACAGGTGAACAGCGGCCCCATGTTGCAGAACAGGGAGGCGGCGTTGTCGCCGACGGCCTGGTTCTGGCCGTTGCCCGAAGTGATGAAGTAGTCGTCGTGGTGACCGCCCCCCTGGTCGGCCTCGCCACCGGGGTGCTCGCCGGCCTCTACCCGGCCTGGCGCGCCAGCCGCATCCAGCCGGCGGAGGCCCTGCGCCGCTGACCGGCCCGCGCCTGCGAAGCGGGGCCCGCCGTCCGGGAGGACGGCGGGCCCCGCTTCATGCAGCGGACGTCGTCACCACCGGTAGGGCCGGTACACGTCCATGCACTCCTTCTTGTCCGCGCTCAGCGCGTCCGCGGAATCGGGCAGGTCGCCCGCCTCGGGAGCCTTCTGCTTCGGGTAGGTCGTGCCCTCCCGCCAGTCGCTGCCGATGGTCAGCGTGGTGGTCACGTCGTCCGTGGCCCGCACCTGGCCGCTCGGGATGCCGACCGCCTCCGCCACCGACAGCGCGTTGGCCCGGCCCTGCTCCCCGGTGCTCTTCGGGTACGTCACCTGGGTCCGGGCGTGCGGGTCCTGCTGCCCGGAGGCGACGGCCCGGGTGAAGCCCTCCTGCTGCAGCGCGGCCACGATCGCGGCGGCCCGCTGCGGAACGGCGGCCTGCTCGTCACTGGCCGTCCCGTTGACGACGGAGACCGACAGCCCCGCGGCCGGCGCGGCGGCGGGCCCCGTGGCCTTCACCGACGCCGGGGACGAACCCGCGGCCGCGGCGACCGCGCGCGCCTTCCCGGCCTTGTCGAAGGAGACGTCGTCGCGGAGCATCGCCCACATCTTGTCGGCGTCCTCGGGCTTGGGCACGAGGTGGTTGCGGTCCAGGGGGTCCTCGATCCACGGCATCGTCGTCATCGTGATGCGGTTGGTCGGGACGGACTTCAGCTGCATGGCGACGTCGTACAGCTCCTTGACCGTGCCGATCTCCTCGGACACCTTCAGCGCCTTGGTGCCCGACTCGGCCAGGCCCATCAGACGGCCGGTGTCGGTGAAGACGTTCTGCTCCTTCAGCGTCCGGATCATCGCGTTCATGTACATGTGCTGCGCCTTGGCGCGCAGCGGGTCACTGCCCCAGGCATGACGGGTGCGCAGCCACTGCAACGCCTGCTTGCCCTGCACCTTGTGCGTGCCGGCCTTCATCTTCAGCCCCGAGCCGCCGCGCTGGCCGGGCAGCGGCCGGTCCCACACGTTCTGGTCGACGCAGACCGGGACGCCGCCGATCGCGTCCGCCATGTCCACCACTCCGGCGAAGTCGACCATCATCCAGTGGTCGATGTACACGCCGGTCAGGTTCTGCCAGGTGGCGAGGGTGCAGCCCGGGCCGCCGCGCTGGAGCGTCTCGTTAATGATCGTGTTCTTGGCCGGGTAGGTCTCACCGGTGTCGGGGTCGATGCACTTCGGGATGTCCACCCGGGTGTCCCGCGGGATGCTCACCACGGACGCGCTCGCGCGGTCCGCCGAGACGTGCAGGAGCATCTGCACGTCCGCCAGGGGCTTGCTGCCGACGATGTCCCGGCCGCCGCCGAGCTTGACGTTCTCCGCGGAGTTCCGGCTGTCGGAACCGATCAGCAGGATGTTGAGCGGGGTCTGGCCGTCCGCGTTGGGCCCGGTCTTCGTGACGTCGGACTCGCCGGCGTTGCGCTTGCCCTTGTCGATGTTGCCGTTGAGATGGCGGTAGTAGAGGTATCCGGCGCCGGCCGTCCCGAGTATCAGGACCGACAGCACGATCGCGGACCAGCGCAATATCCGGCGGCCACCGCCACGCCGTCCGCCGTGGCCGCCCCCGCCCCCCTCGTCCCCGCCCCCGGCGGGCGCAGCCGTCCCCGGACGCTCGTCCTGGGCCAGGCCGCCCGAATCGCGCCGTGTGCTGCCTCCGCGCACGTCACTCTGCGCCATACCCCTGCCTCCCACCCCTACGGCCGACCCACGGGACCGCCCCGCGTCGTGTTCGGATCACGGGTGACCCGTGTCCGTCCGGACCCCGGGTTCCCCCGCCGCTCCGCCGGAGCACGGTCGTCCCCGCTCCTGGTTGGACCACTGACATGCCCGGTCGGATGTACACCCGGCCGATTCGTCCGGGCATGTTCCGTCCACCTGTGAGACGCAGAACGGGACGCTCAGGTCACTTCGCGCACTCGACCTTGTCGGCCGTGGCCTTCTGCACGTCGTCCGGCACCTTCTCCGGAGTCGTGAGCGGCACGCCCGCACCCTCGAAGTCCTTGCCCAGGGTCAGCGTCATCGCGGGGACGCCCTGGGAGTTGGTCACGCTCTTGCCCGGTTTGAGCGCAGCCCCCGACAGGCCCATGATCTCCGCGAGCCGACGCGCCTGGTCCGCCTCGTCGGGCCCGTACTCCAGTGTGGTCTTCGCCAGCGGCTGCTCGGCGTTGCCCGCGTTCTCGGACTTGGTCACGCCTTCCTGGACCTGCAGCCAGCTGAGGGTCTCCTGGGCGCTGCCGGCGACGGCTCCGCCGTTGAGGATCCGCACCCGCACCTCGGAGGCCGGTGCCTTGGTGCCCTTCAGCCGGGCGGCCTCGGCGGCCTTCTCCTTCTTCTTCTCCTGCTTCACCTCGGTCAGCGACACGTCCTCCCGGACCATCGCGAACAACTGCTGGGCCTGAGGCTCCTTCAGGACCACCGTGGCCTTGATCTTCTCCGCCGGGTTGTCGACGACGGGCACGGTGGCGAACGTGAGGTTCTTCGTGTCGAACTTGCCCAGCTCCGCCCCGAGATCGGCCAGGTTCTTGATCGTGCTGATCTGGGAGTCGACGGTCAGCGCCTTGGTACCCGCCTCCGCCAGCTTGATCATCTTCGAAGGGTTGGTCAGGGTGTCGTCGGACTTCAGCTTGCGCATCATCGAGCCCAGGAACTGCTGTTGCAGCTCGATCCGGCTCAGGTCGCCGCCGAAGCCCACGGAGTGCCGGGTGCGGACGAAGGCCAGCGCCTCCTCGCCCTCGATCGTGTGCTCGCCCTTGGGCAGGTCGAGCTTGGAGTCGGGGTCCTTGATGTCCTTGGCCAGACAGACGTCGACTCCGCCCACCGCGCTGGTCAGCGTCTTGACCGCGTTGAAGTCGGCCACCATGAAGTGGTCCATCTTCAGCCCGGTCAGCTCGGTGATCGTGCGCATGGTGCAGCTCGGCGTCCGCTCCTCCTGCCCGAGGCTGTTGTTGAAGCGCGTGCGCTGCTGGCCCGGGATGACCTTCTCCGAGCCGTCCTCCTGCGTCGTCGGGCAGTCCGGGATGTCGGTGATGAGGTCGCGCGGGATGCTCAGCACCGTCGCGTTCGACCGGTCCTTGGACACGTGCAGGACGAGCGTGGTGTCCGCGTGCCCGGCGCTGTCCTTGTCGCCGTAGCCCTCGTTGCCCCTGCCGGTGCGCTTGTCCGTGCCGACCAGCAGGATGTTGATGGCACGGTCCTTGCTGAACCCGCCGGTGCCGGCGCCGTCGTCGGAGACGGACGTGATGTTGTCGTTGAGGTGCTCGTAGTAGAGGTACGCGGCCGCGCTCGTCCCGACGAGCACGAAGGCCAGGGAGCCGCCGGTCCACATCAGGACCTTCTTGCCCTTCCCCTTCTTCGGCGCCGGACGGCGCCCGCGGCGCCCCGCGGCCGCCTCGGCCGGGGCGCCGGTGCGTCTGCGCGGGGAAGGGGCATCGTCACCGGGAGCCGCCGCGCCGGAACGGCTTGCGGGGGCGGTCCGGCCGGTACGGGCCGCGCCGGCTCTTACGGCCGGGCCGCGGCCACCGGAACCACGGGGGCCGGGTACGGACGACTGCGCTGCGGAAGGGGCCAGTCGCAGTTCGTATTCGCCGGTGTCCGGGTTCAGTACCCACTGGTCTGCGGGGTCGATGTCGTCCGCCCGCCCACGGCCTTGCGCGTCCACGGTTGCCTGATTCCTCCGTCGGGCCACGCGGCGCCCTCCCCCGGAAGACGCACGGTGCTGGTCAAGCAGTGCACGCCCCCAGGACGGAGCTCATGGGTGAGAGCACTGGATCGCACACACTATCCGCACACTTCGGCGTCAAGCGACGTGGGTGAGGAATTCCATGTTCTTACAACTGGGCAATCCCGCCCATTTGTTTGAAGGAACCTCGGCGAACACGAAGGAAATTCACGTCACTTGGCGCACTCCACCTTGTCGGCGGTGGACTTCTGCACGCCCTCCGGCGCCTTTGATGGTGTGGTGAGGGAGACCCCCGCCCCCTCGAAGTCCTTGCCGAGGGTGAGCGTCATCGCGGGCAGCCCCTGGTCGTTGGTCACGCTCTCGCCCGGCTTCATCGCGGACCCGGACAGGCCCATGAGGTCGGCGAGACGGCGGGCCTGGTCGGCCTGGTCCGGCGCGTACTCGAGGGTGGTCTTCGCCAGCGAGGCGGGCGCGTTGCCGGCGTTCTCCGACTTGGTCACGCCCTCCTCGTTCTGCAGCCAGCTCAGCGTCTCCTGCGCGCTGCCCGCGACGGCACCGCCGTTGAGGATACGCACCCGCACCTCGGAGGCGGGGGCCTTGGTGCCCTTCAGCCGGGCGGCGACCGCGGCGGCCTCCTTCTTCTTCTGCTCCTTGACGGCGGTGAAGGAGACATCGTTCCTGATCATGTCGAAGACCTGCGGGGCCGTCGACTCGTTCAGCACGACCGTGGACTTCACCTTCTCGGCCGGGTTGTCGATGACCGGAACGGTGGTGAACGTCAGGTTCTTGGTGTTGAGCTTGCCCAGCTCCAGACCGAGGTCCTTCAGCTTGCCGATGCTGTCCAGCTGCGAGTCCACGGTCAGCGCCTTGGTGCCCGCCTCGGCCAGGTCCAGCATCTTCGACGGGCTGGTGAGGGTGTCGTTGGACTTCAGCTTGCGCATCAGCGCGCTCAGGAACTGCTGCTGCAGCCCGATCCGGCTCAGGTCGCCGCCGAAGCCCACGGCGTGCCGGGTGCGGACGAAGGCCAGGGCCTGCTCGCCCTCGATGGTGTGGGTGCCCTTGGACAGCTTGAGGTGCGAGTCCGGGTCGTCGAGGTCCTTGCCCACACAGACCTCGACCCCGCCGACCGCGGTGGTCAGCGTCTTGACCGCGTTGAAGTCCGCGACCATGAAGTTGTCCGGCTTGACCCCGGTCAGCTCGGTCACGGTCCGCATGGTGCAGCTGGGCGTACGGCCGTCCTGGCCGAGGCTCGTGTTGAAGCGGACCTGCTGCGTGCCGGGGATGACCTTCTGCGTGCCGTCCTCCTGCGTCGTCGGGCAGTCCGGCACGTCGGTGATCAGGTCACGCGGGATGCTCAGCGCCGTCGCGTTCGAACGGTCCTTGGAGACGTGCAGCAGGATCGTGGTGTCGGCGTGCCCGACACTGCCGGCGTCGCCGTAGCTGCCGTTGCCCTTGCCGGTGCGCTTGTCGGTGCCGATCAGCAGGATGTTGATGGCCTTGTCCTTGCTGAAGCCACCGGTGCTCGCGCCGTCGTCGGAGACGGACGCGATGTTGTCGTTCAGGTGCTCGATGTAGAGGTACGCGGCGCCCGCACCGGCGACCAGCACGAACGCCATCGTGCCGCCGGTCCACAGCAGGACCTTCTTGCTCTTCGAGGCATTCTTCGCCGGACGCCGTCCACGCCGTCCCGGCAGCGGCTCGTCCGGCGCCCCGCGGCGCCTGCGTGGCGGCGGCACCGCGCGGCCGGGAGTCTCGGGTCGTGACCGGCCGGGCGCGTCCGTGCGGCCGCGCGCCGGCGGGGCCTCCTCGGAGGGGCGTGGCCTGCGGCGCGCGGGGACGCCCGACTGCGGGGCGGAATGCCCCAGTCGCAGTTCGTAATCGCCGGTGTCCGGGTTGAGCACCCACTGGTCTGCGGGATCGATGTCGTCCGCCCGCCCACGGCCTTGCGCGTCCACGGTTGCCTGATTCCTCCGTCGGGGCACGCGGCGCCTTCCCCTCCAAGGCGCTCGGGTCTCGGTCACTCGGTGCGCGACCTCGGGACCGTCCCTCGGGGCCGGGCGCACCGGATCGCTCACACTAACCGCCCCATTCCGCGCCGGGCGACGACGGTGACGCATTCCACGTCCCTACACCTGGGCAATTCGCTCATTTCCTGGGTGGGAAGCTCATTGCCTTGGAGTGGCCTTGGTGCCCGCTTTACTCACAGGTGTCCTCGGCTGCCGTGTTCCCCCGAAACGTCGGTGGAGGAGAAACGGTGACGGCGGGCCCGCGATAAGGGCCCGGAAACGAATCCCCGTACGACCCGTCACGCGTGTCGGGGAGCCTCAACGGGGCGTGACGTTGCAGGCCGCCGCCCTCGACGACCACCGGCGTGTCCGTCCGCAGCCGCTCGAAGAGCCTCTCCGCCGCGGGCTCCACGAGTTGGTCGCGATTGGTGTCGTACGCATACGACTCCCGGGGGACGGTCAGGAATTGCACTTGTTCCATGGGGATGTCGCGCAGGCCGCGCACGAGCTCGTACAAACCGCGCAAGCTGGCCAGTTCCGGGTCGGTGGTGAGAGACGACGTGGCGGCGTCCAGCACGGGATACAGCTTCGCCGGATTCAGCAGGACGTCATTGCTGCGCACCTTGTTGACGAGTGCCCCGAGGAATCGCTGCTGCCGTTCCATCCGCTCGGTGTCACTGCCGTCGCCGAGGGTCTTGCGGGCGCGGACGTAGCCGAGGGCCTGCTCGCCGTTCAGCGTCACGCGCCCGGCGGGCAGCCGCAGCTTGGCGGCCCGGTCGTCGATCGGCTCCCGCAGGCACACCTCCACGCCGTCGACCGCGTCGACCATCTCCTTGAAGCCGTGGAAGTCGACGACGACGTGATGGTCGACGCGGACGTCGGTCAGCTTCTCCACGGTCCGGATCGTGCAGGCCGATCCGCCCAGCTGGAAGGCCTGGTTGAACATGGCGAACCGGGGCGCGCTGCGGGTCCCGTCCGGGCGGCGGCAGCCCGGCAGGTCCACCATCAGGTCCCGGGGCAGGGAGACGGCGGTGGCGCTGCCCCGGCCCGCGGACAGGTGCAGCAGGATCGTGGTGTCGGACCGCTCGGTGCCGGAGTCCCGCCCGTAGCGGGCGTTGTCGCGCCCCTCGCGTGAGTCCGACCCGATCAGCAGGATGTTCCGCGCGTCCTTGACCAGGGAGGTGGGCCGCTCCTTGTCGTACTTCGCGAGCTCGGCGGCGGCGGCCTCGTCGGGGGTGATGTTCCCGCTGAGCTTGGCGTAGACGGCCCAGCCGACCCCGACGGCCGCCACGAGGAGGGTCGTGGCCCCGAACGCCGTGATCCGCACCCACCTCCGCCGACGCCGCCGCACCAGGCCACGCCCGCTGGCGGAAGCCCCCATGCCAGGACCGACCCTGTAGCCCACGGCAGCAACCACCCCTCCTGACGTAGGAACGCCCCGCGCGCACTGCTCCTACGACCATGGCGCGGATGGAGGGCGGGAGGAGGGTGGGGATGGGCCGAACGGGGGAGCGGCTCCCGGCTCGGCCGGCGCCTGCTGTGTCCTGGGTCGTCCGGCGCCTACCGTGCCGCGGGTCGTCCGGGCCTGCTGTGCCGCGGGTGGTCGTGGTGACCTGTTCGCTCCTCTGGTGGCCTGCTGTGCTGAGGGCGATCGGGGCGACCTGCTCGCTCGTCCCGGGGCCTGCTGTGCCGCGGGTGGTCGTGGTGACCTGTTCGCTCCTCTGGTGGCCTGCTGTGCTGAGGGCGATCGGGGCGACCTGCTCGCTCGTCCCGGGGCTTGCTGTGCCGCGGGTGGTCGTGGTGACCTGTTCGCTCCTCTGGTGGCCTGCTGTGCTGAGGGCGATCGGGGCGACCTGCTCGCTCGTCCCGGGGC
>NZ_JACHCX010000002.1:583669-591258 GCF_014207295.1 Streptomyces sp. AK010
TGGTGGCCTGCTGTGCTGAGGGCGATCGGGGCGACCTGCTCGCTCGTCCCGGGGCTTGCTGTGCCGCGGGTGGTCGTGGTGACCTGTTCGCTCCTTCAGTGGCCCGCTGTGCCGCGGGCGATCGTCGTGACCCGCTCGCTCTCCACCCGCTTGTCCAGCACCCCGTCCCCGGCCTGCTCCAGATGCCGGCACAGCACCACGGAGCCACCGATGGCCAGCGGTCCGTACAGACCCGCGTGCAGCCCGTCCCACGTGTCGTACGGCAGCCCGGACAGGATCCGCGCCCCGGGCCCGGTCAGCCCCAGCGCCGTCGCCTCCGCCCGGGCCCGCTCGACCACCTCGGCCCCGCTGAACTCGCGCCCGGCCACGATCAGCGCGGGCCCCTCCGGATCCACGGGCGCGTACGGCACGAAACGGTCGCCCTGCCCCGGCACCTCCACCGCGTAGTCGACGAAGCCCTCGGGTGCCTGCGGGAACCGCCCTCCCAGAGGCCGCAGCGCCATCGCGATCCGCGCACCGGAGCACGCCCGGGCCTCCTCCAGCCGGTCCGGCCCGCTCACCACGACGTCGGCTCCCCGGGCATCCCCGGACACGTCCGCGACGACTCCCACCGACGCACACGCCAGCAGCCACACCGCCGTCTGCCAGTGCGCGGGCAGCAGCAGAGCCACCCGGTCCCCGGGCTCTACGGACAGCTCGTCCTGGAGGAGATTCGCGGTCTTGGCCACCCAATTGGCGAAGGTGGCCACGGACAGTTCGACCCGTTCGCCCGTGGCGTCGTCGTAGAAGGTCACCAGGGGGCGTCCCGGATCCGCGGCGAGCGCGGAACCCAGCAGGTCGGCAGGGGTGCGATCGGTGGCGTTCACCGCGCAAGCGTACGCAACGCACGGGCCCCCGCCCAACGGCCCGCCCGCCGCAGCGCCCTGAATCCGCCACCGGTTCGGCGGAACCCCGACCGACAGCCCGCCAACTCCCAAATGGACAGACTTGTATGACTATGTCCAAGATCAGGTGCATGCGTGGATTCCTTGCTTCCTCGATCGGTGTCACCTGTGCGGCCGCTCTGGCCCTCCCCCTCACCCCTCCCGCCTTCGCGGCGACGGCGAGACCGGTGCCGGCCGCGGAAGCCGCGAGACCCGCGCCCCATACGGGGACCCCGGCCGCGACCCCGTCCGACCGGCGCGCCGCGGAGCCGTCCGCCGCCGGCAGCACCCAGTCCCTCCCCCTCGAACCCCTCACCCGCGACCGCGCCACCCCCTCCGCCCCCGCCGCCGAACAGGGCCTGCCCCGCCGGGCCGTACGCCACTTCTCCCTCGTCGGCGTCGTCTGGGACGACCCGGACGCCGAACTGCACGGCCGCGTCCAGGTCCGCACCCGCACCGCCGGCACCGGCACCTGGTCGGGCTGGCAGGACGTGGAGACCCACAACGCCGACCACGCCGCCGACCCGGACACCCCCGAGAGAGCCTCGGGCCGCGTCCGCGGTGCCACGGCCCCGCTGTGGGTCGGCGACTCCGACGGCGTGGAGCTGCGGGTCCGCTCCGAGTCCGACGACTCGGCGGCCGACTCCGCCGGACACGCCTCGGGCACCCGCAACCTCCCCGCGGCGCCTCCGCTGCCCTCGGGCCTGCGACTCGAACTCGTCGACTCCGGTGAGGACGACGCCGCATCCTCCGGCGACGAGGAGGAGCCCCGCGCCGCCGGCGGCGCGAACGCCGGGACCTCCGCCCTCACCGGGACCTCCGCCCTTACCGGGGCCTCCGCCCTTACCGGGCCCTCCGCCCTTACCGGGGCCTCCGCCCTTACCGGGCCCTCCGCCCTTACCGGGCCCTCCGCCCTTACCGCGGCCTCCACCGTCACCGGGGCCTCCGCCGTCGACGCCGACCTCGCCCCCTTCGGCGCCACCGAGATCGCGGCTCTGAGCCGTACCGAGACCGAGCAGGAGTACCTCGCTCCCGACGCCGGCGAGCTGACGGAGCGGCAGCTGCAGGCCAAGCCGTACGTCGGTCCGCGCCCGGGTATCGTCACGCGGCGCGGCTGGGGCGCGAACGAGGGGTTGCGGGAGAGCGGCTTCCGCTACACGAAGAAGGTCAAGGCGGCCTTCGTGCACCACACGGCCAGCGGCAACAACTACCGCTGCTCGCAGGTCCCGTCACTCATCCGCAGTATCTACCGCTACCACGTCAAGAGCATGGGCTGGCGGGACATCGGCTACAACTTCCTCATCGACAAGTGCGGAAAGATCTACGAGGGCCGCGCCGGGGGCGTGGCGAAACCGGTCCTCGGCGCGCACACCCTGGGTTTCAACAGCAACAGCATGGGGATCGCCGTCCTCGGGTCGTACGGCGCCACCAAGCCGTCGAAGTCCGCGGTGAAGGCCGTCGCGCGGCTGACCGCGTGGAAGCTGGGGCTGTACCGGGTGAATCCGAAGGGGAAGACCTACCTGACGTCGGCTGGCAGCAATCTCCACCGAAAAGGTAAGAAGGTACGACTGAACGTGATCTCGGGGCACCGGGACGGCTTCAAGACCGAGTGCCCGGGACGCGAGCTCTACGGAAAGCTCGGCTCGGCCCGCTCCAAGGCGGCCCGCTACCAGGGCCGCTGAGCACACGTTCACCGCCTACGGGGGGCAGGGGGCGGCATGCCGCACGGCCAACGAAGGCGCCACGGAACGATCTGCATACACTGACCGGCCGAAAGACAGTTCGGCCGGTCCCGGCAGGAAGCAGAGACGACACGTGACTGAAGCGATCCTCCTGGTCGGTGGCAAGGGCACCCGGCTGCGCCCGCTCACGGTGCACACGCCCAAGCCCATGGTCCGGGCGGCCGGCGTGCCCTTTCTCACGCACCAGCTGGCGAGAGCGAGAGCCGCGGGTGTCGAGCACATAGTCCTGGCCACGTCCTACCTGGCCGAGGTCTTCGAGCCGTACTTCGGTGACGGCGCCGCGCTCGGACTGCACATCGAGTACGTCACGGAGGAGGAGCCGCTCGGCACGGGCGGCGCCATCCGCAACGTGGCCTCGCGGCTGCACTCCGGTCCCGACGACCCGGTCCTGATCTTCAACGGCGACATCCTGACGGGCCTGGACATCCAGGCCCTGGTCGACACCCACGAGACGACGGGCGCGGACGTCTCCCTGCACCTCACCAAGGTCACGGACCCACGCGCCTACGGCCTGGTCCCCACGGACGACACCGGCAGGGTCCAGGCCTTCCTGGAGAAACCGCAGACCCCCGAGGAGATCGTCACCGACCAGATCAACGCGGGAGCGTACGTCTTCCGCCGCTCGGTCATCGACTCCATCCCGCTGGGCAGGCCGGTGTCGGTGGAACGGGAGACCTTCCCCGGCCTCCTCTCGGCCGGGGCGCACCTCCAGGGCATGGTCGACTCGACGTACTGGCTGGACCTCGGCACCCCCGCGGCCTTCGTCCGCGGCTCGGCGGACCTGGTCCTCGGCCGGGCCCCGTCGCCCGCCGTTCCCGGCCGCTGCGGCGACCGCCTGGTCCTGCCCACGGCGCAGGTCGCGTCCGACGCGAAGCTGTCGGGGGGCACGGTGGTGGGCGAGGGCGCCTTCGTCGCCGAGGGCGCGCGCATCTTCGGCAGCACGATCCTGCCGGGCGCGGTCATCGAACCGGGCGCGGTCATCACCGACTCCCTGATCGGCACCCGGGCCCGCGTCGGCCAACGCTCGGTCCTCACGGGCACGGTCATTGGCGACGGCGCGGTGATCGGCCCCGACAACGAACTCCTGGAGGGCGCCCGCATATGGTGCGACGCCCGCATCCCGGCAGGAGCGGTCCGCTTCTCATCCGACCAGTAGGCCGGGGCGCACGGGGGCGGGGCCCAGCTGCGGGCATGCGTGCCGGCAGGGGGGGGCACGGGGCGCAGCGGCACCTCGTCGCGCCGAGCTGCGCACCCACCCGCCCCCAGTACCGACACCGAGCACCGGAGCCCCACGGCTCACAACCACCCGTCGACAACCGCCCGCTCACAACTGCCCGATGTCCCACCGAGGCATCTTCGGCGCCCGCCGCGCCGGCACCCTCCCGCTCAGGAGGATCAACCGAGCCGCCCGATGCCGCTGCCCCGCATACGGCTCCAGAAGCTCCAGCATCACCGCGTCATCGGCGTCCCGGTCCCCGGCCAGCGCCCACCCCACGATCCCGGGCAGATGCAGATCCCCCACCGTCACCTCGTCCGCCGCACCATGACTGCGCTGCACCGTCTCCGCCGAGGTCCACGGCCCGACCCCCGGCACCAGCTCCAGCCGCGCCCGAGCCGCCCCGGGCTCCATTCCCACCGCCTGCTCCAGCCGCGCGGCGACCCGCACGGCACGCAGGATCGTCGACGCCCTCTTGTTGTCGACCCCGGCCCGATGCCACTCCCACGACGGGATCAACGCCCACGTCCGCGGCGCCGGCATCACGTACATCCGCGCGGGCGCGGGCCCCGGCGCCGGCTCCCCGAACTTCCGCACCAGCAGCCGCCACGCCCGGTACGCCTCGTCAGTCGTGACCTTCTGCTCCAGGATCGACGGGATCAGCGACTCCAGCACGAGCCCGCTGCGCGTCAGCCGCAACCCCGGCCGCCGATGCCGGGCCGACGCCAGCAGCCGGTGCCGCGGCACGAACGCCGACGGATCGTCCGCGGCCCCGAGCAGCTCCGGCAACCCCTCCAGCAGCCACTCCGCCCCGGGCCCCCAGGCCTCCCCGCGCACCCCACCGCCGTACGCGCACACCCGGAGCGTCCCCGGCCCGCCCGGAGTGAGGCTGGTCCGCCACACACCCCCGTCCGGCGTCGCCCGGAACGTCGGGTCGCCGGGCCCGCGCCGCAACGGTCCGAGCACCAGACCGAGATCCAGCGGCCCGTCCGGCACCCACTCCCGCACCCGGCCCGGCCCCGCCGCCTGCCGGGGCACACCCGCGGGCACGGCGACATGCCCACCGCGCACCGTGGTGCGCGTGGGCCGCGGAGTGAACCGTCCTGCCATGAATGACGTCCCTGGGATCCGTGAGGAGCGGCCCTACGAGCGTAGGCGCCGTCCGGCACCTGTCACCGCACCTCGATGAACGCCTCGGCGTCCCGCCCGGGACGGGGCCGCGGTTCCTCCGCCGGATGCCCGACCGCCACCGCCCCCATCGGGTCCCAGTCCGCGGGCAGATCCAGCACCTCGCGCACCACGTCCCGGCAGAACATCGTCGACGACACCCAGGCCGATCCCAGCCGCTCCCCGGCCAGTGCGACCAGGAGGTTCTGCACGCCGGCACCCGTGGCGACCACGAACATCTCCCGCTCGGCGCCGTCCCGCCGCGGGTCGCCGTAGGTGTGCGAGCCGTCCATGACCAGGCAGGGCACGACGAGGTACGGCGCGTTGCGCAGGACGTCCCCGCGCCGGACGCGCTTGGCGACGGACTCCTCGCTCTTGCCGTCCCGGCGCAGATCGGCGATCCAGGCGTCCTTCATGGCGTCGAGCAGCCGTGTCCGCGATTCCTGCGACTCCAGCAGGACGAACCGCCAGGGCGTCGTGTGGTGCGGGGACGGTGCCGTCACGGCCGCGGCCACGGCCCGCCGTACGGCATCCGCGTCGACGGGCTCGTCGGTGAAGGACCGGACCGTACGCCGCTGGGTCACGGCCAGCCGTACCGCCTCGGAGGTGCCGAGGCGGAACATGTCGTCGCGTGCGCCGCGGACCATGGCCCGCGCGCCCTCGCCGCGGTCACCCTCCGCCACCAGGTGCGGGAGCCCGCGCACCACGGCGACGGGCAGTCCCGCAGCCTTGCCCTTGACCAGGTCGCCGGCCGCGGCGAGTTCGTCGGCCGTGGCGACGACGGTGGCGCTGAGCGGATTGCCGTACGCGTCCGTGCCGCCGCGCAGGTCGTCGAGCACGCGCACTCCGGCGGCGCCGATCGCGACGTCCGTGAGCCCGGCTCGCCAGGGCCGCCCGAACGTGTCGGTGACGACGACGCCGACGTCCACCCCGAGGGCGTCCCGCAGCCCGTCCCGGACGGCGCGGGCGGAGGCGTCCGGGTCCTCGGGCAGCAACAGCACCGTCCCGGAGGGGGTGTTGGACGCGTCCACCCCGGCCGCGGCCATGATCAGGCCCTGCCGGTTCTCGACGATCCGCAGGGCGCCACGCCGGGCCACCACCCGGACCGTCTCCGCGTCGATCGCGGCCTCCCGATCGGCGGCCCGGACGATCCGGCCCTCCGCTTTGGACACGATCTTCGAGGTGACGAGCAGCACGTCCCCGTCGGCCAGGCCGGGCTCGGTGGCCGCGATCAGCTTGGCCAGGTCGTCCCCGGGCGCGACCTCCGGTATGCCGCCCACGGCCCACACCCGGTACCCGCCGGCGCCCCGCTCCTCGTCGGTGACCTCGGCAGACACCTCGGGGGAGGAATCAGTGCTCACGCCCCCCGCACCTCCTCGGCCAGCGCCAGCGCCTCCTGAGCCATCCGCGCGGTCGCGTCCGTGTCCCTCATCATCAGCGGCACGGCCCGGCAGCGGATCCCGGCCGCCTCGACCTGCTCCACCGCGCCCGCGTCCACCGAGTCGACGAGCCAGCCGTCCAGCAGGCCCGAGCCGTAGTGCTCGGCCACCGCCGTCGCGGTCGACTCGACGCCCACGGCGGCGAGCACCTTGTCGGCCATGCCCCGCACGGGCGCGTCACCGACGATGGGGGAGAGGCCGACGACCGGCACCCCGGCGTCGGCGATCGCCTCCCGGATGCCGGGCACGGCGAGGATCGTGCCGATCGACACAACCGGGTTGGACGGCGGGAAGAGGATCACGTCCGCCTCGGCGATGGCCTCCAGGACGCCCGGCGCGGGCTTCGCCTGCTCGGCGCCCACCGGCACGACGGCCCGGGCGGGCACCGAGGCACGCAGCCGCACCCAGTACTCCTGGAAGTGGATCGCCTTGGTCTCGCCGTCCATCTCGACGGCCACATGGGTCTCGACGCGGTCGTCGGACATGGGGATCAGCCGCACGCCCGGCTTCCAGCGGTCGCACAGCGCCTCCGTCACCGCGCTCAGCGGGTATCCGGCGCCGATCATCTGCGTCCGCACGATGTGCGTGGCGAAGTCCCGGTCGCCGAGGCCGAACCACTCGGGCCCGACGCCGTACGCCGCGAGCTCCTCCTTGAGGTGGAAGGTCTCGTCGGCGCGACCCCAGCCCTGCTCCTCGTTGATGCCGCCGCCGAGCGTGTACATCACCGTGTCGAGGTCCGGGCAGACCTTCAGCCCGAAGAGGTGGATGTCGTCCCCGGTGTTACCGATGACCGTGATGTCCGCGTCCGGGACGGCCTGCTTCAGACCACGCAGGAACCGGGCACCGCCGATGCCGCCTGCCAGAACCACAATGCGCATGGGAGCCAGTCTTGCAGGCGGCTACGACAACCGGTCGGCGGCTTCGACAACCGGCAGCCGGCTAGACAACCGGCCGGCGCCCACGACAACCGGTCGGCGCCCACGACAACCGGTCGGCGCCCACGACAACCGGCCGGCGCCCACGACAACCGGCCGATGGCTGCGACATCCGCGTCGGCGGCTTCGACGACAGTCGGCGGTCCCGGCGACGACCGGCCGGCGCC
>NZ_JACHCX010000002.1:591353-612323 GCF_014207295.1 Streptomyces sp. AK010
AACCGGCCGGCGCCCACGACAACCGGCCGATGGCTGCGACATCCGCGTCGGCGGCTTCGACGACAGTCGGCGGTCCCGGCGACGACCGGCCGGCGCCCAGGGACCGGTCAGGCGGTCAGCGCACCCGGCACCGTGCGGGCCTCGCAGTGCGGGGCCGTGTGCATCGGCATCTCGGTGAGGCCCGGGTGGTAGACGTGCAGGCTCACCGCCGGCTCCAGCGCGTCGTTGACGACTTCGTGCACGTACCCCGGCGCGAACACGCGCTGCGCACCCGCCCGCAACGCGCGCGTGCCCCGCTCCGTGCGCTCGGTCAGCGTGCCGTCCAGAACGGTCAGCACACCGGAGGAGAGGCCGTGGTCGTGCAGTCCGCTGCCCTGGCCGGGCACCCAGGACAGCAGCCACACCTCGTAGCCGGGGCCGGTGCGCAGCCGGTGGTACCAGCGGCTGGCCGCGTCGTAGCGGACGAGGTGCTCCCACTGGGAGCGGTCCTCGGCGATCGAGCGGGCCAGTCCGACGAACTCGGCGACGGTGGCCGGGTGCTCGCGCGGGGTCTGGAGAAGGTGGGTGACTTCGAGGATGTCGCCGGCGATCTGGAGGTCGCTGTTCATGGGGTGCGTGGTTCCTCAGTGAAGGAAGGTCAGAGGGAACGGAAGCCGAGATAACGGGTGGCTCGGCCTTCAGCTGGAGCAGGTGTGGCTCAACAGCTGGAACAGCAACAGCTACAGCGAGCGCGGGCAGCACCGTGGGACCCGTCGGTGCGGGTCGAGGTGAGCGCCAAGTTCGCGAGCATGCCCACAAGGACACCGGTTCACACCTTCACTGTCAACTCGACACCCGGTATGTGGGATGTGGTTCACCTCATCCGGTCGATCGCTCAGATGAAAGGTTTGTTCATGGCCCGCCCGGGACACATGGCGTCCAACCGGGCGCACAAACCCCGTTGCGTACTCGTGATCCGACTGTGATCCGTTTCGCTTCGACGTGCGTGTCGGAACGAGATCGAACTCCTGGGCGTCCTTCTCCGTACAGGTCTGCAAGGGGTCCGTCGGAAGGTGTGAGCCCTCAGGGGCTCTATCTGTGTGTCAGGTTTTATGGTGATTTGAACACTTTCCGCATGGGCTTGGTTCCGCAGAGTGAATAAGGGGCTCAATAGCAGATCTCGGCTTGACTCGCCCGGAGCAGCACACTTGTAATTTCACTCGTGTCGTTCAGCCGGAATCGGTAACGGCTAGATCACGGGGACGCGAAGACAGACGAGGGGCGCACATGACCGAGACGGTGCAGCAACTGCTGGTCGACGATGCGGACGAGGAGCTCGGCTGGCAGGAGCGCGCGCTGTGCGCCCAGACCGACCCCGAGTCCTTCTTCCCCGAGAAGGGCGGCTCGACCAGGGAGGCCAAGAAGGTCTGCCTCGCCTGCGAGGTCCGCTCCGAGTGCCTCGAGTACGCCCTCGCCAACGACGAGCGATTCGGCATCTGGGGCGGCCTGTCCGAGCGGGAGCGCCGGCGGCTGAAGAAGGCCGCCGTCTGACCCCCCACCCCTCTTCGTGAACGGCCCGTCGCCCATGGGTTATCCACAGGCGGCGGGCCGCCTTCCGTGCAGCCGATAGTGTGGTCGCTCGTCCGAGACGCCCCGCCGCCCCCACCGGGCGCAGGCGTCCACCGCAGTCCACCGAACCGGGGCCCGTACCTCGATGTCCGTGCACAGCCACTCGGCAGCTCATCACGACACCGCTGCCACAGCCGTGTTTGACCCGGCCCGCCCGCCCGAGTTCCCGCGTCACGTGGTGACCGCGGTCCTCGTCTCCCACGACGGCGCCCGCTGGCTGCCCGACGCGCTCGCCGGGCTGCTCGGCCAGGAGCGGCCCGTCCAGTACGCGATGGGGGCCGACACCGGCAGCGCGGACGCCTCCGCCCAGCTGGTCACCGACGCCCTCGGCGCCGACCGCGTACTGCACCTCGCCCGCCGCACCGGCTTCGGCCAGGCCGTCGAGGAGTGCGGCCGCGTCGCCCCGGTCCTCACCCCGGACGAGCTGCCGTACCTGAAGCGCCCCAGCGGCTGGGACCCCGTCACCCGCTCGTGGCGCGACGACGCCTACGACCTGCCCGAGCTGCCGCACGGCGAGCCGGTGCAATGGCTGTGGCTGCTGCACGACGACTGCGCCCCGGACCCCGACGCCCTGGCCCAGCTGCTGCGGGTCGTGGAGAACGAGTACGAGCTGGGCCGCGAGGACGTGGCCGTCGTGGGCCCCAAGCTCCGCGGCTGGTACGACCGGCGGCAGCTGCTGGAGGTCGGCGTGTCCATCGCCAACTCCGGCCGCCGCTGGACCGGCCTGGACCGCCGTGAACAGGACCAGGGCCAGCACGACCACGTCCGGCCCGTGCTGTCCGTGTCCACCGCCGGCATGCTCGTGCGCCGCGACGTCTTCGAGCAGCTCGGCGGATTCGACCGCCACCTGCCCCTCATGCGCGACGACGTCGACCTGTGCTGGCGCGCCCACGCCGCCGGTTACCGCGTCCTGGTCGCCCCCGAGGCGGTCGTCCGGCACGCCGAGGCGTCCAGCCGCGAGCGCCGCACCGTCGACTGCATGGGCCGGACCGCGGCCTCCCCGCACAAGGTCGACAAGGCCGGCGCCGTCTACACCCTGCTCGTCAACTCGCGCACGGCCGTGCTCCCCTGGGTGATGCTGCGGATCGTGCTCGGCACCCTGCTGCGCACCGTTGCCTACCTTGTCGGCAAGGTCCCCGGACAGGCCGTCGACGAGATCCGCGGCCTGATGGGCACCCTGCTCCGGCCCGAGCGGATCCTCGCCGGGCGTCGCGGCAGAGGCGCACCCCAGATCGACAAGGGCGAGCTGCGGGCGCTGTTCCCGCCGCCCGGCGCGACCGTCCGCGTCACCGTCGAGCAGGTCGCGAGCAGCCTCGTCGGCCGCTCCGACCCGGAGGTCGCGGCCGGTGCCGGACGGCACGGCAGCGCCGTCGAGTCGGGCCCCGGCGGCGACGACGCCGACTTCCTGGAGATCGAGCAGTTCGCCCGGCTCAAGCGCATCGCGCGCAAGCCCGGCCCGGTCCTCTTCCTGGTGCTGCTGCTCGTCTCCCTGGTCGCCTGCCGCCAGCTCCTCGGCGGCGGCGCGCTCGCGGGCGGCGCCCTGCTGCCCGCCCCCGCCGACTCCGCCGAGCTGTGGTCGCGCTACCTGGACGCCTGGCACCCGGTCGGCGCCGGCGGCACCTCAGCGGCGCCGCCGTACGTCGCGCTCGTGGCGATGCTGGCGTCCCTGCTGTTCGGCTCGACCGGCCTGGCCGTCACGGTCCTGCTCGTCTGCTCGGTGCCGCTGGCCGGTGTCGCCGCCTACTTCGCCTCCCGCCCGCTCGTCGAGTCCCGGCTGCTGCGTGCCTGGGCGGCCGTCGTCTACGCCTTCCTGCCCGCCGCCACCGGCGCCCTCGCCGGCGGCCGCATCGGCACCGCCGTCCTGGCCGCGCTGCTGCCGCTCATCGCCCGCGCGGGCATCGCGGCCGGCGGCCTGACGAACCCCTCCGGAGCCCGCGGCAGCTGGCGCGCCACCTGGGCCTACGCGCTGCTGCTGACCATCACCACGGCCTTCACGCCGATCGTCTGGCCCATCGCGCTGCTCCTCGGCGTCGGACTGCTGGTGCTGCGCCGGAGCGACATCACGGCCTACGGGCTGCGGTTCCTCGCCCAGCTCGGCACCCCCCTGCTGCTCCTCGCGCCCTGGTCGCTCACGCTGCTGCCCTTCGGCTTCCTCAAGGAAGCGGGCCTCGCGTACGGCCCCTCATCGGCCTCCGCCGTCGATCTGCTCGGCGCCAGCCCGGGCGGCCCCGGCACCGTCAGCGGCCTGATGCTCATCGGCATCGTGCTGGCCGCCCTCGCCGCGCTGGTCCGCTCGGAGCGCCAGTCGGGCATCTGGACGGCCTGGGCGGTCGCCCTGGTCGGCTTCGTCTTCGCGGTCCTGTCCAACAACTCCACCTGGGCCGGCCCGGCGACCCTCGTCTACGGCATCGCCCTCCTGGCGGCCGCCGCGCTCGGCGCCGACGGGGCACGCGCGCGGGTGGCCGAGCAGAGCTTCGGCTGGCGCCAGCCGGTCGCCGTGCTGATCGCCTTCGCCTCGGCCGCCGGTCCGCTGCTCATCGCCGCCGGCTGGATGATCCGCGGTGCCGACGGCCCCCTGGAGCGGCGCGACCCGATCCAGGTCCCCGCGTTCGTCGCCGAGGAGAGCGGAACCCGTGACCAGGCCCGCACCCTCGTCCTCGACAGCGACTCCGGCGCCCACGTCGGCTACATGCTCGTCCGCGGTTCCGGCGCCCGCCTCGGCGACGGCGAGATCGCCGCGGGCGACGGCGAGAACGGCAGGCTCGACAAGGTCGTCGCCAACCTGGTCGCGGGTTCCGGCGCCGACCAGGCCGACCAGCTCGGCGGCTTCGCCGTGCGCTACGTCCTCGTCCACCAGGGCGCGCCCCGCGAGGTCACCCGCGTCCTGGACGCCACGCCCGGTCTGACCCGGCTCAGCCAGCAGGCCGGCGGCGCGCTGTGGCGCGTCAACCGGGAGGTCGCGCGCGCCACGATCGTCCCCGCCTCCGGCACCCCGCAGCCCGTCGCCGCCGGACCCGTCGACATCCACACCACGATCCCGACCGGCGCGGGCGGACGCGTGCTGCGCCTCGCCGACGCGGCCTCCGACGGCTGGTCCGCCACGCTCGACGGCGAGCCGCTGGCCCGCACCACGGTCGACGGCTGGGCCCAGGGCTTCGAACTCCCCGCCACCGGCGGCCGGCTGGACGTCACCTACGACGACCCGATCGGCCACACGGCCTGGCTGTGGGCCCAGGGCCTCCTCGCCGTCGTCCTGGTCGTGCTCGCCCTGCCCGGCCGGCGCCGCGACATCGACGACGACCTCCCCGAGGAGCCGGCCGTCCCGGCCCAGGCCGTCGCAGGCGAGGGCCGCCGCGCCCGCCGCCTGCGCGCCCAGGCGGAAGCCGAGGCAGAGGCCGAAGAGACCCCAGGCCCCGGGGAGTTCCCGCCCCCGCCCCCGGAGCAGCCGTCGGCGGCGGTGCCCCAGCAGCAGAACTACGGGGAGTGGGACAACGCCGGCTACCAGGCCGGCGAGTACGCGGGCTACGGCGACCCGTACCAGAACGCCCAGTACCCGGCGGACGCCTACGGGCAGCAGTACCAGGCGGACCCCTACCAGGGCGGCCAGTACGACCCGTACGCGTACGGGGGACAGGGCCAGAACCCGCCGTACGACCAGCAGGGCTACGACCAGAACTACCAGCAGGGCTACGGCACGCCGTACGACCCGGCGCAGCACCACCCCCACGGCACGGGCAGTGAGCGTCCCGACGGGAGCCAGCAGTGAACCGCACCACCCTGTCCCTGATCGCCGGCGCGACCGCGCTCGCCGCCGTCACCGGCTTCGCCGCGCTGTCCGCCCCGGACGCCCCGGGCACGGACACCGCCGCCGAGGCGGCCGCCCAACTGCCCGTGGAGCGCACGAGCCTGCTGTGCCCGGCGCCAAGTACGTCCGACCTCGCCGAGACGTCCTACACCTCCTTCACGCCCGTCACGAAGGGCACCGGGAGCGGCGGCAAGGCCGAACTCCGCGAGGCCGACGAGGCGTCGGCCGACGCCCCGGCCGGCGGCGAGGACAAGGGCGACGGCAAGGGCAAGGACGGCGGGAAGTCCGGCGAGGACAAGCCCGCGAACCCCGTGCTGACTCCCAAGGAGCCCGGCAAACCGGTCACCGGCGACAGCTCCGGCGGCGACGCACCCGCCCTCGTCGGCACCGCGGACGGCAGGTTCGCGCCCGGCTGGACCGTCCAGGAGACGACCGAGGTCGCCGCGGGGACCGGACGCGGCCTCCAGGGCGTCAACTGCACCGCCCCGGACACCGACTTCTGGTTCCCGGGCGCCAGCACGGACGCCGACCGCACCGACTACGTCCACCTGACGAACCCCGACGACTCGGCCGCAGTGGTCGACATCGAGCTCTACGGCAAGGACGGCGCCCTGAAGTCCGCGGTGGGGGAGGGCATCACGGTCCCGCCGCACTCCAGCGAGCCGGTCCTGCTGTCCACCCTCACCGGCGAGCGGCAGACCGACCTCACGGTGCACGTCAACGTCCGCAGCGGACGCGTCGGCGCCGCCGTGCAGGCCCTGGACGACAAGCTCGGCGGCGACTGGCTGGCCGCGTCCGCGGACCCGTCGGGCAGCCTGGTCCTGCCCGGCATCCCCAAGGACGCCACGTCCGTGCGCCTGATCGCCCTCACCCCCGGCGACGCCGACGCGGACCTGAAGGTGCGCCTGGCCTCCCCCTCCGGGCTGATCACCCCGGCCGGGCACGAGACGGTGCACGTCAAGGGCGGCATGACCGCCGCCGTCGACCTGGGCGACGTCACCCGCGGCGAGGCGGGCTCCCTGGTGCTGACCCCGACGGACCGGTCCGTGCCGGTCGTGGCGGCCCTGCGGGTCGTACGCGGCAAGGGCGACAAGCAGGAGACGGGGTTCATCCCGGCCACCCGCCCCGTCGGCACGCGCGCGACGTCCGCCGACAACAGCGGCAAGGGCAGCACCCTGTCCCTGACGGCCCCCGGCGCCGCCGCCACGGTCAAGGTCACGGCCTCGGCCGGCAGCGAGGGCGGCACTCCGGTGTCGAAGACGTACACGATCAAGGCCGGCACGACCCAGGACATCGAGCCCCCGGCCCCCGGCGGCCTGAAGGGCACCTACGCGCTCACGGTCGAGACGGTGTCCGGCGGCCCGGTCTACGGGGCCCGCACCCTGACGGCGAGCGAGGACGGCGTCCCCGCCTTCACCGTGCAGACACTGCCGGACGACCGGGGCACGGTGGCGGTGCCGGAGGCGGACGAGGACCTGTCGGTTCTCCAGCGGTAGCGCTGCGGGCCGGGGAGGGCCTGTCGATCGGGGAGGGCCCGTCGGCCGGAGCGGGCCCGCCGTCCGGCGTCCGTCCGGCTCCGGTCCCGCCTAGCCCGCGCCTGGCCCCAACGCCGGTGACTAGCCCTGGTCCTCGCCGTACCGCGGATCGACCGTCTCCGGCGTCAGCCCGAGCAGCTCGGCGACCTGCTCCACGACGACCTCGTGCACCAGTGCCGCCCGCTCGTCGCGCCCCTTGGTGCGGATCTCGACCGGCCGCCGGTAGACGACCACACGCGCGGGGCGGCCCTCACGCGCGCTGACCGTGCCGCCGAGCGGAACCGCCTCGTCGTTCCACGCCTGTCCGGGCCCCTCGAGCCGCGGCACCTCCAGGACCAGGAAATCGATGTCGGCGAGTTGCGGCCACCGCCGCTCCAGGCGCTCCACGGAGTCCTGCACCAGATCGGCGAACGCCTCCGCGCGGCTCGCGGCGAGCGGCACCTGCGGCGGTGCGATCGGGCCGCGCATGCCCCGTCCGTGGCGATCACGACGGCGGGGCCCGGGGGCGGCGGCACGGGGCGTTACGGGCTTGTCCATCACTGGTGAAGGGTAGTCCCCGCCGCGTCCCTGTGCCCGGCACCGCACGGCGGCACGGACGGCTTCCGGCCGCGCCGCACGGCATGTCGTTACATGACCATTCAAGCCAAGGTTGGGCTCAAATCCGTATCCCGCCGAGACTGGTTACCTCACGGCAATTGAGAGTTTTGTGACGACTGTTGACCGCTTGAGGGATCGTTCGACACCTCGGACGTTGTTGTCCTGCCAGGTCAGGAAGGTGCCCTCAAATGGGTGTGTGGGGTGTTTCACAGCACGACACGGGGGAGTGACCTGGTGGAGAGTCGTCGCGGCCCGCTCAAGAGTGCGGTACCGTCCAACGTCGTGAGCCCTGTACGTCGCTGTTCGCGCACCGCTTGCGGCCGTCCCGCCGTCGCGACGCTGACGTACGTCTACGCCGACTCGACCGCGGTCCTCGGCCCGCTCGCCACCTACGCCGAACCCCACTGCTACGACCTGTGCGCCGAGCACTCCGAGCGCCTCACCGCCCCGCGCGGCTGGGAGGTCGTCCGGCTCCTCGACGGCTCGGCCCCGGCCCGCCCGAGCGGGGACGAC
Organism: Streptomyces sp. AK010; assembly: GCF_014207295.1. Classification (NCBI taxonomy): domain Bacteria; kingdom Bacillati; phylum Actinomycetota; class Actinomycetes; order Kitasatosporales; family Streptomycetaceae; genus Streptomyces; species Streptomyces sp. AK010. The sequence continues at coordinate 599,412 of NZ_JACHCX010000002.1, forward strand.
CTGGAAGCGCTTGCGAACGCCGTGCGTGAGGCGGCCCGCCCCCAGGAGCGGGCGGCCGGGGCGGGCGGCGGGGGCCGTGGCCCCGACCCGCGGGAAGTCGCGCGGCGCGGCCATCTTCGTGTCCTGCGTTCGCCCGACAACTGACCGCTCTCGGTTTCCCCACGCGCGCACCCATTGACGTCAGCTTGGCGCGGACATGACCATTCTGTTGTGAGGCTGCGAGAGATCGCTTTCGCATGACGGAAACCGGGGAGACGCCCGTGTACGTCCAGGAACTGGAACCCGTCGCCGGCTCACTCGGCCTGTCCGCCGTGGTGGCGGCCCTGCCCCTGGTGGTCGTCCTGGTCCTGCTCGGCGGCGTCCGCATGAAGGCGCACCTGGCGGGCCTGACCGGCCTCCTCGCCGCCGTCCTCGTCGCCCGGCTCGCCTACGGCATGCCGCTCGGCCAGACCCTCTCCAGCGGCGCCCAGGGCGCCGTCTTCGGTCTCTTCCCCATCCTGTGGATCGTCGTCAACGCCCTGTGGGTGTACCGGATGACCGTCCGCACCCGGCACTTCGACATCCTGCGCCGGTCCTTCGGGCGGCTGTCCGACGACCCGCGCATCCAGGCCCTCGTCATCGCCTTCTGCTTCGGGGCGCTGCTGGAGGCGCTCGCCGGCTTCGGGGCGCCCGTCGCGATCAGCGCGGTGATGCTGGTCGCCCTCGGCTTCGAACCGGTGCGCGCAGCCGTCGTCGCCCTGGTCGCCAACACCGCGCCCGTGGCCTTCGGCGCGATGGGCACGCCGGTCGTCACGCTCGCCCAGGTGACCGGACTGCCCCTGGACTCCGTGGCATCCGTGGTGGGCCGTCAGACACCGCTGCTGGCACTCGTCGTGCCCCTGGTGCTGGTCTGGCTCGTGGACGGCCGACGCGGCCTGCGCGAGACCTGGGTGCCCGCCCTGGCGTGCGGAGTCGCCTTCGCCGTCGCCCAGTTCGCCGCGTCCAACTACGTCTCCGCCCAACTCGCCGACATCGGCGCCGCCCTGGCCGGTGCGGGCGCCCTGGTCGCCGTACCACGCGCGCGCGTGCCCGCCGCCGAGTCCGTGCGCGCCTCCGTGCTGACCGGCGCCCGCAGCGAGGAACTCGACGAGGAGGACCCGCCCCGCGAGGTCCTGCGCGCCTACGCCCCCTACGCGCTGATCGTCGTGATCTTCTCCGTCGCGCAGATCCCGCCCGTCAAGGACTGGCTCGCCCGGACCACCCAGACCTTCGACTGGCCCTTCCTGGACGTCGCCGGCCCGGACGGCGAACCGGTCGGCGGCAACGTCTTCAGCTGGCCCGTCGTGTCGACCGGCGGCACTCTCGTCCTGCTCGCCGGGATCCTCACGGCCGCCGTCATCGGGGTCCACGCGCGCGTGGCGGTCAGAGAGTGGCTCGCGACCGTCCGCGAACTGCGCTTCGCGATCCTCACCGTGACGTCCGTCCTGGCCCTCGCCTACGTCATGAACCTCTCCGGGCAGGCGGCGACCATCGGCCACTTCGTGGCGGCGGCCGGAGCCGGGCTCGCGTTCCTGTCGCCCGTCCTCGGCTGGTTCGGCGTCGCCGTGTCCGGCTCGGACACCTCCGCCAACGCCCTCTTCGGCGCCCTCCAGGTGACCGCCGCCCGCGAGTCCGGACTCTCGCCGGAGCTGCTGGCCGCCGCCAACAGCTCCGGCGGCGTCCTCGGCAAGATGATCTCTCCGCAGAACCTCACCATCGCGTGCGCGGCCGTGGGACTCGCGGGCCGCGAGGGCGACTTGCTGCGCAAGGTGCTGCCGTGGAGCCTGGGCCTGCTGCTGGTGATGTGCCTGATCGTGGTCGGCCAGAGCACCCCGGTCCTCGGCTGGATGCTGCCCTGACCTGAGGTTACGGCTGGGGGTCTTCCGGGCGTCCGCCCGGCGCGCTGTCGGTGGGCGAGGGTAGTTTGGGCGGACCGACAGTACTTTTTCAGGAAGGTTGGCCGTGGCTGCTGATCTGTCGCAGGTCGTGAAGGCGTACGACGTACGCGGGGTCGTCCCCGACCAGTGGGACGAGTCCCTGGCCGAGCTCTTCGGGGCGGCCTTCGTGCGGGTCACCGGCGCGAGCGCCATCACGACGGGGCACGACATGCGGCCCTCCTCGCCGGGCCTGTCGCGTGCCTTCGCACGCGGGGCGGCCGCCCTGGGCGCCGACGTGACGGAGATCGGCCTCTGCTCGACGGACCAGCTGTACTACGCCTCGGGCGCGCTGAACCTCCCGGGCGCCATGTTCACCGCCTCCCACAACCCGGCGCAGTACAACGGCATCAAGATGTGCCGCTCGGGCGCCGCCCCGGTCGGCCAGGACACCGGCCTGACGGAGATCCGTGAACTGGTGGAGGGCTGGAGCGAGTCGGGCGCCCCGGAGCCGGCCGCGAAGGCGGGCGCCATCACCGGCCGCGACACGTTGTCGGACTACGCGGACCACCTGCGCTCCCTGGTCGACCTGACCGCCATCCGCCCCCTGAAGGTCGTCGTCGACGCCGGCAACGGCATGGGCGGGCACACCGTCCCCGAGGTCTTCGCCGGCCTGCCCCTGACCCCGGTGCCGATGTACTTCGAGCTGGACGGCACCTTCCCCAACCACGAGGCCAACCCCCTCGACCCCGCCAACCTCGTCGACCTGCAGAAGCGGGTCCGCGAGGAGGGCGCCGACCTGGGCCTCGCCTTCGACGGCGACGCCGACCGCTGCTTCGTCGTCGACGAGCGCGGCGAGCCCGTCTCCCCGTCGGCGATCACCGCCCTGGTCGCCTCCCGCGAACTGGCCCGGCACGGCGGCAAGGGCACGATCATCCACAACCTGATCACCTCCCGGTCGGTCCCCGAGGTGGTCGAGGAGAACGGCGGCAGCCCGGTCCGCACCCGCGTGGGCCACTCCTTCATCAAGGCCGAGATGGCCCGCACCGGCGCGATCTTCGGCGGCGAGCACTCCGCGCACTACTACTTCCGCGACTTCTGGAACGCCGACACGGGCATGCTGGCCGCCCTGCACGTCCTCGCGGCCCTCGGCGGCCAGGACGGCCCCCTGTCCTCCCTCGTCGCCCAGTACGACCGCTACGCCGGCTCCGGGGAGATCAACTCCACGGTCGCCGACCAACAGGCCAGTCTCACAGCCATCCGTTCCGCGTACGGGAGCCGCGAGGGCATCACCCTCGACGAGCTCGACGGCCTCACGGTCTCCGCCGCCGACTGGTGGTTCAACGTCCGCCCGTCCAACACGGAGCCGCTGCTCCGCCTGAACGCGGAGGCGCGGGACGCCGAGACGATGGCCCGGGTGCGCGACGAGGTGCTGGGGATCATCAGGGGCTGAGGCCCCGCCCCCACCGGCGGTAATCTGACCAGGCACGACCCCAAGCGCCCGCACCTCGAAGGAACCCCTATGCCCCTCGAATCCGGCCTCCTCGAGATCCTCGCCTGCCCGGCCTGCCACTCCTCCCTCACGGAGCAGGACACCGAGCTGATCTGCACCGACACCAGCTGCGGCCTGGCCTACCCCGTCCGCGACGGCATCCCCGTCCTGCTCGTCGACGAGGCCCGCCGCCCCGCGTGACCGCCGGGGGCGCACGCACCCCCGCGACACCCCGGTGCACATAGCCCCCGGCTCAGCGGGCACGATCCAGGACACCCTGACAACGGACCCCGGCGATGGGAAGCTGCCGCCCATGCTCGACGAATCGCTGCTCGACTCCCCGGAGGGCCTCGCCGAGGCCGACCACCGCGGACTGCTCCGCGGCGCCGCAGAAGCCGGCGCCCGCGTCCGTACCGCGGCCCGCCATGCCGCCGAGGCGGGCGTCAACGACATCAAGCCGGACGGCCGCCCCCGGGCGGTGCTCATCGCCGGCCCCGGTGCCGCCGCCACCCACGCCGCCGACCTCATCGGCACGCTCGCCGGCGCCGGCAGCCCGGTCATCCGCCTCGCCCCCACCGGCGTCGCCCCCGCCGCGGGCGCCCTGCGGTGGGAACTGCCCGGCTGGGTCGGCTCCGTGGACCTCCTGCTGATCACCACTCCGGACGGCACCGAACCCGGCCTGTCCCTGCTCGCCGAGCAGGCCTACCGCCGGGGCTGCACCGTCGTGGCCGTGGCTCCCGCCCGTACGCCGCTCGCCGACGCCCTGGCCGGTGTGCACGGCCTGTTCGTCCCCGTGGCGACCGCCCCGTACGACCAGGAGGAGCCCCTCGCCGCGTCGGCCCCCGGCGTCCTGTGGGCCCTGCTCACCCCGCTCCTCGCGCTCCTGGACCGCACGGGCGTGCTCGCCGCCCCGCCGGACGCGATCGGCAAGGTCGCCGACCGCCTCGACCTCGTCGCCGAACGCTGCGGCCCGGCCATCGCCACGTACAGCAACGCCGCCAAGACCCTGGCCGCCGAACTGTCCGACGCGCTCCCGGTCGTCTGGACCGAGGGCGTCTCGGCAGGCCCGGCCGGCCGCCGCTTCGCCGCTGCCCTCGCCGAACTGTCCGGCACCCCCGCGGTCGTCGCCGAACTCCCCGAGGCGCTCGCCGCCCACGGCGCCCTGCTCGCCGGCCCGCTGGCCGCCAGCGCCGACCCCGACGACTTCTTCCGCGACCGCGTCGAGGAACCGCCCGCCCTGCACGCGCGCGTGGTCCTGCTCCGCGACCGCCCCATCGGCGGCCTCACCGCCGCCCCCGGCGCCCGCGAACTCGCCCTCAGCCACGACACACCGATCAGCGAGCTCGAACCGGAGGCCGGCGGCGAACTGGAGACCCTCGCGGAACTGATCGCCATCACGGATTTCGCCGCGGTTTACCTGGCGCTCGCTTCGAGGGCCTGATCTTGCCGGGGACAGCCTGACGCGCCCGCACCCCGCACACCCAGAGAGAACGCCATGGACCGCCTCGACAACACCGTCCGCCCCTACGCCTGGGGTTCCCCGACCGCCATCCCGCAGCTGCTCGGCGTCGAGCCGACCGGTGAGCCGCAGGCAGAGATGTGGATGGGCGCCCACCCGGGCGCACCCTCGCGCACCGACCGGGGCACGCTCGTCGAGGTCGTCGACGCCGACCCCGAGAAGGAACTCGGGCCCGCCGCCGTCGCCAGGTTCGGCCCCCGGCTGCCCTTCCTCCTCAAGATCCTCGCCGCGGGCGCCCCGCTGTCCCTCCAGGTCCACCCCGACCTCGCGCAGGCCAAGGAGGGCTACGCGGACGAGGAGCGGCGCGGTATCCCCGTGGACGCCCCGCACCGCAACTACAAGGACGCCAACCACAAGCCCGAACTGATCTGCGCCCTCACCGAGTTCGACGGCCTGTGCGGCTTCCGCGACCCGCTGGAGGCCGCGGCCCTCCTCGACGACCTCGGCGTCGACTCCCTCAAGCCCTACGTCGACCTGCTGCACGCCCACCCCGAGGACGCCGCCCTGCGCGAGGTTCTCACGGCGATCCTCACCGCCGACCCCGACGAGATGTCCCGCACCGTCGCGGAGGCGGCCGCCGCCTGCGACCGCCTCGGCGGCGCCTACGCTCCCTACGCCGACATCGCCCACCACTACCCGGGCGACCCCGGCGTCATCGCCGCGATGCTGCTCAACCACGTCCGGCTCCAGCCCGGCGAGGCCCTCTACCTGGGCGCCGGCGTGCCGCACGCCTACCTCGACGGCCTCGGCGTCGAGATCATGGCCAACTCCGACAACGTCCTGCGCTGCGGCCTGACCCCCAAGCACGTCGACGTCCCCGAACTCCTGCGCATCGTCCGCTTCCTCCCCAGCGACCCCGGCGTCCTGCGCCCCGAGGCCTCCCCGGACGGCGAGGAGGTCTACGAGACCCCCATCGACGAGTTCCGCCTCTCCCGCTACGTCCTCCCCGAGGCGGGCGCCGCCCACGACCTCACCCGCCCGACCCCGCAGATCCTGCTCTGCACGGCCGGCACCGTCCGGGCCGGCGAACACGACCTGACCCCCGGCGAGTCGGTCTTCGTCCCGGCCGGAGAAAAGGCCGAAGTGTCCGGAACGGGAACGCTTTTCCGGGCCACCGTCATCGCCTGACCGTTTCGACGGCCCCGGGCCGGTGACCTGACTCACCGCTGTCGCGGCGGGCTGCAACAATGGCCCACCGTCAAGCACGGGCAAAGCCACGGGCGCGCACCAAGGGCGGGCGCCCGGGCCCAGGAACGGCGTACGAAGGGACAACGCGGACATATGAGCGCGTCAGGCGGAACCAAGGCGATCGTGGCGGCACTGGCCGCCAACCTCGCCATCGCGGTAGCGAAGTTCGTGGCGTTCCTCTTCAGCGGCTCGTCATCGATGCTCGCCGAGTCCGTCCACTCCCTCGCCGACTCCGGCAACCAGGCACTGCTCCTGGTCGGCGGCAAGAAGGCCAAGCGCGAGGCCACCCCGGAACACCCCTTCGGCTACGGCCGCGAGCGCTACATCTACGCCTTCCTCGTCTCCATCGTCCTCTTCTCGGTCGGTGGCATGTTCGCCCTCTACGAGGGCTACGAGAAGATCAGGCACCCGCACGAGCTGACAAACTGGTACTGGCCGGTCGGCGTCCTGGTCTTCGCGATCATCGCCGAGGCCTTCTCCTTCCGCACGGCCATCAAGGAGTCCAACGTCCTGCGGGGCAAGCGCTCCTGGAAGGAGTTCGTCCGCCACGCCAAGGCCCCCGAGCTCCCGGTCGTTCTCCTGGAGGACCTCGGCGCCCTCGTCGGCTTGGTCCTCGCCCTCGGCGGCGTCGGACTCGCCCTCCTCACCGGCGAGAGCGTCTGGGACGGCATCGGCACCCTCTGCATCGGCATCCTGCTCATCCTGATCGCCCTGGTCCTGGCCGCCGAGACCAAGTCCCTGCTGCTCGGCGAGTCCGCCGGCCTCGAGGAGACCCGGAAGATCGAGGCCGCCGTCGTCGACGGCGACACCGTCACCCGCGTCATCCACATGCGCACCCTCCACCTCGGGCCCGAGGAACTCCTCGTCGCCGCCAAGATCGCCGTCCGGCACGACGACACGGCCACCGAGATCGCCGCCGCCATCGACGCCGCCGAGGCCCGCATCCGCGACGCCGTCCCGATCGCCCGCGTGATCTACCTCGAGCCGGACATCTACAGCGAGCGCGAAGCCGCCAAGGGCCCCGACCCCGAGGCCACGCCCGGGGGGCCCACGCCGAGCGACGCCGGACACTGACGTCTGCCGGAGGCACCGCACGAACGCCCCTGGGGCCCGCCGAACCACGTCGGCGGGCCCCGGAGGCGTCACAGGGGCTTCGCCCGCGGCCGGGTTCACAGGTTCGTGCCCCCGAGGCCAGGATCCTCAGATCCGCACGGCCCACGGCGGCGGGAACGCCGTCGCGCTCCGCGCCTGTCGCCGTACGGCCACGGCGGCGATCCCCGGTCCCACCCCCGTCGGCACCGCCAGGCGCACCGAGCACCATCGCCGACCCGAGCACCATGGGCACGCTGTGGTCATCGCGCGTCCCCGGATCACCGACTCCGGCAGTGTCCCGCCCCGGTCGTCGAGGAGGGCCCGCGCGGCACGGGTGTTCGCGCGATGGTCGCCCAGCACGACGAGCCGACCTCCCGGACCCCGTCCCTTGCCGGACATGCGCTCCTCGCACATGCCCATGACCGTCTGATTGCCGGTCGCGATGAGGCCGGCCCCGAACAGGAACGCCGTCCTGTTGACCGGCCCGCCCATGTCGAACGCGATCATGAGCCCCAGAATCGCGCCGAGCAGAACGGCACTGACGCCTTTGTCATGCGGAATCGGCGTCCCGGACGCCCCGCAGGATCGATCAGCCGTTCGGAACCTCCCGGGCATCCTGCACCACCTCGCTCCAGACGCAAAGGCAAGAAGATCCCTGCTCATCCCGCTTCGACACCTCCTGCCGCCGCCTTCGTTGATGTCCTGTCATCGCTCCCGTCCCTCGACCACACACACCGCCGACCCCACCTGCCGCGCTCCCGAAGAGACCGGTGCCTCGTGCCCGACACCGCCTCCATGGCGGGATCCGTTCGGAGGCGGACTGGGGGCGGGCGCGACTCCCGGTGTAGCTTGGGACGGAGCCAGACGTCGCTGCTGATGGCGGTCGGGCGGTCCCTCCGCGGACCGGCCGAGGGAGAGAGGGCCTCCGACGGACTGCGCTGCGCATGCGCGGGCATGCCTGTGTCCTCCTTCGGGCACCCCTGTGTCCGCCGCCGCGCAGACCAGCCGTACCCACCTCGCCCCAACCCCGAGGAGCAGCTCGCAATGACGACTGTCGAGAACCGACAGGACTTCAAGGTCGCCGACCTCTCCCTGGCCGCGTTCGGCCGCAAGGAGATCACCCTCGCCGAGCACGAGATGCCGGGCCTGATGGCGATCCGCAAGGAGTACGCCGAGGCGCAGCCCCTGGCCGGCGCCCGTGTCACCGGCTCCCTGCACATGACCGTGCAGACCGCCGTGCTCATCGAGACCCTGGTCGCCCTCGGCGCGCAGGTCCGCTGGGCCTCCTGCAACATCTTCTCCACCCAGGACCACGCGGCCGCCGCCATCGCCGTCGGCCCGAACGGCACCGTGGACAACCCCCAGGGCGTCCCCGTCTTCGCCTGGAAGGGCGAGACCCTGGACGAGTACTGGTGGTGCACCGAGCAGGCGCTGACCTGGCCGGACAGCCCCACCGGCGGCCCCAACATGATCCTGGACGACGGCGGCGACGCCACCCTCCTCGTCCACAAGGGCGTCGAGTACGAGAAGGACGGCAAGGTCCCCTCGCCCGACACCGCCGAGTCCGACGAGCACCGCGTCATCCTCGAACTGCTGACCCGCACCCTGGGCGAGAACCCCCAGAAGTGGACCCAGCTGGCCTCGGAGATCCGCGGCGTCACCGAGGAGACCACGACCGGCGTCCACCGCCTGTACGAGATGCAGCGCGACGGCGTCCTCCTGTTCCCGGCGATCAACGTCAACGACGCCGTCACCAAGTCGAAGTTCGACAACAAGTACGGCTGCCGCCACTCGCTCATCGACGGCATCAACCGCGCCACCGACGTCCTCATCGGCGGCAAGACCGCGGTCGTCTTCGGCTACGGCGACGTCGGCAAGGGCTGCGCGGAGTCCCTGCGCGGTCAGGGCGCCCGCGTGATCGTCACCGAGATCGACCCGATCTGCGCCCTCCAGGCCGCGATGGACGGCTACCAGGTCGCGACCCTGGAAGACGTCGTCGAGACGGCCGACATCTTCATCACCACGACCGGCAACAAGGACATCATCATGGCCTCGGACATGGCCAAGATGAAGCACCAGGCCATCGTCGGAAACATCGGCCACTTCGACAACGAGATCGACATGGCCGGCCTCGCCAAGATCCCCGGCATCGTCAAGGACGAGGTCAAGCCGCAGGTCCACACCTGGACCTTCCCCGACGGCAAGGTGATCATCGTCCTGTCCGAGGGCCGCCTGCTGAACCTGGGCAACGCCACCGGCCACCCGTCGTTCGTGATGTCCAACTCCTTCGCGGACCAGACCCTGGCCCAGATCGAGCTGTTCACCAAGCCCGACGAGTACCCGACCGGCGTCTACGTGCTGCCCAAGCACCTCGACGAGAAGGTCGCCCGCCTCCACCTCGACGCGCTCGGCGTGAAGCTGACGACGCTGCGCCCCGAGCAGGCCGAGTACATCGGCGTGCAGGTCGAGGGCCCGTTCAAGCCGGACCACTACCGCTACTGAGCCGAGCAGCACCGCTGCCGCGTTCGCAGCCGGTCGGATCTCCGAGGCAGGCCCCCGCACCCCCGTGCCGGGGGCCTGCCCCGTTCGACGGGCCGGCGACGACCGGCCCAGCCCGTCAAGACCCAGGACCCCCATGCCCCGCGGCCGCTATTCGCTCCACGATCCGCACGATCACACCCCCCTCGCAGAAGAACACTTCCAGTGCGCCCCCGGCCCCTCCGGCTGGCGCTACGTCTCCCAGCTGACCACCCCCGCAGGCGATCACCACGGCTCCGTCGATCTCACCCTCGACGAACTGGGCCGCCCCATCCGCCTCGAACTCCACGCTGCCGCCTGGCAGGTCCGGGGCGCCGCCCTCGACGGGGTGACCTGGGTCCGCACCGACCCCACCGGGACCGACGCCACCGAAGGCAATGTGCGCGCCCACGCCTTCGCCGGCACCTCCCCGGCATTCCTCGTCGCCACCGCCCGACTCCTGCGCCTCACCCCCTCCGCGGCCGCCACCCGCGTACGCCTCGTCGCCTTCACGGATCCGGTCCTCGCCCCACGCACCGTGGACCAGTCCTGGGCCTTGGTGAAGAGCGAAACACACGCCACTGACAACGGCCCCCTGGCCGTGGACGAATACCAGGTCACAGCGCTGGACACGGGCGAGCAGCACACTGTGCACATCGCCGGGGACGTGGTCCTCGCGGCCCCCGGCATCGAGCTCGAAGACCTGGAGTCACCGCCGTCGGTGTTCCCCTGAACAGACAGCCACGCACGATCGGCGGGCCCCGGATTCCCCCACTAGGCCGGAGGCACGAACCCGGTGCCGGGTCGATCTCCCGCCGAGCCCCCCGGTGACTCCGAGGCCCGCTCCACAGCGGTCGGCTCGGAGACTGCCTCAGGCGTTCCGACCGGTGGTCCGTAGACAGCGGGGGTCCCGCCACGAGCCTCGGGCGAGGCCGCTGATCCGTTCGTCGCCGGGACCGCGGCGGCCGTGGCCGCCCGGGCCGCCTCGCCTCCGAAAGCGCGCCGGGCCTCCCGCGCCTGCCGTTCCTGCACGACGGCCGCCAGATACGCCGCCGGCGGCACACCCTGCGGCACCGGAGCCCCCGTACGCTCCGCCAGATCCGACGCCAGCCGCTCCGCCATCGACCAGCCCACCTGCGGATCCAGCTGCTGCATGCGCGTCAGGTACTGCCGGACGGCGAGCCACAGCCCGTCGGGCACCGCCGACAGATCGAGCCCCGAGAACCGCCCCGCCAGCCACGGCGGAGGAGGCGGCACGAAACCGGTCCGCGTGACCGGAATCCGCTCCCGCACGACGAGCGTCCCCGCGAACACATCCCCCAGCCGACGCCCACGCGCCGACACGAACGAGGCGATGCAGGCGACGACCCCGAAGGTCATAAGGATCTCGATCACCGCGATCAAGCCCCTCACCAGCGCATGCCGGAAACGGATCGGACCCCCGTCGTCCCGTACGACACGCAGCCCGCACGCCAGCTTCCCCAGTGACCGCCCGTGACTGAGCGTCTCCACCGCGATCGGCCCGCCCACCAGGACGAGAACGAACGTCGCGATCGACAACGCCGTCTGCGCCGCCTCGTCGAGCGAGGCCGTGGACGTCACCAGCACGATGGTCACCGCGACGTAGACCGCCATCGCCGCCACCAGATCGAGCAGCACGGCCAGCGCCCTGCTGGGCAGCCTCGCGGGGCGCAGCTCCAACGCCACAGCCTCGCCCGTCACCAGCTCACTCACGCCCGCCGCCCTTTCCCTGCCCTGCCCCTGACAGGGCCAGTCTGCCAAGCTGAGGGCGCATCGCACCGCAGTACGACAAGCTGATCCACGACGAGCCTCCGACGACCCAGCCGAGGAGCAGGCACACCGATGGACCTCGACGTCTTCGTCTCCGCCCACCGAGCGGAGTGGGACCGCCTCGAAGCCCTCCTCCGCCGCCAGCGCCGCCTCAACGGCGCCGAGGCCGACGAACTCGTCACCCTCTACCAGCGCACGGCGACGCACCTCTCCCTGATCCAGTCCAGCGCCCCGGACCCGCAACTGACCGGACGGCTGAGCCAACTCGTGGCACGCGCGCGCAATGCCGTGACAGGCACCCGACGCGCCTCCTGGCGAGATGTCACCCGCTTCCTGGCCCACGGCTTCCCAGCTGCCGTCTACAAGGCACGCCACTGGTGGGTGCCCACGGCGCTCCTGTCGACGGCCGTCGCCGCCCTCCTCGGCTGGTGGATCGGCACGCACCCCGAAGTCCAGGCCTCCATCGCGGCCCCCAGTGAACTCCGCGAGCTCACCCGCCCGGGCGGCCAGTACGAGACGTACTACTCCAGCCACCCGGCTGCCAGCTTCGCCGCCCAGGTCTGGACGAACAACGCCTGGGCCGCCGCCCTGTGCCTCATCCTGGGGGTGTTCCTGGGGCTGCCGGTCCTCTGGATCCTCTTCCAGAACATGCTCAACCTCGGCGTCGGCATCGGCCTGATGTCCTCGGTCGGCCGCCTCGACACGTTCCTGGGCCTGGTCCTCCCTCACGGCCTCCTCGAACTGACCGCCGTCTTCGTCGCGGCCGGCACCGGCCTGCGCCTGGGCTGGACGCTCATCGACCCCGGCCCCCGTACGCGGCGCACGGCTCTGGCGGAAGAGGGCCGAGCCGCCATAGGCATGGCCATGGGTCTCGCCCTCGTCCTCTTCGTCTCCGGCGCCATCGAAGGCTTCGTCACCCCGTCCGGCCTCCCCACCTGGGCCCGCATCACCATCGGGGTCGCCGCCGAAGCGTCTTTCCTGGCCTACGTCTACGTCCTGGGCGGCCGTGCCGCTCGCGCGGGAGAGACCGGCGACGTCGAGGCAACGGAACGCAGTGCGACCGTCCCCACAGCGGCCTGATCGTTCGCCTGACCGCCGGATGTGCAACCACCGCTGTTCAGCTGCTAGTGTCCTCTTCGCCCCACAGGAGCCGTTGACACGGCAAGTGAGGGGAGGTAGATTTGAACAGTTGTCTGGAGATGGGCTCTAGTCCCAGACCAGCGAGAGTGAACGTCTATCTGCTTCTTGAAACGCCGATTTCAATGAAGCCTCTCCCGATGATTCGGAAACGAACGGCCGGTCAATCCGGCCCGAAACTTCTGATAAAGTCGGAACCGCCGGAAAGGGAAACGCGGAAGCGGGAACCTGGAAAGCACCGAGGAAATCGGGTCGGAAAGATCTGATAGAGTCGGAAACGCAAG
>NZ_JACHCX010000003.1:0-24212 GCF_014207295.1 Streptomyces sp. AK010
CTGGCGTTGACTTTTGGCACGCTGTTGAGTTCTCAAGGAACGGTCGCTTCCTTTGTACTCACCCTCTCGGGCTTTCCTCCGGGCTTCCCTTCGGTCTTGCGTTTCCGACTCTATCAGATCTTTCCGACCCGATTTCCTCGGTGCTTTCCAGGTTCCCGCTTCCGCGTTTCCCTTTCCGGCGGTTCCGACTCTATCAGATCCTTTCGGGCCTGATCCCCGGTCAGCGGGGTTTGTCTTCGCGGCTGTTGGGCCGTTCCGACGTCCCTAACCTTAGCGCGCCCTCTCGGCGATTCCCAAATCGAAGCCGGCGTGGAGTCGATCGGTCGTCGAGTCCCAATTCAAATTGAATTCGGGCGTGCCGAAATCAACCCTGTCGGGAGGTCGAGCTGGTGGTTTGGGTGCCGCTGCTGCGGCGGAAGTGCTGCCGAAGAACCGTTACGGCTCCGCGGCAACCCGAAGAACTCTACGGATCAGCCAGGGGGCTGTCAAGCGGCCCCTGTCAAGATCTTTTCGTCCCTGGCTTCAGTCCAGGTCGGTGAGGCGTCCGCCGGCGTCCGGCTGGGCGTCCTCGACCCGTCGCAGTAGGCGCGTGAGCACTTCGCCCAGCGCCGTGCGCTCGTCGGGGGTCAGGTCCTGGAGCAGGTCCTCCTCGAAGACCGACGCCAGGCGCATCGCCTCCAGCCACTTCTCTCGCCCCTCGGACGTCAGCTCCACGATGACTCGTACGCGGTTGGACTCGTCTCGCTCACGGGTCACCAGAGATTCGGCGACCATGCGGTCGATCCGGTGAGTCATCGCGGCCGGGGTGAGACCGAGGCGCTTGGCGAGGTCGCTGGGGCCCAGTCGGTAGGGAGCGCCGGAGAGGACGAGGGCCTTGAGGACCTCCCACTCCGTGTTGCTGATGCCGAGGGTCGAGGTCTGGCGGCCGTAGGCGACGTTCATGCGGCGGTTCAGGCGGGAGAGGGCCGAGACGATCTGCTCGACCTGGGGGTCGAGGTCCTGGAACTCGCGCTGGTACGCGGCGATCTGCTCTTCGAGGGTCGGCTCGCTGGGGCCGGGGGTGTCACCCATGTGCGCAGTATCGCACGGGCGTTCTTTGCCTTGAAGTCCTTGGGTATGTACTCTTTAGCTTCGAACTTTAGCTTCGAAGTCTTCACTCCTAACTTGTGAGAGAGGTGAACGTGACCAGGGCGATGGGCGCAGCGATGCGCCGCATTCACGTGGGCAACGCACTCAGCGCGTTCGGGCTCGGCTTCACGGTCCCGTACCTGTACGTCTATGTGGCGCAGGTGCGAGGGCTGGGGGCCATGACGGCGGGTCTCGTACTCGCCGTCTTCGCCGTGGCAGCGCTGGTCGTGCTGCCGTTCGCCGGGCGGGCCATCGTCCGGCGGGGTCCGCTGCCTGTGTTGCTCACCGCCCTGGTCACCGCCGCTGTGGGCGCGCTCAGTCTGGGGATCGCGAGCAGCGCGGCGGCGGTGCTGGTGTCGGCGTCCTTGCTGGGGGCCGGGCAGGCCGTGATGCAGCCGGCGCTCGCGACGATGATCGTCGACTGCTCGTCGGCGGACACGCGGTCGCGTGCCTTCGCCATGCAGTTCTTCCTGCAGAACCTGGGGCTCGGCGTCGGTGGCCTGATAGGCGGGCATCTGGTCGACACCACCAGCGCCGCCTCCTTCACCCTGCTCTTCGCGATCGAGGCGGCGACGTTCCTGCTGCTGGTCGTGGTGATGGTGACCGTGCGGCTGCCGCACGCGCCGCGGATCGAGGGCGCTCCCCAGGCGCCGGGCCGGGGCAGCTGGAAGCAGCTGATGGGCAATCGGGCCATGGTGCAGCTGTGCGTGCTGGGCTTCGTGCTGTTCTTCGCCTGCTACGGGCAGTTCGAGTCGGGGCTCAGTGCGTACGGGGTCGAGGCCGCAGGGATCTCCACGTCCGCGCTGGGGACCGCGCTCGCCGCCAACACGCTGATGATCGTCGTCGCGCAGTTCGCCGTGCTGCGGTTCGTGGAGCGGCGGCGGCGGTCGCGGGTGATCGCCGCTGTCGGGCTGATCTGGGCCGTGGCGTGGGCCGTCGCCGGGTACGCGGGGCTCGGGCACGGGAGCCAGGAGATGGCCACGGCCGCGTTCGTCTCGACGTACGCGCTGTTCGGGCTCGGTGAGGCGATGCTGTCGCCGACCGTGGCCCCGCTGGTCGCGGATCTCGCGCCGGAGGGGATGGCGGGGCAGTACAACTCCGCGTTCGCCCTGGTCAAGCAGCTCGCGCTGGCCGTCGGGCCGGCGGTGGGCGGGCCGCTGGGGGCTTCGCTGCACGCGCCGTACATCGTGGCGTTCCTGGTGTTCTCGCTGGGGATCACCGTCCTGGCCGTGCGGTTGGGGCGGCAGCTGACCGATGTGCAGGATCAGCCGTGGATCGGCAAGAGCCGGGTCGTGGCGCGGGGTGGGGCGCCCGTTTCCGCGGACGTCTGATCCCGGTTTCCGTCCAGGGCCTGGCGTCTGCGTCAGGCCCTAGGTCGTCTGGGTGCGGGGCAGTGCGAACTCGCACCAGACCGCCTTGCCGCCGCCGGGTGTGCGGCGGCAGCCCCAGTTCGAGGCGATCGTGGCGACGATGGCGATGCCGCGGCCCGATTCGTCGCCCGGTTCCGCGCGGCGGCGTCTGGGGAGATGGTCGTCGCCGTCGGTGACCTCGATGATCAGCCGTCTGTCCGTGCGGCGCAGGCGCAGTCTCATCGGAGGGGTGCCGTGCTGAAGGGAGTTGGCGACCAGTTCGCTGGTGGCCAGGACTCCCAGGTCGTGCAGGTCGGCGGGGAAGCGCCAGCTGGTCAGGACGCCGGAGGCGAAGGCACGCGCGCGGGGGGCCGCTTCCACGCCGCCCAGGAGTTCCAGGGCGGCGTTGCGGAAGAGCTCGCCGTCCGCTCCCGTGCGGGCGGGGTGCTGGAGGACCAGGACGGCCACGTCGTCGTCGTGGTCGGGGGTCACGCCGGCGGAGCGGACCAGGCGGTCGCAGACGACCTGGGGGGTGCCGGTGGCGCCGGCCAGGGCGCGTTCCAGCGCGGCGATGCCCTCGTCCAGGTCCGCGTCGCGCCGCTCCACCAGGCCGTCCGTGTAGAGGACGGCCGTGGAACCGGGGGCGAGGGGGATCGAGCCCGAGGCGTGCATCCAGCCGCCGGTGCCGAGCGGGGGGCCGGTGGGTTCGTCGGCGCGCAGGACCGTGCCGTTCTCGTCGCGGACGAGGATCGGCAGGTGGCCGGCCGAGGAGTAGACCAGCTTGCCCTCGTTCGGGTCGTGGATGGCGTACGCGCACGTGGCGATCTGGTTGGCGTCGATCTCGGCTGCCAGGCCGTCGAGGAGCTGGAGCACCTCGTGCGGGGGCAGGTCGAGGCGCGCGTAGGCGCGGACCGCCGTGCGGAGCTGGCCCATGACCGCCGCGGCGCGCACGCCCCGGCCCATGACGTCGCCGATGACCAGGGCCGTGCGGCCGCCGCCCAGGGTGATGACGTCGTACCAGTCGCCGCCGACCGCGGCTTCGGTGCCGCCGGGGTGGTACGTGGCGGCGATGCGCAGGTCGTCCGGCTCTTCGAGCTCCTGGGGGAGCAGGGAGCGCTGGAGGGTGACCGCCGTTTCGCGCTGGCGGCGTTCGCTGGCGCGCAGGCGTTCGGCGGCTTCGGCGTGGTCGGTGACGTCGGTGGCGAAGACGAGGACGCCGCGACCGTCACTGCCGCCCTTGCCGTCGCCCTGGGCGACCGGGGTGCAGGTGAAGGTGTAGGAGCGGCCGTCGGGGGCCTTGCGGGACTTGACCGTGCGCGGTTTGCCGCTGCGCTGGACCTGGTCCAGGAGGGGGAACAGGCCGAGGGCGTCCAGCTCGGGGAGCGCCTCGCGGGCGCGTTCGCCCAGAGGGCGTACGCCGAAGGCGGTCGTGTAGGCGTCGTTGACGTAGGCGATGCGGTGGTCGGGGCCGTGGACCAGGGCGACAAGGGACGGGACGCGGTCGAGGACCTCACGCACCCGCAGGTCGTCGACGGCGGGTACGGAGGGCGACTCGTCGGTCGGTCGTTCGGCACGGGCGGCGGGTACGGAGCTTTCCCCCCGCCGGTCCGGGGAGGCCGTCTGCTCGGTCCGCGCTGCCGCGCGGCGCTGCGTTCCGGGGAGCCGGGCGCTCCAGCGCGTGAAGTTCACGAATCCTTGCCTCGTGTAGTGGTCGGCGGCCGGCACCGGAACCGGCCGGGGCCCCGGGGGGCCCGCACCGGGGCGAGTGGTGGCATGCCCGCGGTGGTGGACCAGTCTGGCAGTGCGCGGACCGGACCGACATCCGTCAGACGCCGGGCCGGCCGATGGAGTTCCTGGGTCCGGTCAGGACGACCCCTTCGGGTTGTGCGGGGGGTCCAGAGAAGGCTTTCCACCGGCCGCGAGTTCGAACTCCGCCCGGGGGTGTTCGAGTGAACCCAGGGAGACGATCTCCCGTTTGAACAGGCCGGCCAGCGCCCATTCGGCGAGCACGCGCGCCTTGCGGTTGAAGGTGGGCACGCGGCTGAGGTGGTAGGCCCGGTGCATGAACCAGGCGGGGTAGCCCTTGAGCTTGCGCCCGTACACATGGGCGACGCCCTTGTGCAGGCCCAGGGAGGCGACCGAGCCGACGTAGGCGTGTTCGTACGTCTCGAGGGGTTCGCCGCGCAGGGAGTGGACGATGTTGTCGGCGAGGACCTTGGCCTGGCGGACGGCGTGCTGGGCGTTGGGGGCGCACTCGCGGCCCTGCTCCTCGGCGGTGACGTCGGGGACGGCGGCCGCGTCTCCCGCGGCCCACGCGTGCGTGGTGCCGTCGACCGACAGCTCCGACGTGCAGGTGAGGCGTCCACGGCCGTTGCGGGGCAGGTCGGTGGCGGCGAGCACCGGGTGGGGCTTCACGCCGGCCGTCCAGACGACCGTACGGGTGGGGAAGCGGGCGCCGTCGCTGAGGACGGCGACCCGGTCGGCGCAGGATTCGAGGCGGGTCTCCAGGCGCACGTCGATGTTGCGGCGGCGCAGCTCGGTGACGGTGTAGCGGCCCATCTCCTCGCCGACCTCGGGCAGGATCCGGTCCGAGGCCTCGACGAGGATCCACTTCATGTCCTCGGGCTGGACGTTGTGGTAGTACCGCGCGGCGTAGCGGGCCATGTCCTCCAGTTCGCCGAGTGCCTCCACGCCCGCGAAGCCGCCACCGACGAAGACGAAGGTGAGGGCCGCGTCGCGGATCGCGGGGTCACGGGTGGAGGAGGCGATGTCCATCTGCTCGATGACGTGGTTGCGCAGGCCGATGGCCTCCTCGACGGTCTTGAAGCCGATGCCGTGGTCGGCGAGGCCGGGGACCGGCAGGGTGCGCGAGACGGAACCGGGGGCGAGGACGAGGTGGTCGTAGGAGAGCCGCTGTCCTCCCGTGCCCTCCTCCTCGGTGGCGAGGGTGGTGACGGTGGCGGTGCGTTCGGCGTGGTCGACGGCGGTGACCTCGCCGATCAGGATCCGGCACCGGCCGAGGACGCGGCGCAGCGGTACGACGACGTGGCGCGGGGAGATCGCGCCGGCGGCGGCCTCGGGGAGGAACGGCTGATAGGTCATGTACGGGTCGGGGGTGACGACGGTGATCTCGGCCTCGCCCCGGTCCAGTTCCCGTTTCAGTCTGCGCTGCAGGCGCAGGGCCGTGTACATCCCGACGTAGCCGCCACCGACAACGAGAATGCGCGCACGTTCCTTCACCATCCCATGACGCACCCGTCGCTTGCGTTTGTCCACAGCCTCGACGAATTGTGTGACCGGAGCGGGAGAGCGCGCGGAGTTGGCCGGAATACCGACCTTCTGCACATACATGCAGGTCAGGAGGGGTGGTGTAGGGGGCGCGCGGGGGCACATTCGGGACGTATGCGGCCCGTACTCCGATCGGTGGGCGCTCCGTGCGGAACCTGCCCCTTCTGAATTGACTCCCTCTCAACTATGTTCGTGTGTCGACGGGGTGTAGGGGGATGTGCTCACCGGGGTCCGCGACGGGCGGGCCGCGGGACCGGGCCGTTCCCTCCGCTCCGGTATCGAATGGCGGGGAGTGTCTCCGGGGGGAGACGTCATTACCGGGGGAATGCTTATGCATGTTCAGGACTCTCATTGGTCGCCCGCGTCCGCACTCGCGGCGGGCGGCATGACGATGAGCGCGGCGGGCAACGGACGCGACACGTCGCGGACGACGCCGCTGCGTGTGGACGCACAGCGCAATCTGGAGCACGTGCTGCGTGCGGCGCGCGAGGTCTTCGGTGAGCTGGGGTACGGCGCGCCGATGGAGGACGTGGCGCGGCGTGCGCGCGTCGGTGTGGGCACGGTGTACCGGCGGTTCCCGAGCAAGGACGTCCTGGTGCGGCGGATAGCCGAGGAGGAGACCTCCCGGCTGACCGACCAGGCGCGTGCGGCGCTCGGGCAGGAGGACGAGCCGTGGTCGGCGCTGTCGCGCTTCCTGCGGACGTCGGTGGCCTCCGGCGCCGGGCGGCTGCTGCCGCCGCAGGTGCTGCGGGTCTCGGTCGAGGACGGTGCCGGAGGCCCTCGGGTGCCGCAGCAGCGGACCCAGCCGGGCACGACGGAGCTGCGGCTGGTGCCGGACCAGCCCGTGGCGGTCGCCTCCGTACCGGCGGTCGGGGCCGAGGACGACGCCGGGACGTCGGCGCTGCTCGAGGTCGTGGGCCAGCTCGTGGACCGGGCGCGTGCGGCCGGTGAGCTGCGGCCGGACGTGTCGGTGTCGGACGTGCTGCTGGTGATCGCCACGGCCGCGCCCTCACTGCCGGACGCCGCTCAGCAGGCGGCCGCGTCGGCCCGGCTGCTGGACATTCTGCTGGAGGGGCTGCGCTCGCGACCGGCGTGAGCCACCGGGGCTCGGGGCCCGCGGCTCGGGGCGAACAGGCCCGGGCCGGGTGGCCCCAGGGCTCGGGCGGGACGTCCGGGCCCTGCGCGGATAGGCGGAAAGACGTCCGGGCCCTGCGCGGATAAGGGGAGCGAGCCTTCCCGCCCACAGCGAGCAGGGGAGGCTGCCCCGCCGCAGCGAGAACAGGGAGCCCTCCCCGTCCGGAGCCGCCCGGAGCCGCGCGGAGCGAAAGAGGAGCCTTCCCCCAAATGAGTGGCGGCCAGTACTGCCGTGCGACACGTCCCCACGGATGAGTGATGGTCCGAACTATGGGGTTCTGACCAAATGCCAATATGGCACGCTGACCCGGTGGTCTGGACGGGTTGGGCGGCTGGCGGGGGCTTTCCGCGATGAGCGGTGACGGGCGGGACGAGTCGAGCGGCGGCGGGAGCGGCGACGCCACGGCCGGCGGCCCGGTGCCGCCGAAGGTGCCGAGCCAGGGCGGACGCGTGAGCATGCCGCCGGGCGGGCACCCCGCCGTGGGCTCGGTCCCGGCCCAGCGCGACTGGCACGAGGACAGCGTCCTGCCGCCGCCGCGCGAGATGCCGCCGTCCGACGCCGACCTCATCGACCGCATGCGCGCGGGCGACGACACGGCGTACGAGGAGCTGTACCGGCGCCATGCGCAGGCCGTGCGCCGGTATGCCCGCACCTGCTGCCGGGACGCCCACACCGCGGAGGACCTGACCGCCGAGGTCTTCGCCCGCATGCTCCAGGCGGTACGCGGCGGCGCGGGGCCCGCGCACGCGGTGCGCGCGTATCTGCTCACCTCCGTCCGACGCGTCGCCGCCTCCTGGACGCGGTCGGCTCGGCGCGAGCAACTCGTCGACGACTTCGCCGTGTTCGCCGCCCAGTCCGCACGCGGATCCGACGTGTCCGACGACGACACGCTCGAACTCGGCGCAGACGTACGGGCGATGCACGAAGCCGAGCAGTCCATGGCCATGCGTGCCTTCCGGTCACTGCCGGAGCGCTGGCAGGCCGTGCTGTGGCACACCGAGATCGAGGACGAGTCGCCCAGCGAGGTCGCCACGCTGTTCGGACTCGACGCCAACGGCACACGCGTGCTCGCCAGCCGGGCCCGCGAGGGCCTCAGGCAGGCCTACCTCCAGGCCCACGTCAGCGCCACGCTCACCGCCGACGAGGAGTGCGCCCGCTACGCCGACCAGCTCGGCACGTACGCCCGCGGGCGGCTGCGCACCCGGGCCGAGCGGGGGCTGCGCAAGCACCTGGAGGAGTGCGCGAAGTGCCGGCTGGCGGCGCTGCAGATCGAGGAAGTGGCCGGCGGTATCCCCGCGGTCGTGCCGGTCGCGGTCATCGGCTGGTTCGGAGCCGCCGGGTATGCGAAGGCGGCCGGGCTCATCGCCGGGGGCGCGGGAGCGGGCGGTGCGGCGGGGGCGGCAGCGGCGGCGGGAGGCACGACCGGTGGGGCCTCCGCGGCGGGCGGCGGATCGGCGGGAGGGGCCGGTGGCGGGGGTGGTGCGGCGGCCTCCGAGGGGCTCGGCGCGCCGGTGAAGGCCGGTATCGCGGCCGGGGTGGTCGCCGTCGGGGTGGTGGCCGCGGTGGTGATGGCCCTGGCCGGCAACGAGAAGCCGAAGGAGGAGGCCGGACCTGCTCCTTCGTCCCCCGAGCCGTCGTCGGTGGCGCGCCCCGGTGAGCCCACGCCCTCACCTTCGCCCTCACCCTCACAGCAGGCCCCGGACCAGGACCCGCCGGGGATCATGCCCGCGCGCGCCGAGACACCCGCGCCGACACCGAGTTCCAGGACCAGCCCGGCCCCGGACCAGGACCCGGCCCCCACCCCGCCCCGAAAGCCCGCTCCCCCACCCGAGCCCCCGAAGCCGACACCACCCCCCGCCCCCACACCGACACCAACTCCCCCGCCGCCCCCGCCTCCCGCCCCGGCCGTCTACCAGTGGAGCGAACTGTCGTACGACATCAACGGCGACGGCACGAAACCCGAGATGCGGATCGGTTCGAGCAGCTGGGTCTGGAAGCGGTCCGGCCTGTCGGTCGGCGACCGGCGGTACGCCCACGGCGTCACCGTGCACGGCCGCTCGTCCGTCACCATCGACCTCAACCGCCCCTGCTCGTCGTACGACGCGCTCGTGGGGGTGGACGACATGACACTGAGGCTCGGCAAGGTGTACTTCTCCGTCTACGCCGACGGGGCCCGGCTGTGGCGGTCCCCGCTGGTCGAGGGCGGCGACCCGGCCGTGCCCGTCCATGTGAACCTCACCGGGCGCAGCACGGTCCGGCTGGTCGTGGAACCCCGCAGCGCCCTCGACAACCTGATGCCGGTGGACTGGGCGGAGTCCAGGTTCACCTGCGGCTAGATGTATTGACCCGCAGGGTTGTTCACGCGGCTGACCGGTGGGTGGCCGCAGCGGGGGCGGCCCGCACCCGCCGTCGTACGCAAGGGGCCGTGTCGGGGGGTGCCCGCCCGCAGCGGTTGGCGCGTCAACGGGGAGTCAGCCGGCGCCCGACCCCATCGCCCCGTTCCGAGGACGGACACCCCCGGCGCGGCCCGACCCACACCCCACGCGAAGGCGAAGCGGACGCACACCCGCATCCACCCCCATCGGTCCACCGCTACACCCGCCGCCCCCCACCGGCCCCCGCCCCCAACGCCCCCCGCTGCGGAGCGATCCCCGCCGGTACCGCTCGTTGTCTGGCCGGCGTGCCCGTCCAGCATGTGCCGCGGCGGGACAGCAGACGGCGCAGCCACAGCTCCAGGGAGACCAGGTCCGCGAGGCCGTCCAGGGGCAGGGGTTCACCCGCCGCCGCGCCGCGCAGCGCCTTGCGGACCACGCGGGCCTCGACCAGACCGGCCTCCGCCAGCAACGGGGTGTCGAACAGGGAGACCAGGGAGTCCGCCGCCACACGCAGCCCCGTACGCTCCGCGGCCGCCGCGGTCGCCTGGGTCGGGGCGCCCCAGCCGGGCGGCAACTCCCGGACACCTGCCCCTTCCAGCACCGTACGCAGGATCGCCGCCCG
Organism: Streptomyces sp. AK010; assembly: GCF_014207295.1. Classification (NCBI taxonomy): domain Bacteria; kingdom Bacillati; phylum Actinomycetota; class Actinomycetes; order Kitasatosporales; family Streptomycetaceae; genus Streptomyces; species Streptomyces sp. AK010. The sequence goes on from NZ_JACHCX010000003.1 coordinate 9,898, forward strand.
CGCCCCCGGCCGCACCCGCAGCGCCTCGGGCAGCTCCCGGGCCGCCCGGACGACCTGGTTGTCGAGGAACGGCGCGTGCAGCCGCTGGAAGCGGACCTCCGCCGCCTGCTCCAGCACCCGCAGGTCCGCCGCGTGCCGCGCCAGCGCCGCTCGCGCGCGGAAGTCACCCGGACGCTGCCCCGGCCCCACCAGCTCCGACCGGTGTGTCGCCGCCTGAAGGCGAACCGATACCTCAGCGAGTGCCTCACCGGTCAGCCAGCGCGCGGCCGGCCCGGGTCTGCCCCAGGTCAGCGCGGCGAGCGAGGCGTCCACCGCACCCCCGGGCGCGTCCAGACCGTCGTCGGAGCGAGGGGCGAGAAGGCGCTCGGCGAGGGACTCCAGCCCCGACCGGTACGGCGTACGGGAGAGCCGCCGCGCCGCCGCGTACACGCGCGCGGGCACCAGCACCGACCCGTCGGCCTTGGCCAGCGCGGCGACCGGCCGTACGAGATGACGCCGCCGGCGGTCCATCAGCAGATCGGCGAGCCGCGCGGGATGGGCGTCCAGCACCTGCCGCGCCCCGTACCCGGTGAAATGGTCCGCACTGCCCGCCGCCAGCCGGGCGCGATGCCGCGCCGCCGACACCAGGCACGGCCCGGGTTCGTCGGTCAGCGGCCCGTCCAGGTCGGCATAGGGAAGGGTCTCCTCGGCGCCCGCCACGACGACATGGTGGAGCCGCGGGTTCGCCGCCAGCGCGCCCGCCCGCTCCAGTTCGGCCTCCCGCCCCCCGACGGCGAGGTCGTTGAAGGTGACGGCCAGCAGCCGCTCCCCCGCGCCCGTGCCGTGCCCCAGCACCGTGCCCGGCATCCCGGGGAGCCCCGCGGCCAGCAGCGCCAGCGTCCCGGAGGCCGGCCCGCCGGACAGGTCCGCGCCGATCCCCGGCACCGGCATCCCGCGCGCGGCCCGTCGCTCGGCGGGTCCCATGCCGGGCACGGGGCCCGGGTCTATGTCCGTCCCCGGAACGTGCCGCGGAGCGGACAGCCGCGTCCGTACGGCTTCCACGAGCGCGTCGCGCACCGCGTCGACCGCGCTGTCGGGATCGGCCGGGGGCGCCGCGACGGCCAGTGAGGCGACCGGCTCGTACCCGGCGATCTCGCGCGCCCCGGCGCGCAGGATGAGGGCGTGCCCGGGCGGAATGCGCTTCACGCCGTCGTACGGCGTGGAGTCGTGCAGCGCGGCGGGCACGTCCGGCGCGGCCAGCAGCGCGGCGAGATGCCCGAAGTCGAGGTTGGCCTCGATGAGGTCGGCCAGCGGCAGCGCGGCGGTCGCGTACGCCGTACCGCCGGCCCAGGGCGTGTGGAACACCGGCCGTGCGCCCGCGAGGTCGCCGCAGACGGTGATCCGCCTGCCGACCTGGACGATCGCGGTGTAGCTGCCCGACCAGGCGGTCAGATGCCGAAGTGCCCCACCGCGCGCGGCGAACAGCGCGACGCGCAGTTGCTCGTCGGTGGCGCCGCAGATGCCGAGGACGGCGATCCTGGTCCGGTCGTCGGCCTTCACGACCCGCACCTCGTCGGGGCGCCAGTCGCCGACCGCCCACAGCGGATCGGGATCGCCCCACAGGAGTTGGGACCCGACCGGGTGCAGCGTCTCACCCTCGCTGCCGGTCGCCCCCGCCGAACCGGCAGCGACGGCTCCCGCGGCGGTGCTGCTCCATCCCACCAACCACCGCATCGCCGCCTCCACAGGCTGTGGACAACCAGTGCACCGTACGAACCGGTTCACCATGCTGCCATGAAGGAAGCGTTCCAGAGGGCGCCGACGCCGCTTGCGCTCCGCCGAATGCGCCCCGGCGGAGCCACCCGCACCGCCCCCGACCCCCCGAACACCCGCACACCGCCCGCGAACACGGGCGGACAGGGCACCGGACGAAGGGACGAACGAAGAGACAGACGCAAGGACGGCCGAGGGGCGGACGCGGGACGGCCGAAGCGACGAACGAAGCACCGGGCGAAGCACCGGGCGAAGCACGCACCGGACGAGCCACCGAACGAGCCACCGAACAGGACGGCCTCGGAAGCATGAAGAACCACGGAGCAGCGAAGACTCGGCCAAGAATCAAGGCACGCCAGCGACATGTCTGCAGTACGACTGCGACGCGAATGCGCCCCCGAAACGCGCCCCAATCACACCCGACGCGCCCTCAAGTGCCGTGGTAGGAGCCTTGATACCCCGTGATCGGCGGGGTCGATTTTCAGCCAAATCGGCGTGACGCATGCAGCTTCGAACACGCTCCGTACAGGCTCGGCACGCTGCCACCCGGTCGCGCAGCCCGGGAGACGGAGCACGCCTCCCGGACCGTTCCGCCGCCCGCGGGGATGTAGGCGGCGGTGTCCCCCAGCCCACTGGATCCAGTACAGCGGGCCGACCCACGCAACGACCATGGAACCGCTCCCGCGATGGCCGGAGAAGAGCGCACGGACAGGCGCACGGCCACACAGTGGGAGCACGTCGCAACAGCCCGTATCTGAACCGCACTTCAGTACGGACCACAATCCCGCCAACCGGAACAATGCCCCTTAACGCTTGGGATGCGGCGAACTACGCTGGGTTTACGAATGCCGCGTGGTTATGCCAGTGCCGGCAGCCGTCTGTGTCGAGGGGTGGCTCATGTCCAGGGAGCAACGCGGGCCGAACGAGAAACTCGGCGCCGTTCTCGCCCTCGCGGGAATCAGCAACGCAGGCCTCGCGCGGCGTGTCAACGACCTCGGCGCCCAGCGCGGTCTGACGCTTCGCTACGACAAGACGTCGGTGGCGCGCTGGGTGTCGAAGGGCATGGTGCCCCAGGGTGCCGCCCCGCACCTCATCGCCGCCGCCATCGGCCAGAAGCTCGGACGCCCGGTGCCGCTGCACGAGATCGGCCTGGCGGACGCGGACCCCGCACCCGAAGTCGGCCTCGCCTTCCCGCGGGACGTCGGCCAGGCGGTCAGGTCCGCGACCGACCTCTACCGCCTCGACCTCGCCGGCCGCCGGGCCGGTTCCGGAGGCATCTGGCAGTCGCTGGCCGGATCGTTCGCGGTGAGCGCATACGCAACGCCCGCCTCACGATGGCTGATAACGCCGGCCGACAGTTCGGTCGCGCGTGACGTGGGCCCCGGCGAGGGCTCCGGCGCACCGCTCAAAGTCGGCCACAGCGATGTGCAGAAGCTGCGGGAGGCCGCCGAGGACGCGCGGCGCTGGGACTCCAAGTACGGCGGCGGCGACTGGCGTTCGTCCATGGTCCCCGAGTGCTTACGGGTGGAGGCCGCTCCGCTGCTGCTCGGCTCGTACTCCGACGAGGTCGGCCGGGCCCTCTTCGGCGCCTCCGCCGAACTGACCCGACTCGCAGGCTGGATGGCCTTCGACACGGGCCAGCAGGAAGCGGCCCAGCGCTACTACATCCAGGCCCTGCGCCTGGCCCGGGCGGCGGCGGACGTCCCCCTCGGGGGCTACGTGCTGGCCTCCATGTCCCTCCAGGCCACCTACCGCGGGTTCGGCGACGAGGGCGTGGACCTCGCCCAGGCCGCCCTGGAACGCAACCGCGGACTGGCGACGGCCCGCACCATGAGCTTCTTCCGCCTCGTCGAGGCACGCGCGCACGCTCGCGCGAACGACGCCCCGGCGGCCGGCGGCGCCCTGAAGGCCGCCGAGAGCTGGCTGGAGCGCGCTCGCCCCGGCGACAACGACCCGAGCTGGCTCGGCTTCTACTCCTACGACCGCTTCGCCGCCGACGCGGCCGAGTGCTACCGCGACCTCAAGGCGCCCCGCCAGGTCCGCCGCTTCACCGAGCAGGCCCTGTCGAAGCCGACCGAGGAGTTCGTCCGCTCGCACGGCCTGCGCCTGGTCGTCTCGGCGGTCGCGGAACTGGAGTCGGGGAACCTGGACGCGGCGTGCGAGCAGGGGGTGCGGGCGGTGGAGGTCGCAGGGCGGATATCCTCGGCCCGCACCACCGAGTACGTGAAGGACCTCCTGCACCGCCTGGAGCCGTACGGCGACGAGCCGCGGGTGGTGGAGCTCCGTGAGCGTGCACGGCCGCTGCTGATGGCTCCGGCGTAAACCCGGCACAGGCATGCGGCCCGTCCCGCGTTTGAAGGCATTGTCAGTGGCGCAGTGCACTATCGAAGCGGGAGGTGGTGCGAGTGCGGAGCACATACGACTGTGACGTGCTGGTGATCGGCGGCGGCATCGTCGGCCTGTCGACGGCGTACGCGATCACACGCGCCGCACCGGGCACACGTGTCACCGTCCTGGAGAAGGAACCGGGCCCGGCCCGCCACCAGACCGGCCGCAACAGCGGCGTCATCCACAGCGGCATCTACTACCGCCCCGGCTCCCTCAAGGCGCGCTACGCGGTGCGGGGCGCCGCGGAGATGGTCAAGTTCTGCACCGAGTACGGCATCCCGCACGCGGTCACCGGCAAGCTGATCGTCGCCACGGACCGCGCGGAGCTGCCCCGCCTGCACGCGCTCGTGCAGCGAGGCCGGGAGAACGGCATCCCCGTACGGGAGCTGGGCGGCCCCCAGATCGCGGAGTACGAGCCGGAGGTGCGCGGGCTCGCCGCGATACACGTCGGCACGACGGGCATCTGCGACTTCGTCGCGGTCGCCCGCCAGCTGGCCCACGGCTCGGGAGCGGAGATCCGCTACGGCACGCGGGTCGTGCGCGTCGACCGGCGCCCCGAGCGTGGGGTCGCCGTGCTCACAGCCGCGGGCGACGCCGTACGCGGGCGGGTCCTGGTGAACTGCGCGGGTCTGCAGTGCGACGAGATCGCCCGGCTCACCGGGGACGACCCAGGCATGCGGATCGTGCCGTTCCGGGGCGAGTACCACGAGCTGGCCCGGCCGGAGCTGGTGCGCGGCCTGGTCTACCCCGTGCCCGATCCGGCGTTCCCGTTCCTCGGAGTGCATCTCACGCGGGGCATCGACGGGGGTGTCCATGTCGGGCCCAACGCGGTGCCGGCCCTGGCCCGCGAGGGGTACGGGTGGGGCACGGTCCGGCTGCGCGAGCTGGGCTCGACCCTGGCCTGGCCCGGCTCCTGGCAGATAGCCCGCCGGCACTGGCGCTACGGGGCGGGTGAGCTGCGGCGGTCCCTGTCCAAGGCGGCGTTCACGGACGCGGTGGGCCGGCTGCTGCCCGGGGTGTCCGAGGACGACCTGGTCCCGACGGCCGCGGGTGTGCGCGCACAGGCGGTTCTCCGTGACGGAACCCTGGTCGACGACTTCCTGATCCGCGAGGGCGCCAGAACCGTCCACGTCCTCAACGCACCGTCCCCCGCGGCCACGGCGTCCCTGCCGATCGGCCGGGAAGTGGCCCGCAGAGCGCTGAACGCGCTGTGAGGTCGGCGGGGCTGCCCTGCTCTGAAGCCGGGTGGGCCCACGACCCGGCGTCGAGCGGCGCCGCTGCGTCGATGCTGAGGCCGGGTGAGTCCACGACCGGCGTCCCGAAGTGCCGGCTGCGTCGATGCTGAGGCCGGGTGAGTCCACGACCCGGCGTCGAGCGGCGCCGCTGCGTCGATGCTGAGGCGAGGGGGGTCCGCAGCCCGGCGTAGCGGGGTGCCGGCGCCCACCCGTGCCGCCCCTAGCGGCACGCATGCCCGCAGCTAAGCGCTCCCGCACCCGCCGTCGTACGCGAGGGGCCGTGTCGGGGGGTGTCCGCCCGCAGCGGTTGGCGCGTCAACGCCAGTCAGTAGGTATGAAACTCCATCGCGCCGTTCCGAGGACGGACACCCCCCGGCGCGGCCCCGCCCCACACCCAACGCCAGGCGAAGCACCTCAGCCGTAAAATCAGGGGCACTGTGTCTGACTCCGCGAACACCCCCGAAGCCCCGAACCCGCACCCGGCTCCGAACCTGCACCCGCACCCGGCCCCGAACCCGCACCCGGCCCCGGAGCCGCACCCGCACCCGCACACCCCGGGTGTCTCCGTCCGGCGTACCCGGGCCAAGGGCGAGCCGCGTTTCCCCGACGGGCCGAAGGCCGACCCCGCCGGGTCGCACTTCGAGCGGCGGATCCGGAGTTTCCAGCCCCGCCGCAGCCGCGTCACCGCCGGCCAAGCGGACGCGCTTCAGCGCCTGTGGCCCAAGTGGGGCCTCGACATCGACGGCAGCCGGACCCTCGACCTGCCCGAGCTGTTCGGCAACGACAACCCCGTCGTCCTGGAGATCGGCTTCGGCATGGGCGAGGCCACCGCCCAGATGGCCGCCGCCGCCCCCGCCACGAACATCCTCGCCGTCGACGTCCACACCCCTGGCCAGGGCAACCTGCTCAACCTCGCCGACCGCAACGGCCTGTCCAACATCCGCGTCGGCAACGGTGACGCGATCATCCTCCTGCGCGAGATGCTCGCCCCGGACTCCCTCGGCGGCCTCCGCGTCTACTTCCCGGACCCCTGGCCCAAGAAGCGGCACCACAAGCGCAGGATCATCCAGCCCGACTTCCTGACCCTGGCCGCCACCCGCATCAGACCCGGCGGGATCGTCCACTGCGCCACCGACTGGGAGCCGTACGCGGAGCAGATGCTCGAGGTCCTCACGGCACACCCCGACTTCGAGAACACGCAGGCGGACGGTGGTTTCGCGCCGCGCCCCGACTTCCGTCCCCTGACCCGTTTCGAGGGCCAGGGACTGGACAAGGGACATGTCGTGAACGACCTCCTCTTCCGCCGCGTACAGCACGTGGACCAGCCCCCCGCCGGCGCCTGACCACCCCTGGCACCTCTCCCGCCTGCGGACAGCGCCCATCCGTCGTTAGGGTCAATGCCGTGGCCACCAGCCCCCCGCATCCGTCGTACCCCGTCGGTCCCCCCGACGGCGCGCCCTTCGCCGGCTCGGGCACAGCCGGCTCCTCGCGGCACGCCCACTGGTGGCACCGCGCCTGGGTGCGCTACGGCGCGCTGAGCACGCTTCTCGCGATATCCGGCCTGGTCATCCTCGCCCTGGTCCGCGAGGAGACCGGCACGGAAGGGTTCCTGGTCGGGCTGGGACTGGCCGTCCTCCCCGTGCCCCTGCTGATAGCCGCGTTCCGCTGGCTGGACCGGGTGGAGCCCGGCCCCTGGCGGAACCTGATCTTCTGCTTCGCCTGGGGCGCCTGCGCGGCGGCGCTGATAGCGATCGTCGCCAACAGCTTCGCGACGAGATGGATTGCGACGGCGACGGCGGACCCGTCCGGCGCGGACACCCTGGGCGCGACGGTGATAGCGCCGGTGGTCGAGGAGTCGGCCAAGGCGGCGGCCGTCCTCCTGGTCTTCCTCTTCCGGCGCCGCGACTTCACCGGCATCGTCGACGGGGTCGTCATAGCCGGCGTGACGGCCACCGGCTTCGCGTTCACCGAGAACATCCTCTACCTCGGCACGGCCTTCGGCACCGACCAGCTCACGGGCGGCAGCGGCATCGCCTCGGTCACGGCGGCGACCTTCTTCGTGCGCATCATCATGTCGCCGTTCGCGCACCCGCTGTTCACGGTCCTCACCGGCATCGGCTTCGGCATCGCCGCGCTCTCGGTGGACCGCCGGCCGCTGCGCCGTGTCGCCTTCCCGCTCGGCGGGCTGCTGCTCGCGATGGGGATGCACGCGATGTGGAACGGCTCGTCGGCCTTCGGCGAGTACGGGTTCTTCGCCGTGTACGCGGCGTTCATGGTGCCGATCTTCGGGCTGCTGACGTGGCTGGTGATCTGGACGCGGCAGCGGGAGCTGAAGACCGTACGGGCGGAGCTGCCGGCCTACGCCGTGGCCGGCTGGCTGACCCCGGCCGAGCCGTACGCGCTCGGCTCGATGCGGGCCCGCCGGATCGCCCGGCAGTACGCCCGCCGGCACGCGGGCAGGGCGGCGGCCCGGGAGGTGGCCCGGTACGAGGCGTACGCGACGTCCCTGGCATTCCTGCGGCACCGGGCCCGGCGGGGCAGCCCCGGGGCGGACTTCGCCGTACGGGAGCGGGAACTGCTCGGCGAACTGTGGCGGCGCCGGGAGGTTGCCCGCCCCGCTCTGGACCACGCGGGCCGGATCACCGCCCCTCCGGTCCCGGTGACGGTCCCGCCCTGGCCGGTCCACGGGATGTACGGGTACGGCCACCAGCCGGCGCCGTACCCCGCGTACAACCCCTATCGCTCCGCCGCGTACAACCCCTACCGCTCCTGAAGCTCCTGGGCCCCGCTCAGGCCGAGGCCGCCGTGAGCCGTTCCACCTCGGCCTCCGAGAGCGTCAGCTCCCCGACGCCGAGCAGCGCGGGCAGCTGCTCCACCGTCCGCGCGGAGGCGATCGGCGCCGCCACGGTCGGCTGTGCGGCGAGCCAGGCGAGGGCCACGGTGGCGACGGGAGCGTCGTGCGCCGCGGCGACCTCGTCGAGGGCGTCGAGAACCCGCCGCCCCCGCTCGGTGTCCAGATGCTTGGCGGCGCCACCCGCCCGCGCGCTCTCGACCTCCGTACCGGGCCGGTACTTGCCCGTGAGGAAGCCGGACGCGAGCGCGTAGTACGGAACGGCCGCGAGGCCGGCCCGCTCGGCGAGGTCCTGCAGCTCGCCCTCGTACGTGGCACGGGAGACCAGGTTGTAGTGCGGCTGGAGGGCGACGTACCGGGCGAGGCCCTCGCGGTCGGAGAACTCCAGGGACGCCCGCAGCCGCTCGGCGGAGATGTTGGAGGCGGCGATGTGCCGCACCTTGCCGGCCTTCACGAGTTCGTCGAGCGCGCCGATGATCTCCTCGACGGGCACGTCGGGCTGGTCGAAGTGCGTGTAGTACAGGTCGATGTAGTCGGTGCGCAGGCGCCGCAGGGAGGCGTCGGCTGCGGCCCTGATGTTGGCGGCGGACAGGCCCCGGAAGTCGGGGTGCTGGCTGACCTTCGTGGCGACGACGACGTCGGAGCGGTTGCCGCGTGCCTCGAGCCACCTGCCGAGGATGGTCTCGGACTCACCGCCCTGGTTGCCGTCGACCCACGCCGAGTAGACGTCGGCGGTGTCGACGAAGTTGCCGCCGGCGGCGGTGTAGGCGTCGAGGACGGCGAACGAACGGTCCTGGTCGGCGGTCCAGCCGAAGACGTTGCCGCCGAGGGCGAGGGGGAAGACCTCGAGGTCGGAAGTACCGAGCTTGCGAAGAGACGTCATGCTCGGTGTCAACGACCGCGCAGGAACGCCTCATTCCGCAACGGACGCAAAACTCCCGTAAACACCCCGCCCCGCCCCGCGATGCCGCGCCACGCGACGCCACACGACGCGACGCCACACGACGCGACGCCACACGACGCGACGCCACGCCACGCCACACGACGCGACGCCACACGACGCCACGCCACGCCACGCGACGCCACGCCACGCGACGCCACGCCACACGGCGCGACGCCAGGCCACACGACGCCACGCAGCACCGCAAAGCCGACGGCCCTGACGTCGGGGGGTCGTCGTCAGGGCCGCCGATGCTTCAACGAACGTGCGCTGCTTACGGAGTCAGTCCCTTGCCCCGCAGCCAGGCCATCGGGTCGATGCCACTGGCGGAGCCACCGGAGTGGACCTCGAGGTGCAGATGCGCCCCGGTGACGTTGCCGGTGGCGCCCACGCGGCCGATGACGTCGCCGGTGCTGACCTTCTGGCCGACGCTGACGCCGATGGAGGACTGGTGCGCGTACCAGATCTCGGTGCCGTCATCGAGGGTGAGGACGGTCTTGTAGCCGTAGGAGCCGTTCCAGCCCGCCTCGGTGATGGTGCCGCTGTGCACGGCCTTGATCGGCGTGCCCGTGGGGGCGGCGAAGTCGAGGCCGGTGTGATAGCCGGAGGACCAGTAGGCGCCGGCCTGGCCGAACGTCGAGGTGAGGGTGTACGAGGAGGTCGGCAGCGTGAACTGCTTGGCGAGGGCGGCGAGCCGCTCGGCCTCGGCCTTCTTCCTCGCCTCTTCCTCGGCCTTCCGCTTGGCCTCGGCGGCCTTGGCCTTGGCTTCCTTCTCCGCCTTGGCGACCGCGTCCTTGGCCGCCTTCTCGGCGGCGGCCGCGGCGTCCTCGGCGGCCTTGGTCTCGATCTGTTCCTGCTGGTGCTCGACCTGGGCCATGATCCGGGCACGCAGCGCGTCACCGGCGCCGGCGCGGGCGCCGGAGGTGCCCTCCGCGGTGTCCGCGGTGGCGGTGCCGAGGCCGCTGAGCGGGGTGGCGGAACCTTCGGGGGTGTCGTCGTCCGAGATGAGGGAACCCACCGAGGGCAGGTCCGGCACGGAGATGGACACCGGGGGCTTGCCGGTCTGGGCGCTGGCCATGCCGCCGGCACCCACGGCGGCTATGACGCCGACGCCCAGGACGGTGGAGCTGCGGGCGAGACCTCCGCCGCGCTGCTTGGTGACGCGATGCCGGCCGCGGACGGGACGGATGGACTCCTCGGTGGGGTTCCACTCCTGGAACGGGCCCTCGTCGGTGCGCTGGCCGCCGAAGCCGAAGGTGTCGTTCTCGCGCTTCGGCGCGTACGGGGCCGCGGGGGCAGGCCGGTTGGACGCCACGTGGGCGTACTCCTTTCCTTCCTTCTCGCCTACCGGGTTAGCTGACGGGTTCGGAGCAGGAAGGTCTCCTACGCGCGTATACCTGCCGTGCTTCCACGGTGGTATCCGCCCGATTCACCCCAAGTGGTGGTTCCCCGGTTCCCTTTCGGGATTCGGCGCGTGCGCACGGAGCCGCCTTCTGTGACGGCTGGGACGACCGCGCTGCGTTATCGAACGTTAATGGAGGCGCGAGGGGTATTCCAGCGATTCCACTTGATCATTAACCTTTTTCGCGCGGACTTACCTGCCCTGACCGGCTTAAATCGGACGAGTTGGCCGCGCCGCAAGTGACTGACGGGTTTTGACAGTGTGTCAGTTGTTATGCGGAACGGGGTGATTCGCTCACCGAACGTGATCAGGTGTCGGGAAACGCACCGAGGGCCGGAACCCTTTCGGATTCCGGCCCTCGGCCTTCAGTAGCGGGGACAGGATTTGAACCTGCGACCTCTGGGTTATGAGCCCAGCGAGCTACCGAGCTGCTCCACCCCGCGTCGTTGTGTCACCAGTGTACGTCATCCGCGGGACCACTCGCGCACACCCACCGGCCGGGCCGTGCTCAGCCCGGCAGATGACGGTTCGGGGCCTTGGCCCGCTCCTCGTGTTCCGGGAGGACGACGACCTCCACCCCCTCGGCCGCGAGGAGACCGCTGCCGTCGGCGTCGGTCACGAAGGTGTCCGGCTCGCGCCAGGCCGTGACGACCCGCCGTACGCCCGCGTCGAGGATCAGCCGAGCGCAGGGAGCTGGGCGCGAGGCGCGGCGGGCGCACGGCTCCAGGCTGCTGTACACCGTCGCGCCGGGCAGACGCGGGTCGGCCGGGTCGAGCTTGGCGAGGGCCGCCTCCTCGGCGTGCACGACCGGGTCGCCGGCCTCGCGGGAGTGGCCACGGGCCAGTTCCGTGCCGTCGGCGGCGACCACGACCGCGCCCACGCTGAACGCCGTGTCCGACGGCGGGCAGCGCTCGGCCAGTTCGCAGGCGAGGGCCAGCCAGTGATGGTCGGCGGCGATGGGGAGCCTGCCGGCGCCCGGGGCGGTCGGCTCGTAGCGCATCAGGACGACGTCCTCGATCTGCCGCGACTCCAGCAGCCGGAGCCGGCCGCCCTGGTAGCCGCCGGGGCCGAAAAGACGGGGGGCCCGGGGGTCGCCCACGAAGAGCGGGGCGAGGACCAGCTGGAGTTCGTCGGCGAGGCCCTGGGTGAGGAGCTGGGTGTGGATCAGGCCGCCGCCCTCGACCATGAGCCGTCCCACGCCCCGGACGTCGTGCAGGTGCGTGAGCAGCCGCCGCCAGTCGAGGTCGGCGCCGAGCGGGACGACGTCCGTGGCCAGGCCCAGGGCGCGGGCGCGATCGGCGCCCTGGTCGGTCGTGTAGAGGAGCTTCTCGCCGCCGGTGTGCCAGAAACGGGCGTCCGGGTCGAGGTCGCCGGAGCCGCTGACGGTGACCTTGAGGGGATACTCGGGCTTGCCGGCGGCCGTGCGGGCGGCCCGGCGCTTCTGCGAGTTCACCAGCAGCCGCGGGTTGTCGGCGCGGATGGTGCCGGCGCCGACCAGGATCGCGTCGACGCCGGCCCGGACCTCGTCGACCCGGTCGAAGTCGGCGGGACCGGACAGGAGCAGCCGGTCGGGTCCGGTGTCGTCCAGGTAGCCGTCGAGGGAGACGGCGGCGGACAGCAGGACGTACGGGTGAGGCATCGGTGCTCCGCGGCTGGACGGGACGGCTGGACGGGACAGGCTTGGTTCAAGTTTTAAACAAACCTACACTGGCAGCATGACGACTCGCTGGCTCAGCCCCGACGAGCAGCGCGCCTGGCGCGCCTACATCGCCGCCTCGCTGCTCCTGGAGGACGCGATCGACCGGCAGCTCCAGCAGGACGCCGGCATGCCGCACCTGTACTACTCCATCCTGTCGGTCCTGTCGGAGTCCCCGGAACGGCGGCTGCGCATGACCGATCTCGCCGAGCGACTGAAGATCACGCGCAGCCGGCTGACGTACGCGGTCACGCGGCTGGAGAAGGACGGGATGCTGCGGCGCGAGGCCTGCCGCCACGACAAGCGGGGCAGCATCGCGGCGCTGACGGACGAGGGGTTCGCCGTGCTGGAGCGAGCGGCCCCCGGGCATGTCGAGACCGTGCGGAGCTTCCTGTTCGACCGGCTCAGCGAGGAGCAGGTGGGGCAGTTGGAGGAGATCTCCGCGGCGATCGCGCAGGGGCTCCAGGAGGACGGGACCCGGCCGGCGGCGGACGACGTGCCGTGGCGGCGGAGGTCGTCGTCGACCTGTTCGTGACGCGCGCCACACCGAGCCGGATTCTCATTGCTTCAAATTTGAAGCATGAGTAGGGTTCCGATCGTGAATCTGCTTCAAATCTGAAGCAGTACGGCTGTGCAGCCGAACAGGAACGGAACCCGGAGGCCCCGCATGCCCGACACCCCCGCCGTCATCGCCACCCCGCGCTCCCGCGTCCGGGTCCCGCTGCGCTTCCACGACGGCTACGAGGCCGACGCCGAGCTCGTCACCTTCCACGGGCTGGCCGACGGCCAGGAGCACGTCGCCGTGGTCCTCGGCGAACCCGGCCCTGTCCCGCTGGTGCGACTGCACTCCGAGTGCCTGACCGGGGACGTGTTCGGCTCGGCGCGCTGCGACTGCGGTCCTCAGCTGCGCGAGGCGGTCGAGAGCATCGCCGAGCGCGGCGGCGTGCTCCTCTACCTCCGCCAGGAGGGCCGGGGCATCGGCCTCTACAACAAGCTCGACGCGTACGCCCTCCAGGACGAGGGGCTCGACACGTACGAGGCGAACGCGGCGCTCGGGCTGCCCGAGGACGCCCGCGACTACACGGCCGCGGCCCAGATGCTCAGGGCCCTGGGCATCGGCGAACTGGACCTGCTCTCCAACAACCCCGACAAGGCCGACCAGTTGCGGACCCTGGGCGTCGACGTCCGCGACCGGATCCCCACGGGCGTCTTCACCACCGCCCACAACGTCCGCTACCTGCGCGCGAAGGTCCTCCATACGCAGCACACGCTGCCGCTCGCCGCGCTGACGGAGCTCAGCGCCGGCTGAGCCGCCCCCGGTCCGGCCGGGCTCCGAACCGACGGTCCGGCCGGGCTCCGAACCGGGCTGCTTGCCCCTCGGTTCATCGGGTACAGCCTCTGAAAGAGGGCGACCTCATCAGTACCCGGAGCTTTATGGAAGTGACCGTTTCGTGACCGATCTCGGCGGCCCCGGCAACCACCGGGCGAGGGGCCCGGGCGACGGCCCGGAGGCCGTCGCATCGCAGATCGCCGATGCCGTGGAGAGCCTGACGGCGCTGTGGTCGCTCGCCGCGCAGGAGGCGTCCCTGCGCCTGTCCCTGCACCAGTTGCGGGCGTTGCGCACCGTGCAGGCGGCGCCCGGCCTGAACCTGACGGCCCTGGCGGACGGTCTGGACATCGGCCTCCCCACGGCCAGCCGCCTCTGCGACCGCCTGGCGGCGGCCGGGCTGCTGGAACGGGCCCCGCACCCGGACACCCGCCGGGAGGTCCAACTGTGGCTCACGACACACGGACAGCGCGTCCTGAGCGACGTCGCCTGCCGCCGCGCCCAGGCCCTGGCCTCGGCGCTGACTGCGATGGAACCGGCCGAACGGGCGGCGCTGAGCAGGGGGTTGCGGGGATTTCTTGCGGCCCAGGCCTCGACATCCGACGCCGGCGGGGCGCAGGGGCGGTGACATAGGGCGCCGGGGTGCCGCGCACCCGGACCTCTCCGCCCGGCCGATCTCCGCCGGGCCGATCTCCGCCGGGCCCTCTACGCCCGGCCGATCTCC
>NZ_JACHCX010000003.1:24311-111066 GCF_014207295.1 Streptomyces sp. AK010
CGCCCGGCCGATCTCCGCCGGGCCCTCTACGCCCGGCCGATCTCCGCCCGGATCCTCTACGCCCGGGCCCTCTTCGCCCGGCCCCTCTACGCCCGGGCCCTCTACGCCCGGCCGATCTCCGCCGGGCCCTCTACGCCCGGCCGATCTCCGCCCGGATCCTCTACGCCCGGGCCCTCTTCGCCCGGCCCCTCTACGCCCGGCCCCTCTTCGCCCGGATCCTCTCCGCCCGGCCCCTCTACGCCCGGCCCCTCTACGCCCGGCCCCTCTTCGCCCGGCCCCTCTACGCCCGGCCCCTCTACGCCCGGATCCTCTCCGGCCCCTCACGTCCCCGAGCCGTGGCGGCTCACGCCGCCGGCGGTCAGGACCGCCACGCAGGTGTCGTCCCGTACCGGCCGGGCCGCGCTGCCCGCGTCCCGGAGCACGACCGCGGCCGCCACCGCCGGGTCGCAGCCCGGCAGCACGCCGTCGTCGGGCGGTGTCCAGCGGCTGGGCAGGCCGTCGCTGTGCAGGACCAGCAGGCTGTCCGCATGCCAGGGAAGGCGCTGCACGGGCACGGAGGCCGGGGCCTGCGCGCCCACGATGCCGGGGTGGGACAGCAGCGCCTTCCAGGTGCCGTCGGTCCGTAGCCGGGCGCCGACGTTGCCGATCCCGGCGAAGCTCAACCGCCCGGCGTTCGTATCCAGCTGGGCCACGGCGACGGCCGCGCCCCGGGTGGGCCGCAGAGCCCGGCCCAGACTCCGCAGGATCTCGGCGGGCGGCAGCTCGGCCAGGCCGCGCAGTTCCTTCACCGCGAGGCCGGAGGCCTCGCCGGCCTTCGCACCGTGACCCAGCCCGTCGGCGAGCAGCAGGGTCAGACGGTCGCCGCCGCGCACCCGGCCCCAGGCGTCCCCGGAGTGCTCGGCCCGGCCGAGGGGGACGTTGACGCCCCCGGCGCGCGGGCCCGGCGGGGGCGGCCCCTGGTTGCGGACGGCGGGCTCATGGCCGATCCGGGCCATCACGACGGTGCCCCGGCCGGGTGCGCTGTGCAGATCGAAGTCGTTCGCTATGCGCCGGCACGTGCCGAGCCCGGCGCCGAGCGAGGCGGCGACGGTCGTGGTGTAGCCGTCGCGCATCGCCGCGGCGACGTCCGGGATGCCGGGGCCGTGGTCGATCGAGACGAGCTGCACGGCCGCCCGGCGGCCGTCGTCGTGCCCCCGCTCGACGAGGTTGATCAGGACGCGCCCGCCGTCCGCGTGCCGCAGCAGATTGGTGGCCAGCTCCGTCGCCACGAGCGCGGCGGTGGCGGTGCGGCTCGAGGGCAGGCCGGCGCAGGCACTGGCCTCCTCGGCCGCCACCCGCACGTCCCGCACCCGGGTCGAGTCGTCCACCGGAACATCCCAGACCCTGCTCATCACGGCACCGTCCGCGAAGGTGGTACGACGGTGGCCCAGGCGGTGACGGTGACGGTGGTCCCCTCACCGGGCCGGCTGTCCACCTCGAACTCCTGCACCAGCCGCTTGGCGCCGCTCAGGCCCAGCCCGAGCCCGCCGCCGCTGGTGTAGCCGTCGGTCAGCGCCTGTTCCAGGTCCCGGATGCCGGGCCCGGTGTCGACGAAGTCCAACCGCAGTCCGTGGGACGACCCGGCGTCCAGCGGAGTGATCCGCACATGGCCGCCCCCGCCGTGGACGAGGGTGTTGCGGGCCAGCTCGCTCGCCGCGGTCACGAGTTTGGTCTGCTGCACCAGCCCGAAGCCGAGCTCGGCGGCTGCCTGCCGGACCTGCTGCCGCACCCACGCCAGATCGGCGTCCGAGCCGATCGGCAGGCTGGCCGGACCGGCATGGCGGGAAGTCTGCATCATGGACTCCCCTCACCCCGGCGCGTGGTCACGCCCAGCAGCTCCATGGCACGCTCGACGTCCAGGGCGGTCCGCAGGCCGGGCAGGGTGAGCCCCAGCTCGACCAGGGTGATCGCCACCGCCGGGCGCATCCCGGCCAGTACCGTACGGGCCGCCAGCAGCTTGGCCCCGGCGGCGATCTCGGCGATGACCCTGCCGAGGAAGGAGTCGACGATCTCCACGCCGGAGATGTCGATCACGACCCCGCTCACCCGGCTGTCCGAGATCCGGGTCGTGATGTCCTGCTGGAGCTGCTCCGCCATCCCGTCGTGCAACTCCCCCTGGAGGGTGACCAGCAGCACATCGCCCAGCTGGAGGACCGGCACGGTGAAGCCGTACCCGCCCGCGGGCCCGTGTCCCGCGAAGGCGGTCACCGCGTGCCCGCGTCCGCCGCCGCGCCGGCCGCTCGCAGCGGTGCGATCTCGACCCCCTGCTCGCTCAGCGCGTAGGCGAGCGCGTCGGCCAGGCTCGAGCGGGTGAGCACCGTGCCGAGGTCGATGCCCAGGTGGACGATGGTCTGCGCGATCGCGGGCCGGATGCCCGACACGATGCACTCGGCGCCCATCAGCCGCGCCGCCGCCACGGTCTTCATCAGGTGCTGGGCCACCAGCGAGTCGACCGTGGGCACGCCGGTGATGTCGAGGATCGCGTACCGGGCGCGCTCGGCGACGATCGCGTCCAGCAGGCTCTCCATGACCACCTGGCTGCGCGCGCTGTCCAGGGTCCCGATCAGCGGCACGGCGACGGTGCTGTCCCACAGCTTGATCACCGGGGTCGCCACCTCGTGCAGCTGCTCGCGCTGCCGGGCGATCAGCTCCTCGCCCGCGCTGAGGGTCGTCTCCATCACGACCAGGCGCAGCGTGCCCATGAGCACGGTCAGCGCCACCACGGCCTCCTGGGCCTCGGGGGCGTAGGGCTCGGGGAACTCGGCGCGCAGCAGCTCGATCACCGGCTCGCGCAGCGCGGCCACCTCGGTGGCGACGCCGTCCGGGTCGATGCCCGTACGGGCGCGGGAGGCCGCCATCCGACCCAGTTGGTCGCGCACGGACGCGAACCCGGACGCCCGGATGTCGTCGATTCGCCCGGAGGCCGCCACCGCCGCCAGCGCCGCCGTCACGGCCCTGCCCGCCTCCACCGCCTCGTCCCGGGACACGGTGAAGACCGTGCGGAACAGCGCGGCGTCCGCCCACCGTTGGGCGATCTGCTCCCGACGCCGCTCCAGGAAGGCGCTCACCTGGTATGCGGCCGGCTCCTGTTCCGCGTTCTCTTCCGACACCGACACTTGCATCGCTCCCTTGCACGGGCCGGACCGAGGTCGCGCGACGACGCCTCAGCCATTACTTGCCGTATGACAAACATTAGTGCCGGTGTACGGCACCATCAAACAACTGCCCACGGACGTCCCAGACCTGCGCCTTCCCCGTCCCTCACCGGCCACGCCAGTCCAGACACACCACGAGCGCGTCGTCGTCCGGGGTCGACCGGCCGCGGTGCCCCGTCAGTTCGCGCAGGATGGCCCGGGGCACCTCGGCGGCCGGCAGCAGCCGGGTCGACTGGATCGCCCTGGCCAGAGCGGCGTCCCCATAGGCCTCGCCGACCGGGGAGGCGACGTCGTAGACCCCGTCGCTGACGAAGACCAGCCGGTCGCCCGGCTCCACGTCGAACTCCTGGACCACGTAGTCGGTCTCCTCGAACATGCCGAGCGGCAGCTGGGCGTCGAAGAGCACCCGCTCCACCCCGCCCCGGCGCAGCCGCAGCATCTGCGGCGACCCGGCGTCCACCGCCCGCACCCGCCCGGTGGCCAGGTCGAAGTCGAGCATCAGAACCGAGAGGTAGCAGCGGCCCCGGTAGTGGGCGTACACCGCCTGGTCGGCCAGGGCCGCCTGGTCGTCGATGGACAGCCCGGCCCGGCGCGCGTTGCGCAGGGCGTTGATCGCCAGGTTCGTCAGCAGGGAGGCCTCGATGCCCTCGCCCATGCCGTTGGTGACGTAGAGGCTGAGCCGGTCGGCCGAGGAGGACCAGTCGAAGTTGTCGCCGAAGATCGCGTACGCAGGTTCCAGCTGCGCGCCCAGCTCGTACTCGGGGCGGGCGCAGGAGCGGCCCGGCAGCAGCTGCCACTGCATCTCGGCGGCGAGCGTGAGCCGGTCCCGGCGGCGGGCCTGGAGGTACAGGTCGGTGTCCCGCTCGGCCACGAAGACCTCGTGCCCGAGCACCTCGGCGATCTCGGCCAGCTCGCCCAGGCAGTCCTCGGCGTGCTCGCCGCCGGGCAGGGTCACGGTCAGCACGCCGAGCCGGTCGCCGCGCACGGTGACGGGCAGGTGCGCCCGCACGAGGTCGCCCGAGAGGTCCTCCACGTACGGTTGCTGCGCGCCGAAGGCCCGGCCCGCCGGGCTGTTGTGCACGGACACCGGCTGGAGGGTGTGCGGCAGCACGGCCACGGGCTGAAGCACCGTCAGCCCGTAGTCGGCCATGAAGAGCTCGACGGAGTCCGCCGCGTACTGATCGGTCAGTACACGACGGGCCGCGTCCAGCAGTTGGTGGGGGGCCGCCGTGCGCAGGGCGCGCTCGGCGGCCACGAATCTGCTCGTGATCGTGGTCACGGTGGTCTGTTCACCATCCTCGGTGGGACGCCGACGCGTCCTCGAAACGGGTTCTTGTCCACGGGCCGGGAATGGGGTCCCGGGCGGCTCAGCTCACGCCTAGTACGCTGACGGCCATCCCGGCGCCTGCGAGAGTGTGACTGTGACTTCCCTCCGACCCCGCCCAGAGCCAGCAGAGGTCGCCCGTGTGACCTCCACGGCCGCGGAGTTGCTGGAAGTCCTCTGGGGCCGGGCCTCGACGGCGCCGGCCTCCGCGTCCCAGCTGCGGGTGCTGCTCATCCTCGAACACCACGAGGACATCAACCTGCGCACGCTCGCCGACTCCCTGGCCTCCACACCGCCCTCGACCAGCCGGCTGTGCGATCGGCTGCAGGCGGCCGGGTTCGTCGAGCGCGAGGTGCGTCCGTCCGACCGGCGCGAGGTCCGCCTGCACCTCAGCGGCCGGGGCCGCGCCTTCCTGGCCGACCTGCGGATGCGCCGGGAGCAGGCGCTGGGCGCGGTGCTCGACCAGATGCCCGCGGCGAAGCGGGTCGCGCTGCTGCAGGGGCTGGAGGCGTTCTGCGACGCGGCGGCGGCCCAGATACACGACGACTCCGAAGACTCCCGCTCGTCCGGTACCCGGACTGCCTGAATTACGCGCCGCCCCGCACGGAGTCGTTCCTTCCGGTCTCTTCCCCGAGCACGTTCGGCATGCCTAGGCTGTTGCCCTCCACCTATAGTTGTCAAACGGCAACTGTCCGTTCCGCCAGCCCCTCGGCCTTCTCTCCCGCACTCCACCGCCCGCCCTCCCTGCTCGTACCGTCGCAGTACCGGTCCGGGTACCCCGACACCGCCTCGACCTGCGCCGACTGTGGTCTACATCTCGCCGGGGCATATGCGGGGCATGACCGGGGCGAGCGCGGGTAACGGCGCTGGAGGTGGCCTGTCGGGGGATCGGAGCGGGCCGGAACAAGAGGGAGGGCCCGTGACTGCGACCATGCGCATCGGCACGACGACGGATTCCGCCACCTGCACCGGTGAGGAACTGCCGCAGATCGCCGAGCCCCAGAAGCTCGCCCCGCAGGACGCGCGCGGGCTGACCGGACAGTTCCTCGACCGGCTCGCCGTGCTCGAGGAGGGCACGCCCGAATACCAGTACGCCCGCAACACGCTCATCGAGATGAACATGTCGCTGGTGCGCTTCGCGGCCCGCCGGTTCCGCACCAGCGGCCAGTCGATGGAGGACATCGTCCAGGTCGGCGTCATCGGGCTGATCAAGGCCATCGACCGGTTCGAGGTCTCCCGCGAGGTGCAGTTCACCAGCTTCGCGGTGCCGTACATCATCGGCGAGATCAAGCGGTTCTTCCGTGACACGTCCTGGGCCGTGCACGTGCCGCGCCGCCTTCAGGAAGCCCGTACGGAACTCGCCAAGGCCACCGAGGAACTGGCCTCCCGCCTCGGCCGTGCGCCGAAGGTGGCCGAACTGGCGGCGCTGATGAACCTGTCGGAGGAAGAGGTCGTCGAGGCCCAGATCGCCGCCAACGGCTACCTGTCCTCCTCGCTCGACGCGACGGTCACCGGCGACCCGGACGAGAGCGAGACGACGCTGTCGCAGTTCATCGGCGAGGAGGACCCGGCCCTCGAACTCGTCGAGGACTTCCACGCCCTGGCCCCGCTGGTCGCCGAACTCGACGAACGCCAGCGCCTCATCCTGCACCTGCGCTTCGTGGAGGAACTGACCCAGGCGGAGATCGGCGCCCGGCTCGGCATCTCGCAGATGCACGTCTCCCGGCTCATCTCCCGCACGGTGGCCCGTCTGCGGTCGGGGATGCTGGCCACCGGCTGACCCGCCCCCCCCCCACACACACAACGACAAGAGCCCCGGTCCGGAGACGATCCGAACCGGGGCTTCCTTGTAGGCCCTGTGGGACTCGAACCCACAACCAATGGATTAAAAGTCCACTGCTCTGCCAATTGAGCTAAGGGCCCAGGCGATGTTGCCCCCACGAGCATAGCCGGACGATGCCGAGTCTCCGATCGGGGTATCGGTGTCCCGGCCCTGCCAAAGGGACGAACAGGGCCGATGAGGGCCACGGACCGACCGGTTCGGGCGGGTCCGGGCGGGCCCCGTTGCGCCCGCCGCAACGACGGAGCGCCGTGGCCCGCCCGTTGGGGCGGAGCCACGGCGCTCTCATGCGCTGATGTCAGCCGTTGCGCTTCCAGCGCGGCTTGTCGTCGCGACGCTGGAACGAACCGCCGCCGCGGTGGTCGTCACGACGGCCGGAGGGGCGGTCGTGACCGGAGGAGCGGAAGCCGGGGCGGTCGCCCTGACGGTCGCGGTTGAAGGGGCGGTCGCTGCCACGGTGCCCACCGCGCTCGTCACGACGCTCGAAGGAACGGCCCGGACGGTCGTCGCGGCGGAAGCCGCCACCACGGTTGTCGTCACGACGCTCGAAACCACGGCCACCACGGTCATCACGACGCTCGAAAGAGCGGCCGCCACGGTCGTCACGACGGAAGCCGCCACCACGGTTGTCGTCACGACGCTCGAAACCACGGCCACCACGGTCATCACGACGCTCGAAGGAACGGCCGCCACGGTCGTCACGACGGTCATCGCGACGGAAACCGCCACCACGGTTGTCGTCACGACGCTCGAAACCACGGCCACCACGGTCATCACGACGCTCGAAGGAACGGCCGCCACGGTCGTCACGACGGTCATCGCGACGGAAACCGCCACCACGGTTGTCGTCACGACGCTCGTACGAACGCCCGCCACGGTCGTCACGGTCGACGTCCTGCGCCGCCGGCTGCTCGGGCACGGACACCTCGGCCGCCGCGGCCGCCACCGCGGCCTGGGCCTCGGCCACCGCGGCCTCGGGGTCCTCACCCTGCTCGCGGGCGATCCGGGCGACCAGGCGGTCGGCCTCCTCGCGCAGCTCGTTGGCACGACGCTGCGCCCGCTCCAGCTCCTTGGTGAGCGAGGCGACCTCACGCTCGGCCTGCTGCGCGGCGTTGCCCACGGACTCGGCCTGGACCTCGGTCATCGACCGGGCACCGGTGATCTCGGCGACCTCCGGGTCGAAGGCGCCGGCGCCCTGGATGATGTGGCGCGAGGCGTCGACGCCCGCGTCCTCCATCAGCCGGAAGATCTGACGCCGCTGGTGCGGCAGGGACAGCGAGACGACGGTGCCGGAGCGGCCCGCACGCGCGGTACGGCCGGACCGGTGCAGGTAGTCCTTGTGGTCCCCGGCCGGGTCCACGTTCAGCACCAGGTCGATGCCGTCGACGTGGATGCCGCGGGCGGCGACGTCGGTCGCGACGAGCGCGTTGACGTAGCCCTTCTTGAAGTCCTCCAGCACGCGGGTGCGCGCGCCCTGCGTCATACCGCCGTGCAGCGCGTCGGCCTTCACACCCGAGTCGCACAGCTGCTCGGCGATGCGGTCGGCGCCCAGCTGGGTGCGGACGAAGATGATCGTGCGGCCCTTGCGGGAGGCGATCGCGGCGGTGACCGGCGCCTTGTCCTTGGGCTTCACGATGAGGATGTGGTGCGACATGGTCGTGACGTTGCCCTGGGCGCTGTCGACCTCGTGCGTGACCGGGTTGCTCAGGTAGCGCTTGACCAGCGTGGA
Organism: Streptomyces sp. AK010; assembly: GCF_014207295.1. Taxonomy (NCBI): domain Bacteria; kingdom Bacillati; phylum Actinomycetota; class Actinomycetes; order Kitasatosporales; family Streptomycetaceae; genus Streptomyces; species Streptomyces sp. AK010. Next base: position 32,399 of record NZ_JACHCX010000003.1, read on the forward strand.
GATCTCGTTCTCCATCGTGGCCGAGAACAGCATGCGCTGGCCGCCGGCCGGGACCTGGTCGAGCAGCTCGGTGACCTCGGGCAGGAAGCCCAGGTCGGACATCTGGTCGGCCTCGTCGAGGACGGCGACCTCGACGTTCTCCAGGGAGCAGGCGCCACGGTTGATGATGTCGCGCAGCCGGCCCGGGGTGGCGACGAGGATGTCGACGCCGCGCTCCAGGGCGTAGATCTGGTTGCCCATCGACGTACCGCCGCAGACGACCTTCATCTTCAGGCCGACGACGTCGCCGTACGGCTGGAGGGCGTCCGCGACCTGCATCGCGAGCTCGCGGGTCGGGGTGAGGATGACCGCGCGGGGCTTGTGCTTCTCGGTGCGGCCGCCGGCGAGACGCGCCAGGGTCGGCAGACCGAACGACAGGGTCTTGCCGGAGCCGGTGCGGCCACGGCCGAGGATGTCCTTGCCGGCCAGGGCGTCCGGGATGGTCGCGGCCTGGATCGGGAAGGGGGTGGTCACGCCGTTCTGCGCGAGCTTGCGCACAACGCCTTCGGGGAGACCGAGGTCCGCGAACGTGACCTCGGGGGCGTCCTCGGCCGCCTCGTTCTCGGGCACGACGACGTGATCAGTACTGGCAATGGACATGCGAATGCGAAACCTTCCGGAGTCTCAGTCGGCACGCGCCCGTCAACTCCGTGATTCGCGATTCGCAATACGACCGCCTCAATGCGGTCCACCACGGCAAGGGAGAGTACGCGCCACACGGCGCGCTCTGCAGTGGCGCCGGGCAAGATGGGATCAAACGATCTGCCACCATACGCACTCCGAGCCCCTCAAGGCAAACCGGACTGTCCAGGCGACAGCGGGCCACCGTCCGACGACCGGACAGCGTCCCGGGGGCTCCAACCACCCTCCGGCCGGGATTGTTCCCACCCTCGGAGAAGATTCTCCCGCCCCGCCGACACATCTCCACGACCCGCCGCCCCGCCGACGCATCCTCACGACCGCCGCCCCGCCGACACATCTCCACGACCCGCCGCCCCGCCGACGCATCCTCACGACCGCCGCCCCGCCGACACATCTCCACGGCCCTACGCCGGTCTCCACGGCCCTACGCCGGTCTCCACGGCCCTACGCCGGTGACCCCGCCTCCGGCGCCGGCTCCCGTTGCGCGAGCTGAGGCCCGGGCGGCTCGTGCGCCGACGACGACGGCTCCGGCGTCGGCTCCGGTGACGTCGTCGGCTCCTGCGGCGTCGGCGTGGGCTCCGGTTCGGCCGTGCGGGTGGGCGTCGGCGGAGCGGGCGGCTTCGGCGTGGGACGCGCCGGCTTCCCCGGCTTGTCCCGCCCCGGCACGGTCGGGCTCGCGTCAGCGCTCGGCGACGCCTCGGGGGAAACCGACTCCCCCGCCCGGCCGCCCTTGCCCTTCTTGCCCTTCTTGCCCTTGCCGCGCCCCCGCTCGCCACCCGCCCCGGCCGCACCGAACCCGGCGCCGCCGCCCGACACCGCGGGCCCGCCGTCGGGCGCCTCGCCGCCCCGTTTCCCGGCGGAGTGCGACGGCTTGACGCTCCCACCCGTGTCGTCGCCGACACTCATGCAGCCGGCGGCAGCGGCGACCGCCACGACCGTGGCGGCCAGTCGGACGGGTACGTACAAGGGGCGCACGGGGCCACCTCCGGAAAGGGTGATGGAGTCAACACCTCCAACTCCCGCCGCCCACAAGAGGACACGCGCCCCGCATTCACAACCCGGTCAGCCGTAACCCAGGGCGTGAAGGCGCGCGTCGTCGATGCCGAAGTGGTGGGCGATCTCGTGCACGACGGTGATCTCCGTCTCCGCGACGACATCCTCCCGCGACTCGCACATCCGCAGCGTCGGATTCCGGTAGACGGTGATCCGGTCGGGCAGCACACCGGCGTACCACTCACCCCGGTCGGTCAGCGGAGTCCCCTCGTACAGCCCGAGCAGCTCGGGATCGTCCGACGGCGGCTCGTCCTCCACGAACACCGCGACGTTGTCCATCAGTCGCGTCAACTCCGGCGGAATCCGGTCGAGCGCCTCGGCGACCAGCTCCTCGAACTCCTCACGCGTCATCTCCAGCACAGGCCCATTGTCGGCCACGACCCCGCCGTACGAGAGCCGTACGGCGCCGCATATCCGGCCCCGGACTTGGGCATACGGGATCAATGGCCCGCGTCCCCGCCGCAGTCCTGAGTGTCCTGAACCCGATCCGCAAGGCCCCGCGCGCCCTGGCCCGCCGATATCGCTCCCGCCAGGCACCCGCCACGATCGAGCTCGTGGCGCAGCCGCACCCGTGGACCCGTGCGGTGGGACTCGTGGCCGTGGTCGTCCTCGGCGCCTGGCTGGGGCTGCTGGTCGTGGGCGACGTCCGCGTCCCGGTCGGCCCCATGAACACCACCATGACCCTGCGGCCCTCCTTCACCGGCGGCACCAAAATCAACATCTCGCCGCTGGGGGCCCTCCAGCTGGACAGCCACATCGCACCCGTCCGCCTGGACGTCAACGTCGACCAGCTCGATCCCGACCGCTCCCAGGCCCTCGTGGACCACCCCGAACGCCTCTCGGGGCTCCAGGACGAGGTCGCCGAGGACGTCGGCCGCGGCACCCTCGACCTGGCCGTGCGCTCCGGTGTCGCCGTCGTCGCCGGCGCCACCGCGCTCGGCCTCGCCGTCTACCGCCGCCCGCGCCGCGCCCTGGCCGCCGGCGGCCTCGCCCTCACCCTGCTCGCGGCCTCGGGCGGCACCGCGTACGCCACCTGGCGCCCCGACTCCGTCCTGGAACCCAAGTTCTCCGGCCTGCTCACCTCGGCCCCCTCCCTGGTCGGCAACGCGCGCAACATCGTCTCGGAATTCGACGTCTACCAGAAGGAGTTGGCCCGCCTGGTCACCAATGTGACCAAGCTCTACGACGCCACCTCGACGCTGCCCGCCTACGCGCCCGACCCCTCCACGATCCGGGTGCTGCACGTCTCCGACATCCATCTCAACCCGGCGAGCTGGAAGATCATCGCCTCTCTCGTGGAGCAGTACGAGGTCGACGTCATCGTCGACTCCGGCGACACGATGGACCACGGCACGGCCGCCGAGAACGGCTTCCTGGACCCCATCGAGGACCTCGGGGCCCCCTACGTCTGGGTCCGCGGCAATCACGACTCGATGATCACCCAGCGCTACATGGAGGACCTGAAGAACGTCCACGTCCTGGACGACGGAAGGGCGCAGACGATCAAGGGCCTGCGCTTCGCGGGTATCGGCGACCCCCAGTTCACCCCCGACCGCTCGCAGCGGGTCGGCGCCGAGCAGTCCCAGGAACTGGCCGGCGCCCGCCTGGCCACGGCCCTGCGCGACCAGAGCACCGCCGGCACCCCGGTGGACGTCGCCGTCGCCCACGAGCCCTCCGCCGCCCGCGAGGTCGACGGCGAGGTCCCCCTCGTCCTGGCCGGCCATCTCCACCACGACGAGATGGAGGACCTGCCGTACGGCACCCGGCTCCGCATCGAGGGCTCCACCGGCGGCAGCGGGCTGCGCGCCATCGAGGGCAAGCACCCCGACCCCATCGAGGCGTCGATCCTCTACTTCGACCGCGGCACCCGCCACCTCCAGGCCTGGGACGAGATCGAGCTGGGCGGCCTGGGCCTCACCACGGCCGAGGTCAGCCGTCACCTCCCGAAGGAGAACCAGCCCGGCGCGAGCCAGTCCCCCAGCACCCCGTCCGAGGGCACTTCCTCGCCCTCCCCCTGAACCGTTTTGGCGATAGCTCCCGCCATCCCATATGCTTCTCACGTCCCCGACGCGCTGCGAAGCGCACAGGCGGGCCGATAGCCCTCATCGTCTAGCGGCCTAGGACGCCGCCCTTTCAAGGCGGTAGCACGGGTTCGAATCCCGTTGGGGGCACGCACCACCCTGTGCGACACTGTCGTACGAAGCTTGGTCCTGTGGAGCAGTTTGGAGTGCTCGCCACCCTGTCAAGGTGGAGGCCGCGGGTTCAAATCCCGTCAGGACCGCTGAGGTTTCACGTGAAACCTCGTGGCTGGGTAGCTCAGTTGGTACGAGCGATCGCCTGAAAAGCGATAGGTCGCCGGTTCGACCCCGGCCCCAGCCACAACCGCCCTCACCAGGGCCAGAGCCCCTCTCCCACACGGAGAGGGGCTCTTTCGTGTCCTTCCCGTCCGGACGCGTGAACCCCTCGGGTCGAGTGAGCGGCACCGGGAAGTGCACGTACTCGAAGGAGCGGACGGCCTCGGGCCACGGGGACACCGTCATCCTTCAGATCTGGCGAGGCCCGGACGGGCACGACTGCGCCAAGGGGCTGACCGGGCTGGCGCCAATTCCGGCCAGTCAGCCGGCCGGATCCGGTGCCCGTCACGAAGCCGCCCCTCACCTCCCGTGAGCGGCGGCTTCGTTCTTCCGCGGCCCCGCCCCACCCTCCCGAGACAAAAGCGTTAGCCATCAAATTCGGCGGGATGAGATCCTGGACCGCGTATGTCTACGCACCCTGCCCCCGCCCTCGGCGCCCTCGCCCCCCGCCTGACCGAGCTGTCCCTGCGCGACGCGCACCGGCTCGGGCGCAGGCTCGAAGGTGCGCGCAAGATCCGTAACCCGGAGGCGCGGGCTGCCGTGCTCGCCGAGATCGAGGCGGAGGTCGGCAAGGCCGAGGAACGGATGGCCGGCCGGCGCGCCCTCGTGCCCGAGGTCACCTACCCCGAGCAGCTGCCGGTCAGCCAGAAGAAGGACGAGATCGCCGACGCCATCCGCGACCACCAGGTCGTGATCGTCGCCGGCGAGACCGGCTCCGGCAAGACGACGCAGATCCCGAAGATCTGTCTGGAGCTGGGGCGCGGCGTACGCGGCATGATCGGGCACACCCAGCCCCGCAGGATCGCCGCCCGCACGGTCGCCGAGCGCGTCGCCGAGGAGCTGGACACACCGCTCGGCGAGGCCGTCGGCTGGAAGGTCCGGTTCACCGACCAGGTGAACCAGGACGCGACCTTCGTCAAGCTCATGACGGACGGCATCCTGCTCGCCGAGATCCAGACCGACCGCGAGCTGCGCGCCTACGACACGATCATCATCGACGAGGCCCACGAGCGGTCCCTCAACATCGACTTCCTGCTGGGCTATCTCGCCCAGCTGCTGCCGAAGCGCCCGGACCTCAAGGTCGTCATCACCTCGGCCACGATCGACCCCGAGCGCTTCTCGCGGCATTTCGGCGACGCCCCGATCGTCGAGGTCAGTGGCCGTACGTACCCCGTGGAGGTCCGCTACCGGCCGCTGCTGGAAGAGGACGGCGACGACGCCGACCGCGACCAGATCACCGCGATCACCGATGCCGTGGAGGAGCTCCAGGCAGAGGGCAAGGGCGACATCCTCGTCTTCCTCTCCGGCGAGCGGGAGATCAGGGACACGGCGGACGCGCTCACCAAGAAGAACTACCGCTTCACGGAGATCCTGCCGCTCTACGCCCGGCTCTCCCATGCCGAGCAGCACCGCGTCTTCCAGCCGCACACCGGCCGCAGGATCGTTCTGGCCACGAACGTCGCCGAGACCTCCCTGACCGTGCCGGGCATCAAGTACGTCATCGACCCGGGCTTCGCGCGGATCTCGCGCTACAGCCATCGCACCAAGGTCCAGCGGCTGCCCATCGAACCGGTGTCGCAGGCCAGCGCCAACCAGCGCAAGGGCCGCTGCGGCCGTACGTCGGACGGCGTCTGCATCCGGCTGTACAGCGAGGACGACTTCGAGGCCCGGCCGGAGTTCACGGACGCGGAGATCCTCCGGACGAACCTCGCCTCCGTCATCCTGCAGATGACCGCGGCCGGTCTCGGCGACATCGAGAAGTTCCCCTTCATCGACCCGCCGGACCACCGCAACATCCGCGACGGCGTGCAGCTGCTCCAGGAGCTGAACGCCCTCGACCCGGCGCAGAAGGACCCCCGCAAGCGGCTCACGGACACCGGCCGCAAGCTGGCCCAGCTGCCCGTCGACCCCCGGCTGGCCCGGATGGTCCTGGAGGCGGACAAGAACGGCTGTGTGCGCGAGGTCATGGTCATAGCCGCCGCGCTGTCCATCCAGGATCCGCGCGAACGCCCCGCCGACAAGCAGGCGCAGGCCGACCAGCAGCACGCCCGCTTCAAGGACGAGACCAGCGACTTCCTGGCCTACCTCAACCTCTGGCGCTATCTCCGCGAGCAGCAGAAGGAGCGGGGCTCGTCCTCGTTCCGCCGGATGTGCAAGCAGGAGTACCTCAACTTCCTTCGCATCCGCGAATGGCAGGACATCTACACGCAGTTGCGCACGGTCGCGAAGCAGATGGGCATCCACCTCAACGAGGACGACGCCCCGGACGACCGCATCCATCTCTCCCTCCTGGCCGGCCTGTTGTCGCACATCGGCATGAAGGACGTGAAGGACGCCTCAGGAGAGGGCGGGAGGAGCACGGCGAAGAACGAGTACCTCGGGGCGCGGAACGCGAAGTTCGCGATCTTCCCCGGTTCGGCCCTCTTCAAGAAGCCCCCGCGCTTCGTGATGTCGGCCGAGCTCGTCGAGACGTCCCGCCTCTGGGCCCGCGTCAACGCGAAGATCGAGCCCGAGTGGGTCGAGCCCCTCGCCGCGCACCTCCTCAAGCGCACCTACAGCGAGCCGCACTGGGAGAAGGACCAGGCCGCGGTGATGGCGTACGAGAAGGTCACGCTCTACGGCGTGCCGATCGTGGCGCAGCGGAAGGTCAACTACGGGCGGATCGACCCGGAGATCAGCCGGGAGCTGTTCATCCGGAACGCGCTGGTCGAGGGCGACTGGCGGACGCACCACAAGTTCTTCACGGACAACCGCCGTCTCCTCACCGAGGTCGAGGAGCTGGAGCACCGGGCCCGGCGCCGGGACATCCTGGTCGACGACGAGACGCTGTTCGACTTCTACGACCAGCGGATCCCCGAACACGTCGTCTCCGGTGCCCACTTCGACTCCTGGTGGAAGCACAAGCGGCACGAGCAGCCCGACTTTCTCGACTTCGAGCGCGAGATGCTCATCAACGAGAAGGCGGGTGAGGTCAGCAAGGCCGACTACCCGGACTCGTGGCGGCAGGGGAACCTGACGTTCCGGGTGACGTACCAGTTCGAGCCGGGCGCGGACGCCGACGGCGTGACCGTCCACATCCCGCTGCAGGTCCTCAACCAGGTCACGGACGAGGGCTTCGACTGGCAGATCCCGGGGCTGCGGGAGGAGCTGGTCACGGAGCTGATCCGGTCCCTGCCCAAGCCGATCCGCCGGAACTACGTCCCGGCGCCGAATTTCGCCAAGCGGTTCCTGGACCGGGGCGTCCCTCTCCAGGAGCCCCTCACCGCGACCATGACGCGCGAGCTGAGGCTCATGGTCGGCGTGCCCTTCGAGGCGGACGACTTCGACCTGTCCAAGGTCCCCGACCACTTGAAGGTCACGTTCCGGATCGTCGACGAACGGCGTCGCAAACTGGCCGAGGACAAGGACCTGGAGGCGCTGAAGCTCAGGCTGCGTCCGAAGGCCCGCAAGGCCCTCTCCCAGGCGGCCGCGGCGACGGCCGAGCGCTCGGGCGGCGAGTCCCTGGAGCGCTCGGGCCTGACCGACTGGACGATCGGCACGCTCACCCGCGTCTTCGAGACCCGCCGGGCCGGTCAGCCGGTGAAGGCGTATCCGGCACTGGTCGACGACGGCGACACGGTCTCCGTGCGCCTCTTCGACACGGAGGCGGAGCAGGCGCGGGCCATGTGGAAGGGCACGCGGCGGCTGATCCTGCGCAACATCCCGGTGAACCCGGCGAAGTTCGCCTCGCAGAAGCTGACGAACGCCCAGAAGCTGGCGCTGTCCGCGAATCCGCACGGTTCCATCCAGGCCCTGTTCGACGACTGCGCCATGGCCGCCGCGGACAAGCTGATCGGCGACTTCGGCGGGCCGGCGTGGGACGAGGAGTCGTACCGGAAGCTGTATGACAAGGTGCGCGCCGAGATCGTCGACACGACCGTCCGCACGGTGGGTCAGGTGCAGCAGGTCCTGGCCGCCTGGCAGGCCTGTGAGCGCCGTCTGAAGGCCGTGCGCAGCCCCGCGCTGCTGCCGAACCTCCAGGACGTGCGGGCGCAGCTGGACGCCCTCGTGAAGCCGGGCTTCGTGACCGAGGCGGGGCTGCGGCGCATGCCGGACCTGATGCGCTACCTGGTGGCGGCCGACCGGCGGCTGCAGCAGATGCCGACGAACGTCCAGCGGGACACGACGCGGATGCAGAAGGTCCACGAGATGCAGGACGAGTACGCCTGGCTCCTGGAGCAGCTGCCGCAGGGCCGGCCGGTGCCGTCGTCGGTCCTGGACATCCGCTGGATGATCGAGGAGCTGCGGGTCAGCTACTTCGCCCACGCGTTGGGCACGGCGTACCCCGTCTCCGACAAGCGGATCGTGAAGGCGATCGACGCCGCGGCGCCGTAACGGCACCCGCACGCAGGGTGAGTTCGACCAGGGCCCCACCCTCCTGTACAGTCTCTTTTCGCAGCGCACCGCAAGGATCGCACTGCGAAACCTGGTCCTGTGGAGCAGTTTGGAGTGCTCGCCACCCTGTCAAGGTGGAGGCCGCGGGTTCAAATCCCGTCAGGACCGCAGAACAAGAGCCCGGATCTTCGGATCCGGGCCTTTTTGCATGCCCTGACCTCGTCGTAAGCCCCTCGGGCCCCCACACGCCGTCTTGACGGTGCCTCATTCCGTCGGTACCCCAGAACCAGGGCCGTTCCCTGTGCGGCCTTCAGGAGGTGGCGTATGGCGACAGTGACCAGGCACGAGACGCGGGCCCTGCTCCGCGCGCACCTGTCGGCCGCGTCGTCGTACCGGCACCTCACCCGCCACTGCCCGATCTGCCATCGCCTGCTGAGGCTGGCGATGGAGTCGGGGCCGGGTGCGCCTCCGGTCGTGGCGCCGGCCCGGGGGGATGAGCGCCCGGCGCCCGCATGATCCACGAGCGGTCTCAACACCCGTCAGGGCAGGGGCTGCTGGAGCCGGAGGCTTCTCTACCGCACCCGTGGCGGAGCTAACAAGCCGCTCGATATGTGACGGGTGTCACCGCATGAGTTTTGGAAAGTGCGGTACTTACGCCCCACCTACAAAGGGTCAATTTAATATGTGCAATTGCACCCTGTCCGGGGTGCCGCACACAGGTGATCCGACACCCCTCCCCAGGCTCCTACAAGGCCGCTCACAGCAGGTGCGACAGACCCACGCCGGACGCACAAAAAAGATCGCGCTGGACCCGGCGGAGTCCAGCGCGACCTACGACGCACCCTGTTGTATGCCTGGAAAGCTCTGACTGGCTTGGGCGTGGGGCCTGTTGGGGCAGGATCCCGCGTCGCTTGGAGCTGTGGTCCGGACGCCACGGCCGATTGGGGGAACCAGCCGGTTTGCCCGGTTATTCAGTTGTTCAGGCCTCGCTGCGCTGCTGCGGGATGCCCGCGAGCAGAGCGCGGACCTCGGCCTCGCGGTAGCGCCGATGCCCGCCGAGCGTGCGGATCGACGTGAGCTTGCCGGCCTTCGCCCACCGCGTGACCGTCTTGGGGTCGACACGGAACATGGTGGCGACCTCAGCCGGGGTCAGCAGCGGCTCGGCATCAGGGGTGCGAGCGGTCATGAGCGGCCTCCTCGGGAGAACCGAACCTTCTCGGTTCTTTCCTCTAAATTCTGCACCTTGACCCGCGTTGCCCGAAATGGCGGACGCGAGTCGAGTCGGTTATAGGACGAACGGCTTGTCCTCGGCACTACAACTACACCATCTGTCCAGCCGCGTCGGCCAAACCGATGGAATTGCCCCTCCAGGTGTCCATCAGCGACGGAAGCCGATGGACCATGCCATAGCGGACAGTCACACCGCTGTGACGATCAGTCACAGGGTGATCAGGAAGTCACCAGGCCCCCCAAAGCGTGCAATGCTGAGATTCCGCCCATAGTGCAGCACTACAGGACGGAAGGAGTCCTCCCCGGACTCCTTGTCCTATTTTGGCATGAGGAGGGGCAAGGGGCGCAAGAGCCTCGTACGTGTAGTCCGTCACGCTTGGCCTACTTGAGAGGTCTGCCCGGATCGAGCTCTACGTCCCTTGTTGACGAAGTCTCAGGAGACGCGCAGCCCGTTTCAGGGACTCGGTGCGAGGACGAAACCCCAAATCGGGCGGTTCGTCAAACGTCAGTTCGTGACCGAAAGCGAGTGGTCTGTACGGACATCAAGGTCAGGCGTCAGTTGGCCGAGCGCAGATTCCGTACGAAACGCCACCGCTCCACGAGCCGGGCGTACGCCTCCCCCGCACCGGCCCCGTCGCCCCGGCGCAGCGCGGCGATGCCCTCGGCCACGTCCGCCGCGGAGTGGTCGTCCTCCAGCGTCCCGGCCGGCACCACGTGCACCAGGCCGCCGTAGTCCAGCTCCACGAGCGAGCGCGGGTGGAACTCCTCCAGCCAGCGGCCGACGTCCATCAGGCCGTCGATCAGGGGCCCTTCGTTCATCGCCTCCCGCAGGGCGCGCAGGCCCCGGGCCACCCTCCGCCGGGCCTGGACCATGGGGGTGCGGTAGCGCAGCACGGGCGGGCTGTCGTCGGACGCGCCCTTGTCGTACTCGCGCTCCTCGTCGGAGACCAGCACGAACCAGTTGATCGGCACCTGCCAGGTGGCGGTACGGATCCACGGCCGGGCGTCCGGGTTGATCGTCAGCCAGCGCTCGTAGTCCTGGGCCGCCTGACGCCGCAGCACGGGCGGCAGGACCGCGTCCATGACCGGTGGGGGGAGCTCCTCGGAGAGCTCGTCCAGGGCCAGCCAGCCGCGCAGCCGGGTGCGCCAGGGACAGACGCAGACGACGCCGTCCACGTCGAGGACGAAGGCGTCGTCGCTCTCGTGCACCGGCACCGGGACCGGCGGGGTGGGGGCCAAGTCGGCGAGGGCCCGGCGGAGTTCGTCCTGGTACGAGGGGCGGTCCGTGCGGCGGGCGTAGCGGGCCCACTGGCTGCGCTCCGGCTCGGGGAAGGCGGCCAGCGGTTCGTACACGCGCAGGTAGGTCGCGTAGGGGACGATCACCGAGGTCACCTTGGGCACGCCTGCTCCCTCCCCCGCGCACCGCCGCGAAAACCTGCGGAACCCACTCACGATCGCGCGGGAAATCTATGCAAATCGTCGCACGGGTGTACTCCGGTCGGAGGTGATCCTGTGCACTGTGCGGTCGGCGGGCCCGCCAGGCTCTAATCTCATGCTCAACAGTCCCCGCCACCCTCCCCCACAGCCAAAAGCGCGGGGGGACCCCCACGGGGGCTGGTCTCCACCCGCCGCACCTACTCAGGAGTCACCACAGTGACCGACGTAACCGGCGCACCTGCTGATGTACTGCACACCCTGTTCCACTCGGACCAGGGCGGTCATGAGCAAGTCGTGCTCTGCCAGGACCGTGCGAGCGGCCTCAAGGCCGTCATCGCCCTGCACTCCACCGCCCTGGGCCCCGCGCTCGGAGGTACGCGCTTCTACCCGTACGCGAACGAGGCCGAGGCCGTCGCCGACGCGCTGAACCTCGCCCGCGGGATGTCGTACAAGAACGCCATGGCCGGTCTCGACCACGGCGGCGGCAAAGCCGTGATCATCGGCGACCCGGACCAGATCAAGAGCGAGGAGCTGCTCCTCGCCTACGGCCGGTTCGTCGCCTCCCTCGGCGGCCGCTACGTCACCGCCTGCGACGTCGGCACGTATGTCGCCGACATGGACGTCGTGGCCCGCGAGTGCCGCTGGACGACCGGCCGCTCGCCGCAGAACGGCGGCGCCGGAGACTCCTCCGTCCTCACCGCCTACGGCGTCTACCAGGGCATGCGGGCCTCCGCTCAGCACCTGTGGGGCGACCCCTCGCTGCGTGGCAAGCGGGTCGGCATCGCCGGCGTCGGCAAGGTCGGCCACCACCTGGTGGAGCACCTGCGGGCCGAGGGCGCCGAGGTCGTCATCACCGACGTGCGCGAGGAGGCCGTGGGGCGGATCCTCGCGGCGCACCCGACGGGCGTGACGGCCGTGGCCGACACCGCGACCCTGATCCGCGCCGAGGGCCTCGACATCTACGCCCCGTGCGCGCTCGGCGGTGCCCTGAACGACGACACCGTGCCCGCGCTGACCGCCAAGGTGGTCTGCGGCGCCGCCAACAACCAGCTCGCCCACCCGGGCGTGGAGAAGGACCTCGCCGACCGCGGGATCCTCTACGCGCCGGACTACGTGGTGAACGCCGGCGGTGTGATCCAGGTCGCGGACGAGCTGCACGGCTTCGACTTCGACCGGTGCAAGACGAAGGCGTCGAAGATCTTCGACACCACGCTGGCCATATTCGCACGTGCGAAGGAGGACGGTGTTCCGCCGGCCGCCGCGGCCGACCGGATCGCCGAGCAGCGGATGCACGACGCGATCCTGGCCCGCCGGGGGCGCTGACCCCGGGGCGGTGCGGGACTGATCCAGTGAGTCTCGTACGTTTGGCCGGTACCCGCCGGTGGGCAGTTAGAGAGAACTCTCACTTCTACCGGCGGGTCGACCGTCGATAAGTGGTTAAAATCGCGGTTGACCAGCGAGGACGGGGCGCCTCGAAGGTCCTGGGCGCGGGCACGTCATGCGGGCGACGTACCGTATGGGCGCGGGCTCAGGTACCGTGGAAGCCCTACGGACCGGTCTCTCCGCGGAGAGACCGTGCCGGACCATGAACGCGTGTCAAGACTCTGGGGCCGTCGAGCCCCGTCGTTGAGGGGGTCGAGCCATGGGGCGCGGCCGGGCCAAGGCCAAGCAGACGAAGGTCGCCCGCCAGCTGAAGTACAACAGCGGTGGGACTGACCTCTCACGCCTGGCCGAGGAGCTGGGTGCATCGCCTTCGAATCCGCAGCCGCCTAACGGCGAGCCGCTCGAAGACGATGATCAGGATGAGGACCTGTACGCACGGTACGCCGACCTCTATGAGGACGACGACGACGAGGACGGCCAGTCCTCGCAGCATCGTCGCGGTGCTTGACCCTGCACTGAGCACTTGCCCGGTCGGTGACTGAAGGTCACCGACCGGGTTCTGTGCTGCCTGCAGGGTCATGACCCCGTGTCTCAGCTCGCGTAGTCACCGATCAGGGCGGCACCGGTGGGGTGCTCGCCCCGGTCCGTGATCTCTCCGGCCACCCAGGCGTCCACGCCGCGGTCGGCGAGGGTCGCCAGGGCCACGTCCACGGACTCCTGCGCCACGATCGCGATCATGCCGACGCCCATGTTCAGGGTCTTCTCGAGCTCCAGGCGCTCGACGCTGCCCGTGCGGCCGACCAGGTCGAAGATCGGGGCCGGGGTCCAGGTGGAGCGGTCCACGATCGCGTGCAGCTCGTCAGGGACGACCCGGGCGAGGTTGGCCGCGAGGCCGCCGCCGGTGATGTGGCTGAAGGCGTGCACCTCGGTGGTGCGCATCAGGGCCAGGCAGTCCAGCGAGTAGATCTTCGTCGGCTCCAGGAGCTCCTCGCCGAGGGTGCGGCCGAGCTCCTCGATGTGCGCGTCCAGCGCCAGGCCCGCCTGGTTCAGCAGGACGTGGCGGACGAGGGAGTACCCGTTCGAGTGAAGACCGGAGGACGCCATGGCGATCACCGCGTCACCCGACCGGATGCGATCCGCGCCGAGCAGCCGGTCGGCCTCCACGACGCCCGTACCGGCGCCGGCGACGTCGAAGTCGTCCTCGCCCAGCAGGCCCGGGTGCTCGGCCGTCTCACCGCCGACCAGGGCGCAGCCGGCGAGCACGCAGCCCTCGGCGATGCCCTTGACGATGGCGGCGACGCGCTCGGGGTGGACCTTGCCGACGCAGATGTAGTCGGTCATGAACAGCGGCTCGGCGCCGCAGACCACGATGTCGTCCATGACCATGGCGACCAGGTCGTGGCCGATGCTGTCGTACACGCCCAGCTGGCGGGCGATGTCGACCTTGGTGCCGACGCCGTCCGTGGCGGAGGCGAGCAGGGGCCGCTCGTAGTTCTTCAGGGCGGAGGCGTCGAAGAGGCCGGCGAAGCCGCCGAGGCCGCCGAGGACCTCGGGGCGCTGGGCCTTCTTCACCCACTCCTTCATCAGTTCGACGGCGCGGTCGCCGGCTTCGATGTCGACGCCCGCGGCTGCGTAGCTGGCGCCGCCCTCGGCAATGGGTTTCTCAGACATGGCTAAGCAGAACCTTCGTGTCGTACGGCAGGTGTTACGGGCCGTCTACGGGCGGCGGATCGCGTCGGCGGCGGCCGTGGCGGCCGGGCCGGCGGCCAGCTCCGTCTCCAGCAGCTGCTTGCCGAGCAGCTCGGGGTCCGGGAGCTCCATCGGGTACTCGCCGTCGAAGCAGGCGCGGCACAGGTTCGGCTTGGCGATGGTGGTCGCCTCGATCATGCCGTCGATGGAGATGTAGGCCAGGGAGTCGGCGCCGAGCGAGGTGCCGATCTCTTCGATCGTCATGCCGTTGGCGATGAGCTCGGCGCGGGTGGCGAAGTCGATGCCGAAGAAGCAGGGCCACTTCACGGGCGGCGAGGAGATCCGGATGTGGACCTCGGCCGCGCCCGCCTCGCGGAGCATGCGGACCAGGGCCCGCTGGGTGTTGCCGCGCACGATCGAGTCGTCGACGACGACCAGGCGCTTGCCCTTGATGACTTCCTTCAGCGGGTTCAGCTTCAGGCGGATGCCCAGCTGGCGGATGGTCTGCGAGGGCTGGATGAACGTCCGGCCGACGTACGCGTTCTTGACGAGGCCGGCGCCGAACGGGATGCCGGAGGCCTCCGCGTAGCCGATCGCCGCGGGCGTGCCCGATTCCGGGGTCGCTATCACCAGGTCGGCCTCGACGGGCGCTTCCTTGGCGAGCATGCGGCCCATCTCCACGCGGGAGAGGTACACGTTCCGGCCGGCGATGTCGGTGTCCGGGCGGGCCAGGTACACGTACTCGAAGACACAGCCCTTGGGCTTCGCCTCCGCGAACCGGGAGGTCCGCAGACCGTTCTCGTCGATGGCGACGAACTCGCCCGGCTCGATCTCCCGGACGTAAGCGGCGCCGCAGATGTCGAGTGCGGCGGACTCGGAGGCGACCACCCAGCCGCGCTCCAGCCGGCCGAGGACCAGCGGGCGGATGCCCTGCGGGTCCCGGGCCGCGTACAGGGTGTGCTCGTCCATGAAGACGAGCGAGAAGGCTCCCTTGACCTTCGGGAGGACCGTGTGAGCGGCCTCCTCGATGGTCAGCGGCTTGCCGTCCTCGTCGACCTGGGCCGCGAGGAGCGCGGTGAGCAGGTCGGTGTCGTTGGTCGCCGCGACGCGCGGGGGGCGTCCGCCTTCCTGCTTGGGCAGGTCGGCGACCATCTCGGCGAGCTGGGCGGTGTTGACGAGATTGCCGTTGTGGCCGAGCGCGATGGAGCCGTGTCCGGTCGCGCGGAAGGTCGGCTGGGCGTTCTCCCAGACGGAGGCACCGGTGGTCGAATAGCGGGCGTGACCGACCGCGATGTGACCCTGGAGCGAACCGAGGGAGGTCTCGTCGAAGACCTGGGAAACCAGGCCCATGTCCTTGAAGACGAGGATCTGTGAGCCGTTGCTGACCGCGATTCCCGCGGATTCCTGGCCTCGATGCTGGAGGGCGTAGAGCCCGAAGTACGTGAGCTTGGCGACCTCTTCGCCCGGAGCCCAGACGCCGAAGACGCCGCAAGCGTCCTGGGGGCCCTTCTCACCGGGGAGCAGGTCGTGGTTGAGTCGTCCGTCACCACGTGGCACGCCACCGAGTGTAGGCGAGGTCGACCACTGGTCCGAATTGGGGATACCGGACCTTCCGGCGGATCACCGCTCGGCGACCGCTCGCACACTCGTACCGTTTTCGCTGGTCAGCGTAAGGGTTTGGTGATCGACTCCGTACTTCAGCTTCCCGTCGAAAAGACGCAGCAGCGTCCTCTCGGCGTTCATGAGTGAGTCTTCGCACATCATTCGGGTCGTGGCCGGGGGGCCGATGGTGATATGGCCGTCGCGGACCGTGGCCTTCGCGTTCACCTTGTTGCAGCCGAGGCTGCCGGAGACCGTGCCCTTCTCCTCGTCGAAGGTGAGGTGGGCGCGGCCGTCGGCGTTCGGGGTCGTGACGGTCCACTTGGTGCCGGCCAGCGGGGCGTCCTCGGCCCTGGTCAGGTGGACGGTGTCGCCCCCGTCGGTGGTGAGGGTGAGGCGGTCGTCGTCCACCTTCGCCTTCAGCTCCTGGTCGGAGAAGGCCCGCGCGAGGGTCGTCTCGAACTCCATGGGCTTGTTCTCGCAGGCCATCTCGGTGGACCTGGTCTTGCCCAGCCGGACGCGGTCGCCGTCGACGGTGGCCTCGGCGCTGAAGTTGTTGCAGCCGAGGCTGCCCTCGGCCCGGCCCTTGTCGATGGTCACGTGGGCGCCGGTGGGGGCCTTCTGCGTCCTGCCGTCCGCGGTGACGCTGTCCACGCTCCACCGCACGCCGGTGACCGGCTTGTCGGCACCGACCGAGCCGCTGCCGCTGTCCGCCTTCTCGCTGCCGCAGGCCGCCATGAGCGGGACGAGCATGGCGGCGGCCGTCAGGGTCATGCGCTGCTTCTGCCTGTCCATGCCACTTCGACGGAGGACCCGGGGGGATCGGTTCCCCTTACGGCGGGGATTCCTTCTTGTGCCATGGGCGATCAGCCGGACGGGCGGCGGAGGCTCAGGCCGTCAGCGGCAGGAGGGCCGACAGGTCCGCGCGCTCCCCGCTCGCGCTGACCTTGGCGTCCTGGAGGGCCTCGGCCCAGGTCAGTCGCCCGGTCGCCAGCCGGATCCAGGTCAGGGGATCCGTCTCGACGACGTTGGGCGGGGTGCCCCGGGTGTGCCTCGGCCCCTGGACGCACTGCACCACCGCGTACGGCGGCACCCTCACCTCTGTCGAACCGCCGGGTGCCTTCGCGGCGAGCGCGTCGGCCAGCAGCCGGGTGCAGGCGGCCAGGGCCTGGCGGTCGTGGGGGATGTCCAGGCCGGGGACGGCGGCGTTGAGGTCGTCGGTGTGGACGACGAGTTCGACGGTGCGGGTGACGAGGTAGTCGGCGAGGGGCAGTGCGCCGGCGCTGGTGGCGAGCAGCCGGGTGCCGGGGTGGGCGGCGAGGTCGGCGGTGAAGCGCTCCTCGACGGCCGCGAGGTGGGCGGCGAGGTCGGCGGTGAAGCGCTCCTCGACGGCCGCGAGGTGGGCGGCCGGGTCGGGGTGTCTCCCGGCCGGCTCACGGGCATGGGCGGCGATGTCCGGGGCGTCGGCCACGATCGCGGCGGGCCAGTCGAGCAAAGTGCCGTCCTGCTGGGCCGGCTCCGGCAGGCCGGTCAGCCGGGAGACCGCCGCGAGGCTCATCCCGACGTGGGCCACCAGGTCCCGGACGGTCCAGTCGCCCAGCCGGGTGGGCAGGGCGAGCTGCTCGGGGGTGAGTCCGGCGGCGGCGGCCCGTACGTTCCCGAACTGGGCGAGCACCGCCGTGCGGATCTTGGCGGGGTCGTAGCTGCGGGTGCGCTTCTTGGCCGGTGGCATGGGGGTCAGCCTAAGGGGTCCTTTCACTATGAGCGTCCGATCAGGGCGCGTGGTCTGGTGCCGTGCGTCGCAAGGCGCCGGGAAGCCCTCGTAGCGGAGCTACTAGGGCTTTTCGGCAACGCGGCGAGGTGCGGTGCCAGACCGCGCGACCCGGACGGGCATAGTGAAAGGACCCCTAAGTGGGGGCTGTGACAGACGGGGGCGCCTCGAAGGTCTCCCCGTTCCGGGGGACGCCGATGCCCCGCCAGGTGAAGGGGACCCCTCGGGCCGCGTCCGGGTCCGGGCCGTCCATCAGCTGGAAGTGCAGGTGCGGCTCGGAGGAGTTGCCGGAGTTGCCGCAGCGGGCCAGGACCTGTCCGGCCCGCACCCGGTCGCCCTCGCGGACGGTGAGGGAGCCGCGCCGGAGGTGGGCGTAGGCGGCGTGGGTGCCGTCGCCGAGGTCGAGGACGAGGTGGTTGCCGAGGATGCGGCTGACGCCGGACACCTCGCGCACCGAGCCCTCGATGAGCAAGAGGTACAACAGGGCGGGCAGCGAGTTGCGGCTGAGATGGTCGCGCTGCCCGTCGGTGGCCCGTACGACCGTGGCGTCGGCGACCGCGAGGACCGGGGCGTCGAACGCCGGGAAGTCCTGGGGGCGGCGGGCGATCGGCCACAGCCGGGCGAAGGCCGGACGGCCCCCCAGCTCGGGCTCGGCGAGGATGTCTATGGCGTACGTCTGCCCGTGGGCGTGGACGCCGTGGCTCGGAGTGCGGTCGGCCGGGCTGTTCAGCGCGGACCAGCGGCCGGTCACGGGCGGGGCGACCTCCAGGGGCTCGGGGGCGACCCGGGGGTCGTCCGGGGCGCCGCCCCACCGGTTGGCGACGGTGACGACGGCGTACGCCGACACCAGAGGCACGAAGTTCCACAGGACGTTGTAGTCCCAGCCGAAGCAGACCTGGGCGGTCACCAGGCCGACGAAGGCCAGTTGAAGGCCTCGGGAGGCGACTGCGCCGAGCTTGCGTGCGGACATCCTGTCCCCCAGATCCTCTACGGGCGGGTCGTCGCCAGCGCCGTCAGCAGCGGTACGACCCGCCCCGGCGGCACCTCGTGACGGCCCCGGCCGGTCGTGTGCAGCCAGCCCGTGGCGGTGAGCTGGCGCAGGTGGTGGTAGATCTGGCCGGTTGTGCCGACCTCGTCCAGCTCGGCGAGTTCGGCGGCGGTGCGCCGGCCGCCGAGGATCTCGCGCAGCAGGCGGATCCGGACCGGGTGGCCGAGCGCGGCGAACGACTCCGCGGCCGTCGTCCAGTCGCCCTCGAGCAGGTCCTGGGTGAGGGCGGCCATCTGCCAGGCGTACTCCTCGCCCGTCGGCAGGCGCACGGAGCCGGTGTACAGGACTCCGCCGTCGGCCTCGCCTGCCTCGGTCAGCTGCTCCCGCAGTCCGTTCAGGGCCCAGAAGTCGCTCCCGTCGATGCGGGGGGCGGTGCGCTGGGCGCCTTCCAGGGCGGCGAGGCGGCGCTCCAGGTCGGCGACGCGTTGTTCGAGTTCCACGATCCCGAGATTATGGAACTACGTAATCTCGTGCAAGAGTGATTCCGGCCTGTCCGCCCCGGACACGGCGAAGCC
Organism: Streptomyces sp. AK010; assembly: GCF_014207295.1. NCBI lineage: Bacteria > Bacillati > Actinomycetota > Actinomycetes > Kitasatosporales > Streptomycetaceae > Streptomyces > Streptomyces sp. AK010. Next base: position 51,533 of record NZ_JACHCX010000003.1, read on the forward strand.
CCACGCCCGGCGGACCGGGCGGGGGCTTCGGAGCGGTTGCCTACCTCAGCAGCGCCGGGATCGTGCCCTCGTGCGTCTCGCGCAGCTCGGACAGGGACAGGGCGAACTCGCCCTGGACGTCCACGGTGTCGCCGTCGACGACACCGATGCGGGTGACCGGGAGGCCCCGCGCACCGCACATGTCGTTGAAGCGGACCTCCTCCGAACGCGGCACGGCCACGACCGCGCGGCCCGCCGACTCGGAGAAGAGGAAGGTGAAGGCGTCCAGACCGTCCGGGACGATCAGGCGGGCGCCCTTCTCCCCCAGCAGCGCCGACTCGACGACCGCCTGGATCAGACCGCCGTCGGACAGGTCGTGCGCGGAGTCGATCATGCCGTCGCGGGAGGCGGAGATCAGGATCTCGGCGAGCAGCCGCTCCCGCTCCAGGTCGACCTTGGGCGGCAGGCCGCCGAGGTGGTCGTGCACGACCTGGGACCAGGCCGAGCCGCCGAACTCCTCATGGGTGTCGCCGAGGAGGTAGAGCAGCTGGCCCTCCTCCTGGAAGGCGACGGGCGTGCGGCGGGCCACGTCGTCGATGACGCCCAGGACCGCGACGACCGGGGTGGGGTGGATGGCCGCCTCGCCCGTCTGGTTGTAGAGCGAGACGTTGCCGCCGGTCACCGGGGTGCCGAGCTGCTGGCAGGCGTCCGCCAGACCGCGCACGGCCTCCGCGAACTGCCACATCACCGCCGGGTCCTCGGGCGAGCCGAAGTTCAGGCAGTCGGAGACGGCGAGCGGCTTGGCTCCGGTGGTGGCGACGTTGCGGTACGCCTCCGCCAGGGCCAGCTGGGCGCCGTAGTAGGGGTCGAGCTTGGCGTACCGGCCGTTGCCGTCCGTGGCGATGGCCACGCCGAGGCCGGTCTCCTCGTCGATCCGGATCATGCCGGAGTCCTCGGGCTGGGCGAGGACGGTGTTGCCCTGCACGAAGTGGTCGTACTGGCTGGTGATCCAGGACTTGGACGCCTGGTTCGGGGAGCCGACCAGCTTCAGGACCTGGTCCTTCAGCTCTTCGGAGGTCGCCGGCCGGGGCAGCTTGTTCGCGTCGTCGGCCTGGAGCTCGTCCTGCCAGGACGGGCGGGCGTACGGGCGCTCGTAGACCGGGCCCTCGTGCGCGACCGTGCGCGGGTCGACGTCGACGATCTTGCCGCCGTGCCAGTAGATCTCGAGGCGGTCGCCGTCGGTCACCTCACCGATGACGGTGGCGATGACGTCCCACTTCTCGCAGATCTCCAGGAAGCGGTCGACCTTCTCCGGCTCGACGACCGCGCACATGCGCTCCTGCGACTCGCTCATGAGGATTTCCTCGGGCGAGAGCGTGGAGTCGCGCAGGGGGACGTCGTCCAGGGTGACGCGCATGCCGCCGGAGCCGTTGGAGGCGAGCTCGGAGGTGGCGCAGGACAGACCCGCGGCGCCGAGGTCCTGGATGCCGACGACCAGCTTCTCCTGGAAGGCCTCCAGGGTGCACTCGATGAGGAGCTTCTCCTGGAAGGGGTCGCCGACCTGGACGGCCGGGCGCTTCGAGGGCTTGGCGTCGTCGAAGGTCTCGGAGGCCAGGATCGAGGCGCCGCCGATGCCGTCGCCGCCGGTCCGGGCCCCGTAGAGAATGACCTTGTTGCCCGCGCCGGACGCCTTCGCGAGGTGGATGTCCTCGTGCCGCATGACGCCGATGGCACCGGCGTTGACCAGCGGGTTGCCCTGGTAGCAGGCGTCGAAGACGACCTCGCCGCCGATGTTGGGCAGGCCCAGGCAGTTGCCGTAGCCGCCGATGCCGGCGACGACGCCCGGCAGGACGCGCTTGGTGTCGGGGTGGTCGGCGGCGCCGAAGCGCAGCGGGTCGACGACCGCGACCGGGCGGGCGCCCATGGCGATGATGTCGCGCACGATGCCGCCGACACCCGTGGCCGCGCCCTGGTAGGGCTCCACGTACGACGGGTGGTTGTGCGACTCGACCTTGAAGGTGACCGCGTAGCCCTGGCCGACGTCCACGACACCGGCGTTCTCGCCGATGCCGACGAGCATCGCGTCGGACTCGGGGGCCTTCTCGCCGAACTGGCGCAGATGCACCTTGCTGCTCTTGTACGAGCAGTGCTCCGACCACATCACCGAGTACATGGCGAGCTCGGCCCCGGTGGGCCGGCGGCCGAGGATCTCCACGACCCGCTCGTACTCGTCCTTCTTCAGGCCCAGTTCGGCCCAGGGCAGCTCGACGTCGGGGGTCGCGGCCGCGTGCTCGACCGTGTCCAGAGGCGTCCGGCTCATGCGTTGACCAGCTTCTTGAGGATCGAGGTGAAGAACGGGAGGCCGTCGGTGCGGCCGGTGCCGATCAGCGGCTCGACGGCGTGCTCGGGGTGCGGCATGAGGCCGACCACGTTTCCGGCCTCGTTGCTGACGCCGGCGATGTCCCGCTGCGAGCCGTTGGGGTTGAAGTCGAGGTACCGGAAGGCGACACGGCCCTCGGCCTCCAGCTTGTCGAGCGTGTACGCGTCGGCGACGTACTGCCCGTCGTTGTTCTTCAGCGGGATGTGGATCTCCTGGCCGGCCGAGTAGTCGGTGGTCCAGGCGGTCCCGGCGTTCTCCACCCGCAGCCTCTGGTCGCGGCAGATGAAGTGCAGGTGGTCGTTGCGGAGCATCGTGCCCGGCAGCAGGTGGGCCTCGGTGAGGATCTGGAAGCCGTTGCAGATGCCGAGCACCGGCAGACCGGCCTTCGCCTGCTCCAGCAGGGGCTCCATCACCGGTGAGAAGCGGGCGATGGCCCCGGCGCGCAGATAGTCGCCGTAGGAGAAGCCGCCGCACAGCACCACGGCGTCGACCTGCTTGAGGTCCTTGTCCTTGTGCCACAGGGCGACCGGCTCGGCGCCCGAGACGCGGATCGCGCGCTGTGTGTCACGGTCGTCCAGACTGCCGGGAAAAGTGACGACGCCAATACGAGCGGTCACTTCGCGGCCTCCGCGACTTCCTCGACCCGGATCGAGAAGTCCTCGATCACGGTGTTCGCGAGGAACGACTCCGCAAGATCATGAATGCGGGCGAGGGCGGCCTCGTCGACCGGCCCGTCAACTTCCAGTTCGAAACGCTTTCCCTGGCGGACGTCCGAGATCCCCTCGAAACCCAGCCGCGGCAGTGCGCGCTGCACCGCCTGGCCCTGGGGGTCGAGGATCTCCGGCTTGAGCATGACGTCGACTACGACGCGTGCCACTGGCACTCCCGGTGTGTGGTGCTGAGCAGGTTCCTTCAGACTACCCGCACAAAATTTCTACGCGCGTTGACTTGTAGGAAACTACGTGACCGTCATCACGATCCGGCATCGGCGGACCCACACACGAAATTTTCGGGAAGGATTCCGGATCGACACCAGGGAACTATTGCGCCCACCTGCCTCCCGCCGTCACCCTTCCAACGAAGTCGCTCCGCTCCCTTCTTGCTTTTGGACACGCAGAAGGATTTAGTCGGACTTCACAATGTATTGCCGGGCACTGTACAAATGAATTGGCATAGTGCCGCATGAAGGGACCGATATTCGTGGCGCAGAAGGTCGTGGTCACTCTCTTCGACGACATCGACGGCTCGGAAGCGACGGAAACGATCGCCTTCGGACTGGACGGCACGTCGTACGAGATCGACCTGAGCGAAGTCAACGCCGGAGAACTGCGGAAGGCGCTCGCGCCCTACATGGAAGCCGGCCGCAAGCGGTCCCGCTCGGGCAAGGCCTACCGCCAGACGGAGGTCGCCCCCGACCCGTCGGCCGTGCGCGCCTGGGCCCAGGCCAACAAGATGGAGGTCCCCGCGCGCGGGCGCATCCCCAAGAAGGTCTACGAGGCGTTCACCGCCGCGCAGTGACGGCCGTCGGGCCCGGACCGGCGCCCGTCCACCCGCCCCTCGCGGCAACCGACTTGCGCAGCACCCCGGCTGATCAGCTAGAGTCTGGAGCACGCCGAGGGGCGAGGCCGAAAGGCCCAGCTCACGGAAACATGCGGGTGTAGTTCAGTAGTAGAACATCCCCCTTCCAGGGGGAAGGCGCAGTGTGCGATTCCTGTCACCCGCTCTGCATAGTCGTACCGGCCACACTTGTGGATCAGGTAGGCTGGTGCCCGCACCGGTCAGTGAAAGCTGATCGGGAGCACATGCGGACGTAGCTCAGTTGGTAGAGCGCAACCTTGCCAAGGTTGAGGTCGCGAGTTCGAACCTCGTCGTCCGCTCGGGAAAGAAGCCCCGGTCCTTCAGGACCGGGGCTTCTTCGTGTGCTGCTCCCCGCTTCTGACATTTGTCATGCCGAGTGATGACAGCGCGCACTGCTTGCGGGCCCGTACGGCCGGGACGCTCGGAGCATGGAAACCAACGGACACGAACACGTGATTGAGGTCACTGACCTGCGACGTGTGTACGGGGGCGGGTTCGAGGCGGTACGCGGGATCAGCTTTTCCGTCCGGCGCGGGGAGATCTTCGCGCTGCTCGGCACCAACGGCGCGGGCAAGACCTCGACCGTCGAACTCCTGGAGGGACTCACGCAGCCGGCCGGCGGACGGGTGAGGGTCCTCGGGCACGACCCCTACGCCGACCGGGCCGCCGTACGGCCCCGCACCGGCGTGATGCTCCAGGAGGGCGGCTTCCCCTCCGAGCTCACCGTCGCCGAGACCGCGCGGATGTGGGCGGGATGCGTGAGCGGGGCCCGGCCGCCGGCGGAGGTACTGGCGCTGGTCGGCCTGGAGGCGAAGGCCGGCACCCGGGTCAAGCAGCTGTCCGGCGGCCAGCGGCGCCGCCTCGACCTGGCCCTCGCCCTGCTCGGCGACCCCGAGGTGCTCTTCCTCGACGAGCCGTCCACCGGGCTGGACGCCGAAGGCCGCCGGGCCACCTGGGAGTTGGTGAGCGCCCTGCGCGACGGCGGGACGACCGTGCTGCTGACCACGCACTACCTGGAAGAGGCCGAGAACCTCGCCGACCGGCTCGCGATCATGCACGAGGGCCGGATCGCCACCACCGGAACCCCGGCCGAGGTGACCGCCGCGGAGCCGTCGCGGATCTCCTTCGAACTGCCCGACGGCTACTTCGTCGGCGACCTCCCGCCGCTCGGCGAACTGGGCGTGACCGGCCACGAGACCGACGGCCGGATCGTCCGGCTGCGCACCCATGAACTCCAGCGGTCCGCCACCGGCCTGCTGATGTGGGCCGCGCAGGCCCGGGTCGAGCTGCGCCGCCTGGACGTGCGCTCGGCCTCCCTGGAGGAGGCGTTCCTCGGGATCGCCGAGGACGCCTCCGGGCAGCAGGCCATGGGCATGACGACGAAGGAGTACGCGGCATGAGCGCCACGCACACGACGCCCCGCCCGGCGGCGACGACGACGACCCCAGTGAGCCGGATGACCGCTCTGGCCCGCGCCGAACTGACCCTGCTCGGGCGGACCAGGGGCGCGCTCTTCGCGGCGCTGTTCGTGCCGCTGGTGATGCCGGTCAGCGTGCGGGCGGCGTCCGAGGACATGGACCTCGCCGGGGCGGGGCTGAGCACCGGCACCCTGGTGCTGCCCGCCGCGGTCGGCTTCTCCCTGCTGTTCGCCGTCTACTCCGTGCTCGTCGGCGCGTTCGTCGTGCGGCGTGAGGAACTCGTGCTCAAGCGGCTGCGCACCGGCGAGCTGCGGGACGTCGAGATCCTGGCCGGCACCTCACTGCCGGCGGTCCTCACCGGGCTCGCGCAGTGCCTGCTGCTGGTGGTGGGGTGTGCCGTGCTGATGGACCTGTCCGCGCCGTCGGCGCCGCATCTGGTCGTCCTGGGGCTGCTGTTGGGGCTCGTGATCAGCGCCGCCCTTGCCGCGGCCACCGCGAGTTTCACCCGGACCGGCGAGAGCGCCCAGGTCACGCCCATGCCGCTGCTGATGGTCTCGATGATCGGCTCCGGCATGTTCGGACCGCTGGAACTGTTCCCGGACCGGGTGGCCTCCGTCCTCGAAATGCTGCCGCTGACGCCCGTCATCACGCTGGTGCGCGGCGGCTGGACCGGTGGCCTCTCCGCGTACGAGGCGCTGGGCGCTCTCGCGACCGCCATGGCCTGGATCCTCATCGCGGTGTTTGCTGTACGGCGGTGGTTCCGCTGGGAACCGCGGCGTTGACCGAAGGGGAGTGACGGGGGATGCGCACGCCGGGCAGGTGGTGGCGGCACAAGACCACGCCGGAGAAGGTCGAGTCGTACACGCGGTGGTCGTTCCACTTCTTCGCGGTGACGGAGTTCTTCTCCGTCGGGCTCACGTCCGTGGCCCCGCTCGGGCCGCGGCTGGGTGGGGCCGCCATGCTGGTGGTGGCCGTGCACGCCGGCCTCTGCTTCGTGACCGTCTCCCGGGCGATCGACTGGACCCGTGGCCGCAGGCCCCAGCCCACCGGACTGATGTGGACGCTGGCCGCCGTCACCGCCGCGATCGCCGCCGCCGCGATCGGACTCGCCGAGCTCGGACCGGACCGCGAGGCCGTCGACACCGCCGCCGGTGGCGTCTTCGGAGTGATCCTGATCTTCGGTCCCGGCATCATCGCCCTCGGCGTCCGCTCCCGGCGACGCGCGTTCGGCATCGCGGGCGGCTTCGCGGCGGGCACCTGGCTGGTGGCGTTCGCGCTCGGCGCCTCCGCGCTCACCGCGTTCTTCACGTCTCTGATCGTGCTGATCGGCGGCATGTTCATCGCCTTCACGGCCGTCTTCTCGGTGTGGCTGCTCAATTCCGTCTTCGAACTCGACGAGGCCCGCGAGACCCGGGCCCGGCTCGCCGTCGCCGAGGAGCGGCTGAGGTTCGGGCGGGATCTGCACGACGTCATGGGGCGCAACCTCGCGGTGATCGCCCTCAAGAGCGAGCTGGCCGTGCAGCTGGCCCAGCGGGGGCGGCCCGAGGCCGTGACGCAGATGGTCGAGGTGCAGCGGCTCGCGCACGAGTCGCAGCGGGAGGTACGCGAGGTCGTGCGCGGCTACCGGGAGGCCGACCTCGGCTCGGAACTCGCCGGGGCGCAAGGGGTGCTGGCGGCGGCCGGGATCGACTGCACGGTCGACGGGGCGACGGCGGCGGTGCTGCCCGCGGCGGTGCAGTCCGCCCTGGGGTGGGTGGTGCGGGAGGCCGCGACGAACGTCCTGCGGCACGGGGACGCGCGGCGGTGGGCGGTGCGATTGCAGGTGCTGGAGGGGTGGGTGGTGTTGTCCGTGGAGAACGACGGGGTGAGCGAGGCGGGGACCGGGTCCGGGAACGGACCTTCCGGCTCGGGGCTCGCCGGGTTGCGGGAACGGCTGGCGGAGATCGACGGGACCCTGGAGGCCGGGCCCGTGGGACAGGGGCTGTTCCGGCTGACGGCGGAGATTCCGCTGCCGTCACGGCCAGGCACCGCCGGCGCCGTCCCGGCGGCCGCCGTCGCCCCGCTCTCTGTGAGTGAGGTCACGCCATGACGGCCGTGGAACCCGTGCGGCTGCTGCTCGCCGACGACGAGCACCTCATCCGGGGAGCGCTCGCCGCGCTGCTGTCGCTGGAGGACGACCTCGTCGTCGTCGCCGAGGCGGCCACCGGGCCCGAGGCGCTGGCGATGGCCCGGGCGCACCGACCCGATGTCGCCGTGCTGGATCTCCAGATGCCCGGAGCCGACGGTGTGAAGGTCGCCACACACCTGCGGACCGAACTGCCCGGCTGCAAGGTGCTCATCGTGACCAGCCACGGACGACCCGGGCATCTGAAGCGGGCACTGGCGGCCGGGGTGCGCGGGTTCGTGCCGAAGACCGTGAGCGCACAGCGGCTCGCGGAGCTCATCCGGACGGTGTACGCCGGGAACCGTTATGTCGACCCGGAGTTGGCCGCCGACGCGATCGCCGCCGGGGACTCGCCGCTGACGGCGCGGGAGTCCGAGGTCCTGGAACTCGCCGCCGACGGTGCGCCCGTCGCGGAGATCGCCGAGCGGGCCGCGCTGTCGCAGGGGACCGTGCGGAACTATCTGTCGTCGGCCGTCTCGAAACTCGGTGCGGAGAACCGGCATGCGGCGGTACGGCTCGCGCGGGAGCGAGGTTGGGTATAGTGGTTCTCGCGCCACGGCGCATGCGAACGTAGCTCAGTTGGTAGAGCGCAACCTTGCCAAGGTTGAGGTCGCGAGTTCGAACCTCGTCGTTCGCTCCATCGAAGAAGCCCCCCGGTTCCGCCGGGGGGCTTCTTCGTGTCCTACGACCAGCTCGTGCCGGTCAGGCGCTCGTACGCCTCCACGTACTTGGCGCGGGTGGCGTCGACGACCTGCTGGGGCAGCGCCGGCGGCGGCTGCTCGCTCTTGCGGTCCCAGCCGGACTCCGCTGAGGTCAGCCAGTCCCGGACGAACTGCTTGTCGTACGACGGCTGCGCCCGGCCCGGCTGCCACTGGTCGGCCGGCCAGAAGCGGGAGGAGTCCGCGGTGAGGACCTCGTCGGCGAGGACCAGGTCGTCGCCGTCGAAGCCGAACTCGAACTTGGTGTCGGCGAGGATGATGCCGCGCTCCCGGGCGATGTCCCGGCCCCGGGAGTAGACGGCGAGGGTCGCCTGGCGCAGCCGGGCGGCGGTGTCCGCGCCGACCTGGCGGGCGACCTCCTCATAGGAGACGTTCTCGTCGTGCTCGCCGACGGCGGCCTTGGTGGCCGGGGTGAAGATCGGGGCGGGCAGTTCACTGCCGTCGGTGAGGCCCTCCGGCAGGGCGAGACCGCAGACCGTGCGGGTCTCGTGGTACTCGGCGAGGCCCGAGCCGGTGAGGTAGCCGCGGGCCACGCACTCGACCGGGACCATCTGCAGGGACTTGCAGATCAGCGTGCGTCCCGCCCAGTCGGCGGGGGCGCCGTCGGGCAGTTCCGTGCTCAGCACGTGGTTCGGGACCAGGTCGGCGAGCCGCTCGAACCACCACAGGGACAGCTGCGTGAGGATCCGGCCCTTGTCGGGGATCTCGGTCGGCAGCACCCAGTCGTAGGCCGAGATGCGGTCGCTGGCGACCATCACGAGGTCGCCCGCCTCGTTCCGGTACAGCTCGCGCACCTTGCCGGTGTGCAGATGTACCAGGCCCGGAACCTGGATCGGCTCGGGCTTTTCGACGAATCCGGACACGGTTCCTCCCCGTGGTTGAAAACAAAGGGGCGCCCGTAGGGCCCGGATAGGGCGGCGGTGGGTGACGGGCGGGCCCAAGTGGCTCGATTCTCCCGTATCCGAGCCTGATCATGGACAGTGGGTCAGTCGCGTTTGCAGATGCGGTCCAGGAGATTGGCCGTGGCCCGCTGGACACGGCTGTCGACGTGGCCGGGGCGGTCCAGGGCCGGTGACCAGGCGAATGTTCCGGATGCGAAGACCCAGGCGCCGGAGGGAGCGCGGTACAGAGACGTCTCCTGGTGGCGCGCGACGCCCTCCTTGTCGGTGTACGGGGAGTGGGCGAGCAGCATGCGCTCCTCGTGCCCGGGCAGCGGGGTGCGCGGGAAGTAGCGGTCGGCCTCGCCCGCCACCAGGTTCTCGATCTCGTCGCCCTCGTGCGCCCCGGTCGCCTCCCACAGCCAGTGCCCGGCGTTGCGCACGATCAGCGGGTGCGGCTCGGGGACGGGCCCGGCGTACTGGATGCCCATGAGCTGCTGCTCCGCCCGGTCGATCTCCCGCCACAGCACCGGCTTGCCCGGGCCCCGGCGCTTGCGGCAGGTCAGCAGCCGGTCGGGCACGCCGGACGGGGAGGGGCCCAGCTCCACCTGCCAGTACATGGAGTTGGCGGAGAGGAAGACCAGCGAGGTGCCGGCGTCACGGCCGCGCTCCACGGTGGCGCGCATGGCGGCCGACCAGTACTCGTCGTGGCCCGGGAAGACCAGGCCCCGGTAGCGCGTGGGGTCGACGCGGCCCGCGTGCAGGTCGCTGGCGTCGGCGTAGGCGACGTCGTAGCCGTAGCGCTCGGCCCAGCGGATGAAGTCGTAGGCGTGGCCGACGTGCAGGGGCAGGCCCGCGCCCGCGTACGGACGGTCGAAGGAGACCGTGGTGGCCGCCTCCGACTCGCCCAGCAGCCGGCCCTTCTCGTCCCAGGCGTGGTAGAGGCTGGCGCCGGTGCGGCCGTCCTCCGGGTAGAGGTTGTACGCCTGCCAGGTGACGTCGGGCAGCACGAGCAGCAGGTCGGCGGGCTGGTCGTGGCGGACGGTGAAGGGGACGTGGGAGCGGTAGCCGTCGGCGGTGGTGAGGACGGCGACGTACGCGCCGATGTTCCAGTACGAGGGGACCTGGAGGCGCCAGGACAGCCACCAGTGGTGGCAGGAGACCGTACGGTCCGCGGTGAGCGGCGCGGGCTGGACGATGCCGGACAGCCGCGGGCTGGTGGTGATCTTCGCGGCGCCGTCACCGCCGTAGTGGCCGATGCGGTAGATGTCGACGGCAAACTGCTGCGGCGGGTCGACGGTGATGTGGAAGTCGATGGCCTCGCCGGGCGCGACCGCGCCGGTGGAGGTGAAGCCCTTGATCTGGCGGTTGACGTCGTCGGCCGCGCGGGGGCCGCTCGAGCGGCTGCCCTTCTTCGACGGATTCGACGTGTCCTGGTCCACATACCAGGGGACGACCTGGCCCGAGTCGTCGAAGTACGTCACGTTGCCCCGCAGCCACGGAACGGGGCCCTGCCCGAAGGGATCCGTCACGGCGTGCGCGAGGGCTCCCGACTCCCAGCGGCGGATCTGCTCCGAGCCCATGGTTGCTTCCCCTCCCCTGTGCCCCCGTGGTGGTGCCTGCCCGTGCGGCGTGTGCGGTGCTCTGCGGTGTGTGCGGTGCCCTGCGTTGTGTGCGGTGTTCCGCGGTCCGTGCGGTGTTCCGCGGTCCATGCGACGCCGTCGTTCCTGTGCGCTGCCGTCGTGCCTATGTGCTTGTCGTATGTCGCAAGCCCTTGCCATGCACGCGAACGGTCCAAGCACATCACATACCGCGCGCACTTCGTCACTGTTCGTTTTGAATTGGCCAGAACCGGAAGTTCGTGCTCCGGTGTTCAGCCGAGACGGACCGGCTTCTCCGGGCGTATGCCGAGCTGGGACAGCCAGACCCGCAGGGGCGTGGCGTCGCCGTCCTCGATGAGGGTGAGGACCTTGGGCGCCAGGTCGGCCGTGCGCTCACCGTCGATCAGGAGGGTGGGGCCGTCCAGCCAGTCCAGGCCCGGGGTCGCACCGGCGGTGTCCATCGCGGCGCAGCAGACCATCGCGGTGAGGTGGTCGGCGAGCAGCTCCCTGGCCGTGCGCGGGGGCTGGAGGGGGAAGAGGGGGAGGGCCCGGTCGTCCCAGAGGGCCGCGGGGTCGGGAGTCGGGGACGGGGTGGCTGGGGAGGGGGCCGCGGGGGAAGGGGCGGCCTCCTCGCGGGCCAGTTCGGCGCTGAGGCGGGCGGCGAGGGTGGCGCTGGGGGCCGTCGTACCGGCGAGGTCCTCGTCGTCGAGAGGGTCCGGTCTGCCGGGAGGCGGACCGGCGGCTCCGGACGGCGCGGTGTCCGGCCCGCGGCCGGTGGAGCCCGCTGCGGGGCCGGTCGCTCCGGTGTTCCCGGCCGTCCACGCCGGGCCCGGGTCCGTGAGGTGGTCGAGGACGCGGGACAGGGTCGGGGCGACGGTCGCGGGAGCCGTGGGACCGGTGGCGGGGCGGACGCCCATCGCGTCCAGGACGCGGTGCAGGCGGGCCGCGTCGAGGCGCCACTTGCGGTCCACGACCTCGTCCGGGTACGCGCTCCAGTCCACCGGCGACCAGTCGGGGCCGGGCCCGGCGGGGCCGCCGTGGAACAGGCGCGCGGCGAGGAGGGAGGCGGCCTCGTCGACCGTGCCCGGCTCCTCCAGAAGATCGCAGGCGGGCCGCTCGCCGAGCCGGGACGCGAATCCCTCGGCCAGGCGGTCGCGCCGGGACAGCTCCGTGAGCGCCGCGACCACACCGGCGTCCAGCCGGGACGGCCAGCGGCCCATCCGCCAGGCGGGCAGTGCGACCCGGGTCAGCAGCCGGTCCCAGCCCGCGTACGCCAGGCCCACCTGCTCCTGGGCGACGATCCGCAGCCCGTAATCCACAGCCTGTGCACGCTCCGCCGCCGCGGCCGCCACGCCCCGCTCCAGCTCGGCGGCATGGACGCGGCAGCTGCGCAGCAGAAGCCGGGCGACCCACCCGACCTCGGCGAGCACCGCCCGCGACACCGGGTCGCGCCGGGGCTCCGAGGCCACGGCCACCGCGGCGTCCAGGCCCCGGACGAAACGGCGGGCCGCGGCTATGTCCGGGTGGGCCGAGGGGCCCGTACCGGCGATGACCGGGGCGAGGACCGCGCGCAGCTCGCCGACCCGCATCCACCACAGGAACGGGGAGCCGATGACCAGGACGGGTGCCACAGGATGCCGGCGGTGCGCCTGCTTGCCCGCTCCCGCGATGTCGCGGTGCTCCTCGGCCGGGGGCGGTGCGTGGGCCGGGTGGGTGCGGTCCTCCAGCCAGCTGTCGCAGTCCGGGGTGAGCGCTATCGCGGAGGGCGCGGGGACGTCGAGGCGATCGGCGAGGTCGCGGACCATCCGGTACAGGTCGGGGGCCGCCTCCTCGGTGACCGGGACGGTCGGGCTCATGGCGGGCCGGGCCCGGGCGACGACCAGGGCGATCCCTGCGGCGGCGAGCAGCACGAGAACGGCGAACGGCGTCAGCACCCAGCGGGCCGCGTCCCAGACGGGGCCCGCGAGGCGGTCGCCGACGGTACCCGCGAGCAGGACCACGGCGACGGCGGCCGGGAGCAGGGCGACGGCCAGGGCACGGCTGCGGATGCGCAGCACTGCCAGTGCCCGTGCTCGCGCGGCCTGCGCGCCTGCCTCCACACCCATTCCGGTCACGACCGACCTCACCCCCTCCCCGTAGAACCGACGCTGCCCTTGCTCACTCCCCCACTGTGGCACCCGTCACTGACATCGCAATGCCGGTGGGCCAAGTGCCGGAACGCTTGCGCCGCACCCTAGTTGGGGCTCCGCCCCCCGTCAGCCGGATAGGGCATCGGTCACTCGATGGAATGGCTTTGGGGAGAGGTGGATGACGGAAAACGTGCGTCGGGCTCGCGCCTCTCGCATACGGCCCCCGCCCCATCGCATGGTTCGGGCCCCGGATCCTGAGACGGATCCGGGGCCCGGGGGGTTCATCGGCGGCGGGGTGGTGTCTCCGCTCCGGCCGCAACGAGAGAGGGGGGCTTTACGCTCCCGCCGCCTTCGCGGCGATGTCCGTGCGGTGCTGGGAGCCGTCGAGGCGGATGCGGCCGACGGCCGTGTAGGCGCGGTCGCGGGCCTCGGTGAGGTCCTTGCCGGTGGCCGTCACGGACAGGACACGGCCGCCCGCGCTGACCACGGCGTCGCCTTCCTGCCTGGTGCCGGCGTGCAGCACGTACGCGTGCGGGGCGTCCTGGGCGGCGACCTCGTCGAGTCCGGTGATCGGATCGCCGGTGCGCGGGGTGCCGGGGTAGTTGTGCGAGGCGACGACCACGGTGACGGCCGCCTCGTCGCTCCAGCGCAGCGGCTCCAGGTGGGCGAGGTTGCCGGTGGCGGCGGCCATCAGCAGGCCGGCCAGGGGCGTCTTCAGCCGGGCCAGCACGACCTGGGTCTCGGGGTCGCCGAACCGGGCGTTGAACTCGATCACGCGGACACCACGCGAAGTGATCGCGAGGCCGGCGTAGAGCAGACCGGAGAACGGGGTGCCGCGCCGCTGCATCTCGTCCACGGTCGGCTGCAGCACGGTCTGCAGCACCTCGTCGACCAGCTTCGGGTCGGCCCACGGCAGCGGGGAGTACGCGCCCATGCCGCCGGTGTTGGGGCCCTCGTCGCCGTCCAGGGCACGCTTGAAGTCCTGCGCGGGCTGGAGGGGTACGACCGTCTCGCCGTCGGTGACGGCGAACAGGGAGACCTCGGGGCCGTCGAGGTACTCCTCGATGACCACGCGCTCGCACGCCGCCGCGTGGGCCCGGGCCGCTTCGAGGTCGTCGGTGACGACGACGCCCTTGCCGGCGGCGAGCCCGTCGTCCTTGACGACGTACGGAGCGCCGAAGGCATCGAGGGCCGCGTCGGCCTCCTCCGGTGTCGTGCAGACGTACGAGCGGGCCGTGGGCACCTCGGCCGCCGCCATGACGTCCTTCGCGAAGGCCTTGGAGCCCTCGAGCTGCGCCGCCTGCCCGGACGGGCCGAAGACGGGGATGCCCGCGTCGCGCACGGCGTCGGCGACACCGGCGACCAGCGGGGCCTCCGGGCCGACGACGACGAGCTCCGCGCCGAGGCGGGTGGCCAGCTCGGTGACCGCGGCACCGTCCGAGGCGTCGACCTGGTGCAGCTCGGCGACCTCGGCGATGCCGGCGTTGCCGGGAGCGCAGTGCAGCGCGGTGACATCGGGGTCGTGGGACAGGGAGTGGCACAGGGCGTGTTCGCGGGCGCCGCTGCCGATGACGAGGACCTTCACGGGGTCAGCCTAACGGGAGACTCCGGGTTCCCTTTGTGCGGGCTTCCGAAGGGAGGGGGGATCTTGAGCTGGATGTTCCTCCAAGACGGGCCCCGTGTGCCTCGTGGCGCGTGCCCCCTCGGGACGTTCCTCGGGACGCGTGATTCCTCGGGACGCGTGATTCCTCGGGGCGCATGTCCTTCGGGGCTCGTGCTCCTCGGGATGCGTGTTCCTCGGGATGCGTGTTCCTCGGGCCGCGCAGGCGAGACCCGGCTATTCGTTCGTGAACTCCTCGACCACCGTCGCCCCCAGCTCCCGGACGATCAGCTCCTGGCCGGAGAGGGCCGACTCGTCGAGGTCGGGGTCGTCGTCCTCGGGGATGTCCTCCTCGACCGAGACGTGGCGCGGCGGTGGGGCGGAGGGCTGGGGGACGGAAGCGGTCGGTGCCGGGGCCGGGGTGGAGGCCGGGGCGGGGCTGCTCGACTGCTGGGCCGGAGCGGCCGGGGGTGCCGACTGGGGCGGGGCGGGGCGCTGGGCCGTGGCCGTACCGCCGCCCGCGTTGTATCCGCCGCCACCGCCGGGGCTGTAGCCGCCACCGCCGGGGTTGTAGCCGCCACCGCCGCCTCCGAACCCGGAGGGGCCGCCCGGCGCCGGGGGTGCGGAGCCGCCCGAGGGGTCGACGATCGCCTCGATCTTCCACTGCACGTTGAACTGCTCGCCCAGCGCCTGCCGCAGCACGTCCTCGCTGCCGCTGCTCAGGAAGTTGTCCCGCGCGCCCGCGTTGACGAAGCCGAGCTGGAGGGTCGTGCCGTCGAAGTTGGCCACCTGGGCGTTCTGGCTGAGCAGGATCCAGGTGAAGCGCCGGCGGTTCTTGACCGCCTCCAAGATGTTCGGCCAGAGCATGCGGGGGTCGAGGCCACCGCCGCCGCCCGACGTAGTGGGCGCGGGGGCCGGGGCGGCCGGCGCCGGAGCCGAGGGCTGGGCCGTCGGTGGTGTGCTGGGGGCGGGGGTGCTCGTCGGCGGGGTGCTCGCCGGTGAGGTGTTCGAGGCCGGCGCGCCCGGGGTGGCCGTGGGCCAGCCGCCGGGGCGACGGCCGCCGCTGCCGGCAGAGGCGGCGGCGGGCCAGGCGCCCGGGGCGGAGGAGGCGGCCGGGGCGGACGGGGACTGTCCGCCCGGGGCCGGGGTGGAGGCGGCGGCCGGGGCCCCGGCGGGGGCGCCGGGGCCTCCCGGGGCACCAGGTCCGGCCTGGGAGCCGGGGGCAGGGGCATGAGCCGGAGGCGCGGCCGGTGTCGTCAGCGGCGCGCCTTGGCCCGGTGCGGGCTGCGGCGCACCCTGGCTCGTCACCGGAGGGGCGGAGTCGGCCGCGGCCGGCACAGGGCCCACGCCACCGGCGCCGGGCGCGGCACCGCCGTTGCCCGGTGCTCCTGCGTTGCCCGGTGCTCCTGCTCCTGCTCCTGCTCCTGCTCCTGCTCCTCCGGACGCACGGACGGCAGCGCGGGCCGCGGCCGGACCGCCGCCCGGTGGCACCGCACCGCCGCCACCCGCCTGGACGGGAGCGGCAGCCGCTCCCCCATGGCCTTCCGGCCCGGGTACGTATCCCGCGGCGGGCATGCCGGCGGGGCCCGCGGAGTAGTTCACGCCGCGCTCGATCCGGTCGAGGCGCGCCATGACGGACCGCTCGTCGCCGTAGGCGGCGGGGAGCAGCACGCGGGCGCAGATCAGCTCGAGCTGGAGACGGGGCGAGTGGGCGCCGCGCATCTCGGTCAGGCCCTCGTTGACGAGGTCGGCGGCGCGGCCCAGCTCGGCGGGGCCGAAGGTGCCGGCCTGGGCCTGCATGCGCTCGATCACATCGGCGGGGGCGTCGATGAGCCCCTTCTCGGCAGCGTCCGGGACGGCGGCGAGGATCACCAGGTCGCGCAGCCGCTCCAAGAGGTCGGCGACGAAACGCCGGGGGTCGTTCCCGCCCTCGATCACGCGGTCGACGACCTCGAAGGCCGCGGCTCCGTCGCCGGTGGCGAAGGCCTCGACGACGGAGTCGAGCAGGGAGCCGTCGGTGTACCCGAGCAGGGCGGTCGCCATGGCGTATGTCACACCGTCGGCCGCGGCACCGGCCAGGAGCTGGTCCATGACGGACATGGAGTCACGCACGGACCCGCCGCCGGCGCGCACGACGAGCGGGAGCACGCCCTCGGCGACGGGAATGGTCTCCTTCTGGCAGACCTGCCCGAGGTACTCCCGGAGGGTGCCGGGGGGCACGAGCCGGAAGGGGTAGTGGTGGGTCCGGGACCGGATCGTCCCGATGACCTTCTCGGGCTCGGTGGTCGCGAAGATGAACTTGAGATGCTCCGGCGGCTCCTCGACGACCTTCAGCAGCGCGTTGAAGCCGGCCGACGTGACCATGTGGGCCTCGTCGATGATGTAGATCTTGTACCGGCTGCGGGCGGGCCCGAAGAAGGCCTTCTCGCGCAGGTCACGGGCGTCGTCCACGCCTCCGTGCGAAGCGGCGTCGATCTCGATGACGTCGATGGAACCGGGGCCGTTGCGCGCGAGGTCCTGACAGGACTGGCACTCCCCGCAGGGTGTCGGCGTGGGCCCCTGCTCGCAGTTCAGGCACCGGGCCAGGATCCGCGCGCTGGTCGTCTTGCCGCAGCCGCGCGGCCCGCTGAACAGGTACGCGTGGTTGACCCGGTTGTTCCGCAGCGCCTGCTGCAGCGGGTCAGTGACATGCTCCTGCCCGATGACCTCGGCGAAGGTCTCCGGGCGGTAGCGGCGGTACAGAGCGAGAGACGACACGCATACGAGGTTATAGGCGCCCACTGACATCGGGCCCGGCCCGGGCCCGGCCGGAGATCCGGTCCGGGAGGTCCTGATCCAGGAAGCCCTGCCGGGAAGGCCCCGTCCCGGAACGCAGACGCCCCCCACGCACCCGCCAGAGCCAACCTACCCTTGCTGCCTTCCGGCCCTGGGGGAGTTCAGTCAGATAGCGCCGCGTGAGGGGCTGCGCCAAGGCTACCTGATGTCGGAGGCGGGAACGAGTTCGCGAGCACTCCTCAACGTCTTGTATTGTTTGCGGCGGAGGATTCGCCTAGAGGCCTAGGGCGCACGCTTGGAAAGCGTGTTGGGGGCAACCCCTCACGAGTTCGAATCTCGTATCCTCCGCAGCCGCCTGAACAGGCGAAACAGAGCGTCGGACCGCAGATCGCGGTCCGACGCTCTGGCGCTTGGTCTCATTTATTTCCGACACTCAAGACATTTCATCCATGCGGCGAACGCGCCCTCTGTCGATGATCAGCAGTCACGCATCGATGTGCGCCCCGGCCCGAGGTGCCCCGAAGCGGCTCTCCTCGTGCCATCAGCCCAGCGGGTAGCCCAGGGCCAGGGCGGCCTTGCGGAACGCCGGCAGACGGTCGGGGGAGACCGCAAGGTGGCGCTCGCCGATTCGTGTACACACCGCACGCAGGCGGCGATCGCTGATGATGAGGGCTGCCAGTGCCTCGTCCGCGCACTCGATGAGATGAGTCTGCCCCGTATCGCGGAGTCGGCCGGTGCGGCGGCCAGTGTCGTCGAGCAGGGTGGTGACGGTGTGGGGCACAGGGTGTGAGGCGGCCTGGTTCAGGTAGCCACGGAGCTCGTCGAGGGTGTGCCCGCGGTCGAGGGCGTGCAGAAGAGAAGCGGCGGTGAGCGTCCAGACCCGGTCGGTTTTCCGCTCAGAGAAGGCGTCCAGGAGGAGTGCGTCGGCGGAAGGCAGACCGTCGAGGGCGACGATGTCGAAGTTCGCCAGGACGGTGAGCCTGCCCGTCGGGACGACCGAGGCGGGGGCCTGGGCAAGGGCGTAGTCGCCTGTGAGGCCGACGGCGTGAGCGCCCAGAGGATTGAGGCGGAGTGCGGACAGGCCGTCGTAGCGGCTGAGCTGGTCGAGGCAGTCGCCGCCCCAATTGTCCCGGTAGTCATCGCGGGCGCCCGCCGGAGGGACGTACTCGATGTCGACGACACCGAGCGTGGCGGCGTACTCGAAGAGCACCGCCAGGGTGTATCGCCCCTGGAGGAGGGACCAGCCGTGGTAGCCGTCGTAGCCGAGGCTGCCGTATTGCGGATCCTCCAGGTACAGCTTCCACAGGGCGCGTTCACTGCGGTGGACGACTGGATCCAGACCGGCCGCGCGCATGGCTGTGAACAGGCCGTCGATGGACATCCACTCACCCGGGGTGAGGCCGGCCAGCGCTTGGCCAACGAGCTTGCGGCGCGGTTTGGCGGCGGTCAGGACGTTCGCCGAGCGCTGGCCCTTGATCTCCTCGACGCGGGAGAACTCGTCCAGGAGGCTGTTGTTCAGCCAGCGTTGCCACAGCTGGGCAATGGTCAGGTGCGGTGGCCGGGTCAGCGCGGTCTTTCCGCGCGTGGTCAGCACCAGCCGACCGCCGGTGAGCTGGGCGAGGCCGCCTGCCTGGAGCAGCATCGGCCAGGCGAAGGCGGCGATGGCCTCGTGCGGATAGAAGTCGCCGCCGTTCAGGACGTCGGCGACCGCCGAGACGGTGGCGGTGCTGGGGCGGCGGGTCTTTTCGCTGCACCGCAGCTTCCCCGTCATACACAGGCGCAGCACCGTCAGCAGGTTGGCCTGCGCCTCGTGCTCGGCGTGCCGGACCCGTGGAGTGCCGGTGGGCTCCTGTTGCTGTTCGACCGGTATCACTGCTCGTGTTCCCCGCTTCGTGCCGCTCGCGCCCCCGTTCCTACAGATGGGCTACGTAGTCGTAGTTGGCCGGACCGCAGGTGCGCTCGAGGATCTGGACCACCTTGCGCGGGTTGTCGTGCGGGCCGGAGAAGTAGAACGGCTTGCCGTCCCGGCCGAAGCCGATGACGGGCCGGTCGCCGGGCGGGGCACCGAGGTGCGCTGCGGCGTCGGCGAAGCCGCCCGCGGGCTCGAAGCCAAGACCGCGGGCGTAGGCGACCGCATCGTGCACGATCGTCTGCGCCTGCTCCACGCCGATCGACAGCGGCCAGTGGTCGAAGGCCGAGTAGTACATCGGTACGTAAGTGGTCAGGGTTCCGGACCCCATCACCTCGGGTTCGGTGACGTTCTTGACTCCCAGGCAGTACACGTCCACCAGGAACCCGGTGACGGTCACCCTGCTGGCACGTTCCTGGCGGGCCAGCAGAATCTGGGCGAAGCCGCCCGTGCCCGGGTCCGGCTCCTGGCCGAGGGGGTCGGCCGCCGCCCAGGCCGGGGCTTTGGCCATGTCCAGTCCTGCGCTCCAGCCCGCGTTGACCCAGCAGCCCACCACCGGCCGCTCATCCGGCGCGACGTTCGCCAGTGCCGCCTCGGCGACCCGTCTGACCAGCGCGGTGGCCTGGGCCTGGCGCAGCCCCAGCGCCTTCGCGATCTGCTTCGGCGCGCTGCCGCGCTCCCTCATCTCCCGGACCCGGGCCAGCAGTTCCTCGTCGTGCGTGGTCACCGTCACAGTCTGCCACTTCCGTGTCGCCCCCATGCGAAGAACAGGGTGCGCCGGCGGTGCTGCCATCCTGGGTTCGGGTGATACGGGACACGAACCGGAACGGGCAGGTCAGCATGGGTGAGACAGTGAGCAGGACCGTCGAGCAGGTGCGAGCGCTGGTCGGTTGGGTCGGCGCGGGACGCAAGCTGACCCAGACCGGCCGTGTGACGCTTGCCGACGCGCGAGCATTGGTGGAGGTTCTGGACACCGGCGACCGGATGGACCCGGTGATCGGGGACCGTACGTTCAGGACGAAGTCCAGCGAGGAGTTGTACCACCTCACGCTGCTGGTCGACTGGGCGAAGGCGGCACGACTGCTGCGGACGGCGGGCGGGCGCCTGCTGCCGGTGAAGAAGAACGCCAAGCTGCTGGACCGCCCCGAGGAACTGCGTGGCGCGCTGTTCGCGGCGCTGCCGCGCATCGGCCCGGCCGTGACGGTGTCCGGCTGGCTGGAGTCCCTGTTCGCGCACGAGTACGACCGGGGCCTGCGGGCGTTGCTGTACCGGCTGTACGCCGCCACGGCCCCGGTGCCGCTCAGTGACCTGTACGAAGTGGTGTGGCACGCGGTCAGCCCGCTGTACGTGCTCGACGACCTGTCCCCCGACCGTCTGGGGCATCTACGCACCGCCAACGACCACGACGTCCAAAGGGTCCTGAAAGCCCTCGCCTCCCTGGGCGTTGTCCATCTCACGGAGACCACCGCCGAGTTGACGGCGGACGGCCGCATCGAGACGGCCCGGATGCGCGGCGAGCCCGAGCCCGGCGACGCGGTGTTGCGGATCCTCGTTGAGCTCGCCGACGTGGACGACCCCCGGGTTTGGCGGCAGCTGCTGGTGCCCGCCTCGATCCGCCTGGACCGGCTTCACTCCGTGATCCAGGACGCGATGGGCTGGCAGAACTGCCACATGCACGCGTTCACCATCGACGGCGTCCAGTACGGCCGTCCCGATGGCGAACTCGGATTCCGCGACGAGCGCACCGCCACACTGGGCGCCCTGCTCAAGTCGGGTGCCCAGTGTGTGTACACCTACGACTTCGGGGACTCATGGGAGCACCTCATCACCGTGGAGCAGTTCCAGACAGCCGCAGCCGGGCTCCACTATCCGTACTGTGTGGACGGTGCCGGGGCGTGCCCGCCCGAGGACTGCGGCGGCGCCCCCGGCTACAGCGATCTCAAAGTGATCCTCGCCGCCCCGGCGCATGGGGAACACCACGCCATGCTGGAGTGGCTCGGACTTCGGTCCGCCACGGAATTCGCCCCTGACCGTTTCACGCCGGACGCGGCCAACACGCGGCTGCTGCACCTCACGGCACCATGAAAGACGAAGCGTCCGGCCACGCAGCCGATCACGGCCCTGGGTGCTACCGACTGGTCAGACTGGTCCACCGGCCCCACCGCGCTCGGACAAGAACGTACGGGCCGACCTTCCGTCCCCGGCGTTCGGGTCTTGGGCATCTACTACACGGCGACGAGGCGCACTCGGTCGCCGCAGAGCTTCGTCATGTCGTCGATGTCCGAGGTGAGCATGACGACCGGGCGGCGCTGACGCAGCGCCGTCTCGGCCACGGCAGCGTCGATGGCGTATTTGTGACCATGCAGCCCAGCGTTGATCAGCATGGCTGAGGCGGCCTTGGCCTCCTCGTCGCCGATGTGCACGATCCGCACGCCGGACAGGACCCAGGCGAGCCGCGCCTTGTCGGTCCGGCGATGCACCGCTTCGATGATGGTGAGTGCGCTGATGACGACTTCCATGCCCCGCTTGCGGGCTTCGGCGATGAGGGCAACGACGGGCTCGTGATCACTGACCAACTTCGACAGGCCCTCGCAGTCGAGAACGAGGGTGCCTTCGTGGCTCAGCTTGCGGCGGGCCACTGCCCCTCCTCGGCGAACACCTCGTCGAAGACCCGTCGTGCCCGCTCCTGCTCGTGCTCGGAGATCGGCCCCTGACGACGTTCGTAGTCGGCCAGGTACTCATCCAAGATCTGACCGCGCAGCTCGCGCTCCACCGCTTCGGTGATGAACGCGGAGAACTCACGCTTGCCGACCCGTCGGCGGATCGCCTCCGCCGTCCCCTCGGGGAGGGAGAGGCTGACCCTGGTGGCCGGCCCTTCGCCGACGCTGTAAGGAATCTCGCTCATGGGATCGACATTATCAAACAAGTAGGAATTCGGTCTGGGTGCAGCACCCACCGAACGGCGTGGGCCGCCCACCCGTCACATCGTGGTCTCAGTTCTGGTCTCATTCACCCACGTTCAGTTGCGTCCGGACGTCGCTGAACTATCCGCTCCACCGCAGGTCGGAACGCCCCCGCCCCTCCCCGAACCCCCAGACGAGCATTTGGAAAGCGTGTTGGGGGCAACCCCTCACGAGTTCGAATCTCGTATCCTCCGCAGCTGCCTGAACAGGCAGAACGAAGAGCCGAGCCGCAATCGCGGCTCGGCTCTTCGTCGTGCACTGGTTGCAGTTTTGGTTGCACTTATATACGCCCATCAAGGACATTTCGGTGAGCGGGCAGCCGGATCCTCTCCTGCCGTGGGCTCTGTCTTCGTGCGGCATCCGCGGATCATGGAACTGCGCCGTGCTTGGCCTAGGCGCCGAAGCGGCTTCGACCGCGCCTACGACCGCGCCTGGCAGGTCCAGGAAGCGCTCACCAGACAGGGAAAGCATCGCAGTGCGGGTGCGGTGGATCTCGTCGTCGCCGCAACGGCCGAACTGCAAGGGCTCACCCTCCTGCACCGCGACCACGACTTCGCCTGCATCGCGGCAGTGACCGGCCAGGCTCTCCAGTGGTACGGCCCGGAGAGCGGCAAATAAGCCGGCGATGGTTGCAGTTCTGGTTGCATCCACCTCCGTACAGCACCGTTCAGGAGCCCCACCCGCTACAGCCGCACCGCAGGTCAGAACGCTCCCGCACCTCCCTGTACCCCCGGACGAACAGTTGGAAGGCGTGTTGGGGGCAGCGCCTCACGAGTTCGAATCTCGTATTCTTCCGCCGGACCGCTTTCGCGGTCCGGCCCTCTGGCGTTT
Source organism: Streptomyces sp. AK010 (assembly GCF_014207295.1). Taxonomy (NCBI): domain Bacteria; kingdom Bacillati; phylum Actinomycetota; class Actinomycetes; order Kitasatosporales; family Streptomycetaceae; genus Streptomyces; species Streptomyces sp. AK010. The sequence continues at coordinate 74,457 of NZ_JACHCX010000003.1, forward strand.
CCTGGCTCAGGGGGATTTCGCAGCGGTCCGCTCGGTGCTCCTGGCCTTGCCGGAGCCCGTGCTCCTCGCCTTGCCGGAGCCCGTGCGCCCGGTCGTGCCGGATCCCGTCCCCCCGGCCTTGCCGGACCTCGTGGCACTTCGGGACGCCGCAGCGGGTGCGCTCTGGCGCTCGGGCTTCTCCGCGGGGGCGGCCGTGCGTGACCCGGTCGCCCGGGCCGGTGCGGTCGTCCACTTCAGTTCGATCTCCAGCTCGATCTCCCCATCGCCGATCTCGACCTCCAGCTCGCTGTGCAGGTCGTCGGGGATGCGCAGGCCCAGTGTTCCGGGACCGAGTTCCAGCTCGGCGTCCCCACCCTCCCTCAGCGCGTCTGCGAGTGCCGTGAGCTGGTCGGCGGCCTCCTGGCGTGTCAGCGAACGCTTCTGCTCGAACTTGAGGTCCGTCATGGGTGCCCTCCGATGCGGCAATGGCACTAGAGAAAGGGGACGAAAAAGTAGATAAGGACATTTTGACGCGATGTGACGGCTTGGACATCCTCATGCGCCCCGCGGGGTGAGGCGGATCTTCACGCCCTCGTCCGTCGACTCCCACGGCGCACCGCGTTCCAGGGTCCGGCGCCCCTCGTCGAGCATCGCCTCGCGCACCCGCAGCGCCGCGTCCATGAGCCTGCGCCACTCCCGCTCGGCGCCGAAGACGCGCCTGGAGCGCTCCGTGGAGTCGATCAGCCACTTGGCGGCCTCTTCCACGCCCTCCACGGACTGCGAGGCCGTTCCGACCCCTTCCAGGTCCCACGTCATCCACAAGGCCACGGCGCCAATGTCCCGTTCGCCGCCTGTGAGCGCACTCCGGGGCGCCGCCCGTGGAACCGGGCCCGCGGCGGGTCAGTCGCCCGCCTGCGGACCCCAGTGCTCGGGCCCCACGCCACGCCAGTCGATCCACGGAACCTCCGCCACGTCCGCGGGGTCGATCTCCAGCCCCGCGCGGCGGAGGAACTCCGCGACATCGGTCACGTCGTGGGCGAGGCCGAGGATCTCGCCGTCCACGCGCACGCGGCGGCCACCCGAGGGCGACGGTGGGTGCACGATCACGCGAATCGGTCCGGCCATACCCTCAGGATCATCCGGGACGTACGGTCCCGCAGGCCGGCGCGTCACCGGTGCAGCCGCTCACGCACGTCTCCGGCCGCCCGCCCCAGCTCACGCAGCTCCCACCACGCCGCCGGGCTGGGCCGTCGCCGCTGCCAGTAGGGGTGGAAGAACGCCTGAGCCGACAGCCGCAGCAGACGCCGGCGCAGCTCGGTGCGGCCGGGCCGGTCGGCGAGCTGCCGGTAGGTGGCACTCCACTCCTGTTGCGCCCGGACGAGGTCGTCGGGAAACGTTCGCATGGCCGAATTCAATCATGTGTTCGATTTTTTGGGCCAGCGCAAGGACCGTCGCAAGGCCCCGGCGACGCTTCGCTTACGTCTCGGTTCGGGCACTGGACGTGGACAGCCGCAGCGCGAGGGGCGTCTGTGGGCGCATACTGAGGCCAATGACAAAGCCTGCTGCTCCCAAGCGTCATTTGCCTACCAGCCCCTTCAAGGCGCCGGTCGCCCCCGCTCCCAAGCACTTCGCCGTGGGTGACCAGGTCACGCACGACATGTACGGGCTCGGCCGGGTCATCGGCATCGAGGACGGGATCGCCGCGCTCGTGGACTTCGGTTCGGCGCAAATGCGGATCCTGAGCCCGTACGCCAAGATGACCAAGCTGTAGGACCTCCGTGCCCGGTCAGGGCACGCCTGGCCCTGACCGGGCCAGTAACGAAAAGAGATCTCTCATCGAACCGACTTCGCTGTTCTCCGCCGTGGAAGGGCAGACCAGACGCTCCCGCGCGGCGTCGCCGACTCCGGCGACCAACCCCTTCCAGGCCCCGGACTTCGGGGAGGACGAAACCTTCCCGCTCGACGACGTGATGGAGCAGCCCGCCCCGTCCGGACGTCCGGCGCGCCGCAGGGCCGCCTAGTCCCCCAGGGACTCGAAGCGGGAGCCCGTCAGTTCCGGGACGGCTGCCCGCCCGTGCGGTCCGACGTCGGCCAGACGTACGGCAGATCGTCGGGGACGTCCGGGAAGAGGGTCGCGTAGGTCTCGGGGTCCTTGCGGACCAGGGCCGAACGGTGGCTCTCGTGGAAGGGGTCGTCGCCGAGCCAGGGCGGAAGTTCGCCCTCGGCGGCCAGCAGGTGCTGGTCGCGGACCGGGGCGTGCGGGCGGGTCGCCGCCAGATCGGCCACCAGCGTCGCCGCGCAGGTGTCCTGGTGGCCCTGTTCACGCCAGACACGGCAGACCTCCAGGCCGTAGCGGACCAGCGCCTCCTCGTAGCCGAGCCACATCTTCACGGCCGGGTGGCGGCGCCAGCCGTAGCCGGGGACGACCAGGCCGCGCAGGACCTGCAGCGCCTCGACGCGCTGTTTGCCGAGCCGGCGGCGGTCGAGGGCCAGGGCCGAGGTGCGGAAGTCGGGGTAGGGCAGGAAGGTCTGCATGCCGTCCTCGGTGATCCTTACCGTGCGTCGGTGGGTGTCTCGCGCCGGCTCAGGGCCAGGGCCAGGCCGGTCATGGCGACGCCCAGGATGCAGTGGAGCCAGTCGTCCGCGGTGTTCAGCGGCACGAAGTTGGCGTCGCTGTCATGGCCGACCGACAGGCCGTACACCCACAGCACCAGGTAGACGGCGCCGCCGACCAGCAGATACGAGTACGCCCCGGCCGCCGTGCCCGCGAGGATCAGACCCGCGAGGCCGTAGCCCAGGTGCACGAGGTTGTGCAGGATCGACACCTGGAACAGGCCGAACAGTTCGGCGTCCGACTCGTGCGAGGCGAACTCCAGCGAGCCGTAGTCGGTGGTGACACCGGGGATGAAGCCCAGCACGCCGATCACGAGGAAGACCCCTCCGAGCAGCACGGCGGCCTGCTGGACGGGGGCGCGGGCGGCCCGGTGCGACGCGGGTGTGGTCATGGCCGGTGGGCTCCTCACGCGGGGGTCAGGGTCTGTTCCGCCCAGATGGTCTTGCCCACCGCGCTCTGGCGGGTGCCCCAGCGCTCGGTCAGCTGGGCGACGAGGAGCAGACCGCGGCCGCCCTCGTCGTAGGTGCGGGCGCGCCGCAGGTGAGGGGCGGTGTTGCCGCCGTCGGAGACCTCGCAGATCAGGGTCGAGTCGTGGATCAGCCGGAGCTGGACCGGCGGCTCGGCGTGCCGGATGGCGTTGGTGACGAGTTCGCTGACGACCAGTTCCGTGACGAACACGGCGTCGGAGAGCCCCCACCGTTCCAGTTGCTCCACCACGTCCTTGCGGGTCTGCGCGACCGCGGCCGGGTCGGCCGGCACCGCCCAGGTGGCGACCTGCCGCGCGTCGAGTGCACGGGTACGGGCGAGGAGCAGGGCCACGTCGTCGGCCGGGCGCTGCGGCAACAGGTCGGTGAGGACCGTGTCGCACAGGGCGTCCAGCGAGGCCGCCGGGCGGGCCAGGACCTCTCGCAGCCGGTGGACGCCGGTGTCGAGGTCCCGGTCGGGTGTCTCGACCAGGCCGTTGGTGTAGAGGGCGAGCAGGCTGCCCTCGGGGAGGACCACCTCGGTGGCCTCGTACGGCAGGCCGCTCAGCCCCAGCGGGGGCGCGGCCGGGAGGCCGACGAGGTCGACGGTGCCGTCGGGGCTCACCACCGCCGGGACGGGATGCCCGGCCGTGGCGAAGGAGCAGCGCCGCGTCACGGGGTCGTAGACGGCGTACAGGCAGGTGGCCCCGACGTCGCTCGGGGGCTCGGCGGAAACCGCGTCCCTGCCCTCGGTGTCGCTCTCCTCCCCGGTGTTCAGGCGGGCGACCAGGTCGTCGAGGTGGGTGAGCAGTTCGTCGCAGGGCAGGTCGATGTCGGCCAGGGTGCGGACCGCCGTGCGCAGCCGCCCCATGGTCGCCGACGCGACCAGACCGTGGCCGACCACGTCTCCGACGACCAGGGCCACCCGTGCGCCCGAGAGGGGGATGACGTCGAACCAGTCCCCGCCGACGCCGGCGTGGGGGCCCGCCGGGAGGTAGCGGGAGGCGACCTCGACGGCCGCCTGCCGGGGCAGCCGCTGCGGCAGCAGGCTGCGCTGGAGTGTGACCGCGGTGGCCCGCTCGCGGGTGTAGCGGCGGGCGTTGTCGATGCTGACCGCGGCCCGGGCGGCGAACTCCCCGGCCAGGACCAGGTCGTCGTGCTGGAAGGCCTCCTGGTTGCGGTGCCGGGCGAAGAAGGCGACGCCCAGGGTGGTGCCGCGGGCGGCCAGCGGCACGGCCATCACGGAGTGGATGCCGAACCCCCGGACCCGGGCGGCGCGGGCCGGGTCGCGGGCGAGCCAGGCGGTGAACGCCGGGTCGGTCACCTCGTGCACGGCGGGGCGCCCGGTGCGCAGGCTCTCGAAGGGCATCGAGCCCGGGGGGTAGGAGTCGACCGCGCCGGCCGCCACGACCGACTCCGGGGCACCCGGAGTCACCGACCGCAGCGCGGCCCGGCGCAGCAGCAGCGGCCCGTCCGCCGGAACCGCCGGCGCGGGCGGCTCGGGTGCGTCGTCCAGCGCGGCCAGCAGGTCGACGCTGACGAAGTCGGCCAGGACCGGGACGGTCACGTCCGCGAGCTCCTGGGCCGTGCGCGTCACGTCGAGCGTGCTGCCGATGCGCCGGCCGGCCTCGGCGATCAGCTGAAGGCGCTTGCGGGCCCAGAACTGCTCGGTCATGTCGTGCGCCGAGAGGCAGACGCCCCGGATGGTGTCCTCGTGGTCGCGCAGCGCGGAGATGAAGACCGACCAGGCGTGCTCGTGGTTCTCGCCGGGCGCCCGCAGGTAGTTCTCCTGGTACTCCGGCTCGCCGGTGCGCAGGACCCGGGCCATGCTGCGTTCCGCCCGCAGGCCGGAGTCGTCGTCGATGACCTCGGACACGCGCAGGCCCCGCATCTCCGTCTCGGTGAGCCCCGCGTACCGTTCCATGTCGGCGTTGGCCCGGCGCAGCCGCAGCCGGGTGTCGTAGATCGCCTGGGCGCAGCACGGGGACTGGGCGAAGCTCCAGCTCACGAGGGACTCGTCGAGACCGGCCGGTGGCTGCCGGTCGGGCAGGGCGGAGACGATGAGCCAGGCGGGGGTACCGGCCCCGGGCGGCCTGTGGTGGGCGAGGATCCCGACCGTCAGTTTCCGGCCGTCACGGTGCCGGAGCGCCACGTCGCCGTTCCAGCGGGGCAGCCCGGCGAGCGTGGCCAGACCGCCCGGCACCGGGATCGGCTCGGCCAGCAGACCCGCGGCACGGCGGCCGGTCAGCTCCCCGGCCGAGTACCCGAGGAGCCGCTCGGCGCCCGCGTTCCAGCCGGTCACGGTGCCCTGTTCGTCGAGGGTGACACGGGCCGTGAGGGATGCGTCGACGAGGGCTTCGAGGACCTCGGGTTCTTCGCCGAACGAGCGGCCGGCCCGGCCGACGGTGACGGGCTGCTCCATGATCGGTCATCTCGCTCTCGGGGAGAATCAGCCGTGGCACCGGATTTGCACAGATATCACCTGGTTACCCCGAATGCGACGGGTCTCACCGTGACGCCCCGGCCGAGAAGCGGAGCCTGCCGCCGCCGGGCCCGGGTAACCGCTCCCCCATGGGTCAGATCCTCGTGGGCACGTGTTCCTGGACCGACCGGGCCCTGGTCGGCAGCGGCTGGTACCCGCCGGGGCGGCGGGACGCCGAGGGGCGGTTACGGCACTACGCCGAGCGGTTCGGCGTGGTCGAGGTCGACGCCTCGTACTACGCGCTGCCGGGCGAGCGGAACGCCGGTTGGGGGCCGAGCGCACACCGGACGGGTTCGTGTTCGACGTGAAGGCTTTCTCGCTGCTCACCGGGCACCCCACCCGGGCGGCGGTGATGCCGGACGGGTTGCCGGCCGCCCACCGGGACCCGGCGGTGCTCGACCAGGTGTGGGCGCGGTTCGCGGCCGGGATCGAGCCGCTGCGGGAGGCGGGGAAGCTCGGGAGCGTGCTGTTCCAGTTCCCGCCCTGGTTCCGGCCCGGGCAGCGGGCGGAGGCCTTCCTCCGGGAGTGCGCGGAGCGGACCGAGGGCTGGCCCGTCGCCGTCGAGTTCCGGCATCCCTCCTGGTGGGAGCCGGGGCAGGACGAGGCGACCGGCGCGCTGCTGACCCGGCACGGCATGGCCGCGGTCGCCGTCGACATGACGCAGACGCTGCCCTCCTCCGTCCCGCCCGTCACTCCCGTGACCTCACCCCGGCTCTCGGTGGTCCGGTTCCACGGCCGCAGCACCGCGTGGGGCACCGGCAGCAAGGAGGACCGGTTCCGGCACGCCTACGACGAGGACGAGCTCGCCGAGTGGCTGCCCCGCGTGCGTCGGCTGGCCGAGCGGACCGAGCAGGTCCACGTCCTGTTCAACAACTGCTGCGGTGACGCCGCCGTCCGCGCCGCCGAAACCATGACACGGCTCCTCGTCGACGGCGCCTCGGCACCGGGCGCGGTGGCGGCGCGGCTGCCTAGGGCTTCACCCGCACCCGGCGTTCCACCGACACCTGGTCCACGTCCGACACCCGCACGGTCGTCTTCATCCTCCAGTTCCCGGCGAGCGGCAGGTTGACGGCGTTGGTGCTCCAGTAGCCGCCCCGGTCAGCGAGTTCGGCGTCGATCGGACCGACATCGCGAGAGGGCAGACTGAAGGTGATGCGGACCTCGGGGACCGCGACCAGGCCCCTGTCGGAGCCGTAGACCAGGGCCTGTATGCCGTTCTCGCCGACGCGGGCCGGGTCCAGGGTGATCTGCACCTTGCCGCTCCCGGTCACGGATCCCGTGCCCGTGTCGAAGGGCACCGTGATCTCGGTCGTGGGCGGCAGCGCCCCCACCGGTGCCTGCTGGGCCGCCTCGGCCTGCGCCCGGCTCGGAAGCGTGCCCGTGAGCACGGTCGTGATCATCAGCACCACGGCGGCGACGGCGACTTCGACCAGGACGGAGCGGCGCAGGCGGCTCCGGATGCCGGGGTCGCCGGATCCCGGCTTCACCGGGCCGCCGGGCGGCTCCGGTTCCTCGGATTCCTCGGAGGCAGGCCCCGCTTCGCCCGTCCCGGGTCCCTCGGCTGCTTCGTGGCCTTCCGCAGGCGCGCCGACCGGCTGCGGGACCGGTGCCGGTACGGCCGCCCGGGCCGGAACCGCCGGTGCCGCGATCAGCGCCGTCCAGCGCCGCGAGTACCCGGCCACCAGCAACAGCACGCATATTGCGGCGAGTTTGGCGAGCAGCAGACGGCCGTACGCCGTGCCGGTCAGCGCGGAGAGGGAGCCGAGGCCGCGCCAGGACTGGTAGAGGCCCGTGACGGCCAGGACGATCACCGCGGCGAAGGCGATCCGCGAGAAGCGGGGCACGACCTCCGGCAGATCGCCCCCGGCCGAGCGGCGCAGGGTCAGCAGCAGCGCCACGAGGCCGCCGAGCCAGACGCCGGTCGCCAGCAGGTGCAGCACGGACGACGTCATCGCCAGCGGCACCTGGATCCCGGCGGAGGCGTGTTCGGCCGCCGCCCAGGTCAGGGCCAGGGCCGCGGCCAGCGCCGTGCCGATCGCCAGGGCGGCGGGCCGCTCCTCGGGGCCACGGCGCCTGGACAGCCGGATCAGGAAGACGGCGGTCAGCAGGAGGACGATCAGCCGCGCGAGCAGGGCCTCGCCCGGGCGGCCGGTCAGCGTGCGGCCGAGGGCGGCGGCGTCGAAGGCGGCGGCCGGGCCCGTGCCCGCCTCGTAGGGAGCGCGCAGCAGGAGCAGGACGACCGTCGAGCCCAGCAGCGTCCACCAGGCGGCCACCAGCGGCCTGCGCAGGGGGGACGTGTCCGCGGGCCGGCACAGCAGCGCGAACGCGGCCAGGCCGACGAGCAGCGCGGCGGCGAGATAGGCGAGGTAGCGGGCGGCGTCGTGGAGGCCGCCGGTGAGCGGGTCCTCGGCGGGGCCCGTGTCGAGCTGCCCCGTGGTCGCGGACGGATTCCCCACGGAGAAGCTGAAGGCGCCGGAGACGGGGTGGCTGTCGGCGGAGACCACGCGCCAGGCCACCGTGTACGTGCCCTGGGCGAGCTTGCCGGGCAGTCCGACCCGGGCGGTGTCGGAGCGGCCGTCCGCGTGCGTGGCCTCGTCGGTGTGGACCCGGCGCTGGTCGGGGCCGAAGACCCGGAAGGAGTCGTCGAGCAGCCCCACGGACTCGGTGAAGGTCAGGGTGACGTGGCGGGGGGCCTGCTTGAGAACGGATCCGTCGTCGGGGTCGGTGCCGCGGAGGGCGGAGTGGGAGGAGGCGGGGGCTGCTCCGGCGAGGAGCAGTACCAGCACGGTGCCGAGCAGCACCAAGGCTTGGAATCGCCGGGTATGTCCGGCATTGCGATCCTCGTTCCGCCGTTGGTCCACGTGGGTCTCCGGGGTCGGGCTGTACGGCTACGAGTGAAGTACGGACGGGATCGGTGTAGTGCTCACCGGGCTCGAGAGAGGTGCCTTGCCCACCGGGCTCAGGAGCCGGGCCTGGACAGCCCCGCGATCTCGTCGGCCACCGCCGGATAGCGGGCCGTCAGCTCCGCGGCGTCCCCGTGCTCGTAACCGTCGAACGTGAAGCCGGGCGCCATCGTGCAGCCGAACAGGGTCCACTGCCCGGCTCCGCGCACCCTGCCGCCCATCCACGTGCCCGCCGGGACCGTGAACTGGACGTGCTGGCCATCGAGGAGGTCCGGCCCGAGGACCACCGTCCTCGGGCTGCCGTCCGGGGCGAGCAGGAGGAGCTCCAGGGGGTCGCCCCGGTAGAAGTGCCAGATCTCGTCCGTCGGCAGGCGGTGGAGGGCGGAGAAGTCGCCCGCTGTCAGGAGCGCGACGATCGCCGTGCCCTCCGGCCTGCCGTCGGGGCGTTCGGGGCCGGCCCAGGTCTGGCGGTACAGGCCGCCCTCGCGCGGGATCGGTTCGAGGCCGTAGTGGGCGATGAGGTCCTCTGGGGTCACGCGGGGAACAGTATCTCCCGGTCGAGGAAGGCGAGCTGGGCCTTCTTCTCCGGCAGGTACACGTCCGGGAGGTCGATCTCCGGCAGCACCACCACCGGCCCGGCGGCGAAGCCGAGCTTGAGGAAACGGGCGACGGCCTTCTCGTTGCGCACGTCCGGGTCGACCACGACCCGTCGGCGGTCCAGGCCGAGCAGGACGTATCCGGTGATGACCGCCACCAGCCGCGCGGTCCATCCGGGTCGGGCGCCGCCCGGTCCGGCGGGGGCGAGGAGCAGGTGGACGCCGATGTCGCCGGGGCGGACCTCGTAGCACTCGCTCACCCGGTCGGCCTCCGGCTCGTAGGTCTGCAGGAGCGCGACCGGTTCGCCGTCGCGGACGACGAGGTGGGCGTGGTGGGTGTCGAGCGTGGCCATGTGGGCGTAGATCCCGGCGACCTGCTGTTCGGTCAGTCCGGTCATGCCCCAGAAGGCGGCCCGGTCCTCACGGACCCACCGGTGGACCACCGCGGCGTCGGCCCCGGGGGCGAGCGGCAGGACGCGGACGGTGCCGAAGCCGTCGATCACCTGCGTGTGGACGGGTGTGCGGGAGGCGTACGGGTCAGACATCGGTTTCCTTCTTCAGCCGGGTCCAGTCGGTGACGACCGGGACGAGGTCTCCCGCGAGCCAGAGCGGCAGCTGGTCGCGGTGGTGGGGCGAGCCGGGGACGCCCGAGGCGCCGAGCGGGACCACCCAGCGGCTGTCCTCGCGCCGGGCCAGATCCCAGACGTAGCGGGCGGCCGGGCCCCGGGCGGCGCGGTCGGTGAGGCCCGGCACGCCGGAGGTGCACAGCACGCAGTCGTGGTCGCCGGACAGCCCCGGCTCGTCGTACGGCTGCTCCGGCTCCAGGGCCCGCCAGGGGGCGAGGCGGTGGGTGTCGCCCCAGACACCGGCCGGCGGGCGCAGGGCCACGTCCTCGACGGCGGCACGGACGGCCGCCGGGCGGTCGATTCCGTACAGGTCCTCGGCCCGCAGCAGGTGTTCGAGGGCGAAGCCGACCCGGGGGACGAGGGCGAGCCAGGGCTGGAACACCTCCGGGTACGCCGGCGGTGTGGTGAGCGCGGCGAACGCCGGGTGCGCCGCGAGCCGCCGTACGACCGCTCCGCGCACGGCCGCGTAGAGGGCCGCGTCGGCGCTGCCGGCGTCCATGCGGCGGTCCCAGCCGCGGAGTCGGTCCCGGAGGGCGGCGGCCTCGGGGGTGAGGTCGTCGAGGGCGTCGAGGTGGTCCAGGAGGGGTGAGGCGGAGGCCAGATGGGTGTCCGTGTGGAGGGCGGGCATGTCGGCGGCGGACCAGCGCTCCTTGCCCGCGAGCAGCGCGGCGATGCGGTCGGCGCGGTGCGGCGGGGCGAACTCGACGCCGAGGGGTTCGGCCGGGCCACGCTGGTTGGCCATGACGGCGACGCCGTCGGTGAGCCCGGCGCGCGGCGGCACGCGCCAGCCCTGCCATGCGTGGCCCGGCACCCAGGCGGGCACCGCCCGGAGGGAGTTGGCCTCGGCGCGCACTGGCACCCGCCCGGCCACGCGGTGCAGGACACCGCCCTCGGTGTCGGCCGCCTGGACGACGTTGACCGGCTCGGCCCAGCGGTCGAAGGCCCGGTCGACATCGGCCACCCGACGGGCCCGCAGCAACGGCAGCAGCGCGCCGAAGCCGAGGTCGCCGGTGACGCGGGGCGGGTAGCGCAGGCTGATGGCCACGGGCGGGGCGAGGGAGGCGGCGGAATCGGTGGGGCCGGCGGGATACGGGGGAACGACGGAATCGGCGGGATCCGCGGAATCGGCCCGCCCGCCGTCGTACGCCAGGTCCGTCGGATCGCCGTCGATGCCCTCGGGGCCGCCGATGATCACCGGGCCCCGGCCGGTCTCGACGACCTCGACCTCGACCGGCTCCTCGCCCGCCACCTCGATCGTCTCCGTGTGCCGGGAGGCCCGCCGCCAGACCCCGTCCGGGCCGAGGGCCTCCACCCCGGCGCCGGTACGCCGCAGCCGCTCCCGGTAGAGGTCCTGGTAGTCGGCCATGGCGTTGGTGATGGCCCAGGCGACCGAGCCGGTGTGCCCGAAGTGGGCGATGCCGGGAACGCCGGGGACGGCCAGGCCCACGACGTCGAACTCGGGGCAGGACAGGTGGATCTGCTGGTAGACGCCCGGGTCCTCGATCCAGCGGTGGGGGTCGCCGGCGATGACCGCCTGCCCGGTGACCGTCCGCTCACCGCCGACCAGCCAGCCGTTGCTGCCGGAGGTGCCGGGGCCGTCGGTGGCGAAGAGGCCGACGGCGTCCGCGCCCAGGTGCGCGGCGACCTGCTCGCGCCAGAGCTTGGCCGGGAACCCGGCGAAGAGGATGTGGGCGGCGAGCCAGACGCCGAGCGGGGTCCAGGGTTCCCAGCGGCCCGGGGTGAGACCGGTGCGGGCGAACTCGGGGGCGGTGCTGTCGGCCAGGCCCTCGTTGACCCCGTCGACGTACGCGCGTACCCATTGCGCCGTCCCGGGTTCCCGTCTCTCCAGGTCCGCGAAGCAGCGTCTCGCGGTGTCGTCGACTCTGGCCCGTCTGGCGAACCGGTCCCAGGCCAGGGCGCTCCCGCCGAGGAAGGACGCCGAGGTGCCCTGCGCCCGGTGGCGCTCGATCTCCAGCTGCCAGGCCCGGTCGCGGGCGGTGACGAGGCCCTGCGCATGGGCGAGTTCGGCCGCGCTGCCCGCGCGCAGATGCGGAATGCCCCAGGCGTCACGATAGATCTCGGTGGCCACGCTGCGCCCCCCTCTCTTTAGGTTAGGCTTGCCTAAGTCAAAGCTGTGGCCGAATCGTACGCGAAGGGGCGGAAAAGCGATGGGGCAGGGGCGGGGTTGGGAGGGCGCGGTCCTCAAACTGATGCGCGGCAAGGACTTTGAATTCACGGTGACGGACATCGAGGACGTCACCCCGGAGTACCGGCGGCTGCGCTTCACCGACGGCGGTCTGCTGGCCGCCACCGGAGTGCACCCCACGATGTGGGTACGGCTGTGGTTCGACAACGCGGGCAAGCCGCACCAGCGCGCCTACACCCTGGTCGACCCGGACGCCGAGGCCGGCACCTTCGGCCTGGAGTTCGCCCTGCACGAGGGGCGCGCCAGCGACTGGGCCAGGGCGGCGAAGCCGGGCGACACCATCGAGGCGACCGTCCAGGGCACCGGCTTCGACCACCCGGACCCCGCGCCCTCGCACGTCTTCGCCGTCGGCGACCCGGCCTCGCTGCCGGCCATCAACTCCCTCCTGGACGCCCTGGGTTCCGCCCCGGCCACCGTCTGGTTCGAGGGCGGCGACGACGACCTGCCGTTCCGCACCGACCCGGACCGGCACGAGCTGCACAAGGTGCCGCGCCAGGACTCCGGCGCCCACCTGGTCGACCGCGTGAAGTCGGACCTGCCCGCCCTGCTCCAGGGCACAGCCGACCCCTACGTCTGGATCGCCTGCGACACGGTGACGACCCGGGCCCTGACGGCGTACGTCCGCAAGGAACTGGGCCTGCCCAAGCAGCGGGTGCACGCGCTGGGCTACTGGCGGGCCACCTGAGCAGCGGGAGGGCCCGCCCCGGGGGATGATCGGGGCATGGACGTCACTCTTCACCTCGCCCAGGATCCCGAGGCCGACGCGCTGCTCGGCCGCAGCCCGCTCGCCGCGCTGGTCGGCATGCTGCTGGACCAGCAGGTCCCCATGGAGTGGGCGTTCAAGGGCCCGGCGACGATCGCCCAGCGGCTCGGCACGGACGACCTGGACGCGCACGAGATCGCCGCGCACGAGCCGGAGGCGTTCGCCGCGCTGCTCTCGCAGAAGCCCGCGGTGCACCGCTACCCGGGCTCCATGGCCAAGCGGATCCAGCAGCTGTGCCAGTACCTCGTCGAGCACTACGACGGTGACGCCGAGGCCGTCTGGACGGACGTCGCCACCGGCAAGGACCTGCTGAAGCGGCTCGCCGAACTGCCCGGCTTCGGCAAGCAGAAGGCCCAGATCTTCCTCGCCCTGCTCGGCAAGCAGCTCGGGGTCCGGCCCACGGGCTGGCGGGAGGCGGCGGGCTCCTACGGCGAGCCGGACTCGTTCCGCTCGGTCGCCGACATCACCGGCCCCGAGTCCCTGGTCAAGGTCAGAGCGCACAAGCAGGAGATGAAGGCGGCGGCGAAGGCGGCGAAGGCGTCCGGCTCCTAGTCTGGGAGTGTCCTGAAGATCTTGGAACTGCGCCCGGCTTGCACCGGTTCGTGGTGATTGACATTTACCGGCAATCCGGGGCGATCCCGGCGGCCGGAGCAAGATCTTCATCGGTCTTCTAGCTAGCTAGCTAGGCGGTGTCGGCCGGGCCGTGACAGCCGGGCCGGGACCGCTCGGCCGTGACAGCCGGGCCGGGACCGCTCGGCCGTGACAGCCGGGCCGGGACAGCCGGGCCGGGACCGCTCGGCCGGGACCGCTCGGCCGTGACAGCCGGGCCGTGACCGCTCGGCCGGGACCGCTCGGCCGTGACAGCCGGGCCGTGTCGGCCGGGCCGGGACCGCTCGGCCGTGACAGCCGGGCCGTGACCGCTCGGCCGGGACCGCTCGGCCGTGACCGCTCGGCCGTGACAGCCGGGCCGGGAGCGCTCGGCCGTGTCCGCCAGCCCCTGTCCGCTCGGCCGTGCCCTGACCGCCAAGCCGTGTGCGGGGCCTGGCGCCCGTCGTCCGCCTGGCCCGGCCCGGGTGGCGAGTCCCTCGGGCCGGGGCCGAGCATGAACCATGGCCGAGCCACCGAGCGGCTCCCCCCGGGGCCGGGAACACGACACCGACCGCGACCGCGCACCCCTGGGCCTGGAACCCCCTGTCCGGCAGGGTCCGGGCCCGGACGGCCCCCACTCCCGTGACCAGCACGAACGGCACAGCCACACGCCGCCCGTGCCCCCGGACCACTGGCCGTACGACCCGCAGGCGCCCCGGGCCGCCGACCCCCACGAACGGATCGCACGGCCCGGCCCGCAGGACCCTTGGCCCACGGACCCGCACGGCCCGGAGCCCTCCGCGGAGAACCCCCGCGACCCGGGCACCGGCATGGGCCGGGCGGGCCAATCTCGCAGCCGCCGGGATGAACGGCGTGGCCGCGGCGGGGAGTGACCTCCGGTGACCCCCGCACCTCAGCCGGTCCCCCGCAGCCCGCGTCGACACGCCTGGCTGCGGGTGCTCGTCCTGCTGCTCGCCCTGCTCGTGCCGGGCGCGCACGCGGAAGCCCACACGGGGTGGACGGCGGGTGTCTCCGGTGAGAGCACCACCGTCGAGTGCGACCTCCTCTGCACCGCCCTGCGCCCACCGGCCCGGACCGCCCGCCGCACCGCCGCCGTCCCGCTGAGCCCCGACCCGCTGAGCCCCGACCCGCTCCCGGGCCCCGGGCCCGGGTCCACCGCACAGCACCCGGTTCCCGTACCGCCGAGCCCGCGGCTCGACCCTCGTCCCCTGCGCTCCGAGGTCCTGCGCTGCTGACAGGACCGGCCCCGCCCCGGTCCGTCCGTCCCGCACGGAACCAGCACGACGAGGAACGAGGAGGTACCCAGCCATGCTTCAGGACCCGTACGCCGTCCTGCGCGCCCTCCTGCGCGCGGAGGCCGCCCGCAGCACCCCCAAGCCCCACCCCGATCCCGACACGCACAAGCCGCAGCAGCCCCCGAAGGGAAGGAGAGCGGACCGCGGCTGACCCACCCGGAGGCCGGCGGAGGCACACCGCCGCCTCCGCCGGCCTGAGGAATACGAGGGCCTGAGGGCCACGGCGGCCTGAGGGCCGACCCCGCCGCCTGAGCACTCGGACTGCCCGAGGACCCGGCGACCCGGCGACCCAGCGACCCGGCGACCCGGCGACCCGGGGAATCAGAGACCTGAGGGCTCGGGCGACCGGAGGATCCGCCCAGCCTGAGAGCTCCGGTGACCTGAGGGCCCCACCAACCCGGGAATCCGGGGGCCTTGTGGCTCGGGCGACCGGAGGATCCGCCCAGCCTGAGAGCTCCGGTGACCTGAGGGCCCCGCCAACCCGGGAATCCGGGGGCCTTGTGGCTCGGGCGAGCGGAGGATCCGCCCAGCCTGAGGCCACCGCCGACCCAAGGGCTCCGCCGCCCGCCCTGACACCCTCCGCCGCCCTGAGGACGCCCTCGGTCGGGGCCGCCCGGCCGCGCGCCCCCGTTTCCCGAAGGCCCCGCCCCCTACCGCCTCCGCCGCCCTGAGGACGCCCTCGGCCCGGCCGCCCGGCCGCGCGCCCCCGTCTCCCGAAGGCCCCGCCCGCCTACCGCCTCCGCCGTCCCGATCGCCGGGCCGTGCCGAACAGGGACCTCGTGATCTCCCGCCCGATCTGCGTCCCCACCGACCGGGCCAGGGACTGGAACACCCCGCTTCCGACCACCTGCTCCACAGCGGACTGCGGTTCCTCTGCCCGGGGTTCTCGGGGTTTCCGGGGAGCGGCGTCCCGCATCTCGTCGGGGCCCTTCGCGCCGCGCCCGCGCTCCAGCCGCTCGTACGCCGACTCCCGGTCCACTGCCTGCGCGTACCGCTCGTACAGCGGGGACTCCGCGACAGCCCGCTCCAGGGCGTCCTGCCCGAGCGGGCCCATCAGCGACTCGGGCGCCCGCAGCCGGGTCGCCGCGACCGGCGTCGGCGCGCCCTTCTCGCTGAGCACCGTCACGACCGCCTCGCCCGTCCCCAGGTTGGTCAGCACCTCTTCGAGGTCGTAGGGCGACTTCGGGAAGGTCTTCACCGTGGCGTTCAGGGCCTTCTGATCGTCGGGGGTGAAGGCCCGCAGCGCGTGCTGCACCCGGTTGCCGAGCTGGGCGAGGACGTCGGCGGGTACGTCCTTCGGCGTCTGCGTCACGAAGAAGACGCCGACCCCTTTGGAGCGAATCAGGCGCACGGTCTGCGTGATCGACTCCAGGAACGCCTCAGAGGCGTCGTCGAACAGCAGGTGCGCCTCGTCGAGGAAGAACACCAGCCGCGGCTTGTCGACGTCGCCGAGCTCGGGCAGATCGTGGAAGAGGTCGGCGAGCAGCCACATCAGGAAGGTCGAGAACAGCTGCGGCCTGTCCTGTACGGCGCTCAGCTCCAGGACGGAGACGGTGCCGCGTCCGTCGTCACCCGTCCGCAGCAACTCGGTCGTGTCGAACTCCGGCTCGCCGAAGAAGTCGGACGCGCCCTGCGCCTCGAAGGCCGTCAGGGACCGCAGGATCACCCCGGCCGTGGCGGCCGACAGACCACCGATCGTCTTCAGCTCCTGCCGGCCCCCGTCCGAGGTCAGGAAGGTCACGACCGCCCTGAGGTCCTTCAGGTCGATCAGCTCCAGGCCCTTGCTGTCGGCGTAGTGGAAGATCAGCGCGAGGGACTGCTCCTGGGTCCGGTTCAGCCGCAGCACCTTGGCCAGCAGCACCGGACCGAACCCGGTGACCGTCGCCCGGACGGGGATGCCGCGCCCGATGCCGCCGAGGGCGTAGTACTCGGCCGGGAAGCCGGTCGCCGTCCAGCTCTGGTGGACGTCCGCGGCCCGGCCCTCGACCCGGGCATCCTGGCGGCCCGGCGCGGCGATCCCGGAGAGGTCGCCCTTGATGTCGGCGAGGAAGACGGGCACGCCCTGGGCCGACAACTGCTCGGCGATCAGCTGGAGCGTCTTGGTCTTGCCGGTGCCGGTGGCGCCCGCGACCAGGCCGTGGCGGTTGAGCATCGCCAGCGGCACCCGGATCTGCGCGTCCGGCAGGCACTCCCCGTCCCACAGCAGGGCGCCCAGGTGCAGGGCCGGGCCGGTGAACGCGTAGCCGGAGGCGATCCGCAACGCGTCCTGGGGGAGGGCGGCGGCACGCTCGGACACTTCCGGAGCCGTCGCCGACGGCGTGGTCTCGCGATCCGGCATATTCACGCACCTGTTCCGGGTTCGTACCGCCTTGTATTGATTTTTTAAGCGTCGCACTCGCTCGCCATGGCTGCGCCCGGAAGGTCTTGACCGGTAGGCTTTCCGTGTGATCTTCAAGCGCATCGGAAACGGCCGGCCGTACCCCGACCACGGCCGGGAAAGTACCCGGCAGTGGGCGGACGTCGCGCCGCGCCCGGTCCGCCTCGATCAGCTCGTGACGACCAAGGGTCAGCTCGATCTGGAAACACTGCTCGCCGAGGACTCCACGTTCTACGGCGACCTCTTCGCGCACGTCGTGAAGTGGCAGGGCGACCTGTACCTGGAGGACGGGCTGCACCGCGCGGTGCGGGCGGCACTCCAGCAGCGTCAGGTGCTGCACGCGCGCGTGCTCGAGCTCGACTGATCCCCGCCCGTCGCGGGTTGGCCCTTTCGGGTTCCGCTGGGCGACGTCGAATGATCATCTAGTAGGCATCGCCGCCCGGGCGCACTACGCTGCGCTCATGAGCATGCTGACTCCCCCCGGCATGGGCGGCAAGTACCGCATCACGGGCAACAAGTACCCCCGGATGCGCCGGCCCCGGCGGCGCGGCAGGCTCGTCGGCCTGACCGTCGCGTCCGTCGTCGTCCTCGGCGTGGGCGGGTGGGGCACGCTGCAGCTCATCGACGTCTTCACCGGCGGCGGCAGAAAGGCTTCGGCGGCCGGTGACGGCACGGACTGCGGCGTCAAGACCAAGGCGAGCCCCTCGCCCAGCGCCAAGCCCCTGCCCCAGCCGCGCACGATCACCGTCAACGTGCTCAACGCCACCACCCGCGGCGGCCTGGCGAAGAAGACCGCCGACGAGCTGAAGAAGCGCGGCTTCAAGATCGGCGACGTGGGCAACGCGACCAAGCAGTACGACAAGAAGGTCAAGGGCACCGGACTGCTCCTCGGCCCCGCCGCCGCCCTCGACACCGCGCTGCCCGTGCTCGGCACCCAGCTCCCGGGCGCCGAACGGCGCGCCGAGGCGGCCCGCAAGGGCGCTGCCGTCGACCTCGTCATCGGGGACGGCTTCAAGGAGCTGGCCAAACAGCAGGACGCCGACCGGGCACTGACCAAGCTGGCCAGGCCCGAACCGGCGCCCACGCAGGAGGGCTGTTAGGGCCTGCCTCCAGGTCCCGGGTCCTACTCGGCGGCCCCGTACATCCGGTCCCCCGCGTCGCCGAGGCCCGGCACGATGTAGCCGTGCTCGTTCAGCCGCTCGTCGACCGAGGCGGTCACGACCGTCACCGGCGTGCCGGCCAGCTCGCGCTCCATGATCTCGACGCCCTCGGGGGCGGCCAGCAGCACCACGGCGGTCACGTCGTCGGCGCCGCGCCGGATCAGCTCACGGATGGCCGCGACCAGCGTGCCGCCGGTGGCGAGCATCGGGTCGAGCACGTACACCTGACGCCCCGACAGGTCCTCCGGCATCCGCGTCGCGTACGTGGAGGCCTCCAGCGTCTCCTCGTTGCGGATCATGCCGAGGAAGCCCACCTCGGCGGTCGGCAGCAGCCGGACCATGCCGTCCAGCATGCCGAGCCCGGCGCGCAGGATCGGCACCACCAGCGGCCGCGGGTGCGACAGCTTGACGCCCGTGGTCCGCTCGACCGGCGTCCGGATGTCGACCTGTTCGGTGCGCACGTCACGCGTGGCCTCGTAGGCGAGCAGGGTGACCAGCTCGTCGGCGAGACGGCGGAAGGTCGCGGAGTCGGTGCGCTGGTCGCGCAGCGTGGTGAGTTTGTGGGCGACCAGAGGGTGGTCGACGACGTGGAGACGCATGTCCACAACATTAACCGGGCGGGGCGCCCCGGACAGCACGGCAAGGCCGCCGTCCGGCCGTCACCCGAACGCTGGCGTCAAACCGCCCGTCCGGGGGAAAGTGGGAAAGACGGACTGGGGGTGGTGAACCAGATGCCCGACCGGGATTTCCGAGACGATCCGTCACCGCGCATACGGCCGGGGGCGGGCCCGGAGCCCGACCAGACGGACGGGACCGACGAGTCCGACGCCGAGCGCCGCCGGCGTCGCGCCCGGTTCCTGCGCGATCTGGCCGAGGCCCGGGAGCTGCGCGACCGCGTCCAGCCGCGCCGCGCCAAGACGGCCCGGCTGCGCCACGCCATGCGCATGCGCACCTTCCGCTGGTAGGAAACGCGTGAGGAAACCTCCGGCAAAGATCACGAACCGCGCGGAGGCTGTCGCGGTTGACCGTGCGTGGAGCGGGGTAAAGCCGCGTACGATCCGCAGGTGGCGGCAACGGGCGTGCGAACAGAACTGCCCAACACAGGGAGCCGAAGACGTCCCCTGAACGCCTTGTTTCTGCCACGATTCCGAGTGGGTGGGGCTCGGACGAGCACTCCCCGCCCGTAACCTCCGCCGGGGGGACCCCCAACCGGCACGCCTATGACCAGTGGGAGAGTCACGGTGTACTTCGCCGCACTGCTCGCGCGCACCGAAGACGGGTGGGAAGCGAGCGACACAGAGCTCGACGATGTGGAAACCCTGTCGGATCTGGCCGACCTGGCCCGTGAAGCCTCCCCCGACGAGGACACGGTGCTCGTGCTCATCGAGCAGGAGGACGCCTGGTTCGGCGTGGTCCGCGTGGACGGCGAGGAGGACCCTCGCATCTACGTCTCGGACGCCGCCGCCGCTGCCCGCAGCAGCTACGGCGAGATCCTCCTCACCGACGAGCTGCTCGGCCGCGACCCGGACGACGGGGACGACCTCGACGCCCTGGACCTCGACGGCACCGAGGACGGTGAATCCGACGAGGACGACGACGATGCCGAGGCCGGTGCCGGGACCGCCGGGGCCGCCGACGTGCCGCACGGCCCGGTCGGCGACCCGCTGATCCTGGACGACCTCGGCGTGAGCGAGAAGGAACTGCGCCTGATGTCGACGGACGCCGTCACCGAGATCGCCGAGTCCCTGGGCGCCTCGGAGACCCTGGAGACCGTCCGCTGACCGGTCGCGCCGCCGAGGGTCCGCCGGATCCGGTCCCCGCGGGTCCGCCGGATCCGGTCCCCGCAGGTTCGCAGGATCCGGTCCCCGCGGGTTCACAGGAACAGGCCCCCGCAGGTCCGCCGGATCCGGTCCCCGCAGGTCCGCCGGAACAGGCCCACGCAGGTCCGCCGGATCCGGTCCCCGCGGGTTCACAGGAACAGGCCCACGCAGGTCCGCCGGATCCGGTCCCCGCAGGTCCGCCGGATCCGCCCACGGGTTCGCAGGACCAAGCCTCCGAGGGTTCGCCGGACCACGCCCCCGCTAGTCCGGCGGATCCCGCCCCCGCGAGTCCGCCGGATCAGGTCCCCAGGAGTCCGGCGGATCCCGCCCCCGCGAGTCCGCCGGACCAGGGCCCCGCGCGTCCGCCGGATCCCGTCCGGGATCCCTGGCGGGCCGCGATGCGGCTTGCCCTGGACGAGGCCGCCGAGGCCGTCCGGGGCGGGGACGTGCCCGTCGGCGCCGTCGTGCTGGCGCCGGACGGCACGACCGTGCTCGCGGCCGGGCACAACGAACGCGAGGCCGGCGACGATCCGACGGCCCACGCCGAGCTCCTCGCCCTGCGGCGGGCCGCGGCCGCCCTCGGCGCGTGGCGGCTCGCCGGCTGCACCCTCGTGGTGACCCTGGAGCCCTGCACGATGTGCGCCGGCGCGATCCAGCAGTCCCGCGTCGACCGGCTCGTCTACGGCGCCCGCGACGAGAAGGCCGGCGCCGCCGGATCGCTCTGGGACCTCGTCCGCGACCGGCGGCTCAACCACCGCCCCGAAGTGATCGAGGGAGTGCTGGCCGAGGAGTGCGCGGGACTGCTCACCGCGTTCTTCCGCGGACGCTGAATACCGATTTCAAAGCACGCGGCACCTTGCTGTAAGGTCTCCTTCGGTAGCGTGTCCGAGCGGCCGAAGGAGCTCGCCTCGAAAGCGAGTGTGGCGCAAGTCACCGAGGGTTCAAATCCCTCCGCTACCGCTCGAGAAGGGCCCCGTCGTCAGACGGGGCCCTTCGTGCGATCAGCCCCTTCGTGTGATCAGCCCTTCGTGCGATCATGTGCGCTGCATGGGACACCAGTGACAGGGGAGGCCGCGATGGCGGTGAACGCGAAGAAGGTCGCCGTCTACGCCCTCGTGGTCTTCGCGCTGTACGTGATCATCACGGACCCGGCCAAGGCGGCCGACTACGTCCAGATAGGCTTCCAGGGCATTTCGGACGCGGCCAAGGCCCTCGGCGACTTCGCCACGTGGGTCGCCAACGGAGGAAAGTGATGATCCGCCACCTGGTGCTCTTCAAGCTCAACGAGGGCGTCGAGCGCGACGACCCCCGCGTCGTGAAGGGCGTCGAGGCCTTCCGCGCGCTCGGCGACAAGATCCCGGAGCTCCGCTTCTGGGAGCTCGGCTGGAACGTCAGCGACCGTCCCATCGCGTACGACTTCGCCATCAACTCGGCCTGCGACGACGCGGACGCGCTGCGGCGGTACGTGGAGCACCCCGACCACCAGGCGGGGGTCGCGCTGTGGCGCGAGTTCGCCACGTGGGTGATCGCGGACTACGAGTTCTGACCGTTCCGAACCCCGCCGCCCCCGGCCCCCTGTCGCTGCGACAGGGGGCTCTTGTGTTGCGTGAGTTGATTTGTGCGGTGTTCATCCCTCAACACGTAGTTATGGGGTGCTTGCACACAGTGCACATGTCTTGTGATGCTATGACCGCTTTTGATGGAAGAGTTGACGGATGAGTTGACGATGACGAGGTGGAGTTGACCGTGCTGGCCAGTACCGCACCTCAGGCACCGTCCCATCCAGCGCCGGCTCCCCAAGCACCGCCACCGCCACCGTCCCCTCATCAGGCACCGGCCCCTCAGACACTGGCTCCACAGGGACCGGCTCCACAGGGACCGGCTCCACAGGGACCGGCTCCACAGGGACCGGCTCCACAGGGACCGGCTTCCCAGGTGGCCCCTGCTCAGGCCGCGCCCGCGGAAGCCGCTCCGGCCGCTCCGGCCGCTCCAGCCGTCCCCCAGCGGAGCAGCCGTGGTGCCGACACCCGGGCGCTCACGCAGGTCCTCTTCGCGGAGCTCAAGGAGCTCGAGCCGGGCACGCCGGAGCACGACCGCGTACGCGGGGCGCTCATCGAGGCCAACCTCCCGCTCGTGCGCTACGCCGCCGCCCGGTTCCGCTCCCGCAACGAGCCGATGGAGGACGTCGTCCAGGTCGGCACCATCGGGCTCATCAACGCCATCGACCGCTTCGACCCGGACCGGGGCGTGCAGTTCCCGACGTTCGCGATGCCGACGGTCGTCGGCGAGATCAAGCGGTACTTCCGCGACAACGTCCGCACCGTCCATGTGCCGCGCCGGCTGCACGAGCTGTGGGTGCAGGTGAACAGCGCGACGGAGGACCTGACGACCTCCTTCGGGCGGACCCCGACGACCTCGGAGATCGCCGAGCGGCTGCGTATCACGGAGGACGAGGTGCTGTCCTGCATCGAGGCCGGGCGGTCGTACCACGCGACCTCCCTGGAGGCCGCCCAGGAGGGCGACGGGCTGCCGGGGCTGCTGGACCGGCTCGGCTACGAGGATCCCGCGCTGGACGGCGTGGAGCACCGGGACCTCGTACGGCACCTGCTCGTCCAGCTGCCCGAGCGGGAGCAGCGGATCCTGCTGCTGCGGTACTACAGCAATCTCACGCAGTCCCAGATCAGTGCGGAGCTCGGTGTTTCGCAGATGCACGTGTCGCGGCTACTCGCGCGCAGCTTCCAGAGATTGCGGTCTGCGAACCGTATCGACGCGTAACCGCAAACGTTAGCGAGAGGTCACCGTGGGGAGGGAATCGCTCATCAGGGCCGTTCCCGACAGTTGAGAGCCGACAAGCCGTCAGACCCCTTGTTTGCAGGGCGGATTCGCGTCTCAGATGTCGACATGTCACTACAGCGTGTTGCCGACATGTGACATTCTGCGGGAAGCGCGTTTGCCGGAGCTTCGGCTCCGGTATTCAGGTGAAGGCTGCGTTCCTCAGACGGGGACGTCCGCCGCGACCGTCCCGCGACCCAAAGGGGGTGGCATGTCCGTAGAACAGGGCAGCTCGAAGGTGCTCACGCTCGCGGAGAGCGAGACAGCTCCCCATGCTCTCGACTCACTCGGCCCCATCGATGACGCACCGGCCCTCCCGGCCGAGCCCGTCCCGGTCCTTCCGGCTGCGGGCGCCATCGACACCCGCACCCTGTCCCGCTCCCTGTTCCTGCGGCTGGCCGCGCTCGACGAGGACAGCCCCGAGCGTGCGTACGTCCGTGACACGCTCATCGAGCTCAACCTCCCGCTGGTGCGGTACGCCGCCGCGCGGTTCCGGTCCCGGAACGAGCCGATGGAGGACATCGTCCAGGTCGGCACGATCGGGCTGATCAAGGCGATCGACCGGTTCGACTGCGAACGGGGCGTGGAGTTCCCGACGTTCGCGATGCCGACGGTGGTCGGGGAGATCAAGCGGTTCTTCCGGGACACCTCGTGGTCGGTGCGGGTGCCGCGCCGGCTGCAGGAGCTGCGGCTCGCGCTGACCAAGGCGAGCGACGAGCTCTCGCAGAAGCTGGACCGGTCGCCGACGGTGACCGAACTGGCCGCTGTGCTCGGGGTGTCCGAGGAGGACGTCGTCGACGGGCTGGCGGTGGGGAACGCGTACACCGCGTCCTCGCTGGACTCGCCGGCGCCGGAGGACGACGGTGGCGAGGGGTCGCTGGCGGATCGGCTGGGGTACGAGGACACCGCGCTGGAGGGCGTGGAGTACCGGGAGTCCCTGAAGCCGCTGCTGGCGAAGCTGCCGCCTCGGGAGCGGCGGATCATCATGCTGCGCTTCTTCGCGAACATGACGCAGTCGCAGATCGGCGAGGAGGTCGGCATCTCGCAGATGCACGTCTCCCGGCTGCTGACCCGGACGCTGGCGCAGCTCCGGGAAGGCCTGATCTCGGACTGACGGGTCCTGACGGAGGGCTGGGGCGCGGTCGTTGGGGCCGCGCCGTCTGCCTGTGCCTCCGGCGGTGGGGGTGCGCGTGCGCTTCGCCTGACCGTGGGGTGTGGGTCGGGGCCGCGCCGGGGGTGTCCGTCCTCGGAACGGCGCGATGGGATGTCATACCGACTGACTGTCCGTCGACGCGCCAACCGCTGCGGGCGGACACCCCCCGACACGGCCCCTTACGTGGTCCGGCGGGTGCGGGCCGTCCCAGCTGCGGGCATGCGTGCCGCTGGGGGCGATGGGGGTCCCCCCTGCTCGAGCGGAGCCGAGAGCTTGGGGGAGGGCGGGCGCAGCGGCACCCCGCTACGCCGGGCTGCGGACCCACCCGGCCTCAGCGTCGACGCCGAGTACCGCGCTGCCCAGGGGTGCGGACCCACCCGGCCCCAGCCGCTGTGCGCCGCGCCTGAACAGTGACCGCTGCCGAGGGCGTTACGCCAGTGCCAGCCAGGCCACCGCTGCGACGATCGCTACGGCGGCGACCACGCCGAGGATGAGGCCGATGCGCGGGCCGCCGCTTGGGGAGGCCGCTGCCTGACGGCCCTGCGGGGCCTCGTCGACGAACGCGCGGAACATCTGGGTGCTGCCGGCGGGGTCGTGATTGCCCTGCGGGGCCTGGTTGTTAGCCATGGCCCGAGACCCTAGCGAAAACGGCGGGGCTCCCCAAGTGGGGGTTGAGGTTCCGTTTGGGACCCAGTGCCCCGTACCGCGGGGCTCATCACCAGCGCGTTTACTCCCGCAATACTTGCCTTTGCCAACTTTTTGTACCCGCACCCCGCTCTTTTATTTGCCTGCAGCAACCAACAGCTTCTATGGTTGCCCTAAGCAACGAAAACGGGAGGTGCCATGGCCGAAAAGGCGCAGTACGAAGAGCTGGTCCGCCAGTTCAGCGCCTTCGGCGCCGTGAAGCGGGAGCTCGGGCGGATCATGCCCGCCGAGTGCCCCGGCGGGTCGGCGGCCGTGCTGACCCTGCTGGGCCGCCACGGCGACATGCGCATGAGCAAGCTCGCCGAGCTGCTGGCGGTGGACATGTCGGTCACCAGCCGCCACGTCGCGCACGTCGTGGACCGGGGCTGGATCGAACGCTCCCCCGACCCCGCGGACAAACGCTCACGCATCCTGCGCCTCACGCCCGCGGGCCACACACAGCTCGACGAGCTGTCCCGGCGGACCACCGAGGTCCTCGCCGAGCGCCTGAGCGACTGGACCGACGACGAGGTCGGCCAGCTCACCAGCCTCATGGCGCGGCTGAGGGAGAGCTTCGACTGCCGGCCCGGGACCCGGGCCGCGCCGGCCGCTTTCGACCAGACCACCCGTACACCCGCAAGCACGTAAGAAAAGGAAGCCCATGGCAACGACCACACCAGCCGGTGTGCGGGCTCATCCAAAGCACGGGGGAGGCTCCCACGGCTCCTCCGGCGACGGCGCTCCGATGACACACCGGCAGATCATGGAGGCCCTCACCGGCCTTCTGCTCGGCATGTTCGTCGCGATCCTGTCGTCGACGATCGTCTCCAACGCCCTGCCCCGGATCATCAGCGACCTCGGCGGCGGCCAGAGCGCCTACACCTGGGTCGTCACCGCGTCCCTGCTGACGATGACCGCCTCCACCCCGCTGTGGGGCAAGCTCGCCGACCTGTTCTCCAAGAAGCTGCTGATCCAGTTCGCGCTGGTCATCTTCGTGCTGGGTTCGGCGGCGGCCGGCATGTCCCAGAACCCGGGCATGCTCATCACCTTCCGCGCGGTCCAGGGCATCGGCATGGGCGGTCTGTCCGCGCTGGCCCAGATCATCATGGCGGCGATGATCTCGCCGCGTGAGCGCGGCCGCTACAACGGCTACCTCGGCGCCACCTTCGCCACCGCCATGGTCGGCGGCCCGCTGGTCGGCGGTGTCATCACCGACACCGACTGGCTCGGCTGGCGCTGGTGCTTCTACGTCGGCGTGCCCTTCGCCGTGATCGCCCTGATCGTGCTGCAGAAGACCCTGCACCTGCCCGTGGTCAAGCGGAAGGTCAAGGTCGACTGGGCCGGCGCCTTCTTCATCACGGCGGCCGTCTGCCTGCTGCTGGTCTGGGTCACCTTCGCCGGTGACAAGTACGACTGGGTCTCCTGGCAGACGTACGCCATGGTCGGCGGTTCGCTCGCGCTGCTCGCGCTGTTCGTCCTCGTCGAGGCGAAGGCGAGCGAGCCGATCATCCCGCTGCGGCTGTTCCGCAACCGCACCATCACGCTGGCCTCCGTGGCCTCCCTGTTCGTCGGTGTCGCGATGTTCGCCGGGACCGTCTTCTTCAGCCAGTACTTCCAGCTGGCCCGTGGCAAGTCGCCGACGATGTCCGGTGTCATGACGATCCCGATGATCGCGGGTCTGTTCGTCTCCTCCACCGTCTCCGGCCAGGTCATCACCCGGACCGGGCGCTGGAAGGCGTGGCTGATCGGCGGCGGTGTGCTGGTGACCGCGGGCCTCGGCCTGCTGGGCACGATCCGGTACGACACCGAGTACTGGCACATAGCGATCTTCATGGCGCTGCTGGGTCTCGGCATCGGCATGATGATGCAGAACCTGGTGCTGTGCACGCAGAACCAGGTGGAGCCGGGCGACCTGGGTGCCGCCAGCTCCACGGTGACCTTCTTCCGGTCCCTCGGCGGTGCGGTGGGCGTCTCCGCCCTGGGCGCGGTCCTGGGCACCCGGATCACCGACTACGTCAAGGACGGCCTGGCCGACCTCGGTCCGAAGGGCGCGGCCCTCGGCCACGCCGGCACGGGCGAGGGCAACATCCCCGACCTGAGCGCGATGCCCGCCCCGATCCGCACCGTCGTGGAGAGCGCCTACGGCCACGGTGTCGCGGACGTGTTCCTCTACTCGGCCCCGATGGCGCTGCTCGCGCTGCTGGTGGCGCTGTTCATCAAGGAGGTCCCGTTGAGGACGAAGGGCGGGCTGGCGCAGGCCGCTGCCGACGCGGAGACGCCGGCCGTGGTTCCGGCCGAAGTCGCCGTCGAGGCCGCCGAAGCGGAGAAGGCCGTGCCGAGCTGGGCCGTGGCCGAGACCGAGACCGAGACCGCCGACGGGACCGGGCCCGAGGGGACGCGGCGGCTCGCCGCCGTCGCCACGGCGGTGCGTGGCGAGGAGGCCTCCGGTGGTGTTCCGGTCCGCGGTTTCGTCCGCGAAAACGAGTCCGCGCCCGTGCCGCAGGCCGCCGTCACGCTGATCTCGCTGGCCGGGCGCCAGCTGGGCCGGTCCGTGGCGCAGGCAGACGGCTCGTACGCGGTGGACGCCCCGGGCGCCGGATCGTACGTGCTGATCGCCTCCGCCGACGGCTTCCAGCCGCAGGCGTCCACGGTCGTGGTGAACGGCGAGCCGGTCGCCTTCGACATCCTGCTCAGCGGCACCAGCGGGCTGACCGGCCTGGTGCGGGCCGCCGGGAGCGGGCAGCCGGTCAAGGACGCCATGGTCATCGTCACGGATGTGCGCGGGGACCTGCTGGCCAACGGAACCACGGGTGAGCAGGGCGAGTTCTCCTTCGCCGAGCTGGTGCCGGGGGCGGTGACCGTCGCGGTGAACGCCGCCGGGTACCGGCCGCGCGCCCTGCCCGTCGAGTTGGGCGGCACCGGGGTCACCCGGGTCGAGATCGACCTGGACGCGGGCGCCCGCGTCCAGGGTGTCGTCCGCGCCCCGCACGGCCCGCTGGCCGACGCCCGGGTGACGCTGGTCGACCAGGCGGGCAACGTCGTCGGCTCGGCCACGACCGGGACGGACGGGGCGTACGCCTTCACCGACCTGGACGGCGGCGAGTACACGGTCATCGCCACGGGCTACCCGCCGGTGGCCACCGCCCTGACGGTCACGGGTACCGGCACCGACGCCCACGACATCGAACTCGCCCACCCCGGCGAGTAGCAACGACCCCGGCCCGTGACGGGTGGGCGCGCTCTGAGCGGAGGTGCGCCCCCTGTCGCGGGCCGGTTTCTTACCGAGGAGTAGCTGAGATGGGACTGACCGCGAGGATCCGTACCCGGGACGGATGGGCCGTGTCGCACGCGGTCGTCACGGTGGCGGACATGACCGGTGCGCAGGTGCTGCGGGCCGAGGCCGACGCGGAGGGCGCCGTACGGGACGCGACGCCGATGGAGCCGGGGGCGTACACCGTCATCGTCACGGCGGTGGGCTATGCGCCCGCGGCCTCCAGCGTGATCGTGACCGCTGGGGGCACCTCCCGCTCGAGCGAAGCCGAGGGTGGGGGAGGGCGGGCCGAGGTCGGCTCGGTGACGCTGGCGCGGCAGGGCGGCACCGAGCTGCCGCCGCCCGGGCCGTGGACCGTCGACCCGGTGCACTCCAGCGTGGCCGCCGTGGCCCAGCACCTGGGCATCTCCAGCGTGCGCGGCCGGTTCACGGAGTTCTCCGGCTCGATCGAGATCGCCCCGGACGACGTCACCAAGTCGCGTGTGGAGGCGGTGATCCGGGCCGCGTCCGTCGACACCGGCAACGGCATGCGCGACGGGCACCTGAGGTCGCCGGACTTCCTGGACGTCGAGCGGTTCCCGGAGATCACCTTCCGGTCGACGGGGCTGACGGCGACAGGGTCCGACCGGTGGACCGTCCACGGCGAGCTGGGCATGCACGGGGTCGTCCGGCCCGTGGACCTGGACCTGGCCTACCTCGGCTCGGGTCCGGACCCGTGGGGAGGCACCCGGGCGGCGTTCCGCGCCACGACCGAGCTGCACCGCGAGGACTTCGCGATGAACTACAACCAGGTCCTGCAGGCCGGCATCGCCGCCATCGGCACGACGCTCAAGGTGGAGCTGGACATCCAGGCCGTGCAGGGAGAGTCACTTCCCGCGACGTGAGTCCGGGGCGGACACTCTCGCCACCAACTGGCCGCACAGGTCCCGGAGCTTGACGTTCCGGTCCTGCGAGGCCCGGCGCAGCCGCTCCAGCGCGATCCGCGCGTCGATCCGCTCCCGGGCCATCAGGATGCCGATCGCCTGGTCGATGACGCTGCGGGAAAGCAGCGCGGTGCGCACATCGGCCGCCGACTGGTGCCTGCGCTCGATCCGCAGCGCCACATCGATCGCGTCCCCGGACCGGGCGGCGAAGGCACGGGCCGCGTCCCGGCCCGTGCCCAGCGCTCCGGCCCGCGCCCCGTAGAAGTTGACCGCGGCGCCGCTCTCGCCCTCGACGGCGACCGGCACCGCCAGCGCGCAGCGGACGCCCACGGACAGCGCGTACTCCGTGTACGAGGGCCAGCGCGACTCCTCGGCCAGATCCGGGGCGTACTGCTCCTCGCCGGTCTCGGCCGCGTCGACGCAGGGCCCCGAGCCGTTCTCGTACTGCCGCAGGTCCAGGCCGCTGGGCATGCCGTCGCTGCCGGCCAGGGTGAGCAGCCGGCCGGCGCGACGCACGGTGATGCTGCACGCCTCGGCGCCGGGCACTTCCTGCACCGCACGGTCGGTCAGATCGCGCAGCAGGGTGTCGAGACCACTGCTGCGCACCATCGCCTGGTCCAGCGTGTCGGACGTCTCGGAGCTCATGACCGTACGGGTATCCCGTCACCGGCCGGACACGCCACCGACGTAATTCACCTCACCTCAGGGGGCGTTGGGCGCACCCACGATCCGGCGGGCGAGATCGCGCAGTTTCACGTTCTCCCGCTGGGAGGCGCGCACCAGGCTCTCGAAGGCCGCGGTCGCGTCGATGCCCTGGCGCTCCATGAGGATGCCGGTGGCCTGGCCGATCAGGTCCCTGGTGTGCATGGCCTCGGTGAGCTGCTCGCGCACGGTCGCCGAGTCCAGGGCGATGCTGACGTGCGCGCTGTACAGCCGGCCGACGCGCGTGGCCTCCTCGTCGAAGGCGCCCGGTTTGCGCGCGTAGGCGGTGAGGAGGGTCAGCCGGCGCCGGTCGGCGCGCAGCCTCAGCGACAGCGCCGAGCGCAGGCCCAGGGCCGCCAGCACGTCCCAGCCGTCGTCCGCCTCGCTGTCCGTTATCCGCGCGACCGGGCTGCTCCACAACTGGCCCCACAGCCCGTGCTGTTCGTGGCCGGTGTACCGGGACTCGGCGCAGCGCACGACCTCGTCGGTCCAGGCGAGCGTGCGGATCTTGTTGCCGCGCTCGATCACGGAGATGCCGGCGTGGTCGGCGCCCGGCATGAGGTGCGCGGCCAGCCGGACCGCGGTGTGCAGCGTGCTGTGCGGTGTGAGGGTCTCGTGCAGTTGCTGCGACGCCACCGTCAGCGCTTCGGCCAGCTCGGAGCCGACCGGAAAACGGGGCAAATCAGGAAACTCGGACGCAGCCACCACGAACCTCTTCGGCATGCACGGCCAACGGCCGTGCGCAGGAGAGCTCCGCAGCACATTCCCGACTGCGAGCACAGGACGGACAGCACTCTAACTGCTTGGTTGCCTCCAAGTGACGCCCGGCCGACGCCGCCACGGGCGCTTCCGTCCCGGCCCCCCGCGTGGTGGAATGGCACCACGGGTCAGGAAGCGGCCTTACCGGAATCCGGACGAACGTCTGCCAGGTGAGTGCCGTGACCTTCTTCACGAATCCCACAGAACCGCGCGACCTCCCCGGTCGCGTCCACCTCACGATGCCCGCCGAGATCGACTTCTGCAACGCGGCGCAGCTACTGCCCGTCCTCATGGCCGCGGTCCGCGCCCGTGGGGGCCGGCTCGACATCCTCGTCCTCGACCTGTCCACGACCTCCTTCATGGACTCCCAGGGCATCCGCCTCATCAACGACGTACGGCGCCGGCTGCGCCCCGGGGCCGTGGTGCGCCTGGTGGCCCGGCCCGAAGGGACCACGAGCCGCGTCCTGGAGGTGACGGGCCTGCGCCGGGACGTCCCCGTGTACGACAACCTCGCCGAGGCCCTGGCGTCGTAGGCTGCGGAACATGGCACCGAACATCGCGACGAACACCCGTGTCTCCCTGGACGAGTTGCTCGACTTCGTACGCCCCCGGCACCACGCCATCCTGCTGACCCGGCGGACCGACGGCGGCCCCCAGGGCTCCCCGCTGACCTGCGGTGTCGACGACTCCGGCCGGATCGTGGTCTCCACCTACCCGGAGCGCGCCAAGACCCGCAACGCCAAGCGGGACCCGCGTGTGAGCCTGCTCGTGCTCAGCGACGACTGGAACGGCCCCTGGGTGCAGATCGACGGCACGGCCGAGATCATCGACTCCCCCGACTCCGTCGAACCGCTTGTGGAGTACTACCGGAACATCGCCGGGGAGCACCCCGACTGGGACGAGTACCGCGCGGCCATGCTCAAACAGGGCAAGTCGATCATCCGGATCACGCCGGAGCGGTGGGGGCCGGTGGCGACCGGGGGGTTCCCGGCGCGACTGGTGGAAGGGGAGTAGGTCAGCTCTCCCCGGGGGCTTCTCCCTCCCCGGGGGCTTCTCCCTCCCCGGGGGCTTCTCCCTCCCTGGAGGCGCCTTCCTCCCCGGGGGTTCCTGCCTCCCCGGGGGTTCCAGCCTCCCCGCGGGTCCCTGCCTCCCCGCGGGTTCCTGCCTCCCCGGGGGTTCCAGCCTCCCCGCGGGTCCCTGCCTCCCCGCGGGTCCCTGCCTCCCCGCGGGTTCCTGCCTCCCCGGGGGCCCCTGTCCCCCCGCGGGTCCCTGCCTCCCCGCGGGTTCCAGCCTCCCCGGGGGCCCCTTCCTCCCCGCGGGCCCCTGCCTCCCCGCAGGTTCCAGCCTCCCCGCGGGCCCCTTCCTCCCCGCGGGCCCCTGCCTCCCCGTAGGTTCCAGCCTCCCCGCGGGCCCCTTCCTCCCCGCGGGCCCCTGCCTCCCCGCGGGCCCCTTCCTCCCCGCGGGCCCCTTCCTCCCCGCAGGTTCCAGCCTCCCCGCGGGCCCCTTCCTCCCCGGGGGCTTCTTCCTCACCGGAGGCTCCGCCCTGGCGGGCGACCATCGCCTCGATGCCCGCGATCAGCAGCTCCAGCGCGAACTCGAAGTCGCGCTCCAGCATCTCGGCGACCGTGTCGCCGCCGCGCGCCTCCATGATCTTCTGCGACTCCCGCATGACGTCCGCGGCCTGCGGGGCCTCGGTCACCGCGCTCACGGCGTCCTGGAAGTACTCGTCCATGGTCATGCCGGCGGCGGCGGACCGGGTGGAGAGGTGGCCTTCGAGTGTGCCGTAGCCGTAGACGAACTGGAAGACGGCCGAGATCCCGCTCGTCAGCCGTTTCGCGGGCAGCCCCGTCCTGCGCATGACGCGCTGCACAACCCTGGAGAAGGCCAGGTTGTTCGGGCCGATGTTGAGGAAGGTGCCGACCAGCGCGGACACCCAGGGGTGACGCACCAGCAGGGTCCGGTACTCACGGGCCAGCGCCCGCATCTGGTCGCGCCAGTCGGCCTCGGCCGCCTCCGGATCGGGCAGGGCCATCTCGCCCATGACCGCGTCCAGGGCGAGTTCGAGCAGGTCGTCCTTGGTGTCGACGTACCAGTAGACGGACATCGCCGTGACGTTCAGCTCGCCGGCGAGCCTTCGCATGGAGAACTTGGCGAGGCCCTCGGCGTCCAGCAGCCGCACGGTGACCTCGATGATCCGGTCCCGGTCCAGCCCCGAGGGCTGCCCGCCGCCGCGCCGCCGGTGCGCCTTGCCGTCCAGCCAGACGCTGGATCGCGCGGCCTTCTCGGCTGCCTTCGCCATGGCGCACCTTCCTCGACCTCTTGTTGCCGATCATGCCAGGCGCCCTCGAGGGGCGCGGGGCCGTGTCATTGTGCTGCTCCGCCGCGTGGGCGCGATCAACCACCACGGTGCACAGCCGCCCACCGCCCCGGCCGCACGACCTCCTCAGGCGGACTCTGCCCGCTCAGCACGTCGAAGCAACGCCGCCGCGACCAGTCCACCGGCCAGCACCGCAACCGCCCCCACCAACTGACTCGTCTCCAGGCCGGAGGCGAACGCGTCGGAGATCCTGGCCTTCTCCTCGGCCGAGTCCGCCGCCGCCAGCGCCGCCGGCAACGACGCCGCGGACACGGCGACCAGCGACGCGAAACGGGAGTTGAGCACGGCTCCGAGGACGGCGACACCCAGCCCGTTGCCGAACTCCGCGAGCGTGCCGTTGATCCCCGCTCCGACGCCCGCCTTCTCCGGCGGTATCGCGCCCATGATCGCGTTGGCCATCGCCGGCATGGACAGAGCCACACCCGCGCCCATCACGATCAGCCCGAGCAGCATGCCCCCGTACCCGTGGCTCCCGAGCAGCGCGATCGCCGCGAGGCCGGCGGACACCAGGGTCATGCCGAGCGCGATCGCCGCCGGCGTCCCCGCCTTCAGCACCAGCTTCGCCCCGACCCCCGTGAAGTTGAGCGCGACGACGGTCAGCGCCAGCGGCGCCGTGCGCAGCCCGGCGTCCAGCGGCTCGTACCCGAGCACGAACTGGAGGTGCTGCGTGAGCAGGAACAGCGACCCCGTCATGCCGAACGCCACGAGGATCGCGCCCGCGACCGCGCCCACGAACTTCTGGTTGCGGAAGAAGTGCATGTCGAGCATCGGGTGCTCGGTCCGCAGCTCCCACAGCACGAACAGGCCGAGCACGACCACGCCGATCAGCGCCGAGACCAGCACCTGCGCGGAGGTCCAGCCGTGCTCGGGCCCGGTGATGATCGCGTACACCACGGCCGTCATGCCGATGGTCGACAGCACCGCGCCGACCAGGTCGGGCCGGTCCCCGGCCTTGTGCTTGGACTCCGGCACCAGCGCGGCGACCGCGACCAGGCCGAACAGGGCGACCGGAATGTTGATCAGGAAGATCGCGCCCCACCAGAAGTGGTTCAGCATCACGCCGCCGATCAGGGGCCCGGCCGCGAAACCGAGCGAACTGACCGTCGACCAGAGCGCGATGGCCTTCACGCGCTCCTGGTCGTCGAAGATCTGCACGACCACGGCGAGGATGGTGGTCATCAGCAGCGCCCCGCCGACGCCCATGCCCGCCCGGGCCGCGATCAGCTGGCCCGGGCTCTGGGACAGTCCGGCCGCGAGCGAGCCCAGGCCGAAGATCGCGAGGCCGGACATCAGCAGCAGCTTGCGGCCGTAGCGGTCGGCGGCGTTCCCGGCGGTGAGCAGCAGGCCGGACTGCACCAGCGCGTACGCGTTCATCATCCACTGGATGTCGGCGGTCGAGGCGTCCATCTCGCGGGTGAGTGAGGGGATGGCCACGTTGAGGATCGTGTTGTCGAGCAGCACGGTGAGCTGCGCGAGGCAGATGACACCGAGGATCAGCCAGCGCTGGGGGTGGCCGCCCGGTGCGGTGTGCGGCAGGGCCGTTTCCTGGGGGGACGTCGTCATGCTGTACACCGTAGAACAGTCCCTATACGGCGTACAACGCGGTTTCGGCGGGGACGGCGAAGGGCGGTGGCTTTCGGCCACCGCCCTTCGTCCGGCCGGGCTCGTCTCAGCTGCTCGCCTTCTGCGTGAGGTCGTAGAAGGTGCTCGAACCGACCGTGACCTTCTTGAAGGTGGCCTCGACCCAGGAGGTGATCTGGGAGGAGGTACCGTCGCTGCTGCCTCCGCCCATGCCGCCGCCCATGCCGCCCGAGGCGACGAAGTAGTGGATCTTTCCGTACGCCACGTACTGCTTGAACTGAGCCAGGGTCGGGGACGGGTCGGTCCCGTTGAAGCCGCCGATGGCCATCACCGGGTCGCCGGTGGACAGCTGGTAACTCGCCGCGTTCTGGGCACCGATGGCCGCGGCGGCCCAGGTGTACTGGTCGGCGTCGGTCTCCAGCAGCTTCTTGGCCTCGGAGCTGACGCTGGCGCCGTTGAGCAGGCCGCCGACGCCACCGCCGCCGCCCATGCGACCGCCGTCGCCGTTCGGCTGGTTCTGGCCCCGGCCCTGCTGGTTCCGGTTCTGGCCGCCGCCCGGGAAGCCGCCTCCGCCGGGGAAGCCGTTGCCCTGCTGCCCCTGGGCGTTGCCGTTGCCGTTCTGCTGGTTCTGGCCCTGCTGGCTCTGGCCCCCACCGGGGAAGCCGCCTCCGCCGGGACCCCCGCCGCCCGGGCCGCCTCGGCCGCCCGCGACCGCCGGGCCCGCCGTGACGATCGAGCCGGTGTGCCCCTCGTTCACGGTGGTGAGGGTGTACGCCGCCGGACCGGCCAGCGCGGCGACGAGGCCCAGCCCGGCCGCTCCCAGGGCCAGTCGGCGTCCCAGCCTGCCGGCGAAGATCAGGCCGAGGGCCGCCGTCAGACCGCCGACCAGGACCAGCCACTTGAGCCAGGGCAGGTAGTCGGAGGAGCGGTTGAGCAGGACGTACCCCCATGCCGCGGTCGCGGTCATGGCCGACGCCAGGGTCAGCGACGCCCACGCCTTGTCCCGCTTCTCCCAGAGCAGAGCCGCGCCCATGCCGACCAGCGGTGCGATGTAGGGGGCGAGGGCGACCGTGTAGTACTCGTGGAAGATGCCCTGCATGTAGCTGAAGACCAGCATGGTGGTGAGCAGCGCGCCACCCCATACCAGGAACGCGCCCCGGGTCGCGGAGGTCCGGCGGACCATGGGGGTCCCCCCGCTCGAGCGAAGTCGAGAGTGGGGGAGCGTGGCCACCAGGCCCGCTACGAGCAGGATCAGCGCGGCCGGGACCAGCCAGGAGATCTGGCCGCCGATGGAGGAGCCGAACAGCCGGTCCCAGCCGGTCTCGCCCCAGGCTCCACCGCCGTTGCCGCCCCCGCCACCGCCTCCGACGCTGCCGGTCTCGTCGCCGTTGAGGCGGCCCAGGCCGTTGTAGCCGAAGGTCAGGTTCAGGAAGCTGTTGTTCTGCGAGCCGCCGATGTACGGGCGGGAGGACGCGGGCCACAGCTCGACGATCGCGACCCACCAGCCGCCGGAGACGACGATCGCGGCGAGACCCGCGGCGAGCTGACCGATCCGCTTCTTCACCGTCACCGGGGCGCAGACGCCGTACACAAGGGCGAGCGGCGGCAGGATCAGGAAGGCCTGGAGCGTCTTGGCGAGGAAGGCGAAGCCGATCGCGGCACCGGCCCACAGCAGCCACTTCGTGCGGCCGTCCTCCAGGGCGCGGATGACGAAGCAGCAGGCCGCCGCCATCAGCAGCGCCAGCATCGCGTCGGGGTTGTTGAAGCGGAACATCAGCGCCGCGACCGGGGTGAGCGCGAGCACCGCGCCCGCGATCAGACCGGCCGCGGGGCTGAACCGGCGGCGCACGGCCGCGTACACGACGGCCACCGTGCCGACGCCCATGAGGACCTCGGGCACGAGGATCGCCCAGGAGCTGAGGCCGAAGAGCCGCACGGAGAGGGCCATGGGCCACAGGGCGGCCGGGGGCTTGTCGACGGTGATGGCGCCCGCCGCGTCGAGCGAACCGAAGAAGAACGCCTTCCAGGACTGGCTTCCGGCCTGTGCGGCCGCCGAGTAGAAGGAGTTGGCGTATCCGGAGGCGCTCAGATTGTAGAGGTAGAGGACGGCCGTCGCGAGCAGCAGGGCGAGGAAGGCCGGGCGGGCCCAGCGGGGGTCCTCGGGGCGGCCGTGCCAGAGCCGTCGCCCGAAGGGCCGCTTGGTGGCGCCGGAGGCACCGGAGGCGCCGGCCGGTGCGGGGGCCGGGGGGCGGGTCCGGTTTCCGGGGCCCGTGTCTCTGCCGGTGGCCGGCTGGTCGAAGTGGACGGTCATCGCAGGTCCCTCGAATCGGAGTCGTGCGGGCGCACCGGCAGCGGTTGCAGGGTTGCGTCCGGCCAGGTGCCGTCAGCGGCGGCACCGGCGCGGACGGGGGCGGTGTCGTGCAGGGTTTGACCG
>NZ_JACHCX010000003.1:111164-402856 GCF_014207295.1 Streptomyces sp. AK010
GGGCGCGGAAGGGGGCGGTGCCGTACGGGGTTTGACCGGCGCGGAAGGGGGCGGTGCCGTACGGGGTTTGACCGGCGCGGAAGGGGGCGGTGCCGTACGGGGTTTGACCGGCGCGGAAGGGGGCGGTGCCGTGCGGCGCCGCGTCGTACGGCGTGGTGTCGTGCGGGGCGGTGTCGTACGGGGCGGTGTCGTACGGGGCGGTGTCGTACGGCGTGGTGTCGTACGGGGCGGTGTCGTACGGCGTGGTGTCGTGCGGGGCGGGCGCCGGCGAGTCGTCCTCGCGCCGGTCCGGGAACACCCACGCCCGGAAGAGCAGGAAGCGCAGCACCGTCGCCGCGAGGTTGGCCGCGACGAGGACGGCCAGTTCGGTGGAGTGCGCCGGCTCGGAGGTCGCGGCGTTCAGTGCCGCGAGCGAGCCGCTGGTCAGGGCGAGTCCGATGCCGAAGACGACCAGGCCCTGCGCCTGGTGCCGTACGGCCCCACCGCGCCCGCGCACCCCGAAGGTGAGCCGCCGGTTGGCCGCGGTGTTGGCGACCGCCGAGACCAGCAGGGCGAGGGCGTTGGCGATCTGGGAGCCGGAGAAGACCCGGAAGCCGCTGTAGAGCAGCAGGTAGACGAGGGTGGACAGGGCGCCGACCACGCAGAATCCGACCAGTTGGCGGGCGAGTCCCTTGGGCACGTCCTTGATGTCACGGTCGCGCGGGTCGTCGCCGAACGGCCGGGCGATCCGGTCCAGCGGCAGCGAACCGGTGGCCAGGGCTTTGCCGACCCGCCACACGCCCTTGAGGTCGTCGGTCGCGGTCCTGACGATGTGCACCGTCGAGTCGGGGTCGTCGACCCAGTCGACCGGCACCTCGTGGATCCGCAGCCCGGCGCGCTCGGCGAGCACCAGCATCTCGGTGTCGAAGAACCAGCCGGTGTCCTCGACGAGCGGCAGCAGCACCTGCGCCACATCCCGCCGGATCGCCTTGAAACCGCACTGGGCGTCGGAGAACCGCGCCTGGAGCGAGCCACGCAGGATGAGGTTGTAGGCCCGGCTGATGAACTCCCGCTTGGGTCCGCGCACCACCCGCGAACTGCGGGCCAGCCGGGAGCCGATCGCGAGGTCCGAGTGGCCGGAGATCAGCGGCGCCACCAGCGGGAGCAGGGCGTTGAGGTCGGTGGACAGGTCCACGTCCATGTAGGCGAGGACCGGGGCGTCCGAGGCCGACCAGACGGCCCGCAGGGCCCGGCCGCGCCCCTTCTGCTCCAGGCGGAGGGTCGTGACCTCGGGGATCTCCGCCGCCAGCCGCGCGGCCACCTGCGGGGTGGTGTCCGTGGAGGCGTTGTCCGCGATCGTGATGCGGAACGCGTACGGGAACGTCCGGTCGAGGTGCTCGTGCAGTCTGCGGACGCACGGCTGGAGGTCCTTCTCCTCGTTGTAGACGGGGATCACTACGTCCAGGACAGGCGTACCGGCTGGTGCGGCCGGGAGGTGCTCCCGCGCCGGCAGGGTGCCGGGAGAAGAGTCGGTTCGCATGGATCCGACTTTCGTCAGGCGCCCTGTTGTGCCCGTGTGGTGACGCTGTGGCGTGCCTGTGAGTGCGGCAGCCGGCGCATGTCCGGCTGCGGCTCGGGCGGCAGCGCGGGCAGGTGCACCGTGAACACGGTCCGCCCGGGCACGCTGTCGACGGTCACGGCACCGCCGTGCGCGGTCGCCACGGCCTGCACGATGGCCAGGCCGAGGCCGGTCGAGCCGTGGGCGCGGGAACGCGCGGAGTCGCCGCGCGCGAACCGCTCGAAGACGTGCGGCAGCAACTCGGCCGGGATGCCCTGACCGTCGTCCTCGACGTCCATGCACAGCCAGGGTCCGCGCCGCTGCACGCGGGCGGTGACGGTCGTACCGGGTGGCGTGTGACTGCGCGCGTTGCCGAGGAGGTTGACGAGGACCTGTTGCAACCGGGCCGCGTCCGCCGACACGAGCGCGGGCTCGTCGGGCAGGTCGAGCCGCCAGTTGTGGTGCTGGCCGGCCGCACGGGCGTCGCTGATGGTGTCCACGACGAGCGGGACGAGGTCGGTCTGCTCGAACTGGAGCGGCCGTCCGGCGTCGAGCCGGGCGAGCAGCAGCAGATCCTCGACGAGGAGGGTCATCCGGCCGGCCTCGGACTCGATCCGGCCCAGAGCGTGCCGGGTGTCGGGCCCGACCTGTTCCCTGCCGCGCCGGGTGAGCTCGGCGTAGCCGCGGATGGAGGCGAGGGGGGTGCGCAGCTCGTGGCTGGCGTCGGCGACGAACTGTCTGACGCGGGTCTCGCTCTGCTGCCGTGCGTGCAGCGCCCCGTGGACGTGGTCGAGCATCCGGTTGAGCGCGGCGCCGACCTTGCCGACCTCGGTGTGCGGGTCGGTCTCGGAGTCGGGGACCCGCTCGCTGAGCTTCACCTCGCCGGTGTGCAGGGGCAGTTCGGACACCCGGGTCGCGGTGGCGGCGACGCGGCGGAGGGGGCGGGTGGCGACGCCGATGAGGACGGAACCGGCGATGGCGGCGGCGACGAGTCCGGCGCCGGTGACACTGACCTCGACGATGACGAGGGTGCTGATGGTGGTGGTGACCGACTCGGTGGGCAGGGCGACGTAGTAGGTGCCGCCGTCGAGTCCGTTGACGTACTGCACGCGGTACTCGCCGAGGCCGGGAATCTCGACGGTGTGCATGCCCGTGGCCGGCACCTCGGCGAGGGCGGCCTTCTGTTCCTCGGTGAGGTCGACGGGGGTGTTCCCCTGGTAGGGGCTGTTCGCCTCGGGGTCCTCGGCGAAGGCGGCCCGGGTGATGCTGCCGTCGGCGCCGACCGCGGCGGCGACGGTCCCGGGCCGCGCAGGCCCCTTGATGAAACCGGTGATCCTGTCCGTCGCGTCGATGTCTTTCCCGCCGGGCTTCGCGGGACCCGACAGTCGCTTGCCGGAGTCGTCGACCTGCGCGTCCAGCTGCTCGTACAGATGCGACCGCAGCGCCAGCGTCGTCACCGTCCCGATCACCGCGCACACCACCGCGATCAGCACCACGGACGCGACGACGAGCCGCGTCCGCAGCGTGCGCGGCTTGCCTGCCCACCGCCTGCCCGCCCGCTGCCGCGTACGCGGCCGCCGTCGGCCGCTCATGCCGCCGCGGGCTTGATCAGGTACCCGGCACCGCGCCGCGTGTGGATCATCGGCTCGCGTCCGGCGTCGATCTTCCGTCGCAGATAGGAGATGTACAGCTCGACGACGTTGGCCTGGCCGCCGAAGTCGTACGACCACACCCGGTCGAGGATCTGCGCCTTGCTGAGCACGCGGCGCGGGTTGCGCATCAGGAACCGCAGCAGCTCGAACTCGGTCGCGGTCAGGTGGATGTTGTCCCCGGCCCGGGTCACCTCGTGGCTGTCCTCGTCGAGGGTGAGGTCGCCGACGACCAGCATGGAGTCCGAGCGCCGGTCGGCGGCGCCGGAGCGGCGTATCAGCCCGCGCAGCCGCGCCACGACCTCCTCCAGACTGAAGGGCTTGGTGACGTAGTCGTCCCCGCCCGCCGTCAGCCCGGCGATCCGGTCCTCGACGGCGTCCTTGGCGGTGAGGAACAGCACCGGCACGTCCGGCAGTTCCCGGCGCAGCCGCCCGAGTACGGCCAGCCCGTCCATGTCGGGCAGCATCATGTCGAGGACGACGGCGTCGGGCCGGAAGTCGCGGGCGGTCTGGATCGCACCCGTGCCGTCACCGGCACTCCGGATCTGCCATCCCTCGTAGCGCAGGGCCATGGACAGCAGCTCGGTGATCGACAGCTCGTCGTCCACCACGAGCACGCGGACGGGGCTCCCGTCCGGCCTGAGCAGTTCGGTGCGCCCCTGGGGCGAGGTCGTGGTCATGTGAACACGATGTCGGGGACCTCTGAGAGCGCGCTTTCGGCAACCTGTGATTTCCCTGAGAAACACACAGGCGCTTCTCAGGGAACTCCTGGGAAGGCCGCGCGTGAAGACGCGCACCTCGGCGACCTCGGCGACCTCGGCGAAGGGCTGGTCGCCCTCCTCCACGATGGTGGGCAGACCGCGCGGGAAGTGGTGGCAGGACCGCGCGGGTCAGAACAAGCCGTCCTGCGCGCCTGCCGCTTCCCTGAACTGCCGCACGGGCACGGTCAGTTCGTCTCCCGCGGCGGGCAGCAGCCCCCATCCGGTCATCAGCCGCGTGTCGAGTACGACGACCCCGCCGCCGGTGGCGAGGTGCAGATCAGGCCCGGCGGCCGCGACCAGCTCCCCGCCGACCGCACCCCCGGCGACGAGCTCGCTCACGCCGCCCATGGCGACGGGCACGTCCGCCAGCCCGAACACCCCCACGTGATCGACGACCAGCAACGGCTCCCGCACGAGCGACTCCGGCCACGCGGGGAGCCGCACCGCCCTCTCATGCAGCTCGGCGACCTCACGGGCCCGGTCCGCGGCGGTCTCCGGCAGCGCGGCCCGCACCACCCGCTTCTCGGCGTAGGGAATCCGGTCGGGCACCCGCAGGGCGGCCCTGAGCAGCTCCTCCGTGCGCCGCGCGGCCATGAGCGGTCCGACGCCGAGCCAGCTGAAGCAGACGGCGCCCTGTTCCAGCAGCCGTGCGGAGCCCCGCTCCTCGGCGGTGATCCCGACCTTGACCATGCCGGGCCCGAACCACGCCAGATAGACGTGGTACGGCCGGGGATCGCCGGCGATGGTGTCGGCCGCCACGGAGTGCGCCCGGTCCAGCCGCGCGCACTGCTCGCACCGCGCCCCCGTACTCCGCCCCGGCACGGCCGCACCCACGGGGCATGCGTGCCCCCGAGCCCCCACGCAGGTGCGCACACCCCCTTCCGCGACCTCGAAGGCCACGCGTTTCCCCCAGGTCAGCGCGCTGCGCCGCCCGCCGTCCCACACCAGCACGGGACCATGCGCCGACCACCGCAGCCCCGAGCACTTCCATGCCTGTGCCATCTCTGCCGAGCGTAGGGGGCACCACTGACAACGGGCGCCGGCCGTCGAAGGAGGGGCCTCAGCGGCCGGAGTCGGCCCCGGCCGCGGCCACGGTCTCCGGCTCGCTCTCACGCTGAGCCGGCATGACCGGCTCCACCGCACCCGCACCCGCACCACGCCGCCGCCCCCGTCCGGCCAGCCGGCACCCGAGGCACCTTCGGCATCCCGTGACCAGTGCAGATGCAAGATCATCAGGAGGCTCAGCCCTGGGACATGGGCCCGGGACGTTTCAGGGGTGGGCATCGAAGGGAAGTCTCGACCGGGTAATCGCGGCCGGCCGTGGCATGAGGGCAGGGCCTCTTGGCAGCTTGGGGTTGCGAAGCCAACCGAGATCCAGGGGACCCTGTTGCCGCAGTCGTACGCGCTCACGCCGGTGGAGTTCAACTCTGCTGCTCCGTCGTGTGAGTGCGTCGCTCACCGGTTCGGGAACGCGGCCGATCACCCGGAACGGGTCTGACGGTATCCCTCGGACATGACGAACGCGGAGTGGCTTGTTGTCAGGCGTGCCCCCTGCAGAGTGAAGATCGTTGACACTGCATGAACAACACCACGCGCGCACTCGCCGCCGCCCTCGCGACCGCTTGCATCCTCGGGCTCACCGCCACCAATGCATCAGCAGCGGAGGAGCGCGCCGACCTCCCCACCCCCGGCGACCTCCTCAACGGCCTCGGCCTCGGTGGCGTCGCGGACGCCGTCGACAACCTCCTCCACAGCCTCCTGGGCAGCGGTGGCCAAGGCCTCTCCGAGCGCTCCTAAAGACAGCGAGCAGGAGCCGACCGCCGAGGAGTGATCGGTGTTTCCGGCTGCGTAGATGTCAGCCGTTGATGTCGGAGGCCCCCCGGGATGATCCCGGGGGGCCTTCGACCTGTGTGCACTCGGCAGGATTCGAACCTGCAACCTTCTGATCCGTAGGATCGGGCAGGGCGTCGTACCCGCT
Source organism: Streptomyces sp. AK010 (assembly GCF_014207295.1). Taxonomy (NCBI): domain Bacteria; kingdom Bacillati; phylum Actinomycetota; class Actinomycetes; order Kitasatosporales; family Streptomycetaceae; genus Streptomyces; species Streptomyces sp. AK010. The sequence continues at coordinate 117,090 of NZ_JACHCX010000003.1, forward strand.
GCCGACAGTCTCAAATCCCGATCGCCCAGGTTGACGATTGTGTGCGAGCGTGTGCCGTCGTTGCCGTCAGCGCTGCCGTCAGGTTGAAGCGTCGCGCCGCCGCCGAGCGCCCACCACATTGGCCTTCAACAGCTATCAGCTTTTCAATAGCGACATAAGATGCCGGTCACTATTCACCCGCGAAGGTCTCATACCCAGGAGATGCCATCCACCCGTCAGGGTAAACGCGGCAATGACGACCGCAATTTGGAGTGCGACGCCAACCACTAATCGATCCATATCCCTGTCGAATCCCCATCATGCAGCACTAAAGAGCCACGTGGAAACGCATACAGAACCCGCAGCCAGGAAATATTGCGGGCTCCACATGCGCTCAACAGGCGATCAGTACTTCGGGTTGTAAACCCGGTGAACTTCTTGGCACGTCTCGTCACTGCGGTCCGAATGGAGACGACACTGAAGGATCTTCAGGCTTCGCATGTAGGTTCCACCGGTCGTCGAGTAGGTCTTATCCCACTGAGCTCCCTGCTGGTAACCGCACACCGGCTCCTGGTAGACCGGAATGTCGCTCCAGTTGGGGCGATCCACAATGATCTTGACCCGCGTGCAGTAGCCGTCCGATTTGGTATCGACAACGGTGAAGCTCCAGGTGGCCGTGGTCTTGCTGGAGAAGGTAATAGTCCCACCGCCACCACCTCCCGGCCCATTCCAGTCTCCGCCCCAGGCAAGGGCGGGGGTAACAGCGAGCATTGTGGCGCCAAGAGCACCACCCACTATGGTCGCTATTCGCTTGCTCTTCCTCGACTTCAAGATAGCCATAGTCCCCCCTCGCTTGATTGTCCACTGGCAGTGGATCTGATCCATTTGCTGCGCAATGAAATTAAAACGACCAGGCGGGCAAGTCAACAAGGTTTTTTAGGTTTATTTTTTCCGCGCCCTTTACCTTCAGGCGTGTCGGACGATAGGCAGGACGTGAAGATAAATCATCTCCTATATCCCCTCATGTCACCCATAAATTGGCGTGCCCATATTTACTTCGGTAAAGCACGGGAAGGTGTTAGTCTCAAGCACGTTGCCAGCTCTTTAGGGATTCAAGTCACATAGAAGAGCCATAACCTTCAAGCGGGGGGGCGCCGCCCCCAGAACGTCGTCGCCTACTGATGGGCTCCGCGAGACGATGGCAGGTCGAAGACCAGCAAGTAGGCTGATCGAGGCAGACGTGGCGTCGAAGAGGTTCCGGGGAGTTGGCTGCGCATGACAGCGCAAGACGTTGCTGTTGGTGTCGTCGTCGTCGCAGTGCTGGTTGTGCGAACGGCCGTGGCGGAGCGACGCGAGCCCGGCTCCGGCGTCGCACAGTGGCGCTTCCTAAGGGACGCGAAGGCTCTAGCCGCTGGCTTGATCGTATTCGTCGGCATCACCATTGGTGCTCTGGTCAGCGACGTGCGGCCGGGCGCTGTGTTGTGGGCGCTGCTAGCGGGGTTGCTTGTGGCCTTGATCACTTACCAGTTGACCCATCAAAGGCCGAGGTCATAGCAAGCGCAGCGGTCTCGGTGCGATCCCCGCTGCACTCATGATTCGTCCGCTGCCGCTCAGCCCTGACCAGAGTCGATTCCCTGCGACCCATCTCGTCAAAGTGACGCGAAAGGACGAGAACAGGCACCTGGCTCCGGATCGTTCTGAGATCCTGGAGACCGATCGAGAGGGGCGGCAGGTATGGAGTGGAAGACCCACGGTGAGCGACAGGTCTACACCAACAAGTGGGTGAATCTGTGTCTGGTCGACGTCCAACAGCCTGACGGACGCAGGTGGGAGTACCACGTCGTCCGCCTCCGGCACCTGGCCGTTGCCGCCGTGGTCAACGACCGCCAAGAGGTCCTGATGATGTGGCGGCACCGCTTCATCACGGACTCCTGGGCCTGGGAACTGCCCATGGGCTTGGTCGAGGACGGGGAGACCCCGGAAGAAGCTGCCGCCCGCGAAGTCCTGGAAGAGACCGGCTGGCGTCCCGGCCCCATCAAGCCTCTGATCTACGCCGAGCCGGCGAACGGGATCACCGATTCGCAGCACCATGTCTTTCGGATCGACGGTGCTACCTACGCCGGTCCGCCCACGGAGAAGAACGAGTCCGACCGCATCGAGTGGATCCCCCTCTCAGAGGTGCGCGGGATGATAGACCGCCGCGAGGTCGTGAGTAGTGGGTCGCTGGTCGGGCTGCTCTACCTGCTCATGGATGCAACGATCCGCTGACCGGTGGGAGGAACTCCCGTAGCCGCGCCTCGAAGGCAAGGGCTACGGGCTCCTGCCTGTGTGGGGTCAACTGATCGTAGAACTCCCTGAGGTGCCCTGACACACGCTCGGAGGCCACTGCCGACGCGGGCTCCAGGGCTTGCGTGGCGGTGTGGCACGCCTGGTCAAGCTTGCCCTGGTCCAGCTGCGTACGGGCCAGCCAGAACGAGTGGAACGCGCGGCCTCGCTGGTTCGTGTGGTGCTCCCGCCGCAGGGCATCGGCGATCAAGGGTTCGGCAGTCGCCGCTTCGCCCAGGCGGCCGTGGGCAATGCCCGTGTCCACGATGAGCTTCGGCTCGTCGAAGTAGGTCACCCATGAGGGGGCCGGATCGCTCGTCCCGATCCGCTCGAATTGGCTGTGTGCCTCCCCGATCGCCCGGTGCGTGTCATCACGGTTGCCGAGGGTGGCGTGGGCGAATGCCTCCCGCATGGCCAGCATCGACATAACTCGCGGCGTGCTGCCGAGTGCTGACCGAGCCTGATCCTGGGCTGCGGTCACGAGTGCCAACGAGTCCGCGGGCTTGTCCTGGTAGGTCGCCTGCAAGCTCATGCAGGCGAGGACGTTGGCCATGAACTGCCGGTCGTCGATCTCCTTCGCCAGTTGCAGGGCCTCGGTGAAGTACGCGCGGGCCTGGTTGTACCGGCGGGCGTCGAAGTAGGTCCAACCTGTCAGGCGTGCCAGCTCGGCCGCGATGCCGTACAGGCCACTCTGGATCGACGGCGGTCGGCTCTCCTTCAGGAGTCCGACGACATAACGGAGCTGGCCGACGATGGCGGGCCGCAGTGCTTCGCCTCCGTGCTGGTCGTCTCGTCGCCAGTAGTCCTCAATGGAAGAGCGGAAGGCTTCAAGCGTCGCCGCGTTCAGGCTCGTTCGAGTGGCCAGTGCCAAGATGCCGTCCACATCGGGACCTGGCAGAGACGCGGGGGCAGGCTGCTCGGCTCCCGGTATCTGAGGCGCCTCGCGCTCGTCGACCACCAGGGCCTGGGGCGTCTCCCAAGCTCGGCGGGCAAGCCCGAGCATGTCTCCTGGGATGCGCAAGCCGTCTGAGATTCGCTCGATCACGTCCATGTGCTGCAAGTGGCGCCGCCCCGCGATGACTTCGCCCACCCGGCTCGGCGTCAGGTCACAACGCCTGGCAATCATCGACGGGTAGATGCCCGCCCTGACCTTCACCAGCCGGAAGACTCTGGCGAAGTCCCGGACCCGACACGCATCGATCATCTCGGGATCGGTGAGCAGCCTGGCCGGCAGTTCCTGCGGCCGGTCCGGGTCGGGCATCGGCAAGCTCCCACACTGCGAGGGCTACGCAACGTCGCTGGTTCTCTACTTCCGGCGATGTTACCCAAGTTGGGTAATCAGCCTGACCTTTTAGCGGCGGTCCTACGATCGCGATGCTTCCTTGCATGGCGAGCAACCAGCAGACCAGACCAGGCATCGGTGAACTGGCGAAGGACACCGCCAAGGGACGCATCGGCATCGTCATGGGTGAGCTCGGCGGCCGAGTGCAGATACGGCCCATCGGCGGCGGCCGGGAGTGGGATGCCATGCCGGACAAGGTGGTGCAGCCGAGCGCTCGGGAGGAACTGAGCGCCCGCCTGGCCATCAAGAACGGCAACAGCAGGGACGGCCTGTGATGCGCGCCATCGGCCGATACGCAGGAGTCCTCTTCATCATCATGATCAGCGGGTCGTGCGGCCTGGTGATCGGCATGGCTCTCGCTGTCGGCCAGTAGACCGGCCGCCCCGGACGGGTGCTCATCCCCTGGTTCCCCCACACCCGTTCGGGGCGGCCTCCCAACCCTGAAAGTGCCACGCTCCACTACCCAAGAGGGAGTACTCGCATGACGGCAACGGCGAACGATCAGAGGTCCGGCCGCGCGGTGGCTGGCGAGGAGCTGTTCCAGAGCCTCGCCCACTTCGTGGTCGTCCATGACGGGCAGTCACCCGAGCGTGCCGAGCGGATCGCGGACCAGGCGGTCGCCTTCGTGGTCACCGCAGCCACCGCGACCGTCCCCATGGTCCCGTCCGACGACGTGGACCTCGGCCTGCACGCGCTCATCCTGCACACGAAGGAGTACGCCGAGCTCTGCGAGCAGTACGCGGGCCGCTTCCTGCACCACAACCCGAAGCCCGGTGGTGGGGCCCGCGACTCGAAGCAGGTCGCCGCTTCGGCTCGCGCCATGAAGACGGCGGGCTTCATGGTCTTCGATGACCTGTGGACCATGAACGGCACGAACCTTGCCCAGTGCGACTCCGACTGCGGCCGCCCGTACGGCCAGGCGTAGCACTAGACAGCAGCAGCCGGACTCGGATCGTGGTCGGCCGCGTTCGCCCGGAAGGAGAACTGACGTTGTCCGGCTCACCCTCTGAACTGCCGATCGTGGTGCTCGACGCCCTCATGCCCACGTCTCAGCGCCTGGTCCTGAACCGCCGGGGCTCCATGGTCTGGGAGGTGCAGAGCCATCGAGGTCACTACGCCGTCAAGGTCGGCTACCCGATCGAGGCTACGGCCGACTGGCCTGCCCAGCCCTGGACCGCCCTCGCGCCCGCACGCGAGGGTGCCGTGCTGCATCGCCTCGGCTTCGACGACTTCGCGTACGGAGAATGGGAGCACGGGACGTGGAACTTCCAGCCGTGGCATGAAGGGCCGGACCTGCACCAGCTGTGGGAGCCCTGCCGCAGGAAAGACCCGTCCATCGCACCGGACGCCCTTATGGCGCTGGGTTGTGTCGAGGTCCTCGCCGAACTGCACGCCAAAGGCTGGGCCCACGGCGACGTACAGCCCGCCCACTTCATCGTCGGGCCGGAGCGGACGCATCTCATCGATCTGGCTCTAGCCCGAGGTGGGCACGTCCCCGAGGGGTACGACTTCCCGTTCCGCGGCTGCCTCGTCCACTACGAAGCACCGGAGATTGCCCGCAACCTGCTCGCCACAGGGGAAGCCGAGCCCACGCCGGAAGCCGACATCTACGCCCTCGGCGCCTCCCTTCTCATCTCGGCCACCGGCTGGCGTGCCGTCGAGTACCCGGACGACGCTCCACGCCCCGTCCAGAGAGAGGCCGTGGCCAACGGCAGACGCCGCCCCGTCAAGGCGCCCGGTGAGCTGGGCGAGTTGATCGAGGCGATGCTCAGCCATGCTCCCGAAGACCGGCCGACCATCTACGAGGTGGCCAAAGCTCTGAGCTGAGTGCCCGCTATGCCTTCTCCTCGACACCGGCATTCCCCGTCCGCTCAGCAACGAACGACCCGAGGCCAGGCTCGGTATACGTCAGCCCTTCCTCCCGCAACGCGCGGAGCACCTTGTGCGCCGTCGCGTTGGCGACTCCGAACTCCGAGGTGAGCTGCACTACCGAAGGAACACGGGTGCGCGACGGATAGGTGCCATCCGCGATCCGGCCGCGAACCACCTCGGCCACCTGCCGCCACCGGGGAATGTCAGGAACGAACTCAATCACCTCACCAGCATGCGCATGCTTGGACATCCATGCGATACATGGAATACCTAGAACACCTAGCATGCCTCGTATGCAGAAGCTACGGTTGACCCACGCGAGAACCCCGACGACGGATGCAGCCGCCTCGGGGCACGGCCAACAGCTACATGGGAGCTGACGACATGACTGACCTTATCCACCGACTCTTCGACTGGGTGTGCGTTCTGGTGAAGGGCTCGGGCGGGCCCCCATCTCTCTGGCCACCTGCGCCCGGCCTGCTCGTAGGCCAAGCCCCGAGCATCACCCCACCACTCCCGCAGCACCGCAGCCCGTACGCCCAGGACGACACACCGCTGGATGGCACGGCAACGTGCTCGGTACGCCCGTACCTGCTCGCTCATGATCAACATCATCATCGGCGGAGACTCGCCACGGCCACCCTGGGTCAGCCGGTTTCCGGCCCTTACTGGGTCCACGGACTCGATGCCGCCTGATGACAGCAGACGAACTCCGCCTTCTCCCCGGATCCGGGCCTGAAGGCAAGCACAGCTACCTGATCACCGACCATCACGACGGACCGGCCTCCCGAGTCGCCGATGCCACGGAGTCGATTCAACTCCACATGGGCAACCAACTCGTCAACCACGCCCTCGCCCTGCTCCCCGACGAACAACCCGGCGATCTCCGCTACCTTGCCGAACGTCTGACCGAGTCCTTGCGAGACGCTCTCCGTATCGCCGAGAGCCGAGGTCGGCGGCTGAACCATCCGGACCGGTCCTAGGCGCAGCCGCACTTCACTGCTGTACGCCACGAAACGTAAGAGGGCCCCGGATCTCTCCGGGGCCCTCTCACCTGTGTGCACTCGGCAGGATTCGAACCTGCAACCTTCTGATCCGTAGTCAGATGCTCTATCCGTTAAGCTACGAGTGCTTGTTCTGTTTTTTCGCCGCTCTCGGGCCTTCCGGCTCGCTCGCGGCGACAGGAAGAACATTACATGACTGCCGCCGCCATGTGAAATCCGTTAGCCGCACCCCTTGTGAGCTGCGGAAACGGCACTTCAGGCCGCACTTCGGGGGGACGCAACGACAGCGAAGCCCCGGTCGGGTGACCGGGGCTTCGTGATCGAGTGCGGAGGCGGAGGGATTTGAACCCTCGATGGGCTTTAAGGCCCAAACCGCATTAGCAGTGCGGCGCCATAGACCGGACTAGGCGACGCCTCCAGCATCACTCCCGCGCGAGCGCGAGCGGTGCGTGCCGATGATGACACAGTCGAGCGTGCTGTCACCAATCGACCCCCACGGTACTAGGCGGGCAGGGCCCAGGGCAAAGCCCTTGTCAGGCCCCTGCGGGTCCCGGCCCGGGCGGGCGCGCAACATCCGGGGCCGCGCCGCGTTAGGCAGGGCATGATGCGTGCCACCCCCCGGGCCACCGCCCGCCCCGTCCTGCAGCGCCTCCTCGTCGGTGCCGCCGCCTCCGTCGCCGCCGCGGGGTCTCTGACCGCTGTGCCCCCGGCCGCGTATGCCCAGGCCGGCGGGACCGACCTGCTGTCCCCGATCCGGCCCGGCGACGGCCCCGACCGCGATCACCTCACCGTCACCGTGCGGAACGCCGGCGACGGGGCCGACGGAACCTTCGAGCTGTACTGCGGCCCCGACGGCGGCAGCCACCCCGACCCCAGCGGTGCCTGTGCCGCCCTGGAACGGGACACGCGGTGGGGGCAGGACGTCTTCGCGCCCGCGCCTGAGGGCGGCTTCTGCACTATGCAGTACGGCGGGCCGGCCACCGCGCACGTCACCGGCACCTGGGCCGGACGGCCCGTCGACACCACGTACGACCGCCGCGACGGCTGCCAGATCTCCCGCTGGGACCGGCTCGTGCCGCTCCTGCCGGGGGTGGGGGGCGACCGGGGCGCCAAGGCCTAGTACTACAGGGCCCTGTAGTACTAGCGGACCGCCCGGGCGCCGAGCCGCGGCATCCAGGCGTCGGGGCATCGGGGCATCGGGGCGCTGAGCGACGGGGCGTCGAGCCGGTGGCTCCTCGAGTCGGTGGGGCGTCGAGCCGTCGGCCGGTGTCCCGCACCCGTAGCCCCGGACACCCGCACCCGGCACCCGGCACCCGACCACTCCGTACCCAGCCCGGCCCCGGCACCCAACCGCTCCGTACCCAGCCCGGGCCCGGCCCCGGCCCCGGGCCCCCAACCCCCGGCACACCACGTCCCCCACCCCATTTGCGCCACTCTCCGCCCCCATCACGCCAGCCCGGCCAAAAGGTACAGAAACAACGTCGTCGTAAAGGTCCCGCGAAGGTCCCGCGACGTCGTCGCAGGAGGGCGGGCCTTTGGCGGTTACTCGGTCGTCAGTTCGGGGTCACTTCCTCGTGCGACCTCGCTCTCATCCGGCGTCGCGAGCGCAACCGCAGCCCTTAGACTCCCTCGCGTGACACGCTGCGGGACGGTTGGCAAGATGGCCCGAGCGGTCGGCAAGGTGCGGTAACAGGGAGGAAGCGTCTCGTGAGCAGCAGGCCATCCCGAGGCGCTGCTCGCCTCGCAGCCATACTGGACGCCCTCCCTGACGCGTTGGTGCTGGTCAACGCCAACGGCACGGTCGTCAACGCCAACACCATCGCCCTGGAGGCCTTCGAGACCCCGGGCACCGCTCTGGTGGGGCGCGGGCTGCTCGATCTGCTGCCGCAGTTCGACTCCAAGCTCATCCCCGGCTCCATGCGCCGGCCGGAGCACCTCGATCCGCACGCCCGGACCAAGCCCACCCGGATGATCGCGCGCAGGACCGACGGGACCGAGTTCCCCGTCGAGGTCACCAGTGCGAATCTCGAGAACGGGCAGCAGGCGTACGACGGTTACGGCTACACCGGCGACGAGCTGCTCATGCTCGTCGTGCGCGACCTGTCCGGGACCGTGGACACCGAGGCCGAGCTCGCCCGGTCCCAGCGGCAGACCGAGATGATCCTGCGGGCCGCGTCCGAGGGCGTCGTCGGGACGGACACCGACGGGCGCATCGTGCTCGTCAACCCGGCCGCCGCCCAGATACTGGGATTCCGGGCCAGCGACCTCGGCGGACGCGAACTGCACAACCTCGTCCTGCACTCGCGCGCCGACGGCTCGCCCTTCCCGTACGAGGACTCGCCGCTCGCCGACACCCTGCGCTCCGGGCGTAAGCACCGGGTGCGCGGACAGGTGCTGTACGCCAAGGACGGCGGCAAGGTGCCGGTCGACCTCACGACCGCGCCCGTGCGCGACGGCGACCAGCTCGTCGGCGCCGTGATGACCTTCACCGACCGGCGGCCGTACGACGCCGTCGTCGAGGAGAAGGAGGCCGCGGAGAAGCGGCACGGCGAGGAACTGGAGCGGATCGCCGAGGAGCACGCCTCCGAGCTCACCGCGCTGCGCCAGCAGCACGTCACCGAGCTGGAGGAGCTGACCGAGCGGCACGCCGAGGAACTCGCCGCGGGCGAGGACCGCTACGCCGCGCTCGGGGAGCGCGAGAAGGACCGGTTCGAGGCGCTCGCCGCACGCCACGAGCAGCTGCTGACCCTGCTCGGCCGGTCGCTGCGCGGGCCCCTGGAGGAACTGCGCCGCGAGCTGGCCGCGCTGGCCGCCGACGACGCCGGGCAGCTGTGGCCCGAGGCCAACCAGGTGCTGCACCACCTGTCGGCCGGCTACTCGCGCATCACGACGCTGATCGACAACGTCCTCGGGTACCAGCGGCTCGACACCGGCAGCGAGAGCCTCTCCCGTACGAAGGTGATGCTGGACGCCGTCGTCGCCGCCGGGGTCGACGGGGCCGTCGAACTGATCGGGCCCGGGCGCGTGCAGTTCGCCGTGCACGCGCCGCCCATCGAGGCCGAGGTCGATCCCCGGCTGCTCGCGACCGCCCTCGCGCATCTCGTCGCCGACGTGGCGGGGGTCGACGCGACCGGCAACACGCCCGTGTCGGCGGGCGGTTACCTGGACAACACCGTCGTCGTGGCGGCGGCGCAGCGCGGCGAGGTCGTACGCATCGAGGTGCGCGGGCCGTACGCCGGTGGCGACACCGTGCACGAGCCGATCGTGCGCGGGATCGTCCGGGCCCACGGCGGTGTGCTGCAGACGCACGACGTGCCGGGGATGAGCGGGAGCGCCTACGTCCTCGAGGTGCCGATCGGGGGCGGTGCCGGGGCCGTCGCCGCCCAGCCGGTGGACGAGTCCGCCGCGCTCGCCCTCGTCGAACCCGCGGATCAGACCTCCGGTGGAGGGCGGCGCCGGGCGCGTCGGGCCACCACCGACGCCTTCCTCGACGGCGACGTCCCGGGCGGCGCGGGCGACGGGGCCGGTGATCCCGGAGCCGACGCGCCCGGTGGTGCCGCGGCCGACGGGGCCGTGCCCACCGGGCGGCGCAGGCGCCGGGCCGGCGGGGAGCAGGCGGCCCTCCCGGCGCAGGCGTCCGGTGAGGACTCCGCGTCGGGCGGCACCGGGCGGCGGCGGCGCGCGGCCGAGAACGCCGGTGCGGACGGCGTCGGCAGTGCCGTCCAGGGTGTGGCCGAGGGGGCCGTGGTGACGGCCGCCGAGCATGCGGCGGGTGCCGCCGCCTCGAACACGGGGCTGGGCGGGACCGTACCGCCGCAGGGTGTGCCCGGGCCGTCCGGGCGGCGCGCCCGGCGTGAACCCGGTGAGCAGGCCGCGCTGCCGCCGGCGCTCCCCGCGGCGCCCTCCGGTGGTGAGGCCGCTGGTTCGGCCGACGCGGATCAGGGGCAGGCCCAGCAGCCGACCGGTCGTCGGCGGCGTGCGCTGGCCGCCGCCAACGAGCGGGCCGCGGCCGCGCAGGAAGCCGCGGCCGGGCCGCGGCCGGTGTTCGCGCTGCCGCCGGCCGAGGCCGATCAGACTCCGGCCCAGACCCAGCCCCAGACCCAGCCCCAGACCCCGGCCCAGGCCCCGGCCCAGGCCCCGGCCGCTGCTCAGCAGGAGGCTCCGGCCGGGCAGGGGCAGCAGGCCGCCGGTGGTCCCGGCGGTCCCGGCGGTCCCGTGGGTGCTCCGGGTGTGGTGCCCCCTCAGGGGCAGGCGTCCGTGGCTGTTCCCGGAACGGCCGTTCCCGGAGCGGCTGCTGCCGGTGCGGCTGCTGCCGGAGCGGCTGCTGCCGGTGCGGGTGCGGTCGAGGAGGGCCGGCACGACGCCGTTCCGCACGACCAGTCCGCCGATCACACTCCGCCGCAGCCGCATCCGACCAGTGCGCCGACCGGCCGTCGGCGGCGGGCCGTCGCGGCACCGCAGCCGGCCGAGGCCACGGCGGCGGCCGGAGCGCAAGTGCCGGGGAGTGCCGGCCAAGTGGGCCCCGTGCCCCCGGGCGCCGTACCCGCAGCCGGTCCTGTTCCTCCCGGTGCCGCACCGGCAACCGGTCCTGTGCCTCCTGGTGCCGCACCGGCAACCGGTCCTGTGCCTCCCGGTGCCGCACCGGCAACCGGTCCTGTGCCTGCTGGTGCCGCACCGGCAGCCGGTCCCGTTCCCGCGGGTGCTGCACCTGCCGCATCCGTGGCCGCCGCACCCGTGCAGGCCGGGCCGGGGCAGGGCGTGCCCGTCCAGGCCGGTGTGGCCGCTCCCCCCGTCGCGCCGGGTACCGCCGTGCCGCCGCAGGGCGTGCCGGTTGCCGCGCAGGGCAACACCGTGCCTCCGCAGGGCAACACCGTGCCGCCGCAGGGCGTGCCGCTTACCGCGCAGGGGAACACGGTGCCTCCTCAGGGCAACACCGTGCCTCCGCAGGGCAACACCGTGCCTCCGCAGGGGAACGTCCCTCAGGTGGCCGCACCGCAGGGTGTGTCCGTCCCCGCTCAGGGCGGGCTCGGGCAGAGTGTGCAGGCCGCCCTTCCGGGACAGGGCCTCCAGCTACCCGCCCCGGCCCAGCCCTTGCCGCAGCAGGGCATCGCCGCACCGGGTCAGCAGCAGTCCGCCGGCCGGCCGCTCCCCGCGGAGGCCGCACCCGGGCAGGGCACCCCGCCCCAGGGCACGCCTGCTCAGGGCACGAACGCCCAGGGCGTGAACATCCACGGAACCCCGCCGCCCGGCGGCATCCCCGCGGCCCAGCCCTGGCCCGCCGCCGACGAGACGTCCGGGGCCGGCGCCGCGCACCCCGCGCCCCCCAACAGCACGCCGCCCCGGGCCGTGCAGCAGAACACCCCCGCCCCGGGCACCCCGCTGCCGCCGCAAGGCGCGCCGAGGGCGGCTCAGCCGCTGCCCGCGGAGGCCGCGGCGCCCCCCGTCGATCCGAACTCGACGCAGGGGCGGGCGATCAGCGTGCGCACGCTGGGCCAGGGCGTGCCGTTCACCCGGCAGGCGGCCCAGGTGCAGCAGCCGTCGGCCATGCCCGTCCCGCAGTCCGTCCCGCAGCAGTCGGCGACGCCTCCCCCGCACCAGCCGGGCGGATCGGGCCGGCGCCGCAAGCTGGGGACGCCGCCCGACCCGGCGACGCGTACGGACCAGGCGGCCCGCCCGGAGCAGGGTCAGCCGCGTCCGGCGGACCAGGCGCCCCGTCCGGAGCAGGGCGCGCGTCCGTACCCGGGCGCGGAGCACACGCCGCCGCCCGTCGCCGCGCAGATCCCCGCCCCGGCCACCGCACCGGTCCCGGCGCAGCCGTCCCTCGCCGGCCAGTCGCGCCTCGCGCAGCTGGCCGAGGGCGGCGGACGGTCGTACGCCATAGGCGCGCCGGACGAGAACGCCGCCGAGGGACCCGAGCCGCTGGACGGGCCCGGTGGGGCCGTCGAGGTGGCCGATCCGCCGCGGCCGCAGCCGATGGACGACGAGTTGCCGCCCGAGCCACTGGACAACCCGCGGCGGCTGCTGGTGTGGCCGGCGCCGGACGTCAGCACCCAGCAGGCGCTGAGCGACCGCGGCTACCGGCCGGTGATCGTGAACTCGCGCGAGGAGGTCGACGCGCAGATCGCGGCCTTCCCCGCCGCGCTGTTCGTCGACCCGCTGACCGGGCCGATCACGCGTACGGCACTGCAGTCGCTGCGGCAGGCCGCCGTGGCCGCCGAGGTGCCCGTCCTCGTCACGGCGGGGCTCGGCCAGGCCTCGCGGGACGCGGCGTACGGCGCCGATCCCGCCGTGCTGCTGAAGGCGCTGGCACCGCGCGACAGTGAGCAGCACCCGCCGCGGGTGCTGCTGATCGAGGAGCACGCGGAGATCGCGCTGGCGTTGACGGCGACGCTGGAGCGGCGCGGGATGCAGGTCGCGCGGGCCGCGAGTGACGCGGACGCCGTGACGCTGGCGGGGCAGTTCCGGCCGAACCTGGTCGTGATGGACCTGCTGCAGGCGCAACGGCGGCAGGAGGGGTTCGCCGGGATCGTCGACTGGCTGAGGGCGAACGGGCAGCTCAACCGCACCCCGCTCGTCGTCTACACCGCCGCCGTCGACCAGGCCGACCTGCCGCGGCTGGCCTCCGGGGAAACGGTGCTGTTCCTCGCGGAGCGGTCCACCAGCCCCGAGGTGCAGACCAGGATCGTCGAACTGCTCAGCCGGATCGGCACCAACTAGCGGCCCCTGGCAGGCCACGGCACAACGAACGGCTCCTGGCAGGCCACGGCACAACGAACGGCTCCTGGCAGGCCACGGCACAACCAGTGGCTCCTGGCCTGCCGCGGCATCAACCAGCCGCCCCTGGCCTGCCGTCCCCCAAGCGGCTAGCGTGCCGTCAGCCGGCGTGCCGCCTCCTTCACGGACGCCCGCAGGCGGTCTTGGTCCGGCTCCCCCTCGCCGACGAGGATGCGCCGCATCTGCGGGACGACGGCGGTCCAGTTGGCCAGGGCGGTCAGCAGGAACAGCAGGTCGGCCGCCGGGATGGCGTCCGTGACGGCTCCGCGCCGCTGCCCCTCCCGGAGGGCGGCGACCTTGCGGGCGTAATGCTCCTGGCGGTCGGACTCGTGGGGCAGTTCGGTGCTGCCGTACTCCAGGCCCTCCCAGAAGAGCAGGCGCAGCAGCTCCGGGTGGGCGGCGTGGTAGTCCATCAGGCGGTCGATCCAGCTCTCGATGTCGTCCGGGTCGACGGGGACGGCCTCGGCGAGGTGGAGCATCTTCTTCTCGAGGACGATCGCGAACAGCTCGGCCTTGTTGCCGAAGTAGGCGTAGATGAGCTGCTTGTTCGCCTTCGCCTCGCCGGCGATGCGGTCGATGCGGGCGCCCGCGATGCCGTGCCGGGCGAACTCGGCGACCGCCGCCTCGAAGATCCGGGCCTTGGTGGCCTCGGGGTCCCTTGCTGCCATGGGGGAGAGGGTAGCGCGCCGGGGTAACCAACTGTTTGGTTGACAGGGAGGGGCGGGGCGGCTCAGACTGTTCCCCCACTCGCCAACCAACCAGTTAGTTGCTAGAGCCGACTCCAAGGAGTCCCCTCCCATGCCGTCAGCGACCACCACCACCGCCACCGCCCGGGCCACGACCCCGGTGCGGCGGTCCCGTGAGCCCGCCCCCGGGCTCTTCCTCACCCTGCTCGCCGTGTGCAGCGCGGTCACCGCCGCCAACATCTACCTCGCCGCGCCGCTGCTCCCGCTCATGGCCCGGGACTTCGGCTCGGCGCCCTCGGCCATCGCCTGGATCGCCTCGGTCGCCCAGCTCGGCTACGCGGTCGGGCTGCTGTTCTTCGCCCCGCTCGGCGACAGTGCGAACCGGCGCCGGCTGGTCGCCGGGCTCACGCTCGTCACCGCGCTCGCGCTGGGTGCCAGTGCGGCCGCCCCGGGCGCAGCCGCCCTCGCGGTCGCGATGTTCGTCGCCTCTGCGGCGACCGTCATCCCCCAGCTGCTCGTCCCGCTGGTCGCCGAGCGGGCTCCCGCCGAGCGGCGTGCCCGGCATGTCGCGGCGGTCATCGCGGGGCTCTTCACCGGCATCGTCGGGGCCCGGGTGCTGGGCGGACTGGCCGGGCAGGCCTTCGGCTGGCGTTGGGTGTTCGCCGGCGCGGCCGTGCTCACCCTCGCCCTGGGGCTCGCGACCGCGCTGGTCCTGCCGTCGCGGCGGCGCCGGGAAGGCCCGCTGTTCGCGGGGCTCGTCGCGCTGCCGTCGGTGCTGCGGGGCTCGCCGGAGCTGTGGCGGGCGTGTGTCCGGCAGGCCGGGATGTTCGGTGCGTGGAGCGCGCTGTGGACCTCGCTGGCCCTGCTGCTGACCGGGCCGGAGTACGGGCTGTCCACCGCGACCGCCGGGCTGTTCGGCCTGTTCGGCCTGACCGCGAGTGCGGTGGCGCCGCTGGCGGGCGGGCTGGTGGACCGGTTCGGGGCGGCGCGGGTCGTGCGGTCGGCGTATCTGATCGCCGCCGTGTCCGTGCCGCTGTTCTGGCTGGGCGGGCACGTGCTGGGGGCGCTGTTCGCCGCCGCGATCGCCGTGCACGCCGCGCTGGTCGCCTCCCACGTCGCCAACCAGACCCTCGCCCTGACGGCGACCTCCACCCCCGCCACGGCCAACACCGCCTACGTGGTCGCCGGTTTCGCGGGCGGCGCGGCGGCCTCGGCCCTCGCGGGTGCCGCCTTCAGCCACTTCGGGTGGGGCGGGGTGTGCGCGGTCGCGGGTGTGTGGCTGGTGCTGGGGTGGGGGCTGACCTCCCTCCGCCGGTGAGGCGATCCGGCGGCACGCGTATACCCGGCGTGCGGATACGGCGGAGCCCCCGGCCGCAGCCGGGGGCTCCCCAGGGGCCGGCCCGTCAGCCGAGGGACGTGACGTCCAGCTCCCCCTGGGCGTACTGCCTGCGCAGCACCTTCTTGTCGAACTTTCCTACGCTCGTCTTCGGGACCGCCGCGATGACCGTCCAGCGCTCCGGGAGCTGCCACTTGGCGATGTGGCCCTCGTCGGCGAGGAAGGCGCGCAGGGTCTCGAAGGTGGCGGTGGAGCCCTCCTTGAGGACGACCGTGGCCAGGGGGCGCTCGCCCCACTTCTCGTCGGGGACGGCCACGACGGCCGCCTCGGCGACGTCCGGGTGGGACATCAGCGCGTTCTCCAGCTCCACCGACGAGATCCACTCGCCGCCGGACTTGATGACGTCCTTGGCGCGGTCGGTGAGGGTGAGGAAGCCGTCGGCGGAGATGGTGCCGACATCGCCGGTCTTGAGCCAGCCGTCCTCGCTGAACTTGTCGGCGGGGCGCAGCGGTTCGGCGTCGGGGCCGTTGTAGTAGGCGCCCGCGATCCAGGGCCCGCGCACCTCCAGCTCGCCCGCGGACTCGCCGTCCCAGGGGAGGCGTTCGCCGCCGGGGCCGGACAGACGGGCCTCGACGCCGGCCGGGAAGCGGCCCTGGGTGAGGCGGTAGGCGAACTCCTCCTCCGTGCCGGACACACCGGCCGGCGGACGGGCGATCGTGCCGAGCGGGGACGTCTCCGTCATGCCCCAGGCGTGGCAGACCCGCATGCCCAGCTTGTCGAAGGCCTCCATCAGCGCGGGCGGACAGGCCGAGCCGCCGATGGTGACCTGGCCGAGGGAGGAGACGTCGCGGGGGTTCGCCGTCAGTTCGGCGAGCAGGCCCTGCCAGATGGTGGGGACGGCGGCGGCGTGGGTCGGCCGCTCGCCCTCGATCATGGCGGCGAGGGGGGCCGGCTGGAGGAAGCGGTCCGGCATCAGCATGTTGACGCCGGTCATGAAGGTCGCGTGCGGCAGGCCCCAGGCGTTCACGTGGAACTGGGGGACCACGACCAGCGAGGTGTCCTCGTCGGTCAGGCCCATCGACTGGGCCATGTTGACCTGCATGGAGTGCAGATAGATGGAGCGGTGGCTGTAGACCACGCCCTTGGGGTCGCCGGTGGTGCCGGAGGTGTAACACATGGCGGCGGCCTGGCGTTCGTCCAGCTCGGGCCAGTCGTACGAGGTCGGCTTGCCGGCGATCAGGTCCTCGTACTCGTGAACGTGGATGCGACCGACGGCCGCGTCGGCGAGGAGGGAGCGGTCTCCGGGGCCCGTGACGACCACGTGCTCGACCGGCTTCAGGTGCGGCAGCAGCGGGGCGAGCAGGGGGAGCAGCGAACCGTTGGCGATGATCACGCGGTCGGCGGCGTGGTTGACGATCCAGGCGAGCTGCTCGGGCGGGAGACGGAGGTTCAGGGTGTGGAGGACCGCGCCCATGGACGGGATCGCGAAGTAGGCCTCGACATGCTCCGCATTGTTCCACATCAGTGTGCCCAAAACATCCGACTCTCGTACTCCGAGTTCGTCACGGAGTGCGTTCGCCAGTTGGGCGGCGCGGTTGCCGATCTCGGCAAAGCTACGGCGCTGGGGTTCAGCCTCGCCGGTCCACGTGATGACCTGCGACGAACCGTGGATCTGGCGGCCGTGCTCCAGAATTCGCGAGATCAGCAGGGGTACATCTTGCATCGTGCCGTACACCGGTGGGCCTCCCCATTGAGTTACGCGGCGGTGGTACCTGGCGCAATCCTCGGGGCATACCACGCGGTATGTCACTACCTCGGGGGAATCTGTTCCCAGGTGTCGGGACGTGTCCACAGTTCGGCGGACAGCCACAGTCCGGGCGTGACGGTGCCGAACGGCCCCCGGCAGATGCGGGCCGGCTCCCACGGATCCGGCTCCCACAGGGGGTGAACCTGTACCTCGATGCCTTCGGCGCCGGGTATGGGCTCGCCGTTCTCGTCCTTGCGGCGCACAAGGGCGACACGGCGTACCAACTGCTTGAGCATGGCGTTCCGCTCGGTGGTGTTGAGCGTCCGCCATTCCTGGGCTACGCCGACGACCAGCCGGTCAAAGTCTGACCGCTTGGGCGTCTCCTCGACGTCGACCAGCTTTTCAAGCTGCTTCTTGATCTTCTCTTGCCGGTCGAGGTACGTGTCGCGTGCCCGCTCGAACGCCCCCGCCGGGTACTTCTCGGGGTTGTCGTTGGCGTCCATGATCAAGCGGGTGAGAGATGCCTCGATCGTGCTGTACTCCCCTTGTAGCTTGCCCCGTGCCTGTTTGGCGAGGGCCCGCTCGTCGACCTGCGGCTCGGTGGTGTCCTCGGTCGGCGGCGCGGTGTCGATGCCGGGGGCGGCCTCGCGCTTGAGCCACTTCTCGACCTCGCTTTCTACCTCCGTGCGTGGAATCCACAGGCTGTCGCACGCGCTCGCGCCGGCCTGCGCGCGCAGTGTGCAGCGGTAGGCGTACCCGGGCTTGTTGTACGGCTTGCCCCCGGTGGTTTTCCACCGTGCCGTGGTCATGCTGGTACCGCCTCGGCACGTGCCATGGCGAACCAGGCCGGTCAGTTCGTACAGGGTGTTACGGGCGCGGGGCGG
The DNA here is from genome assembly GCF_014207295.1 of Streptomyces sp. AK010. Lineage (NCBI taxonomy): Bacteria > Bacillati > Actinomycetota > Actinomycetes > Kitasatosporales > Streptomycetaceae > Streptomyces > Streptomyces sp. AK010. Next base: position 135,039 of record NZ_JACHCX010000003.1, read on the forward strand.
GGTGTTCTGCACCTCCTTTCGTCTGGCGCGGTACGCCTGCCACAGGTCCCAATCGACTAGTTCCTCGTGCGCGCCCTGGGCAAGGAAGTAGTTCGGGCATGTCCCGTTGGTCTTCCTCCCGTTGCACTTGCATTCGTCGTCGTGGATGCGCAGCAGGCCGGCGGCAAAGCCGCTGTCCATGTAGCGGGTGAGCGTGGGAGTGCTCCACAGGGTTCCGCGCGTGGTGCGGTGGCCGTTCTTGTTGAGCCACGCGCACAGAGCACTGAACCCCTGGGGTTTGATCTTGCGGCTGTATCGCCGGTACAGCTCGGCGACGATGGGGCCGAGTTCGGGGTGTGGCTCGTACTTCTCCTCTTGCAGTGTCTCGGTTCGGGGGTTCCATCGGCGGTGCCAGATGTACCCGAACCGTGGGCGGCCGGTGGCCGGTAGCCCCTTGGCGCGGCGGTGCTGGTGCGTCTCCGCCCATGCCTCGCCGATGCGGTCGGACTCGAACGCGGCGAACTCAAGGATCATGCCGCGCTGGAACCGGCCGATGGCCGTGGTTGCGTCAACGGGTTCGGTGGCGCTGACCAGCTGTCCGCCGATGGTCTCGACGCGCGCGAGGTTGATTGCGTTGCCTGCGCGGTCGCGACCGAAGCGCGAGTATCGCCATACGGCGATGCCCTTCTCTCGCCCCTTCTCGACGATCTCGATCGCCCGCATGATCTTGCGCTTGAAGTTGCGGCCGGTCGTGTCGAGGTCTTCGATCCACTCGGTGATTTCCGAACCGTTGCGCTTGGCCCAATCGAGAATGGCCTTGCGCTGGAGTTCGGGGCTGATCTTCTCCTCTTTCCAGGTCGAGACCCGGATGTATCCGACGTACGGCGTGAGCTGTTTCGTTCTGAAAGTGGCTGGTAACTGCGCTGTTGTCACTGCGCCTTCCGTTCGCTTGGTCGAACATGGCTCGGGCGAAGCGTGATCACGTTGCCCGCGTCCTGCTCGGCGCGGTCCTCCCTGTGGCCCGGTTCGGGCGGGGTGGGTGCGTCGAGCAGACCGCGGGCGACATGGTCGAGGGCGCGGACGTATCCGGCGCGGTCGGCGTCGGCGAGCTGGTCGGCGGTGGCTTGCTGGGAGTTGTGGACGGTGCGGACGATGAGCAGCGGGACGGCGGTAAGGGTGATGAACAGCCCGGCCTGCCATAAGGCATCGTTGTCACCGAGCAGGCCGAGGACGCCCGCGGACTGCCCCGCCAGAAGCAGCAGGAGAGCGAATGCGGGCGTGAATCGGTGGGTCACTTGCGGTGCCTCCGTGCGTCAATTCTCGGCGGCGCGTCCGTTGCGAGTCTTGGCGCGGCGCCTGATCAGGAACTCGGTTGTGTTGACGAAGTGCGCGACGTCCTCGGGGTCCTCGATGCCCATTTCCTCCGCGGCCTGCTCTGGCGTGAGTGGGCCGTCGGGGCGCGGGGCGGGGTTTTGGACGTCGGCTAGCTCTCGGCGGCTGAGGACGCCGGCGGCGATCAGCACCTCAGCGAGCGGCAGACCGAGGGCGTGTGCGAGGGCTTCCAGAACCTTGATGTCCTGCGCGCCCTGCTTGTTGAGAATGCGGCTGATCGTGCCGACACTCAGGCCCGAATCCGCGACGAACCGGCTTTGTCCGCCGCCCCTGGGTCGCATGTCGTAGCCGCGCCGTTCGAGCTGATCGCGGAGCCATCGCGCGAACTCGGCGGGGGTCGCCTTGTCGCTCCCCGGCTGGTTGTTCTGTTCCATGGATGGAACATACCGCGCATGGATGGGTCCGACTACGGGCCGTCTTGAACCTGTCCTGATCGCACACTTTTAACACGGTTCACCCCCAGAACTGCGGCGGCGCACTCGAACAGGTGACCGATTGTTGTCGGGCATATGCCGAGTGTCAATGCACTTTGAAGCGGGAGGACTTCACAGTTTCCCCACACGTTCCATCATGCTATGTTCCATCCATGGAAGGAGTGAACCAACCACGAAAGGACGATGCTCGTGTATGACCGCGAGGCCCTGGTCACCGCCGCCCGCAAAGCGGGTGATCACAAACCGTCAGACACCGCACGCCGGTTGAAGGTTGCGCGGAACACCGCGTGGCGCCTGTGGCACGGGCACACCGCCCCGAGCGCGAACGTAGCCGCCGCCGTCGAGGAGCACTACGGCGTTTCGGCCGGCCAGCTGGTCAAGCGGTCCGCCGCATGACCAGCCCCGTGATCTCCCGCGAGCAGGCGTTCGCCAACGCCCGCCGTGTCCTCGACGCCGCCCGCGACCGCCGAGACAGCGACCGCGCCGCCGGTTGCCTCGACTCCGCAACGGAACTGATCTTGCGCCGCCTCGAACGCGACCAGCGCCAGCAGGCGCCCGCCGTCGAGCACCGCGCCGCCGCCTGAAAACACGGCGGGCCGCCCGGATTGCGCCCGGACGGCCCGCCCGACCGAACCCCGAGAGGTACCGATCGTGAACACCCCTGAGAGTACCGCCGTGCCGAGCGCCCCGGACGCCGAGAAGCACGCCGTCCGTACGGCCGTGATCGCCCGGCAGCTGGACCAGATAGCCCCCGGCACCGCGCGAGTTCAGACCGTCCCCGTGCCGACCGACCGCGACGGCGAACAGCGCCTCGCGACCTGGGTCGTCCTCGGCGACGCCCTCGGCGGGCCGGTCAAGGCCGACCGCGACGCGCACCGCGCCGCCCGCGGCCTGCTGCTTCGGATGTTCCCCGCCGCCGACTGGACCCGCCCGCAGCTGTACGACGCCATTACGGGCGCCCTCGCCGTCGACACGCCGGTCATGCCCGAGGAGCTGCGCCGGTGATCCGCCCGACGCTCACCGCCGACGGCCTCGCCGTCCGCCTGCCGATCGCCGACCGTGCCGAGCAGTTACTCGACGCCCTCGCCGTCGCGTACACCGCCGACCCCGATCCCGTCGGCCGTCTGCTCACCGTCCACGGTGCGAACGTCGCCAGCCTCGATCACGCCGTCGTGAGCGTGGACATGCCCGAGCACGAACGCGCCATGCGCGCAGCCGCCGCCGACGGGAGCCGCGAGGCCCTGCTCGCCGAGGCCCCGCCCGCCGACAACCTCGACGACCTGCTCGCCCCCGACGACGCGATCACCCTCGCCGGCCGCATCACCAGACTCGCCGCGCACATCCGCCATAGGACACCCCCCGGCCGAGGTGAGGCCGCGTGAGTCTCACCCTCGACACGGTCGGGAAGCTGCTCGCCGAGCGGGCCGTCGAGATGGTGCCGGGACAGCTCGCCATCGATGAGGGCGACGCGCTGCGGGTTGGGTCGCTGTGCTCCGGATACGGCGGCCTCGACATGGCCGTCTGCGACGTCCTCGGCGCGTCCGTGGCGTGGCACTGCCAATACGAGCCCGGCGACAAACACCAGTACGCGGCGCGCATCCTCGCCCATCACTGGCCCGACGTCCCAAACCACGGCGATATCACGGCCGTTGACTGGTCGGAGGTCGAGCCGGTCGACGTCCTCACGTCCGGTTTCCCCTGCACCGACGTGAGCCTCGCCGGCAAGCGCGCGGGCCTGATCGGCGACACCGTCGTACCCGCCGGTGTCCTGCTATGCGGGAACTGCCGGTGGGGCGACCACGACCTCACGACGTGCGAGGCCGCCGCGCCGTCCGGCGCCGTTCCCTCGCGCCTGTCCGGTGTGGTGGCCGCCGCCGCGGTCGCCGAACTCAACGCCCGCGACCTCGCCGACCCTGCGGGCCCGCCGCCCGAGCGCGTGATCAAGGGGACCCGGTCCGGCCTGTGGTTCCACGTCGCACACGCCATTTCCGTACTCAGACCTCGACTGGTGGTGATCGAAAATGTCCGCGGTCTTCTCTCGGCCAAGGCCGTTCGCGGTGTGGGAGCCGACGGAACGCCTTTGGATGCAGACGGCGGAGACGCCGACGCTCTTCGAGCTATCGGCGCCGTACTCGGCGACTTGGCCGACCTCGGGTTCGATGCGGAATGGCACGTGCAGCGCGCATCCGACGTCGGGGCACCCCACCAGCGTGAGCGCGTTTTCATCATCGCGTGGCCTGCTGCCGACGCCGACCACGAGCGAGTGGAACGGGCCGGGGACCCCGGACGGAAACCGCAACGACACCTTGCGGGCGCGTATCGCGCAGCTTCCGACGCCCCTCGCGAGGGACAGCCGGGGGAAGGGACACCCGGACGGCCTACCGGCGATCGTGCAGCTGCTGAAAACGCCGACGGCGTCACTGGGGACGAGCGGCGGGTCGCAGCATCCGACGAAGAGGAAACGGGGCGGGCACGGTCCGACGCTCGCCGACGAGGTCGAGCACCTGTTGCCGACGCCCAGGGCGAGCGACGGAACGAAGGGGAGCCCCAACCAGAAGCACGGGGACGGGACGCCGACACTGGCGAGCGCGGCAGCGTCGATTACGGCCAGTACACCCACGCGGTTGAGCGGTGGGAGACGATCACGGGCCGACCGGCACCTCGGCCAACTGACGATCGAGGCCGCCTGACCCCGGCGTTCGTCGAGTGGATGATGGGGCTACCCCTCGGCCACATCACCGCCGTGCCGGGCCTGTCCCGCCCCGCACAGCTCAAGGCGTTGGGGAACGGGGTCGTCCCCCAGCAGGCCGCGTACGCGCTGCGGTTCCTGCTGCACCGCGCCGGAATCGCCGAGCGGTTCGGACTGGCCGCATGAGCGCCGCCACGTCCGCGCCGGGCGTTTCCGCCGACCTCGCGCTCGTGTTCCTCAAGAACACCCGCGAGACCGAGGGCGGACACCGCGAGTGGACCGGCAACCCCGCCAAGGGAGGGGGCCGGTTCCAGCACAAGGGCACCGCCTACACCGCATTTCAGGCCGCGTTCATGATGTGGCACGGTCGGGCCCCGGTCGGCCCCGCCCGCCCGTCGTGCGATGTGCCGACATGCTGCTCGCCCGCCCATGTCGACGACCAGGAGACCCGGCAGCGCCACCGCGCCGCCCTCGCCGACGTCAAGGGCATGCGGCACCGGCCACCCAAGTGCGAGCACGACCAGGCCGTACACGGCCGCCACCGCGCCGATGGCAAGCGGTACTGCGCCGAGTGCAACCGACTTGCCAGCAAGCCCAGTTGTGGGCACGGAAACCCGACGTGCCACGACTCCGAGGTACGGCCGTACCCGTGCGGGCCACGGTGCGACGAGCACCAGCCGGCCCGGACCCGCCCGTACGTCACCGCCTGATCTGCCCCGGGGCGAGGACGAGCCGCCGTTGCCCCTCGCCCCGGGCGCACCATCCCGAGGAGCACAGACCCTGTGACCTGGTTCAAAGTCGACGACACGTTTTACGGGCACCCCAAGACGCTCAAGGCCGGTAACGCCGCCGTCGGCCTGTGGGTCAAGGCGGGCGCGTACGCCGCCCAGCACCTCACCGAGGGCATGGTTCCGGGCGTCGTCGCCCAGCTGTACGGGACCGGTCCGCAGGCCCGGAAGCTGGTCGCGGCCGGCCTGTGGCACGAGCACGGTCACACGTGCCCGCACCCGAAGTGCCAGCAGCCGGCCCCCGGCGACTACTACATGCACGACTTCCTGATCTACAACCCGAGCCGGGCGCGCGTCGAGACCGAGCGCGCACGGGCCGCCGAGCGGCAGCAGCGGGCCCGCGAACGCGCCGACGAGCAGCGGAACCAGGAGCGTAATCCGCCCGTTCCGTCGGCAAATCACGTCGGAACCGACGGCGATCCGTCGGACGGAAATCGCGAACCGGCCGCGAATCAGATCGAGTTCCCCGAAGACATCGCAGGTCAGGAAGGGTCGTCACAGCGTGACGGCACCGACCCGTCACGGTCCCCCCGTCCCGACCCGTCCCATCCCGCTGTACCTCCTGCGGAGGTACAGCCAGCTAGCTACGGCTCGACGCCCGCCGTCCCGCCGAACCTTCGGCCATTGCGTGACGCGCTCACCGCCGCCGGGATCGTCGTCGAGTGGTCCCTCGCGGAAGCCGACTGGTTCCGGCTTGAGGCGATCGTGCAGCGGACCGCCGTCGCCGCCCTGGTCGACCACGCCCGCGAGCAGTGCCGCCGCGCCCGTTCCCGCCCCCGCTCGGTCCGCTACTTCCTCCCCGGCTGGAGTGCGCTCCCGCCCGTCCCCGCCGGCGCCCCGACGTCGCCGGGCGCCGACGTGATCCCCCTCGCCGCCGCCCGCCCCGGACGCGTCGCCCGCGCCGCCGACATGTTCGCCGCCGCCCTCAACTCGCCCCAGGAGCACGCCAGATGACCCGCGAAGAAGTCGCGGCCCTGCTCGCCTACGCCGTGCGCCTCGACCCGCGCACCGCGCCCGCCGACCAGGCCGCCGCCGAGGAAACCCTCGACCAGTGGGCCGACCTGCTCGCCGACGTCCCCCCGCGCGCCCCGCACCCCAACGGCCGCCATTGGGACGCCGCACAGGTCGTGCGCCACCACATCGCGACCTCGCCGTACCCGGTCCGGCCGTCGGACGTATCGCGCCCGTGGCACAGCTTCCGCCGCGACGTCGTCGACCGCCACCACGACCCCGTTCCCGCCGCCGACCCAGACGACCCCGAGGCGTACCGCGCCGAACTGGTCGGCACCCGGAACGCCGTCGCGACCGGCGCCTCGACCGCCGCGACGTACCGCGAACTGACCGGCGGGCCCGCGCCCGAGGTCGCCGAACGCCTCGCCGCCCTCGGCGACTACCTCCCCCGCTCCGTCGCCCAGGCCCTCGCCGAGTTCCGGCCGCGCCGGGCCGAGCGCGAACGCCGCGCCGTCGAGGGACTGCCCGACCCTCTCGACGTCGCGTGCCCGCATGTGCATTGCCTCGCCCGCGCCGGCGAGCCGTGCGTCAACCGCCGCCGCAACCCGCGCCGCACCGCCCACCCCTCGCGCCTCGACCTCGCCACCGCCCGCCGCTACGCACCGAAGGAGCCGGCCGCATGACCAGCCGCAGGAAGCACCCCGAGCGCGCCCCGCACCGCCGCCGCGCGAGCGCGGGCGACCGCACAAAAAACAACAGCGGGTACCGGATCACGGGATCGTGGGATCGGCATCCGGACCGCCCGGCCATCAAGCCGACGCAGGACCGCAAGGCCGCGCGCCGCATCGCGCGGAACATGGCCGAGCAGGGCGCGTACGTGATCGTCGAGCAGCACAACGGATACGGCCGGTGGTCGACGTGGTTCGAAGTGGATGGGCCCGCCCTGCTCGCCGAGCGCCGCGCCGCCGAGGAGGAGCAGCGCCGCCGCGCCGTCGAGGAGCGGCACCGCGCCGAGCGGGAAGAGGCCGCCCGCATCGCCGCTGCCGAGAAGTCCGAGCGCGCGCGGGCCGCCCTCGCGCGGCTCATGGTGCGTCCGCCGGTCGCCCGTCAGCAGTGCGGACGCCGCGACGCCCGCCATGTCACCGGGTCGCAGCGATGATCCCCGCCGCCGCCCTCGCCGTCGTGCGCGCGGGCGTCGAGAACGCCCGTGGGAACGGCCTCGACACCGCCCGGGAAGTGGCCGAGCAGGTCGTCGCGGAACTGGTCGCCATGGGGTGGACGATCGTCCTCGCCAAGGCCGACGACCGCCCCGCAGCCGCGTAGCACCGCGCCAGGGGGCGGAAATCGGAGTGACCGAGGCCGCCCCCTGTGGACTATGTTCCAACCCTGGAAGGAATGAACCAACCACGAAAGAACATTCGGAACGACTTCCCGTCGGAGGTAGCCCCATGGACCGGCCCACCCCGGCCGAGCGGTTCGCCGACAAGGTGAACACCGCCGGCCCCTGGTCACTCCGCCGGAACTGCCCCGGCCCCTGCCACCTGTGGGACGGCTCGCAGAACGAGAAGGGCTACGGCACCTTTTGGGCCCACGGCCGCACCGTCAAGGCCCACCGCTACGCGTACGAGCAGGCCAACGGCCCGATACCGGCCGGCCTTGAGGTCGACCACCGGTGCCGCCGCCGCGAATGCGTCGCCCCCGGCCACCTCGACGCCGTCACGCACCGTACGAACATCCTCCGCTCGACGAACCACGTCGCCGCCCGCGCCGCCGTCACCCACTGCCCGGCCGGCCACGCCTACGACCAGGCGAACACCATCCGCGCGAAGAACGGGACGCGGAAGTGCCGGAAGTGCAAGAACGCGTCCGCCCGAGCCAAACGCGCCGAGCAGCGCGAGGCCCGCCTCGCCACCGTCGAGCCCATCCGCCCCCGCGCCGCACGCGCCCTCGCTCAGGCCGCATGACCCGCCGACAACTGCCCGTTCCAGTCGGTCGCGCGTCCGGACGCGAGCCCGACCGCGCGCGCGAGCAGCGGCTCGGCCACCGCACCGACCACCGCAAGGAGAAGACCCCGTGACCACTCACCGCCGCCGGCACTCCCGGACCAAGCCGCGCGACCACGAGCGCGCCGACCGCCGCGCCGCCCTCGACGTCCTGCTCGCCCGCGCCCAGCGCGGCAGGCTCAGCGCCGCCGAGGCCCGGCTGTTGCGCGAGTACGTCGAGCAGGAACGCCGCAGCGCCGACGAGTCCCGCAAGGCGAACGAGGGCACCACGCGCACCCTCGCCCATCACCGCGCCGCCGCCGACGCCGTCGTACGCGAGCTTGAGGGCGACCTCGCCGAGGCCCGGCAGCGCGCCGCGGACGCCGAGGAACAACTCACCGCGTACCGGGCCGTGTTCGGGCCCGACACCCTCGCCGTCTACCGCGCCGCCGGGAAGCAAGTCGCCGCAGTACGGGCCTTGCTGCCCACCGCGCCCCGGCCCCGCCTCGGACTGCCGAACACCCTCGCCTACGCCAACGGCTTGCACGACGCGTACGACGCCGTTCGCGACGCCCTCGCCCAGCACTGAGCACAAGGAGCAGCCACCCATGACGACCCCCCTCGCCGCCCCGCCGGTCGGCCGCCGCGCCGCGGTCGACCTCGCCGCCATCCGTGAGCAGTGGGGCGACCTGCTCGCCGCCATCGCGCACCCCCCGGCCGCCGAGTGGCCGCCGCGCGAGACCCGCGGCGGGTTCCTCGACCAGCTCGCCGCCGCCGACCGCACCGACGACCCCATACCGGCCGCGCCCGTCATAGGCCGGCTCCCGCTCACCATCCGCGAACACCCGGCCCCGCTCAACCTCGACGCCCTCGACGCCGCCCTCGACACCGAGCGCGACCTGTTCGACCTCGCCGACGCCGTCGCCGAGCAGGTGCAGCGCCCCGTACGGCGGACGCCGGTCGTGCTGCGGTCGCTCCCGCCCCGCACCGTCGTGCGGGAAGACCTCGCCGACCGGCAGAACCCCGGCCGGTGGCACTACCAGACGCCCGAGTCGGCCGGTTCGCGGGCGTACGGGCTGCACTGGGCCGCCGTGTGGCTGGAGGGGCGGGCCCTCGGCGAGAAGTACGGCGACCTGTTCACGCCGGTCCCCGCCCTGCTGCTCGACCACCTCGCCGCGACGGCCGCCGGCGCTCGCCAAGCCGTCGAGCGCGCCCTCGGACGCGACGGCCGGTCGACCGCCCTCGACCGGCCGTGCCCCTGGTGCGGCGGGCGTCTCACCGGCCGCACCCGCGCCGGCGGGGAGCCGGTCGTCGCCTGCTCGACCGGCGCACTCTGCACCGCGCCAGCCGAGGACGGCCGCCGCCGGGGCGAGTGGCGGGGGGCCGACCTGATCGCCCTGTGGGCCGCCCTCGCCGTCGACCGGCAGCAGCCCGCCGCGTAGCCGAGGCGGGCCCGGAGGCGAGGGCCGGGCCCGCCCGCGCACGGGGTCGAAGTCACCACCCCGACAAGGGAGATGAACTCAGTACATCAGAGCTTGTGTACTGAGTTCATTCCGTCTAGTGTGGGAACCACGCCGCCGGACTCCACCCGGCCAGACCAAGGGAGCGACCCCCTGTGACCAGCACAAAACGAACGCGCTACCACGTCGGAAACCGCGAGATCGGCCTCGACGTCGAGTACCGCGTCGAGTGCATCGGCACCCTCGACGAAGCCCGCGAGTGGCTGCGTGCCGACGTCGAGGCCGTCGCCGAGGACGTCGAGGACCCGAACCCGTTCGACGCGTTCCTCGACCGTCTCGACGACACCGAGATCGTCGGCGAGCACCACATTGACGCGTTCACCTTCTTCGTGCAGGCCGTCGAGGACTGCGGTTGCCCATGCGACTGCGCCGAGACCGGTCATGTCTGCGACGGCGTGCACCGCCGCGAGGCCGCCCCCGAGCCCCAGCTCGCCGAGGCTGACGCCGAGGGCCGTTCCACCTTCGAGTTCGACGGTGCCGAGTACGCCGTCTTCAACACGGCGAGCAAGCCGCTTGACGGGTACTGGGCTGTCGCCAAGATCCCCAGCGAGGGCGACATCTACCCGAGTCGTGACTACCTGTTCGCGGGCACGCAGACCCGCGAGCGCGCGTTCGCCCTCGCTGTCGAGAAGCTGCGCCCCACCCGCGTGATCACGTTCCTGCCCGAGCGCTTCAACGACGTCACGGTTCCGCGCGAGGAGCGCGACGCCGACGAGTACCCGACCGTGACGGCCGAGGGTTGGGCCGTGGGCTGGTCGACCGAGGGGTACGCCGTCCTGTTCGAGGACGGCGTGGCACGCGCCCACATCTACCCCGGACGCCCCATCGAGGTGACCATCTTCCGCGCCGAGGGCGTCGGGTCCGACGACCTCGACGGCGAGTGGCGGTTCGTCGAGACGGCCGCACTCGCCGCCCGCGCCCACATCCTCGACGCCCGCGCCTGACTGACCACTGAGGGGCGCCCCGCGCGGGCGCCCCTCCGAAGGGAAACCCCATGCGCACCAAGTGTTTTGAGTTCTTCCCTGTGGTCGTGACGGCGCTCCCCAACGACGAGGATCACGCCCCGTTGCTGGTCGACCCCGCCGCCGCCCGCATCGTGCGGGCCGTCGAGGTCGCCGAGGGAGACACGATCCTCGCGTCGTTCCCCGACTACCACCACGGCGACGCCGTGCGGGCGCAGCTCACCGCCTACCCGAATCTTGGCCGTCTGCCCCGCTCGGACTACTTCAACGACCAGTACCAGGCGCACCCGATGCCTTACGACCGCACGTGCGGGTGTGGGTCGTGTGACAACCTCGCGGACTGCACGGAAGCCGTCGTGAACCTCGGCGACGACAACCCGTGGGACGTCTGCGACCCGTGGCCCGCGACTGACCTTGTCCTGATCGTCCCCGCCTGACCGCCGAGGGGGCCCGCCTGCTGAGGGCGGGCCCCGCCGAGGAGCGAACCCCTGTGGAGACCTACGCAGTGCGCGGCGCCGCCCGCAAGGCGACCGGACACTACCGCCGCCCCGGAACCCGAGAGCTTTACTGCGGGCGCCCTGCGGGCGGCCGTAACTGGATCTTCGCCGTCGTACGCGGGTGGCATCTGTGCAAGCGGTGCGTACGTGCCGAGGCGCGCGACCGCTTTGAGGCCGAAGCCGTGGCCGCTGCATGGCGGATCGAGGTCGTCGAGCCAGCCGGCATGCTGGTGACCGCCTCGCATGCGCGACCACGCCGCGCCGAACAGCTCGCCCTCGACGGGGTGCCGCGCCCGCATGAGCAGTACGCCTTGTTCGCCGCCTGACCGCCCGGCCTCGCCCGAGGCCGGGCCCGACCGCGCCACCAGGAGCAGGAACCATGAGTAACGAGCAGCCCGACGAGACGCCCGCGGGAAGGCTGCGCACCCAACTACTCGCCGCTTTCGACCAGTTCGAGAAGGAATGCGAAGCCGAGCGGCGCCAGTACGCGGCCGCCGAATCGTCCGGTCTCGCACGCCTCGCCGAGGAGTACGCCCGGGCGACCACCGCCACGGCGCGCGCCGCTCTCGCCGAGCGGGTCGGTCCGTCCCTCTCCCTCGCCGAGGCAGGCGTGATCCGCCGCACCGCGAAGGCCGTCGAGGGGGCCCTACCGAGCGTGATCGTCGCGGCGCGCGTCGATGGGTGGACGGCTGCCGAGATCGCCGCAGAGCTGGGCGTGACCGCGTCGTACGTTCACAGGATCCTGCGTAATAACCCGTGGGACGCGGCATGGACCATGTACCGCGCGACCGGCGAGGACGCCTGGGAACCGGTCGAGTCCGGAACTCTCTGTGCCACCGAGTCCGCTGCCAGTGTCGCCGACCAGATCCTCGGTGAACGTCTCGACGTTCCCCTCGCTCGCAGCGGTGCCCGCGTGTGCGTGTGGCGAAGCGGTGAGGAAGGCGACCCAGACGACGCCCGATTTACCGCCGCGTACGACGGCGACACCATCCACGAGCACTGACCAGCACATGACGCGGGCCCGTACACAGCGACTCCACCGCCGGACGGGCCCGACTAATCACGATGGGAGCGACCCCACCATGACCAGAACACAGCCTACCGAGCGGCCAGCCAAGGCCCCGAGCCTCCCGCCACCCGTAGGCCGGTCTCTGTCCGTGCGCATCCTCGACGAGGGGATGTACGACGACCTGCGCGTGATCATGAAGACCGGTTGCGACGCCTCGGCCGCCGTCCGACAAGCGTTACTGCTGCTCGCGAACCTGTACTACGAGGCATGGAACCGCGGGCACTACCCGACGGGCGTCGCGCCCGTCATCGAGACGGCGAACATCAAGCCGTACAAGCCCGTCCGACAGCCTGACCAGCACGTATGACAGCCGCGTACCCCGCTGTACGACACGGCGGGGCGCGCCGCGCGTCCGGACGCGGGCCGCCATGCGCGCGGGCGAGGGCGTCGGACAAGACCAGTTGCGCCGTTATCGTTCCGTGACCTAAAGTGGGGCCCGTCTTCGGCGTGCCCGCAAACGGACGCCCTACCCGAACGCCCCGTCGCTCCTCCCCCCAGCGGCGGGGCGTTCGCATGTCCGCGGGAGGTGATCGCCCGTGGGACGCCCCATCGACGACGACGACCGCGAGCAGGTACGCCGCCTGCACTCCGAGGGCAAGAGTCGGAACGAGATCGCGCGGGCGATCGAACGGTCGCCCTCGACCGTGTCGAAGATCGCCGCAGCGTTCGACCCGCCGCTCACGTTCGACCGCGCCGCCGAGGTCGAAGCCGCTACCCGGGTGCGCCGCGCCGACCTCGCCGCGCGCCGCTCCGAACTCGCCGTCACCCTGCACGACATCGCCGAGCGCGAACTCGCGAAGATGACCGAGCCACACCTCTACTTCGAGTGGGGCGGGAAAGACCACACCTACGCCCAGAAGTGGCAGGACGAGCCGACCCCCGCCGACCGGCGCACCATGATGGCCACCGCCGGCGCCGCCCTCGACCGCTCCCTCAAACTCGCCCCGCCGCGCGACGAGGCCGGGGAGCGCTCCCGCTCCGTGATCGGGCGCCTCATGGAAGGACTCGCCCGCAACTACGCCGAGCGGCACGGAAGTTCACCGGACGGCGACGATGAACAGTGACCTCGGTCTGTCGCCGAAGCAGGTCGATTCGATCGTCGAGGCCGCCGCGTTCCTCAACCTCTGGGAAGGCTCCGTACGGTCCGGGAAGACCATCGCGAGCCTGCTCCGGTGGTTGGGGTACGTCGCCGACCCGCCGACCGGCGGCGAACTGGTCATGGTCGGGCGCACACGCGACAGCCTCGCCCGGAACGTGTTCGGTCCGCTCACGAACCCGGACGTGTTCGGCGAGGTCGCGCAAGACATCCAGTACACCGCCGGCGCCCCAACGGCGACCGTCCTCGGCCGTACCGTGCACGCCCTCGGCGCCAACGACGCCCAGGCCGAACCAAAGGTACGAGGTCTGACGTGCGCCGGGGCGTACGTGGACGAGGCGACCACGCTCCCCAAGTCGTTCTTTGACCAGCTCACCGCACGGTGCAGCGTGCCGGGGTCGAAGATCTTCGCGACCACCAACCCGGACAACCCGAATCACTGGCTACGCCGCGACTACCTGCTCAGGCCGGAAGAGGCCCGGCTCAGGTCGTGGCACTTCCAGTTGGACGACAATCCCGGCCTTGACGACGAGTACAGAGCCCGGATCAAGTCGACGCACACCGGCCTGTTCTACAAGCGGAACGTCCTCGGTCTGTGGGTCCAGGCCGAAGGCGCCATCTACGACATGTTCGACGAGTCCGAGCACGTCGTCGACACCCTGCCGTCCATGCGCCGGTACTGGATCGGCGTCGATTACGGCACCGTGAACGCCACCTCGGCGATCCTGCTCGGCGAGGGAGTCGACGGCCGGCTGTACGCGTGCGCCGAGTGGCGCCACGACTCCCGCACCGCGCAACGGCAGATGACCGACGCCCAGTACAGCGCCGCACTGCGCACGTGGGTTGCTGAGCAGGGCGTCGCCCCCGAGTGGACGTTCGTCGACCCGAGCGCGGCATCGTTCATCACGCAGTTGTGGGCCGACTCCTACGAGGGCGTTGCCCGCGCCTCCAACGAAGTGGTGGACGGCATCCGGTCCGTGGCGAGCCTGCTCGGCGCCGGTCTGCTGCGGATACACCGGTCTTGCGAGGGACTGCTCGACGAACTGCCCGGCTACGTATGGGACACGGCCGCCGCCGACAAGGGCGAGGACAAGCCCGTCAAGGTCGCCGACCACTCGTGCGACGCACTGCGCTACGCCGTCCACTCCACCGCCCACGAATGGCGGCACCTGCTCACCCTCGCCGCATGAAGGAGGCCGCCGCCATGGCCGCACCGCTCACCCTGCCCGTAACCCTCACCGTCGGCGAGCACACTGTCGAGGTAGGCGACCTCACCCTCGCCCCCGGCGAGGAAGTACGCCCCGCCCTCGCCGCCCTGTTCCGCAGCGCCGCCGACGCGTTCGCGACCGGCGAGCAGGAAGGGGGCGACGATGGCACTCCCTGACCAGGGCGCAGAGTGGCCGCCGTCGGCGTGGGCCCCGTACTACGACGCGATGCGCATCGACGACGCGTGGTACAGCGGCGACCGGAATCGTCTCGCCCGCGTCTACACCAACCACCCACGCCACACCGAGCGGCGCCGCCTGTGGGGACGCCGGTCGTTCGAGCACCGCATCGACCGGCGCGACCACCGGCTACACGTCCCTCTCCCTGGCGACATCGCGTCGACCTCGGCCGACCTGCTGTTCGCGGACATGCCGACGATCACCGTCGAGGACACCACCACACAGGCCCGCCTCGACCAGCTGCTCGACGAGGGTCGCGCCCAACAGGTGTTCCTCGGCGCCGCCGAGCAGGCCGCCGCCCTGTCCGGCGTGTTCCTGCGGGTGACATGGGACCGCGACCTAGTGCCGCGCCCCCTGCTCACCGTCATGCAGCCCGACGGAGCCATACCCGAGTGGCGGTTCGGCCTGCTGCGCGCCGTGAACTTCTGGCGCGAACTGGAAGGCTCGACGACCTCGACGGTATGGCGGCACTTCGAGCGGCACGAGCCCGGCCGCATCGTGCACGCGCTGTACCAGGGGACCGCCGACAACGTCGGCCGCCGGGTGCCGCTCACCGAGCACCCCGACACGGCCGACCTGGTCGACAGCCTCGACGCCCAGGGCGACGCGATCGCGACCGGCATTCAGCAGCTCACCGCCGCCTACGTCCCCAACATGCTGCCCAACCGGCTGCACCGCGGTTCACCGATCGGGCGCTCGGACTACGCGGCTCCGATCTACGACCTGTTCGACAGCCTCGACGAAACGTGGACATCGTGGATGCGCGACATCCGCCTCGCCCGAGCCCGCCTGATCGTCCCGGACGGGTACATGCGCAACGAGGGAGCCGGCCGCGGGGCGTCGTTCGACGACGACCGCGAGGTCTGGCATTCGTTGCGGATGCCGCCGAACGAGGGCGCCGGGATCACCCTGAACCAGTTCGACATCAGGGTCGAGGAGCACCGCAGCACCACCGAGGCGATCACACGCGAGGCCGCCCAGTCAGCCGGCTACTCGCCCCAGTCGTTCGGCCTCGACGGCGACGGAGCGCCGGTCACCGCGACCGAGGTCGACAGCCGCGACGCCCGGAGCATGGTCACCCGCCGCAAGAAGGCCGGTTACTGGCGGCACGCCGTCGCGGACATGGTTCATGTCCTGCTGCTGCTCGACGCGCAGCTGTTCGGCAGCAGGATCACGCCCGACCGTCCCCGCGTGGAGTTCGGCGACGGCGTCGCCGAGTCCGCCGAGCAGACGGCGACCACGCTCGACCTGCTCAACCGCGCCGGGGCCGTGTCGACCGCGACCAAGGTCAAGATCCTGAACCCCACTTGGGACGACACCGCCATACAGGCCGAAGTGCGGGCGATCCTCGCCGAGACAGGCGCTGCCGCACCCGACCCCGTCGGCACATTTCCGAGCTGACGTCAGCAACGCTCGTGACCAAAGTTCGTGAACAACATTCGTGAGCAAAGTTCGCGAGCAACGCTCGCGACCAAAGTTCGCGACCAAAGTTCAATGCAGATCAGCAATGTCACAACCGAATCTGACGCGTATAACTTTCCTCGGTTGTCCCCATCGAGGTACTGTTTCACGTGAAACGCCATGCAAAGTTGTGCTCAGGCACAGCGAAGGGCCCAACGCGCGGTTGCCGCCGGGCGTCAGGCCCTTGCCGTGGCGTGCAGCTAGTGAGCCCAGCCGTCTAAGCGTCGGCTGGGCTCAGTGCTGAGTGCTCTGTCCATGCCGTACGTCCGGGGTCACGTCAGGGACGCTCGCGCGAGCCCTACCGCAGCAGCCATTCGATGATGAGCCTGATCACCGGCAGCCAGTCGATCAGCATCAGCCGCTTGTCCGGCTTCCGCTTCCCGCTCCGCCTGCCGCGTTTGTCGCGACGCGTCATCGTGTCACCTCCCGTGACCCCAAAGTGCCCTGGGGCCCAGGGCCTTCACCGGGGGTACCGGCGAAGCACGTGAGGGGTCACGTGGAGCTGCGCCAGCAACTCTAACGCGTCATCAGGGGCGCCGTGGGCTCCGGCGTACCACAACTACTCTCCGCAGTCGCATAATTCACCATCCGTCACCGACGGTTCGCGCGTGCCTCCCATCTGTCCACTTTCGTACGGCCGTTGGGGGGCGCATGCCGATCCATCCGGGCATGGTCGAAGACCTCGCCGAGACCACCCGTGACCTGTACGCCGACGCCGAGGACCGGCTGTTGGGCATCATCGCCCGGCAGCTCGCCGAGGGCCTCGACGCCCCGGGGTGGGTCGAGCGGAAGCTCGCCGCCGTACAGGCCGTGCGCCGCGCCGCTCAAGGCGTTGTCGACGAACTCGGCAAGGCCGTCAGCCTCGACGTGTTCGACGCCGTCGCCGAGGCGTACAACACCGGTCACCGCGCCGCCGTCGCCGAACTCGGCGCCCTGTCCGACGGCGGCCGCCGCCTGGTCGACGAGGTCACACCGAACGCGCAGGCCGTCGACCGCCTCGCACAGGAAACCGTCGACCGGCTCACCTCGACGCACCGCTCGATTCTCCGGGCGGTCGACGACCAGTACCGGACGGTCGTCGCCGAGGTCACCGCCACGCCGCTACTCGGTACCGGCACCCGCCGACAGACGACACAGGACGCCATGCGCCGGTTTGCCGACCGCGGTATCGCGTCGTTCACGGACCGCGCGGGGCGCCGTTGGCAGCTCACCTCTTACGCGGAGATGGCCGTACGGACGTCCGTCGGCCGCGCCGCGATCGAGGCGCACACGCGCACGCTCGCCGAGGCCGGCGTTGACCTGGTCGTCGTGTCCGACTCCCCTCGCGAGTGCCCGCTCTGCCGCCCGTGGGAGCGCAAGGTGTTGACTGTGGGCGGGGCGGACGGCGAGCGCACGGTCGAGGCCGAGCACGCCGTCGAGGACGGCCGCACGGTCCGGGTGAGCGTCGCCGGATCGCTCGACGAGGCCCGCCGGGCGGGGTTGCAACACCCGAACTGCCGTCACTCCGTGAGCGCCTACTCTCCCGGCATCACGCCGGTGGAGGACGCGACCAGCGACCCAGCCGGCTACGAGGCGGGACAGCGACAGCGGAAGATCGAGCGGAACATCAGGCGGTGGAAAACCCGCGAGGCCGCCGCCGTCACCCCCGAGGCGCAGCGCGCCGCCGGCGCCAAGGTGCGGCAGTGGCAGGGCGCCATGCGCGACCACCTCGCCGCACACCCCGATCTGCGCCGGTTGCGGCACCGCGAGCAGCCGGGCGCCTCGAACCTCCCCGCCCCGCGCACCGAGCCGACCGCGCAGCAGGTCGACGCCGCCCGCGTGTGGTCGGGCGACGACCGGTCAGTACGGGAGATGCGCGACGACCAGCTCGCCGGCGCCGAGGGGTCCGGCCTGCTCGACGACCGCGCCCGCGCGCGGATCGAGGCCGAGGCCGACCGCCGCGACCGCGACGACCTGCTCGACCGTGTGCGGCCCGGCGGACACCTCGCCGACGACCTGCTCGCGTTCAGCGACACCGACCTCGCCCGCACGTTCCCGCACCTCGACGACGGCGACGCACTGCGCGTCATGGCCGAGATGGACCGCCGCGACACCGCCGCCCGGCTTCCCGGCGTACGGCGCGACCTGGTCGGCCTGTCCGACCATGACCTCGCCGCCCGCGCCCGCGTCGCCGGGCCCGACGAACGCGCCGCCCTCGACACCGAGGCCAACCGCCGCGCCCTGCTCGCCCGTTACTTCCCCGGCGGGAACCTCGCCGCCGATCTCTCGGACGTGGGCGACGACGCCCTCGCGTGGTGCATGCAGTACGCCACCAACGACGAACTACTGCGCATCGCCGCCGAGATGGACCGCCGCGACGCTGTCGAACTGCCGCCGCCCGCCGCGACTGGCAACGCCGTTGACGACCTGCTCGCCGACCGCGACGCCCTCGCCGAAGCGATGGACCCCGCCCCGGACCCGGAGACGTGGGGCGCCCTCGCCGACGACGACGCGTTCGCCGAAGAGTTGGCCGCCGCCATCGCCGCCGACGCCGCCAAGGGCGTGACCGAGGAGACCGCCCGCCGGGTCACCCGCGCCGAGGCCCGCGCCATGTACGAGGAGTACGTCTATCGCCAGTACCTCGCCGCCGAGGACGCCTGTAACGGGTACCTGCTCAACAAGAAGGCCCAGGCCGCCGGAACCAATCCGGCTGAACTCTTCTCCGGTCCGGCTCGAATCGCGTACGCGCGGGCGAGCGACGAACTGAAAGAGTGGTGGGCCGAACACGGTCGGCTGACACAGGCCGAGTTCATCGAGCAAGTCACCGGCCGCGAACAGCGATGGGCGACCGGCGCGCGCAAGAACGAGTCCGACCAGCAGAACAAGAGGTGAAGCACGTGGGCACGCGTGAGGACATCGTGCGGGCCATCACGGAGGGCGCCGAGGCCGGACGCCGCGGCGACGACGTGAGGACGTGCCCGTACCCGCCTGATTCTCTGCTCCGTACAGCATGGATCAAGGGTTACGTCCGTACTCCCCGGCCCCAGTAGGGGAGGGCTCTGCCCATCGGCCAAGCCCTCCCCGCTCTACTGAGTGTGGGTAGGCGTGTCTACCTGTTCCCGCTCACCTCGCTGGTGCCCTGTCCAGGCTCTTGCCTTGGCCGCTGAAGAGCCTTTCGGAGCACCAAGTGCCGATGCAGCTCGAACATCAGCCGCACGAGGTAGTAGAGGACCTGAGACACATCGTGCAAGTGGTCCATTGGAAGAAAGTCCGATCACACAGCGCCCCCTCCTTCTAGAGGGGGATGCATGTGACTAGCCGCCAGCGGCGACGGCTCCCGCCCGGGACGTGTGGGCAGGGGGCGTTCTTGGCAGTCCCTTCATGCTCTCCAACGCTCACGGCTCGGGTGTGGTTCCAACGTGCCCACATTTTCCGTGACTTGAGGACTACCGAGAGCCGTCGCCCCCCGCATTAGCCTGTGCCCGCGCCGTGCGGGCCCGACAGCACCAGGAGTGCACCCATGACGACCCCGGCCCCGTCCTCGACCGCGCCGAGCGGACAGCCGCAGGGCGACCCCGGCAACCAGCCGAGCGGGCAGACCCCCGCCGCACCCGCACCCGCACCCGCACCACCCGCGCCGCCGACACCGCCCGCCGCACCGCAGCAGCCGGCCACGCCGCCCGCCCCGGCCCCCGCGCCCGAAGCGGCGCCCGCCGCCCCGGCAGTACCCGCGCCGGCCCCCGCCGAGCAGCAGCCGGCCCCCGCCGCGCCGCCGGTCGAGGGCGACATCAGCCGTCTGCCGCAGTGGGCACAGCGCGCCATCACCGACAGCCAGACCGCCGCGCGCACCGCCGCCGTACAGACCGCCGTGTACCGCGCCGCGCCCGCCGCCGGCGCCGACCCGCTCGCCCTGCTCGACTCCGTGTCGTTCCGGGCCGTCGTCGAGGCGATCGATCCGAACGACACCGCCGCACTGACCTCCGCCATCACCGCCGCCGTGACGGCGAACCCCCGCCTCGGCGTCGCGCAGGCGCAGGGACCGGCCCGCGGCGGCGCCGAGTTCAACGGGCCGCCGACCGGCGACAAGCGCCCGGCCACCCTCGCGGACGCCATCGCCGCCCGCTTCAGCAGCTAACCGCAGACAGGAGCAGCCCCCATGCCCGTGACCCTCGACGAGGCCAAGAACAACGCCACCGATGACGTTGACGTGCAGGTCATCGACGAGTTCCGTAAGGAATCCGTCCTGCTCGACTCGCTCGTCTTCAACGACGTCGTGAACCCCGCCGGCGACGGCGACACCCTCACCTACACGTACCGCCGGCTGATCACCCAGCCCACGGCCGCGTTCCGAAAGCTGAACACCGAGTACACGCCGAGCGAGGTCAAGACGCAGCGATACAGCGTCGATCTCGCCGTACTCGGCGGATCGTTCGAGGTCGACCGGGTCATCGCCCGTATCGGCCCGGCAGCGTCCAACGCCGTCACGCTGAACATGACGCAGAAGATCAAGGCCGCCCGGACCACCTTCCAGGACGCCGTGATCAACGGCGACCAGGCGACGAACGAGGACTCGTTCGACGGCCTCGACAAGGCCCTCGCCGGTTCCTCGACCGAGTTCCGCCTCGGCACGGTGACCGACTGGACCGACTTCGACACCGACCCGCGCGCCGAACAGAAGGCCCTCGACATCCTCGACGAATGGCTGTCACTGCTCGACGGCGCCCCGTCCCTGGTGATCGGCAACAGCACCGCACTTGCCCGCGTGCGCGCCCTCGCCCGCCGCGCCGGCCAGTACACCCGCGACCCGGTCGACGGCCTGATCGGCAGCAACGGCCGACCGATCGTGCGCGAGAGCTACGGCGGGATCACCTTCGTGGACCCCGGGGAGAAGGCGGGCAGTTCCGCGCCGATCATCCCGATTGAGAACCGCACCGTGGGCGGCACCGCCGCGACCGGCCTTACGGACCTGTACGCGGTGCGGATCGGCCTCGACGGGTTCCACGGCGTGGCCACCGTGGGCGGGCAGCTGGTGAACACGTGGCTTCCCGACTTCTCCGCCGCCGGCGCCGTGAAGAAGGGCGAGGTCGAAATGGGCCCGATCGGCGTCGTCCTCAAGGCGACCAAGGCGGCGAGCGTCTTCCGCAACATCAAGGTGAGGTGACCCATGTACCAGGTGACAACTCCCGTGAAGGAGTTCAACGGTCAGGTGGCCGGCGTGTGGTTCGTCGACGGCGAGGCCACCACCGACAGCGAGGGCGCCGTCGCATACTTCCGGCGCCACGGCTACGACGTGAACCCGCTCGACGACGAGCAGGGCGACGACGGCCCGCCGGACGATGCCGGTACGACCAGCCCCGACGGCCCGCAGGCGACCAAGCCCGCGGGCCGTTCCCGTTCCAAGGGGTGATCCGTGGGCCGTGTCTACGCCACCCCGGAACAGGTGTGGACCGGCCCGCCGCCGGCGGACGCCGACCGGCTGCTCGTCCGGGCGTCCGAGGACATCGACGACGCCCTGTTGACGGCCGTCTACCGCACCGACAGCGCGGGCATGCCGACCGATCCCAACGTCGTGACCGCCCTCGCCGACGCCGTGCGCGCACAGGTCGAGTATTGGGCCGCGACCGGCGACGACGGCACGGGCGCGGCCGGCCGATGGGACAGCGTCTCTATCGGCCCCGTGTCCCTGTCCGGCCGCAAGGACCCGCCGGCCGCCGCGGGCGACGTCGACCTCGCGCCCCGCGCGCACCGCGCCCTCACCCGCGCCGGACTGCTGCCGGGGGTGATCTGGTGAACGTCCCCGAGTGGCTGCTCGTCCACCGGATCACCATCGAGCCGTACCGCGGCGACAGCGCGTACGGCCCGACGTACGGCCCGCCGGTCGCCGACGTCCGCGCCCTGGTCGCCGAGACCATCAAGACCGTGCGCGACCCCCAGGGGCGCGAGGTCACATCCACCGCGCAGATCATCGCCGCCCCCGACCTCGACTGTCCGGCCGAGTCCCGGATCACTCTCCCCGACGGCCGCACCACCAAGGCGATCAGCGTCGCCCACCACACCGCGCCGGGTCTGCCCGTGCCCGCCTGTACAGAGGTGAGCGCCGAGTGACCGCCCGAGCCCGCCTCACATGGAACGGCGCCGCCGCATTGCGCGGCACCCGCGCCGGCGCCATCCGCGGCCTACGCCTCGCCGCCGAACACGTCCTCGAACGCGCCCGCGCCCGCGTGCCGATCGAAGAGGGCACCCTCGAACGCTCCGGCGTCGCCTCGGTCGACGAGGAAGCGCTCACGGCCGCGGTCAGCTTCGACACCCCATACGCGGTCAGGCAGCACGAAAACCTGAACTACCGGCACGACAGCGGCCGGTCGGCGAAGTACCTCGAAGGGCCGTTGACCGAGCAGGCCGACACGGTCGCCGCCATCATCGCCGCCCAGGTGCGGAGGTCGCTCCGTGGCTGATCTGCTCGACGGCCTCGCCCGTCACCTCGACGGCCTCAACCTGGTCGACTACGACCCGACCGGCACGACCGGCGATCTGTTCGTCGAGACGATGCCGCCCGCGCCGGACGCCGCCGTGTCCCTCGCGCTGTACGACGGAGCGGCCCCCGAGTCCCGCGACGACGCCGAGCAGCGCCGGCTACAGGTGCGCGTGCGCGGCGGGCCCGACCCGCGCGTCTCCCGCAACCGCGCCGAGGCCCTGTACCACGCGCTGCACGGCCTCGCCGGCGTGCAGCTGCCCGACGGGACATGGCTCACGCTCGCCGCCGCCCGCGGCACCCCCGCCCCGATGGGCGCCGACAGCACCGGCCGTCATGAGCACGTCGTGAACTTCGACCTCGACGTTTCCGGCCCCGCACCCACGTAAGGAGTTCCCGCATGGCAGGCAGCAGCCGGCCCATTGACGCCCGCGGATGGCTGTTCGAGGTCGAGGACGCGAACGCGACCACGAACACGTGGCTTCCCATCGCCGGCGTCAACACCTTCACGCACTCCCCCGGGGAGAACGAGGAAACCGTCGACACGACCGTGTTCGAATCCGACGGGCAGTACGAACAGGACGTCATGCAGCGCGGCGCGTCCCTGTCCGTCGAGGGTCAGTACCGCATCGACAAGACCACCAAGGCGCAGGACCCCGGACAGGCGTATATCGACCACGTGTGGACGAACCGCCTCGGATTCGAGTCCCGCAACCGGATCAGGTGGCGGCACGAGACACAGACGCAGTGGGTCGTGTGGGACGCCACCGTGACGCCCGGCGAGCAGGGCGGAGGCAACAACGACAAGACGTCATGGTCGGCGACCATGACCAGGTGCGGCGCCCCGACCACAGAAGCAGTGGTGAGCCCGTGAGCGAGCACGACCTCGACGACGAGCAGCAGCTCGCCGACGGCGCGGGTACGGCTGACTTCGACGCGTTTTTCGCCGAGGAGTCCGCCACCCGCCCGCGCCAGTCCCTCACCCTGTACGGCACCGGCTACCAGCTCCCCGAGTCCCTGCCGCTCATGTTCACGTTGCAGATGGAGCGCGTACAGCACTCCAGCGACGCCGACGACGTACGGAAGATGCTCGCCACCCTCTACGGCGCCGACGTCCTCGACACGTGGGCCGAACGCGGCATGACCGACCGGCAACTCGGCGTCGTACTGATCTACTCGGCCGCGAACATCCGCCGTCCCGGCAGCTGCACCATGCAGCGCGCCGCCCAGCTGTACGAGCAGCAGGAAGCGGGAAAAGCCGCCGCGCCGAACAGGGCGCAGCGCAGGGCGACCCCGAAGAAGACGAAGACGAAGAAGGGGCGGAGTTCTGGCAAGCGGTCCTGACCCACTGGACCGCCGTCGAGGGCGACCTCGCCCGCGAGTACGGCCTCGCCGCCCGTGACCTCGCCGCCCTGTCCACCCGCCGGTTCCTCGCCCTGGTCGCCGGTCTGCCGGGCGAGTCCCGGTTCGCCCGCGCCTGGTCGCGCACCCCCCGCAAGGTGACCAGCGCCGCCGAGATCGCCGCTATCACCGGCATCCCCGCCGCATAGCCGCCCAGCCGGCGACCGCGCCGGATGACCCCCGACGGGAGGTGATCCGGCGTGGCCCTCACCGTCGGCGAACTGCTCGCCACGATCGAGGTCGACGACCGTCCGGCCGCCGCCGGCATGCAGCGCACCGAGGACCGGATGCGCGCGACCGGCCTACGGCTGGTCACCGACGCCGACAGCGCCGGCCACCAGGCCGGCGACGCGATCGGCGACGGCATGGCCGACGGCAGCGACCGCGCCGCGGGCGAGGGCGCCGGGGCGTTGAAGGCGTTCGGATGGGCCGCCCTCGGCGCCGGTATCGGCGCCGCCCTCATGACTGGCGTGGGGCAGGCCCTCGAACAGAGCAAGATCCCCGGCACGCTACAGGCCCAACTCGGCACAACCGGGCCCGTGGCCAAGAAGTACGGCGAGGCCGCCGGGGACCTGTACGCCGGGGCGATCGTCGACTCGGTCGAGGAGGGGGCCGAGGCCATCAAGGGCATTGCCCGAAACGGCCTGTTGCCCCCGGAAGCGACACAGACCCAGGTCGAGACCCTGGGAAAGCAGGTCGCCGACACCGCCGCCGTCATGGGCGAGGACGTCGGCAAGGTGACCCGCGCCGTCGGCACGATGCTCAAGACCGGCATTGCCGATTCAGCCTCGGAAGCCCTCGACGTATTGGTCAAGGGAACGCAGAACGGCGTGAACGTCGCCGAGGATCTGCTCGACACGTACGCCGAATATCCGACGCAGTTCCGCGATCTCGGCCTCGACGCGAAGACGTCCATGGGCATTCTGCAACAGGGGTTGCAGGGCGGCGCGCGCGACGCCGATATCGTCGCCGACGCGCTCAAAGAACTGAACATCAGAGTCAAGGACGGTTCCGGCGCCGAGGGACTTAAAGCACTCGGCCTGAACGCCGACCAGATGGCCGCGGCATTCGCCAAGGGCGGGCCGCAGGCAAAGGCGGCACTCGACACCATCACCGACCGGCTACGGGCGGTGAAGGACCCCACCGAGCGTTTCCGGCTGTCACAGCAGCTGCTCGGCACTCAGTCCGAAGACCTGTCGCGTGCCCTGATGAGCATCGACCCGAGCAGCGCGGTAAACGCCCTCGGCAAGGTCAAGGGCGCCACCGACGCCGCGGGCGACGCGATGCGCGACAACGCCGCGACCAAGTTCGAGATGTTCAAGCGCGGTGCCATGCAGACGCTCGTGAACGTCATGGGCGACTACGTCGTACCGGCCCTGACGACCGGCGCCGACTACGCCCTCAAGTTCGGCAAGGGCGTTGCTGCCGCAGCCGGTTTCGTCTCCGACCACTCGACGGCGTTCACGACCGCCGCCGTTCTGATCACCACGTTCCTTCTGCCGACGCTGGTCGCCCTCGCCGCACAGGCGTGGACCACATCGACGGCCGTCGTCACCGGGTGGATCGCCCAGGGCACTGCCGGAGCAGGCGCCACCGCGTCGTTCCTCGCCGCGAATGCCTCGATCCTCGCTGGCTGGATCGCCCAGGGCGCCGGGGCGGTAGCCGCAGCTGCCCGTGTGGTCGGGGCGTGGGTCCTCATGAGCGCACAGTCCATGATCCAGGCCGCGCGCATGGCCGCAGCGTGGGTGATCTCCATGGGCCCGATCGCTCTGGTGATCGCCGCCGTGGTCGGCCTGGTCGCGCTGATCGTCGCCAACTGGGATTCGATCGTCAAATACACCACGCTCGCGTGGGATTGGGTCTGGAACAAGATCAAGTCAATTGGTCAATTCCTGCTGGACCTGTTCCTGAAGTGGACGATCGTCGGCATCGTGATATCGCATTGGGACGCGATCAGGACCGGAACCCTGAACGTCTGGAACGCCGTCGTTACGTTCGTCAAGAGCCTGCCGCAGAAGCTCATCAGTTTCTTTTTGAACTGGACCCTTCCAGGCTTGATCATCAAGCATTGGCAGAGCATAAAAACCGGCACGGTCAACAAGGCGACAGAACTTCTCAATTGGGTGAGGGGACTTCCGGGACGCATCGCTTCTCTCCTCAACCTTAAGTCGCTGCTCTACGACAAGGGAACCGACCTAGTTCGCGGCCTGCTCAAGGGCGTTCAGTCGATGGGCAGTTGGCTGAGATCGCAGCTGATCTCTTTCGCGAAGAACATGATTCCGGGCCCGATTGCAAAGGCACTCGGAATCAACAGCCCTTCCAAGGTGATGGCCCGCAAGGTGGGCCGCTGGATTCCCGCCGGCGTCGTGGCCGGTATCCGCTCCGGACAGGGCGCCCTCGCCCGCGTCATGTCCACGCTGGTCACTCCGCCCGCCGTTCCCGCCCTCGCGGGCACGGGCGCGGGCGGATACGGCTCGCCGTTCGCCGCCGCGGCGACCGGCCCGGCGCTGCACGTCGAGCACTGGCACGCCGCCGAGAACGGCACCCCCGACGACAACGCCCGCGCGCTCGCGTGGCTGGCCAAGGCGAGGGGGTGACCGTGGCCGCTGGTGACCAGGTGACCCGCCCCGGACATGTCCAGTACGGCGACCTGCTGCTCGGCCCCGGCACCCCCTACGGGTGGCGTTCGATGGGGGGTTGGGAGGAACTTCCCGCCCTCGACTCCGGGACCGTGGCTCGGTCCGACGCGCACGGCGCGTTCCCCGGCCGACTGCTCGCACAGGCCCGCACGGTCACCCTCGACGGCCTGCTCGTCCGGGCCCCGCGCGCCACGATCGGCGCGGTGGTCGCCGCACTCAACGCCGGCACGGTGCCGGTCGAGGACGAACGCCCGCTCGTCGTGTGGCTCGACGAACGCGGGCCCCTGCTCGCCTACGCCCGCGCCACCCGCCGGGCGATCCCCGCCGGCCTCGGCTACCGCCTCGGCACCATCACGGGCGGGGCGATCGAGTGGCAGGCAACCGACCCGCGCCGGTACGAACTCACCGAGCGCACCGTGTCGGCGACCCTGCCCATGTCCGAGGCCGGTCTGTCGTGGCCGCTGTCGTGGCCGCTCCCGTTCGGCAACCCGGGCAGTACCGGCGCCCTGTCGACGACGAACATCGGCGACGCCGACACCCACCCCATCGTGGAGTTCCGGGGGCCGGTGACCCGTCCGTCGTTGACCAGCCTCGCAACGGGCGACGCGGTCGAGTACGACATCCCGCTCGCCCTCGGCGACGTCCTCACCGTCGACACCCTCGCCGGGACAGTCACCCTCAACGGCACCGCGTCGCGGATCTACACCGCGACCTCGCGCTCAGTGCCCGAGCAGACGTTCACGCTCGCCCCCGGCACCGCATCCCTGATCTTCCGCGCCGCGCCCGGCAGCAGCGACCCGAGGGCGTCGGCGACCGTGCGCTACCGCTCGGCCTACTGGTAAGGAGAACCCCACCGTGACCGTGCGTTCCGCATGGCTGCTGCCGCTCACGCAGACCCGCGAGGACACCCGCCTTACCCCGGTCGGGACCTACGCGCCCGAATCCGAGATGCGCACCCGCGACGGCGTGATCGCCGGCGGGAACCCCTTCGCCGCGACCGGCGCCGGCGCGATGTCCCTACAGATCGGCGTCGGCCGCGCCCAGGTACAGGGCACCGACGCACAGGGCGCCTACCCGGTATCGGTCGACGCCCCCGTAACCCTCACCTTCACCGACGGCGAGGCGCAGTTCACCCGTATCGACTCCGTCGCCCTGCGCGTGTACGACCAGCTGTTCGACCAGGCAGGCCAGAACCTCGCCACGGTCGAGATCATCCGCGGCACGGGGTCGGCGAGCCCGACCGCGCCGAGCATGCCCTCGGCCTGTCTGCGCCTGTGGGACGTGACCGTGCCCGCGGGCGCCTCGGCGGGCGTCGGCGGTATCGACTGGAACAGCGCGCTTGCCGACCGGCGCCGCTTCACCTCGGCCTACGGCGGGATCATCCCGCGCGGGTACGGCCTCGCCTTCAACGGGGCGTACGACGGCCAGTACCGCGACAACGGCACCGGATTGGAGCGCTGGAACGCCGCCGCCGGGGCGTGGCAGGCGTACCCGTCGACACCGACACGACCCATCAGCACGAAGCAGGTCACGGCCGCGCCGCTCACCACCACGGGCGCGTTCGTCGACTTCACCGCCGCCGCGTGGCCGCGTATCACCTTCACCGTGCCGCCGTCCGGCGCCGTGTTCGTCACCATCGGCGGACAGGTCTCCAACCGATCGACCGCGGCCTCAACCGCGTGGATGACGTGGCGGGCGACCGGCGCCTACACCGAGGCGCACGGCGCAGCGAACGGCCTGTCGGCACAGGCAAGCCGCGTGATCGCCTCGCGGCGCGTCTACCGCGACGGCCTCACCCCCGGCGGACAGATCACGCTCATCCCCGGGTGGAACATCAGCAGCAACGGCGGCACGGACGTGTTCGTGCAAGACGGGCAACTGACCGTGGAGTTCGTACAGTGACCATCGCGCCGCCGTACCGGCTGCTGTTCTGTGATCTGCGCTCCGACCAGCTGCTCGACGCACTGCCCGTACAGGGCGTCGCCCTCGACGACTACATAGGCAAGACCGGCCGGCTGACCGGCACCGTGCCGATCCCAAACCGCGCCATGGCGGAACGGGCCCGCCGGGCGATCGTGCCCGGCCGAACGGCCGTGTGGGTCGAGCGGGGGCGCGAAATCTGGTGGGGCGGAATCCTGTGGACGCTCGCCCTCGCCTCGGATTCCCGCGGGTTCCTCGGCGCGCAGATTCAGGCCGGCGGGTGGGAGTCGTACCTGTACCGCCGCCTGCTGTACGACACGCAGACCGCAAAGCAGGTCGACCAATTCGACATCGTGCGCGGCCTGGTCGACTACGTGCAGAACACCCCGGGCGGGAACGTCGGGATCACCTACGGCACCGCAACGTCCGGCATCCTGCGCGACCGCACGTACCTGCGGTACGACCTACCGGCCGTGGGCGACTTGCTCGACGACCTCGCCGCCGTCGAGGACGGGTTCGAGTGGCGTATCGCGAGCTTCCGCGACGCCGACGGCCGCCGCGTGAAAGAGCTGCGACTCGGACACCCGGTCATCCGCGCGGGTGCGTCCGAGATCGTGCTCGACCACCCCGGCCCGGTCCTGTCCTACACATGGCCGGTCGACGCCACCAGCAAGGCGAACGCGTGGCAGTCCCGCGGCGCCAGCATCAACGCCAACCAGGCGCAGGATAGTTACCCGCTCACCTCGCCCGTGCTGGTCGACGACGCCGATATCTCCGCCGGCTGGCCGCGCCTCGACGGCTCCAGCGACTACACGACGGTTGAGGTACAGGACACCCTCGACGCCCACGCCCGCGCCGACTGGACCGCCGCCCGCAACCCCGTGCAGATACCCGAGGTCGAGGTCGTGCTCGGCGGGAACATCGCGCCGGCCCTGCTCGGCGCCACGGTCCGGCTCCGCATCCGCGACCTGTGGCACCCCGACACCCTCGACGCCCGGTACCGCGTCGTCGGCCTGTCCATCACCCCGCCCGAGCGAGGCCGCCCCGAGACGGCCCGCCTGTACCTGGAGGTCCCCTGACCGTGGCGTACGTCCCTCAAGACGTCCTCGACCGCCTCGCCGCCCTCGAACGCGAGGTACGGCAGCTGCGCGGCCGGGCGCAGATGCGGCCCGCCCTCAACCAGGTGTTGAACGGCGACGTGGTGATCGGCGAAGGGGGTCGACTGATCGCCGAGGCACCGAACGGCAACCGCATCTTCCTGACCGGCCAGACCCCCGCCGGAGACTGGGCCGTCGGCATCGCCCGCCCCACGGACGGCACGGCCGCCCTCACCGTCGGCGACGAGGACGCCACCGGCGCCGGCCAAATGATCCGAATGTGGAACCGCGACCCGGGCGTACGGGACGTGATCGTGATGGATGACGCGTACTCCGAGCGGTTCCTCGGCCGTCCGTGGATGCCCATCGGCCTCTATCCGACCGCGCGCCAGTCCTACACCGGCACCACCTACGACACCGCGTGGTGGGGCGCCAGCCCCGCACACAACGCGGTCGCCGTGATCGTCGTCTTCACGTACGCCGGGACCGGCGGGGGACAGGTCAAGGTGTCCGCGACCCCGTCCGGCGGCACCGCGCGGACGCTCGCCGAGTACGACGTCGCCGCGAACACGTGGACACAGCGCACCATCGAGGCCCCCCTCGACGGCGTCGAGTTCCTGGAAACCGTCGTGTGGGACGTCAGCCACCGCGCCAAGACCAGCGGGCAGAACGTCGAGACCCGCATGTACCGCGCGTACACCCGGAACACGTTCAGCGCGAGCGAGGCGCCGGACACCCCCGTACGGACCGCCGCCACGGTCGCGGCCGCCGGCGCCGTCGTCATCGCCGAGGACCACGAGGGGGTGTGACGTGCTGCCCGAGGGAATCCCCACCGTCCGCGTAACCGGACGCTTTCTGTCCCCGGACGGTCGGCCCCTGTCCGGGCAAGTCGTCTTCCGCGCCCCGAACCTGATCACGTTCGGCGCGTACGACGTGATCCTCGGCGGGCCCGTCACGGTCCCGCTCGACGCCACGGGCGCGTTCGCCGTCGTGCTGCCCGCCACCGACGCCCCCGGCATGAACCCGAGCAGCTGGTCGTACACCGTCGCCGAACAGCTCGCGGGCGTGTCCATGAACCGCGTCTATCAGGTTCTCTTGCCCGCCGAGGCAACCGAGGTCGACCTCGCCGACATCGCGCCGACCGACCCCTCGACCCCGACCTACGTCGCCGTACGCGGTGACAGCGCGTACGAGGTCGCCGTCAAAGCCGGGTTCGTCGGCAGCGTCGCCCAGTGGCTCGCGTCC
Organism: Streptomyces sp. AK010; assembly: GCF_014207295.1. Classification (NCBI taxonomy): domain Bacteria; kingdom Bacillati; phylum Actinomycetota; class Actinomycetes; order Kitasatosporales; family Streptomycetaceae; genus Streptomyces; species Streptomyces sp. AK010. The sequence goes on from NZ_JACHCX010000003.1 coordinate 166,057, forward strand.
CTGGTCGGCGCGACCGGCGCCCGAGGAGCCACAGGCGCGACCGGAGCAACCGGGGCGACCGGCGCGACCGGGCAGCAGGGACCGAAGGGCGACCAGGGGCCGGCGGGAGCACCGGGCGTTGTCCAGTCCGTCAACGGCAAGTCAGCCGCCGCGATAGTCCTCGCCGCCGCCGACGTGGGCGCCGTGGCCAACAACGGCGGATACAGCCGCATGGACGGCACCTTGCACGTCATCTACGCAGGCACACAGGCCGACGCGTTCAAGGTGTCGGACACCGCGCAGTCGAAGTACACCGCCGTCAACAAGAACGCCGAGCTGATCACCAACGCCACCGCCACGTTCACAGACGCGCGAATCGGCACCACGGCAGCCACCTTCGGCGGAGGAGCCGGCGGCATCCTGGCGTTCGCCAACGCCACCACACCGCCCACATCCAACCCGGTCGGCGCCGTGATGTGGGCCGAGGCCGGCACATTGAAGGTTCGGCAGGCCGACGGAACCGCGTTCACCCTCGGCGCCGCGGGCGGCACCGCGCCGGTAACGTCCGTCAACACCAAGACCGGCGACGTCGTGCTCACCGCAACCGACGTGAGCGCCGAGGCCGCCGGTACGGCCGTCCTGCTCGCCGGAACGCAGACGATCACCGGCACCAAGACGTTCTCTGCCATCCCGTCGAGCAGCGTCGCACCGACCACCGCGAACCACCTCACGCGCAAAAGCTACGTGGACGCCGCCGCATTCGCGGGCGAGTGGTCACCCGCCGACCACGGCCTCGCCTGCTGGGCATTCGACCCGGCCCTCGCCGTGTCGACCGGCCTGTACCCGGGGTCGGGCCCGATGCGGGTAACGGCCGTCATCCTGCGCACTGCGGCGACCATCAACCGCATCGTGTGGTTCGCCACCGGCTACGCCGGCGGACTCCAGACCGGATCATGGGCCGCCCTCTACAACAGCAGCGGAACACGCGTTGCCGCGACCGGCGACATGTCGACGGCCGCGTACGAGCCGGCCGAGGAGCACGACGCCGGGGGCGGCACGATATCCAGCCCGCTCACGGCCGCGTACGCCGCGGCAGCCGGCGTCTATTACGTGATGTGGCGCATGGTCTACAACACCACGACCGGCGACGGCCCGATGTTGCTCGCCGCCGAGTCCGGAGCCGGCGCCCCTCCCAACCAGTTCGGTTACACCCTGGTCCGCCGGTTCGGCGTCTACACGACCGGCGTCGCCGCGGCCCCCGCGTCCATCACCTTGACCTCGATGGAGAACGGCGCGAACCGCTTTTGGGCCGCCCTCGCGTAGACCGCGCAACTCCCCTCACACCGCACGCCCGAGCGCACCGCGCCGGGCGTTTCTTCATGCCCAGGAGGCACCCCGTATGAGCACCACCTCACGCGGCATCGACGTGTCCGCGTACCAGGCCGCCCAGAACTGGACCGCGCTCAAGGCCGACGGCCTCACCTTCGCGTTCGCCAAGGCGAGCGAGGGACAGAAGACCCACGACCCCAAGTTCGCGACCCACATCAAGGGCATCAAGGCCGCCGGCCTGGTCGCCGGCGCGTATCACTTCGCGTGGCCGAACCAGTCGGCCGCCACCGAGGCCGCGAACTACATCGCCGCCGTGAAGGCGTACGCCGGCCCCGGCTTCCTGCACTGGCTCGACCTTGAGGCGTACAGCGACCGGCGCAACTACAAGGGCCGCACGGCCGCACAGATCAAGGCGTACGCCTCGGCGTGGATCGCCGCGGTGAAGAAGGCGTTCCCGGGGCAGGTCGTCGGCATCTACACGTCCGCCTCGGACATCGCCGCCGACCACGTCCCGTCGGGCGTACCCCTTTGGTACCCGGCGTACCCGTGGGGCGCCGCGACCTACGCACGCGCCGAGGCCGCCACCCGGCCCAAGCCGAGCGGACGCACCGTGACGTTCTGGCAGTTCACATCGACCCCGGTCGACCGGAACATCGCGTACATGTCCCCCTCGGCACTGCGTCAGTGGGCCCAGGGCGACGCCGACGACGAGCCGGCGACGTACACCCCGCCGAAGTTCCCGGCCGGCCTCGCCCCCGGCAAGGCCAAGCCCTCGGCCCGCCCGCTTCAGAAGGCACTCAAGGCCGCCGGGTTCATGTCCAAGAGCGTCACCGAGTCCGACAACTACGGGCCCAAGACGCAGGCCGCCGTGATCGCGTTCCACAACAAGCACCCGCAGTACCGCGCCGAGGGAGTCACCCGCGACCCGGCCATCGGGCCGAAGGGGTGGGCCGCGCTGCACCGCCTCGCCTACGGCAAGTAGGCACCCGCCCGCCCCGGCGCCGCGCCGCCGGGGCGGGTCCCGTATCCACACACCGAAACGAGGAGTTCCCTCATGAGCCCCGCCAACAAGCGCACCGTCCGCACCGTCATTCAGGGCGTCGTCATGTTCGCCGTCGCTCTCCCCGCCATCGTGGCCGCGTCCGGCATACCCGAGTCCCTGCCGTGGGTCGCCGGCGCCCTCGCCGTCGCCGGCGGACTCGCGCGCGTCATGGCCCTGCCCGCCGTCGAGCAGCTGCTCGACCGTGTCGGCCTCGGCCTGGTCGACGACGACCAGGGCGGTAGCGCGTGACACAGCCGCCCCCGCCCGAGTCCGTCGCCGTCGAACTGGAGAAGCTGCGCGGCACCATGGCCGAAGGGTTCGCCCGAGTCGACGGCGCCCTCGCCCTACTGGTCCAGCGCGGTGACCAGACCGACGGACGCCTCGACGAACTCGAATCCCGTGTCGACGACCTCGAAACCCGCCGGTGGCCTCTCCCGAGCATCGGCGCCCTGATCGGCTTCGCCGGTCTCGTCCTCGCCGCACTCGCCCAACTCAGATAGAGAAGAGCGCACTTGGCACTGTGCGACGCTACTCGTCGAAGTCGCCGTTTTCGTCGTCGTCTTCCGCGTCGCCCTTGCCCGGCTTTCGACTCTTCGGAGTCTGGGTGGAGACCCCGTCAAACCGGTAGTAACGCCGAGCGCTCGGATACGTCGTAGGGCTGTCGTCGTACATGATCACCCAGCCGAGCAGAGCGCAGATCTGCCACTTGTCAGGCAGGTGCTGTGCGACGAAACGAAACGCTTCGTCTACGGTCATGTTCCCTTCGGGGACAGTGACCATCAGCTCCTTGAAGGCAGCCGAGTGCTTGAAGCGAAAATTGAACGGTATGCCGCGCTTGATCTCCCACAGCACGTCGTGAAGGGACTGGACACCGGGAGTCAGCCCCTTTACCTCGCGCGAGAGGTCGATAGGGAACTCAAGATCGAAATGAGTGCTCTTGATCGTGGTTCGGTCGCGATTGCGACCCGGATCGTTATTGCCGAATCCACGATTATTCCAGACGATCTTTCCGGTTTTCAGATGCTCTTTGATGAGCATCTTTTCCGGAGAGACTGAGGAGAGATCTTCTTCCACGAACAGACACTTGAACGACATCTCATCAATGGAAATACCTTCTCGCCCGGACAGCTTGTAAAGGTGATTCCCCAGCCGCTCAGGGAGTGGCTCGTCAGCTTTTCCGACATAGGTGAGTTGGCGTTCCTTGCCGGGCTCTTGGCGAAAGAGCTGGTACACCCCGGACTTACTGGGAAGACCGAGCCTTTCGGCCTGGGCGACGAGGGCGTCGAGGTTCTCCTGAGTGAGGGGCGCGGGCTCCAACTCCTTCAGGGCGGCGTACAGCTGTGTACTCAGCGCCTCGGTGATGCTGAGCCGGAACTGATCGCTGTACCCGTCTGCCACGTGAGCACCCCGTCCCCTACGAAACTGCTGATCACCGGCACCCTACCTGGTGCAACTGGGGGACACGCGTACCAAGTTGCGAGATAGGTCACCATGATCATAAACTCCGCGGTACGCTTCTCTCATGCCTGAACTGCGAGAAGAACGCCAAGAGGTGGGGACCTGTGTCGAACTGTTCGCCGGCGGCGGGGGGCTCGCGATGGCTGTGCATGCTGCGGGCTTCCGTCCGCTCCTGGTGAATGAGTACGCCAAGCGGGCGTGCGAGACCTTGAGGATCAACCCCCCGGACCCCGAAGAGCCGACGAAGCGTTGGCCGCTCATCCCGGGCGACGTGCGTGACATCGACTTCACCGATGTCGTCACGGACGAGGTCGACGTTCTCGCCGGTGGGCCGCCCTGCCAGCCGTTCAGCCTGGGGGGTGTGCACAAGGGCATGGAAGACGAGCGGAACATGTTCCCGGAGATGTTCCGCGCCATTCGGGAGATGAGACCGAAGGCGGTCATCTGCGAGAACGTACGCGGCCTGCTTCGGCCGGGTTTCAGGCCCTACTTCAAGTACATCTTGAACGAAATGCGCCTGCCGTTCGAGAAGCGCGACAACAACGCGACGTGGGAAGACCACAACGACATCCTTGAGAAGCTGATCGCCAACGACTCGGTTGACCTGTCGGAGCGATACGTGGTCAAGGAGATGGAGGTCAACGCGGCTGACTACGGTGTGCCACAGATTCGAAATCGAGTGATCATCGTCGCGTTCCGCGCCGACCTCGGCATCGACTGGGACGAGTTCATGCCCAAGGAGACGCACTCCGAGGAGTCAATGATCCACTCCATGCGCGAGGGCGGACCCTACTGGACGGAGCGACACAAGAAGGTGCCCGCCGAGGTCCGCAAGCGCGTCATCGCCAACCTTCCGGAACTCGACTACGAGAACGAGAAGGTCAAGGAGAAGCTGAAGCTGGAGCCGTGGCGCACGCTGCGCGATGCGATCGCGGGAATTGACGAGAACGAGGGAAAGCCGCTTCCGTACGTTACGGAAGCGGCCGTCAAGGACAAGCTCCCAGTAGGCAGCATCCCCGATCACATCGGTTGGCCCGGCGCTCGCATGTACACCGGGCACACCCCGAACCTGCTCGACCGGCCCGCGAAGACCGTGAAGGCGGGTGTACATGGCGTGCCAGGTGGAGAATCCGTCATGCAGCTGGACAATCCCAACTTCGCCAACTTCGGGGGCGGCGACGGATACCGGTACATGACCGTGCGGGAGACCGCGCGAGTCATGACGTTCCCGGACCGTTGGGTGCTCGACGGACCACGGGGCGAGAAGATGCGGCAGTTGGGCAACGCCGTGCCCGTAAAGCTAGGAACGGCCTTCTCAACGGCGGTCGCCAACGCTCTCAAGTCGGTTGGGGCTCTGGAGGACCCGGAGAAGCGGCAGTGACCGAAGCCGCGAGCGATCGGCAGAGGCGTTGGAAGGATCGGATGCCTCCCGATCGGGCGTGGAAGCCGCGAGCGGGGATAAGCAGGGAGGCCCGAGCCTCTGAGCAGGACCGGGCCGCCGGCAGCCGCCTCGCGCGCGCGGTCGACCTCGGCGAGGGTCGGTACGCCCGCGCGTCCATCGCGCTGCGCCTGTACCGCAGAACCCGCCGCATCCGCGCCTACCTGCGGTGGTCGCAAGAGGGCGAGACACAGGAACGGTACGTCGGCGAGGTAGACGCCGAGACTCGCGCCGCGAACCTGGCACAGGCGTGGGAGATGGCTCACGCGGCCGGTCTCGTGACCACGGAGGCCGTTCCCCCCGAATCGTGGGCGTCCTCCGCCGCGTCCCGAGCGGTCATGTCCGCCAACAAGGGACGGGATACGAAGCCCGAGAAGCTGTTGCGGTCCGCGCTCCACAGACAGGGACTGCGATACCGGGTGGGAGCGAGACCGCTCCCCGGCCTGCGCCGGACAGCCGACGTGGTGTTCACCAAGGCTCGCGTCGCCGTCTTCGTCGATGGTTGTTACTGGCATGGCTGTCCTGAACATCACCGGCCCGCGAAGAAGGGCGCGGTGTTCTGGCAAGAGAAGATCGCCGGGAATCGAGCACGTGACGCAGAGACCAATGAAGCACTGCGCAACGCGGGTTGGCTCGTCATCCGCGTGTGGGAACACGAAGACCCGGAGCAAGCGGCGCGAGCGGTGGTCAAGGCAGTGAAGTCGAGGCAGGAGACCGGCCCCGTAGATCAGAGTTGAGTCCCTACGTGGACACCACCAGGTGACACAGAAGCGCCCCCGTACGGCCACTCATGGCCGTACGGGGGCGCTTCGTTGTTTGCGACTACGCGGCGACCAGCTCGCGAGCCTGCGCGTTGAAGTCGGCGACGAGCCGGCTACGCCCGAAGGGCTGCATGCGCTTCTGTAGGTCCTGTACCGCCTCGACCGCTCGCGACGACTTGACCTGTCGCGTCAGCTTCAGCGTGCGCACTCCAGCGGCGTACGCCGAATCAAGGTCGCGCCGTTGCAGGTGCGAGACCGCGAGCGCGGCCTGTGACATGGCACCGCGCCGGGCCCGCTTCTGCATGGCCGCGTGCGCGATGGAACGGCGCGCGTGTTCCTCGGCCGCCTCCGCGTCGCCCAGGTCGCGGAAGGTGTTCGCGTGCTCGCCGTGCAAGTACGCCGGGTCGATGAACGCCGCCCAGTCCGGTTCTTCGTCGAGGTTCACACGCTCGTACGCCCGCTCGGACTGCACGACCGCGTGAGCCGCCGACGACCTGTCGCCGAGCAGGGCGAGCGCCCGCGCTTCCAGGCACCACAGGTCCGCCAAGCAGGCCGGCGAGGTCGCCCTCGACAACCCTTGCCGTCCCGCCTGCGCGAGGCGACGGCCTTCGGCGGGGTCACCGAGTAGCGTCGCCTGATCAGCCATGCCCGCGAGCACGTGCGCGCCTAGCGCCGGGTTCCGCGACTCTTGGGCGAGGCGTAGCGACTGAATCAAGTACCGCTGAGCGATGCTGTGTTCGCCGTTGTCGTAGGCCATCCAGCCGAGTAGGTACGTCTGTTCGGCCGCCGCCTCGCACAACGCGTGCCGAACGTCCTCGCTGTGGGCACGTCGTAGCAGCGGGTAGACGTGCTGCGTCATGTACTCGGCCAAGACCAGCCGACCCGATCCTCCGCCCTGGAAGATATCCATGCGCTGGAAGGTCGTGAACATGTTCTTCACGGCGGATACGTCCTCAAGGCGTACCCGTGGGCCCGGTTCCGGTTCCTGGTCAAGCGTGTTCAACAGCCAGTCCCGCGAGGGACCTACACCAGCCACGGCGGCGAACGGCGCGGCTGCAAGGAACTTCCGTCGGTCCACGTCAGCTCTCCCCAAGTCTGCGACCACTTCCACCGTAGCCACGTATGAGGGGTTGTACACGAGCGCGGCATCGGCCGATCCGCCGTCGCCGAGGCCGAGATCGTACGTCGTGACCCGAAAACCGAAGTGGTCGGAGAAGACACCGGCGAGGATGTCGGGAACGGGGTCCCGCGGTGTCTCACCTTCGAGCCAGCACCGAACGCGCGTCGCGTCCGGCGAGATGTGCGGTTGATTCCACTGAAGTGCCTTGGATTTCACGCGTCGGGCTAACTCGCCCCGGCTCATCCTCGACCGTTCGAGCAACTGCGCGAGCTTGTCATTCGGCGTCTTCATCCTCCAGCCCTCCCGCGACGTGGGGTAGCGAAAGCGACACCCTTCGACACCCCCCACGACGGTACCCCGGCTTTCGTCACGCGTGTTGCCTAGACGGAGGAACCAATCGGTCCGCGAACCGGGCCGCAACTGTCCACCCGTAAGGGGAGACGCGTGATCGAACGACGACGGGACCCGGCTCCCGTCTGCTGCGCTCCTTCCGACGGCTTGCCGTCGGTCCTGGTGTTAGCGGGTGAGCCGGAATCAGCAAGCACGGCGCGCGAGTTCGTGCGCGAGTTCATCCGGCACCACGCGCCGGAGGCGTCCGAGGACCACATCGAAACGGTCGTCCTGGTGGCATGCGAGATGGTCACCAACTCGATCCGGTACGGCACGGAGCCCGGCGATTCACTACAGCTCGCGCTCGAAACCGACAACGCCCGCACCCGAGTGGAGGTACAAGACCCTGTGAGACGCCGTCCCCAACCGCGCCCCGAATCGCGGCAACGCGACCGAGGCCGCGGTCTGATCATCCTTGACGCCCTGTGCAGCGAATGGGGAGTCACCGACGCGCCGTTCGGCAAAACCGTATGGGCGGAGGTGAAGGCCTTATGACGTCGTCGAGCCTCGACGTCCCCCCGGGGCCCGGATTCGTCGCGACGGTGGCCGCTGCGACCGGCATCCACCACCGCGGAAACTTCGCCGTCGCCCAATTACTCATCACACACCCCGGCCCTCGCCGGCAGCGTGAGACAACCGAGACCGTCGAAGCGGGAATGAGGCGACTCGCGGCCGCGCTGCGCCTCGGCCCTGGTGATCAGGACCCCCCAGTAATCGGCGCACAGCTCATGACCAGCAGGGGACACGTCGCCCTGGACTACGGCCACGACGAATACGTGATGACGATCCCGCAACCCTCGCAGGACTGGTTAGCCCTGGTAGCTGTAGGCGCAGCATGCCGCGTCTGCCTGGTGATCGCCCCTCTCGCACTGGCCGCCGACCAAGACGAGACAGACGCGCACATCCGCGCCAGCCTCGCGAACGGTCAGCTCATGTGGGGGACGACGTTCGCCCGCCGGCGCTTCTGAACGACCGACGGACGGGCCGCCCCGAGGTGGATTGGACCCCGGGCCGACCCGCTGGGGCCGAGCGTACAAGGCACCCCGGCCAGCACACAGCGAACCGGACGCCGACGCTCGGCCCACCGCGCCGAAGCACACCCCCGCAACGCCCGCGCAGTCCTGCCCATCTACCGAGGGGAAGACAGGGTGACCATGTACCCCGTATCACCGAACACCGTCCTCGCGAACGCGCTCAGCCACGCCGAGGACGTGCTCACGCCCCGAGTCCTCGACGCCGCGCCCGAACGGATCGTGTTCGTCGTGGGGACTCAGATCAACGGGGCACCGCACATCGGTACCTCTCTGGTGCAGTCCCTCACGTTCGCCACCGCGACCCGGCTCCGGGACAAGTTCGGCGTACCCGCCGAGGTCCAGTTCGGCGCCCTCGACAACGCGCCGTACGCCGTCGTCAGCGATCACGAGACCGGCAACCGCTACCAACGGACCTACGCGCACGCCCTCGGCGAGCAGGGCATAGCCGACCAGGTCAACACGCTGTACCGCCCCCTGTTCAACGCCTTGTCCGAACGGCTGCACGTGCCGTACTCCGTCGAGACCTACAGCCAGCAGCAGGCCGGCGAACACTTCCGCCGCACATGGCTGCGTGTGCTCCCACGGATGGACGCCGCCCGATGGTGGCTCGCGCCGTCCTCGGGCGTGGCGCACCTCCGTGTCCCCTGCCCACGGCCCGGCTGTGGTTGGGCCGAGAAATACGCCCAACGCACGCACGTACAGAACGCGGACGCCGACGGCGCCACGATCACGGCCGTCTGCCTGCACCACGGCGACTACGCGGTCACCATCGATCCGACCGGCGAGGGATACCTCGACCTCGCCACGCTGTACCGGAACCTGGTCAAGGAACTCGCCGTCACCGGCGAGCGCGGCACCTTGTACGTGATGGTCAAGGGCGGCGACTGGGTGTTCGGCTCGCATCTGGTCGACGGCGCCTTACAGGCCGTCGGACTCACCCGCGGCCAACTGCCCGCCCGCCTGTTCTGCCCGCAGATCGTCAGCGACACGGGCGCCAAACTGTCCAAGTCGCTTATCCGGGAAGGGCGCGCACCCTTGCCCGAGGGCGCGGCCCCTTGGATGCTCGACACTCGGGAGTGGCCCGGATCGTTGTCCGAGTACGTCGAGCGACTGCTCGGCATGACCGAGGTCGTTCTCTCCGACCCCCGGCACTTCTTCCGCTCGTACTCCGCCGGCGAACTCCGCCGGATGATGACCGCACCAACACCTAGGAGCGTTCCCGCCCCATGACGGAAATCGCCGCCGCTCGTGTCCGCGAGCTGAACCTCTACCGGCAATACTTCGACCTGGTCGCCGCTGGGCAGAAGACGACCGAAGTACGGGTGAAATACCCGCACCTCGCCGACATCACCGAGGGCGACGTGATCCGGTTCCGGATCAAGGGCACCGACGAGTCATGCGACGTGCTCGTAAAGCAGGTCACGGAGTACCCGAATTTCGAGGCTCTGCTCGACGGCGAGGGGCCGGCCAACGTCAACCCCACGGCGACCCGCGAGGAACAGCTCGCCAACATCCGGAACATCTACCCGCCCGAAAAGGAAGCGCTCGGCGCCCTCGCGATCAAGATCGAACTACTCACCCCCTGACGGCCGTGCCGCCCCCGTTCCCCCGCGTGGGCGGCACGGTCCCGAACGCAAGCGACCCCGGCACCATGACCACAGGTGCCGGGGTCGCTTGCTACCCCTACCGCGTATCGTCCCTGCTCAGAGACCCAATGGACCCCCGCATGTTTTGGGCACACTGTTCCAGGCGAGGGTCGCGACGCGCTCGTCGCCGGTGACGCCGAGGTCGTCCCGCAGTGCGTGGGCCAGCTGGGCCGCGCGGACGCCGATCTCCGCGAAGGAGCGGCGGTGCGGCTCGTCCTCGCCGGTCCAGGTGGTCACCTGCGATGTCCCGTGGATCGTCGACCCGTGGGTCAGGATCCTCGAGATCAGCAGCGGTACGTCCTGCATCGTGCTCAGCACGGCGTCCTCCCGGGGGCGACATTGCCTACGCGGTGGTAAGGGTTGCGCTGATTCTGCGCACATACCGCGTGGTATGTCACTAGGGCCGGGCGATCGATCACATCACGCCATGCCGGAGGAACAGCTCACAGCCGGGCGGAACGGCTCTTCACTGGCGGACGAGCCCCAGCTCAGCGTCCTCGCGGAGCTTGCCGAGCGCCCGGGAGACGGCCGACTTCACCGTACCCACCGAAACGCCGAGCACCTCGGCCGTCTGCACCTCGCTGAGGTCCTCGTAGTACCTGAGGACCACCATCGCCCGCTGCCGGGCGGGCAGCCGCATGATCGCCCGCCACATCGCGTCCCGCAGCGCCTGCTGCTCGGCCGGGTCGTCACCGCCCGGAACCGGGTCCGGCTCGGGCAGCTCCTCGCAGGCGAACTCGTCGACCTTGCGCTTGCGCCACTGCGAGGTCCGGGTGTTCAGCAGGGCCCGGCGCACATAGCCGTCGAGGGCACGGTGGTCCTCGATGCGCTCCCAGGCGACGTACGTCTTGGTGAGGGCGGTCTGCAGCAGGTCCTCCGCGTCGCTCGGGTTGCCGGTGAGCGAGCGGGCGGTACGCAGCAGCACCGGCTGGCGGGCCCTGACGTACGACGAGAACGACGGGTACGGAAGGGTCTGCGCCGCTGGTCCGGCCGCCTTCGAAGCGCTCGTGCAGACGAGTGTGGTCATGGCTCAACGCTATGAGCGAGAGCACCGCGAGCGGATCGGCCGCAGGTCCCGGAGCGGGGTCCCCCTCAGGTTGTAGGGGTAGGGCCCGCTGCACCTCCCACAGGTGGAGCGCCGGCCCCGGGGTACCGCGGGTTCACCCCTGCGGGTCGGCGGTGAGAACGAGCCCCGACGTGGGTACGCCCGTCCCCGCCGTCACCAGGACCCGCTCCGCTCCGGGCACCTGGTTCGCCGCGGTGCCCCTGATCTGCCGGACGGCCTCCGCGATGCCGTTCATGCCGTGCAGATACGCCTCCCCCAGCTGCCCGCCGTGCGTGTTGAGGGGCAGGTGCTCCCCGGCCACGAAGTCCGCCGCCTCGCCGGGGCCGCAGAAGCCGAACTCCTCCAGCTGCGTCAGCACGAACGGCGTGAAGTGGTCGTAGAGGATGCCCACGTCGATGTCGGCCGGCGCGAGCCCCGAGGTCCGCCACAGCTGCCGGGCCACGACCGCGGCCTCGGGCAGGCCGGTCAGGTCGTCGCGGTAGAAGCTCGTCATCTGCTCCTGGGCGCGTCCGGCGCCCTGGGCCGCCGCGGCGATCACGGCGGGCGGGTGGGGCAGGTCACGGGCCCGGTCGAGCGAGGTGACGACGAGGGCCTGGCCGCCGTCCGTCTCCTGGCAGCAGTCCAGCAGCCGCAGCGGTTCGACGATCCAGCGCGAGGCGGCGTGGTCGGCCAGGGTGATGGGGCGGCCGTGGAAGTGGGCCGCCGGGTTGGTCGCCGCGTACTTCCGGTCGACGACCGCCACGTGCCCGAACGCCTCCGGGGTCAGCCCGTAGGTGTGCAGATAGCGCTGGGCGGCCATCGCCACCCAGGACGCCGGGGTGAGCAGGCCGAACGGCAGCGACCAGCCGAGGGCCGCGCCCTCCGCCGAAGGTTCCCGGTGCCGCACACCGGAGCCGAAGCGGCGGCCCGAGCGCTCGTTGAACGCCCGGTAGCAGACGACCACGTCGGCCACGCCCGCGGTGATCGCCAGGGCGGCCTGCTGGACGGTGGCGCAGGCCGCGCCGCCGCCGTAGTGGATGCGGGAGAAGAAGGAGAGCTCCCCGATGCCCGCCGCCTGGGCGACGGTGATCTCGGGGCTGGTGTCCATGGTGAAGGTGACCATTCCGTCGACGTCGGCGGGCGTCAGCCCCGCGTCCGCGAGGGCCGCCCGCACCGCCTCGACGGCGAGGCGCAGTTCGCTGCGGCCCGAGTCCTTGGAGAACGCGGTGGCCCCCACGCCGACGACGGCCGCCCGCCCGCCGAGTCCGTCCCTCCTCCTGAGGCTCATGCCGGGACCCTCACCGTCACGGTGCCGGTGACGTGCTCGCCGAGGCCGTTCGCGCCGACGACCCGGACGGTCGCCGTGTCACGGTCGACCTCCTCGACCGTGCCGGTCAGCACCATCGTGTCGCCGGGGTGGTTGGGCGCGCCGAGCCGGATGGCGACCCGGCGCAACTCCGCCCGCGGGCCGAAGTGGTCGGTGATGTAGCGGCCCACCAGGCCGTTGGTCGTCAGGATGTTCATGAAGATGTCGGGGGAGCCCTTCTGCCGCGCCAGGTCCGGGTCGTGGTGGACGTCCTGGTAGTCGCGGGAGGCGATCGCCCCGGCGACGATCAGGGTGCGGGTGATGGAAATCTCCAGCGGCGGGAGTCGGTCGCCGGCCTTCACGGCGCCACCCCCTGGAAGACGGGCAGCACCAGTTCGTCGTCGTAGCGCCGGAACTCCAGCCGCACCGGCATGCCGATCCGCACCTTGTCGTACGGCACGCCCACCACGTTGCTGACGATCCGCACCCCCTCGGCGAGCTCGATCAGCCCGACGGCGTAGGGCGGTTCGAAGGCCGGGAAGGGCGGGTGGTGCATGACGACGTAGGAGTGGACGGTGCCCTCGCCGCTCGCCTCGACGGTGTCCCAGTCGGGACAGCCGCAGCCGGTGCAGCCCGGCAGCCAGGGGAAACGCAGGGTGGTGCAGGCGGTGCAGCGCTGGATGAGGAGCGCGTGGCGGGCGACGCCCTCCCAGAAGCCGGCGTTGTCGCGGTTGACGACGGGGCGGGGGCGGCGTTCGGCCCGCCTCGAAGGCCGGTGTGCGGGTGCGTACTTGAGGATGCGGAAACGGTGGGTGCCGGCCGGCTCGCCGCCCGCGCGGACGTCGGTGCGGGTCGTGATGAAGTAACCCGTCCCGAGTTTCGTGGTCTTGCGGCCGGACACCGACTCGATCACCGAGTCGAACGTGATCTCGTCGCCCGGGCGCAGCGGGCGCAGGTACTCCTGTTCACAGTCGGTGGCGACGACCGCGTCGTGGCCCGACTCGTCCAGCAGGGTGAGGAGTTCGTCGTAGGCGGCCGTGCGTTCCGGGCGGCGGGTGAGGCCGGCCATGGTCCATGCCTGGAGCATGGTGGGCGGCGCGACGGCGTCCGGTCCCGAGTACGAGGGGCTCGTGTCGCCCATGGCCTCGCACCAGTGCCTGATCATCGGCTCGTTGACCGGGTCGCGGCCGACCCCGGTGGCGGCCGGCCGGCCCTCGTAGGCCTTCAGGCGCGCCTCGAACTCCTCGTGGACCTCCGGCTCACCACTCACGGTTTCTGACTGTCCGTCAGATACCGTGCTCCGTCAAGACCCCGCAGACGCGAAATCGCCTGCGCGGCGGTACCGGAGTACCGCCGCTCAGACATGTGTCACCCCACGAGACACACCCCCACGACACCTGGGCCGTTGCCGCCGCACCGGCCCGGTCAGCTCACCACCACAGCGGGGAGAAGCCGACAGCGGTGTTGGCGTTGCCCTGGTCGACGGCCGTGAACTCCGAGCCGTTGACCTGCGCGGTGTTGCTCTGGTTCGAGGCGCCGTCACCGACGGCCCGCTGCTGGGTGGTGGCCGCGTTGCCGAAGTTGTCGCCGCTGCCGCTGCCGCTGCCGAGGATGCCCTGCTAGGCCTCCGTGACGGACGCGATGGGTCCGTTGTCCGCGAAGGCGCCGTTGTCCGCCGTCGCGACACCGGTGAAGAGGGCGACTGCGAGCGGAAGGGCGCAGACGGCCGCGATGACGCGGGCGGTAGGGATGCTTGACCATGTTTTTTGCCCCTCCAGGACTTTCGGGAACCGAGGGCGCACCGGCTGACGACCGCCCGTACCTGCACCACTGCCGCCACCAAGCAAGTCGGCCGACCGTCCCGGTGCGGTGCTCGACGTCGCGAGTCCAGAGTTGCCCACCGAATCCCCGGCGAACCACACCGGAAGCCGCTATCGCACACAAGCGTGAGGTCATGTCGATAAACCCCTCTCCGTCACTTCCGTACCGGACGGGAGTGAAAGGGAGCGTTCGAACCCGGGTGCCGCAAGGGACGAAGCGTTCCAGCACTTTCGCCGGCCACCGCCCGACCCCGGCGCGTCGCACCCGCCCCCTCTTTCCTTTTTCGAACGTACGTACGAAACTAGCGTCATGGCCACCACCGACCGGCAGGCCACGACGCTGGCCCTCGCACACGCCCTGTCAGCCGCCGAACGCGGACTGGCCGTCATCCCCCTGTCCCGCTCCAAGCTCCCGGCCCTGCGCTCCCCGCACCCCGACGACCCCGCCCCCTCCCCCTGCCACGGCGCGTGCGGCCGCCTCGGGCACGGGGTCTACGACGCCTCCAGCGACCCGGACCGCATCCGCGAGCTGTTCGCCGCCGCGCCCTGGGCGACCGGCTACGGCATCGCCTGCGGGCTGCCCCCGCACCATCTGATCGGCCTCGACCTGGACGTGAAGACCGGCACGGACTCCTCGGCCGCCCTGCGCGAGCTGGCGCTGCGGCACCTGTTCACGATCCCGCCGACCGTGGTCGTCGTGACCCCGTCCGGCGGGCGGCACCTGTGGCTGAGCGGCCCGCCCGAGGTGGTCGTCCCCAACTCGGCGGGCCGGCTCGCTCCCGGCATCGACATCCGGGGCGCGGGCGGCTACCTGGTCGGCCCCGGCTCCCGCACGGGCCAGGGTGTGTACGCCGCCGCCCCCGGCACCGCACACCTCGCCCCCGCCCCCTGCCCCCGCTCCCTGCTCCGGCTGCTGCTCCCGCCTCCCCGCGCCCACCACCCGGTGGCCACGGCGGCCGACGGGCACGGCCAGGGCCTGGTCCAGTTCGTCCTGGCCGCGCACGAGGGCCAGCGCAACACCCGCCTGTTCTGGGCGGCCTGCCGCGCCTACGAGGACGGCATCGGCCCGGCGCTCGTGACCCCCCTGGTCGACGCGGCTCTGCACACCGGCCTGTCCGAGCGGGAGGCCCGGACGACGATCGCCTCGGCGGCACGGATGACGGGGCACCGGCCGTGAGCAGCACCCCGCCCATGACCCCCACCGGAAGACCTCGATGCACCGCCACGCACCATCGCCGGCCCCGGCGCCCCACCATGCGAGAACACCCGCCTTGGCGCTCGCCCGCCTCGTCCTGGCCTCCGGCCGCCCGGTGGACCTCGCCGAGCTGCGCTTCTCCTCGACCTACGGCGACCTCCAGGACGGCTACCCCTGCAAGCCGCTGAACGACCTGCGGATCCGGGACCTCCTGCGGGCCGCCGAGCGGTCCCGCCCGGGCACACCGGTGCACCTCGTCCCGCCCCGGCGCGAGTACCCCGACCAGTACGCGGGCGGCCTCGGGCCGGTCGAGGTGCTGCCCGCCGTGGCCTGCCTCGGCACGTTCCACTCCGCGGCCCTGGACCCGGCCCGCGACCCGGTCGCCTACCGCTCGCGCCTGACCGTCGTCTGGTTCCAGTCCACGCCGCGCCTGCCCTCGGACTGTGACGCCGAGCCCGCGCTGCGCACCCTCGACTGGCCGGTTCTGGCCCGGGACGCCCCGGCACGTACGTAGGGTCGTCCGATGAGCGCTTCCCGTACCGAACTGCTGCGCCGGCAGTTCGAGTTGACCTGGTCGCTGTTCGAGTACCACCTGGAGCGGCTGGAGCCGGAGGACTTCCTGTGGGAGCCCGTGGCGTACTGCTGGGCGATGCGCCGGGGGCCCGACGGCACCTGGGTCCCGGACTGGGCGGACACCGAACCCGACCCGGTGCCCGTCCCCACCCTCGGCTGGGTGAGCTGGCACCTCGGATGGTGGTGGAGCGTCACCCTCGACCACGTACAGGGCCGCCCGCCGCGCGACCGCGAGGACATCGTCTGGCCCGGCGAGGGCGCCCCCACGGTGGAGTGGCTGCGCGGCCTGCGCACCGAGTGGCTCAAGGTCCTGGACGACCTCACCGACCCGGACCTGGACGCCGCGGCCTCGTTCCCCTTGCCGGACGACCCCGAGTACACCGTCGCCCACATGCTGGCCTGGGTGAACGCGGAGCTGATGAAGAACGTGGCCGAGATCGGCCAACTGCGGCTGCTGCGGGCGGCGTCCGCACAGGGCGAGACGCGGTGAACGCGTTCGGCCCGGCCGGGCCCTGTCTCCCGGGGCGCGGCCGCCCCGTGCGTGGCATCGTGGGGGCATGAGCATCGTCGTCCGGCCGGCCGGGGACTTCGAGGACGTCCGTGCCGTGCTCGGGCCGAAGTCGCCCGGGGCGAACGCCTGCTGGTGTCTGAGCTACCGGCTCCCCTCCCGGCTCAACAACGAACTGCGCGGCCCGGCCCGCGGCGAGTACGTCGCCGAGCTGTGCCGCGCGCAGCCGCCCCCGGGGGTGCTCGCCCACGACGGTGACGAACCGGTCGGCTGGGCCGCCGTCGCCCCGCGTGCGGACACCTCGTTCGCCCGCAACCGCAAGATCCCGCACGTCGACGACCTGCCGGTGTGGTCGCTCTGGTGCGTCCGGGTCCGCCCCGGCCACCGCAAGCAGGGCATCTCGCACGCCCTCATCGCCGGCGCCGTCGCATTCGCCCGGGACCGGGGCGCGCCGGTGATCGAGGCGTATCCCCTGGACAACGGCGACGCCAGGGTCGACCTGACGATGGCCTACGCGGGTCTCAGGAAGAACTTCGAGCGCGCCGGCTTCGTCCACGCGGCGGACACGACGTCGGTCCTGGCCGGTCATCCCCGGATCCTGATGCGCCTCGACCTGCGCTGAGAGCTGTGCCTCGGCCGCACCGAACGGGGCGCTGAACGGGGCGCTGAACGGGGCGCTGAACGGGGCGCTGAACGGGGCGCTGAACAGGCCGTTGGAAAAGGCTCGACCGCTGGCGACGGGGGATGCACCAGCGGTCGAGCTATGGCCAAGGGTAACAAGCGCTTGCCCACCACGAGCCGACTGGCCGCCACGAAGGCCCGGTTGTGACTCGTATCACGCAACTGTCGTGATTGCCGGGCTCGTTGGACGGGACGACCGCGTCAGCCGTCGCACGGCGGATCGTAGGAGAGCCGGGGCAGGTACTCCCGCCAGGTGTCCTGCGTCAGCACACCCCGGGTCATCGAGCAGATGCGGCGCACGGCCGTGTCGACGTCGAGGTCCCAGAGCCGGATGGTGTCCGCGCCGCTCGACACCCCCAGCATCTGGCTGTTCGGCCTGAACGCCAGGAAGGTGCCGGTCTTGGAGTTGGGGCTCATCGACTGACCGATCGCGGTGGCGTGCGAGGGGTCGGAGACGTTCCACAGCCGGACGGTGCTGTCGTTGCCGCCACTGGCCAGGGTGCGGCCGTCCCGGCTGAACGTCAGCGACACGACCGCCTCCGTGTGGCCCGTGAGCCGCGCCTGCTGGGAGGCCTCGGCGCGGCCCGAGATGTCCCAGAGGCGCACCGAGTTGTCGTCACCGGCGCTGGCCAGGGTGCGGCCGTCACGGCTGTAGGCGAGCGCGTTGACCGCTCCGAGGTGGCCCCGCAGCGGCTTCCCGATCAGGGTCGCCCGGCCGGGGGCGGTCACGTTCCACAGCCGGATCGTGCCGTCCGCGCTGCCGCTGGCGAGCGTCCGGCCGTCCGGGCTGAACACGAGGTGGTTGACATAGCCCTTGTGGCCGGTGAGGGGCTTGCCGAGCGGGCGCGGGCGGGCCGGATCGCCCACGTTCCACAGCTGGATGGTGCGGTCGTCGTAGGCGGTGGCCAGGACCTGCCCGCCCGGGCTGAAGGCCAGCGGGTCGGCGTACCGGATGTGCAGGGGGGCGGGAGAGCCGTGGCGGACCGGGCGTTCGGGGTCGCCGAGGCTCCACAGCTCGACCACCCGGTCGCCCGTCACGACCGCGAGCGTGCGGCCGTCCGGGGAGAACTCCAGGGAGCGCACGTCGCCCTTGCCCGGGCGGAACGGTTCGCCCAACCGCACCGGCCTGCCGGGCCTGCGCACGTCCCACAGCCGGATCCGCCCGTCCCGCGCCGCCGTCGCGAGCAGCCGCCCGTCCGGCCGGAACACTCCGGTCCGGCCGGTCATGTCCGACGTCGGCAGCGACCACAGGCGGACCTTGTTGTCCCCCGCCCCGGTGGCGAGGGTGCGCCCGTCGGGGCTGAAGCCCAGCGCGTACATCTCGCCGCTGCTGCCCGCGAGGGGACCGCCGACCTGCGACGGGTACTCCGGGTCGCTGACCTTCCACAGGCTCGCGGTGCTGTCCGCGCTGGCCGCGGCGAGCATGTTCCCGTCGGGGCTGAAGGCCACCGACCAGACCGGACCGGTGTGACCGGTCAGCGGCGCGCCGATCGCGGCCGGGCGGCCCGGACCGGCCATGTTCCACAGTTGTACGGTGCCGTCCGCGCTGCCGCTGGCGAGGGTGCGGCCGTCGGGGCTGAAGGCCACGGAGTGCACGGTGGCCGTGTGCCCGGCCAGTGGCGTCCCGGCCGGCTCCGGGCGCGCGGGGTCGGAGACGTCCCACAGCCGGATCGTGCCGTCGTCGCCCCCCGCGGCCAGCGTCCGCCCGTCCGGGTCGAACGCCACCGAGCGCACGGCGGCCGTGTGCCCGGTCAGGGGCTCGCCCAGGGCCCGCGGCCGACGCGGGTCGGACGTGTTCCACAGCCGTACGGTGCCGTCGTCGCCCGCGGAGGCCAGCGTGCGCCCGTCCGGGCTGAAGGCGATCAGGTAGATCGTGCCGTCATGCCCGGTCAGGGGCTTGCCCAGCGACTTCGGGTGCCCGGGGTCGGACACGCCCCACAGCCGTACGGTGCCGTCGTCGGAGGCGCTGGCGAGCGTCCGGCCGTCCGGGCTGAAGACCGCGCTGCTCACCCAGCTCGTGTGCCCGGTCAGGGGGTTGCCCAGCGGCTTGGGGCGCTTGGGGTCGGCGACGTCCCACAGCCGCACGGTCCGGTCGTAGCTGGCGGTGGCCAGGATCCGTCCGTTCGGGCTGAAGGTCGTGAGGTAGACGGCGCCCGTGTGGCCGGTGAGAGGTGTGGAGAGCGGGGCGTTCACGATGGAGATCAGGCGGCTGTTCGCGCCCTTGTCGTCCGGCCGCAGCCCGTGCGCCACCAGGTCGAGCTGCGCGGACAGCGACGGATCGGTGTCCTGCAGGCGGTCGGACTGCGCGAGCACCTGCTCGAAGACGGCCTCGTCCCGCTGTTTCCAGGCGACGACGGCCGACCCGACGGCCACCACCGCCAGGACGACGAGCGTCGCCACCGCGCCCCGGCTGATCCAGATGATCCGCCTGCGCAGCCGCACCGACGCGGCCAGGAACTCCACGGCGCTGCGGGTCAGGAACGTGTCCCCGGCGGACCTCGCCCAGCCGTGAGCCTGCTCCAGCCGGGAGCCTCGGTAGAGCAGTGAGGCGTCGCGGTTCGACTCCTCCCAGGCCCGGCCGTCCTCCTCCAGGCGCTGGCGCAGCAGATTGCCCTGCCGGTCCTCGTCGATCCAGTCGCGCAGGCGCGGCCAGGCGTGCAGCAGGGCCTCGTGGGTGATCTCCACGGTCTCCGCGTCGAGCGTCACCAGCCGGGCGCGGACCAGCGTTTCGAGGGACTCCTCGGTCTTGCCCGGGTCGGTCGACTCCTCGGCCAGCTGACGCCGGGTCCCGCGGCGGCGCGTGGCCTGGGTGTCCTCGCCCAGCCGGACCAGACGGAGCAGGAGCAGCCGGGCAGCGGTGCGCGCGGCCGGGTCGAGGCCGGTCCAGGCCCGTTCGGCGGTCGCCGCGACCGCGCCCTGGATGCCACCGGCCGCGCGGTAGCCGGCCAGCGTGAGCCGGCCCGCCTTGCGTCGCTGCCAGGTGGCGAGCAGGGCGTGCGAGAGCAGTGGCAGCACGCCGGCGTCGTGCGCCCCGCGCGGGCCGTCGGTGCTGACCTCCCGGACGATCAGCTCCGCGAGCCCCGGTTCCAGCTCCAGACCGACGGCCTTGGCCGGGCCGGTCACCGCCTCGCGCAGTTCCGTGGTGGTGAGCGGCCCGAGCACCATGTGCCGGTGCTGGAGCGCGTCGGCCAGCTCGGGGTACCGCAGGCAGCGGTCGTAGAAGTCGGCGCGTATGCCCAGCACCACGATCGCCGGGGCCGGTTCGCCGGGGCCGGCGGGCGAGCAGGCGGCGTGCAGGACCTCGACGAAGGTACGCCGGTCCGCCTCGTCGGGGCAGAGGGTGAACGTCTCCTCGAACTGGTCCACGATGACGACCGGCCGGGCTCCGGAGGGGTCCACTCGCCGGGCCCAGGAGGAGACGGCGGCGCGGACGGCTTCGGAGGAGGGCGGGGCGGTGGAGGAGGGCGGGGCGGTGGAGGAGGGCGGGGCGGTGGAGGAGGGCGGGGCGGTCGTTAAGGGCGGGGCGTCGGATTCCGGGGCGGTTGGGTGTCCGGGCTGCTGCGGGGCGGGGTCGCCTGCGGGGGAGGGTGGCTGCGTGGGCTCGCCTGTCGGAGAGAGAGGCTGGGTGGGGTCGCCTGTCGGGGAGAGAGGCTGGGTGGGCTCGCCTGTCGGGGAGAGAGGCTGGGTGGGCTCGCCTGTGGGGGAGGCGTCGGAAGATCCGGGTCGCTCCGCGAGGGAGGTCTCGGAAAATCCGGGTCGCTCCGCGAGAGAGGTCTCGGAAAATCCGGGTCGCTCCGCGAGAGAGGTCTCGGAAAATCCGGGTCGCTCCGCGAGAGAGGTCTCGGAAGATCCGGGTGGCGCTGCGGGGGCGGCGTCGGACCCCACTGCCTCGGGCCGTGCCAAGGCCTTCCCGGGCGGGATCGAGGCCGAGACGAGGGCCGCCAGCTCGGGAATGCACCGGCCCAGTTCCGCCAGCGGATCGCCGCCCGGTACGAGCTGCACCACCTCTCGCGCCCGCCCGTTCCCGCCGGCGTTCCCGTCACCGCTCCCCTCGCCCTCGCCGTCGTCACCGCCCAGCGCGCCGTCCCGCAGGGCGGGCACCAGACCGGCGTTCAGCAGCGAGGACTTCCCCGCCCCCGACGCGCCCACGAGCATGACCAGCCCGCCGGCCCCCGCGACGGCCCCGAGCTGGGTGACGAGCGCGTCCGTGCTCCGCTCCCGGCCGAAGAACCACCGGGCGTCCTCGCGCCGGTAGGAGGCCAGCCCCCGGTACGGGCAGACCCCGCCGGGCGCCGACGCGGTGTCGTCCGCGGACCGCTGCCCGTCCTCGGCGGCGGACGCGGACCCCGCGGGACGCTCGCCGACCGGGTCGGCCACCGCGCTCTCCCACAGCCGATGCCACTGGCCGAGGTCGTACAGACCGGGGGAGACCGGAGTCGGCCGCGAGCGCCGCGCGTCGGGGATCAGCACGTGCAGCACCGCCGCAAGAGCGGGGAACTGGGCGGGTACGTTCCGGGCCCGGCGCCAGTCACTGATGCGCTGGGCGGACACCCGCACGGGCCGACCGCGTTCGTCGACGCGCTGAAGCCGGACGACCGCCTCGGACACACGCTTGAGGGGAGGGTTGCCGGCTTCCTTGTACAGCAGTGCGAGGCGTTCCGCGAAGGCGGTGCGTGCCCCCGAGTCGGAACTCAAGGTCTCAGCTCCTTACTTCCACGCCTGGACGTCCGGACCGGAAAACTCACCCTATATGGCTGACCTGCGGCAATACCGTCCGCCAAGCGCCGGAACCTCCTCCTCCGTGGCCGGAAATGGCAGGATCCGGACGCAGCAGAGCACCCATCCGGTCAGCTTCCGTCCGAGCCGGACGACGGCAGCTCCACCGTTCGGTACCGGTCCCCACGAGGGGAGGGACCGGTGCCGGACGACGTGGTGAGCCTCCTTGGCGGACACCGCCCCGCACCCCCGTCGGACATCACCCCCTACCCCCGGCGGACCGTGTACTCGCACCCGGCGAACCCACTCGATCGACCCTGGCCAACTGACGACCCGTCAGCTATGGTCGCCCTGCCGTACCGCTTCCGGAGCGATGTACAGGGGTGAGCGCAGTGGAGTCACGTCCCGAGAGCCCACGACCGCAGGGTGCTCCGCGCTGGGTCGCGATGTTCTACCGACCGGCCACGGGCTCCTGGCGGACGGCCGCGCAATCGCCCCACCGCACGCCCGTGCTGTACGCCCTCGGCGAGATGACCCAGACCCTGCGCGCACGGGGCGACGAGGTGACGGTCGCCCTGTGGGGACCGAGGGACGGCGCATGGCACCGCTTCGACACCCCGCATCGCCGGACCACCACTTCTCAGCCCATTCCCGAGCCGATCCCCGAGCCCGTGCCCGAGCGCTCCCCCGGCGGACCGGCCAAGCTGGCGGAACGGATGACCGGCCGCCGCCACCAGGTCCTCATGGCCGCCCTGACCAAGGCGGGCCTCTACGACTTCTCCCCCGAGGACGACACGACCGTCCAGGCCCTGGTCGAACGACTCGACGAGGCCGCCGTACGACGGGTCGCCCACTGGCTGGCGACCGCCGGAGACACGCGGTGACCGGCCCGGTTCAGCCCGCGTCCCACTGGGCAGTCAACTCCCGACGGCCATGGGGTTCCTGGTCCCGATGCCGTCAGGAGGGGGACAAAGGGGCATGAGGGTCTTCGTGGACCGCGACCTCTGCTACGGCTCCGCCGAGTGCGCCCACCGGGCCCCGGCGGTCTTCGACTTCGTCGACGGCTTCGGCGTCGTCCGCCCGGGCCGCGAGGAGACGGGCGGGGATCCGTCGATCCTGGAGGCGGTCGAGAAGTGCCCGAGCCAGGCGATCAGCATCACCCAGGCACCGCCGCCGGCACCGGACCGGCCGTAGCGAGAACGGATGCCGACACCGAGCCTGCTCGCGGTCTTCGCCCATCCCGACGACGAGTCCCTGTCGGCGGGCGGTGTCCTCGCCCGCCACGCGTCGGAGGGTGCGCGCACGGCGGTCGTCACGGCGACCTGGTCGGCGGACACCCCGCGCGCCGTGGAACTGGCCGAGGCGCTCCGCATCCTGGGCGCGGGCACCCCGCGCATGCTGGGCTACGCCGACTCCCGGGTCCCGCACTCGGCTCCGGGCAGGCCCCGTTGGTGCGCCGCCCCACTGGACGAGACGGTGCGGGAACTGGTCGCACACCTCCGGGACTTCCGCCCGGAGATCGTCGTCACCCATGACGCTTACGGCGGCCCGACCGGCCACGAGGACCATGTGCACACCCACCGCGTGACCGCGCTCGCGGTCCATGCCGCCGGCCTGGAACGCCTGTATCCGGACGCGGGAGAGCCCTGGCAGCCGAGCGTCCTGTACCTGTCCACGCACCCGCACGCGGCGGTCGAGGCATGGGGTGGACACCTCGCCACCGTCGGGAAGGCCCTCTTCACGGTCCCCGGTGAACGCGTCACCGCCACCGTCGACGTCACTCCCTGGCTGGAGCGGAAGGTCGCGGCGATCCTGGCCCACCGCACGGAGGTGACGCGAGGAGCAGCGCCGGGCCTCGTCGCCGCCCTCCCCGCGCCCGAACGGGAACGGCTGCTGGGCACGGAGCACTACACCCGCCACGACCTGACGCCGACGGCCACGGCGCAGACCGAACTGCTCTCATAGCGCGGCCGAGGCACCCCACCGAAGTCGGGACAGCGCCCTGGCCCTGGCCTCCACGACCGCCATCCGCACCTCGCGCTCGGCCCGGTCCACGTGGGCCGCCTGTCCGGTCACCTGCCCGTCCCACTTCCGGTACAGCAGGCCCACCTCCCCCGAGAACCAGCCCCGGCTCACCGCGTTCAGCGCCAGTAACAGCCCCGTGTCCTCCGAGGCGGGCAGCGCCATCCAGCCGCCCAGGGCGAGCAGCAACTCCCGTCGCACGAACAGCGAGGCGGGATGCACCTGCGCGAGGAAGCCGTTCGCCTTCCAGTGCGCGAGCACGGCTCCGCGCTCTATCGGCCCCTGGTCCGGATCGCCCGGGAACCCGACGGTCGACCCGTCGGGCAGGAGGTCGAGCACCCGGGACGTGGCCCATCCGAGGTCCGGGTCCCGTTCCAGCACGGCGAGATCCCGCGCGAGCGCGCCCGGCGCCAACTGGTCGTCGGCGTCGAGGACCTTCACGTACGGCCCGTCCCCGTGGGCCAGCGCCATGGTCCTCGCGACCCCGGGCCCCCCGGCCCGCCCCTGCCGGAACGTCACGCGCGCGTCCCTCGGCACGTACGGCCCGACGTCCTCGCTCTCCCCGTCCTCCCGCACGACCCAGTGCCACTCCCAGCCCTCGGGAAGCCGCTGCGCGCACAACGACGCGTAGGCCTCCGGCAGGAACCGGGCATGGGGGCCGTGCACGGCGGTGACGACGACGATGCGCCGACTCACGGCGACGCTCACCCACCCTTCTCCGACCGGCACGCCCTGGTGATCGTAGTGCTCAGGGCGTGAGCGGC
This sequence comes from Streptomyces sp. AK010, assembly GCF_014207295.1. Lineage (NCBI taxonomy): Bacteria > Bacillati > Actinomycetota > Actinomycetes > Kitasatosporales > Streptomycetaceae > Streptomyces > Streptomyces sp. AK010. The sequence continues at coordinate 190,884 of NZ_JACHCX010000003.1, forward strand.
CGGCTGCCCGGTTCCACGACGAGGTGATAGCCGCCGGCCAGGTCGATCCCGGTCCGCTCGCGCAGCAGCGAGACCGCGGCGATCTGCCGGCCGCTGCCGAGCAGCGCGGTCAGCTCCCCGACCAGCGGAGCATCGGGCCGACGCAGGGCCCCAGAGCGTACCGACCAGCGGAGCACGGGGCCGACGCAGGGCCTCCAGCGCGTACCGCTGCTCGTGGGCAGCTCCTGCCCGTCGACCAGCAACTCCAGGGCCTCCCGCGCCGGCCCCCGCTTGAGCCACGAGTCCTTGCGCAACCGCCGCACGGCCTTGCCCGCCCGCCCCTCCCGCGCCAGCGCCCTCGCCTCGCCCTGGGCCTCATGCCCGACGGGGGTGATCACCGCGGCGGTCCGGGCCTTGGTGTTCGTCATGGCACTCCTGGCGTCGTGGGGGGGCTCACGCCTGAAGACGGCGCAGAGCCCGCCGCAGTTGTTCCACGCGGAAGGGGCGCCTCTCGGCGAGAGGCGCCCCTTCCGTACTGCCACATCTATGACCTGCGCGGAGGCGGTGGGATTTGAACCCACGGTGACATCGCTGCCACGACGGTTTTCAAGACCGTTCCCTTCGGCCGCTCGGGCACGCCTCCCCGCGCCGGCCGTGATCGGCGGCGCGGGGACAAGGGTAACGGGTCGGTGCGGGCGGGTGGGCGTCAGTTGTCGCCGACGCGGGAGCCGAGCGTGACCTCGACCGTGTGCTGCCTGCCGCCGCGCTCGTAGGTGATCGTGACCTTGTCGCCGGGCTGGTGGGTCCAGATCTCGCCGATCAGCGTGGGGCCGGAGTCGATCACCCGGTCGTCCAGCTTGGTGATGACGTCGCCCGGCTTGAGGCCCGCCTTGGCGGCCGGGCCGCCCGGCTCGACCGGCGCCGCGCCGCCCGCGCCCTGGTCGGTGATCTGCGCGCCCTCGGAGCTGTCGTCCAGGGAGACGGACGCGCCGATCTTCGCGTACACCGGCTTGCCGTTCTTGATCAGCTCCTGGGCGACGTACTTGGCCTGGTTGATCGGGATGGCGAAGCCCAGGCCGATCGAGCCCGACTGACCGGTGCCGAAGCCGCCGTTGCCGGTGGACTGGATCGCGGAGTTGATGCCGATGACATTGCCCTGCGCGTCCAGCAGCGGACCGCCGGAGTTGCCCGGGTTGATCGAGGCGTCGGTCTGCAGGGCGCTCATGTACGACGCCTGGCTGCCGCTGCCGTCGCTGGAGGCCACCGGGCGGTTCTTGGCGCTGATGATGCCCGTCGTCACCGTGTCGGACAGGCCGAACGGGGCGCCGATCGCGATGGTCGAGTCGCCGACGGCCACCTTGTCCGAGTCGCCGAGGGTGAGCGGCTTCAGGTCGGAGGGGGCGTCCTTGAGCTTGATGACCGCCACGTCGTAGCCCTGCGCGTGACCGACCACCTCGGCGTCGTACTTCTTGCCGGTCGGGAAGGTCGCCGTGAGCTTGCCGCCGTCCACCGCGTCCGCCACCACGTGGTTGTTGGTGACGATGTGGCCCTGCTTGTCGAAGACGAAGCCCGTGCCGGTGCCGCCCTCGCCGCTGGTGCTCTCGGCCTCGATCGTGACCGTGCTGGGCAGCGCCTTGGCGGCGACACCCGCGGTCGTGCCCGGGTCGCGCTTGACGTCACCGCCGTTCGCGGAGGCCGAGACCGTCGTCGAGCCGGTGCTCTCGTCGTTGCCCTTCGCCAGCACGTAGCCGAGCCCGCCGCCGAGGCCGCCCGCCACCAGGGCGGCCACCAGGACCGCGGCGACCAGACCACCGCGCCCGCGGCCGGACTTCGGCGCCGGCTGGTACGACGAGCCCCAGCCGCCCGGGCCGGTCCCGGAACCGCCGTCGCCGTAGGGGGCGGTCGGCGGCGGGGGCGGGGGCCAGGACGGGTCGGGGGCGGAAGAGGAGGCGCCGGTGTGGCCGGCGTCGCCGGATGCGCCCTGCCCCTGGGGGGCCTGCCCCTGGGCGTCCTGCCCGTACGGCCCCTGGGGGGCCTGTGCCTGGGGCGCCGGAGCAGCGGGAGCGTCCCCCGGCACGGGGGGTGCGGACGGGGCGGGGGGTACCGCGGTGCCCTCGTTCTCGGTGCTCACAGCTTCTCTCCTAGATCCACGGCTGTTTTCCGGGTCGCACTCGGTCACGCTGTCCCACGCCGGTCGACTGGTCCGGCGCGCTGCAGCTGTGCTTGTCCCTTTGTATGCCGTCAGCTTTTCCCACAGGCCGTCAGAGCACCATAAGCGGTGCCTGTGCGTCCGCGGCCATTCTTTATATAGGTCATTACTGGCCAAAAGGATGCAATCCCAATGCCTCCGTCCGGACTTGTCCCACCGTCGAGTCCGTCCGACCGGACGCGTACCCGCACTCGGTGGCACCATGACGCGGTGACCCACGCACGACAGCACGTGATTCAAGTCGTCGCCCACCGCGGAGCCTCCGAGGACGCCCCGGAACACACCCTGGCCGCGTACACCAAGGCGATCGAGGACGGCGCGGACGCCCTCGAATGCGATGTGCGCCTCACCGCCGACGGCCACCTGGTGTGTGTACACGACCGCCGGATCAACCGTACGTCCAACGGCCGCGGTGCGGTCTCCGCGCTGGAGCTCGCCGACCTCGCCGCCCTGGACTTCGGCTCCTGGAAGACGGGCGAGGCCTGGAAGGGACGCGACGAGGAACCCGAGTGGGAGCACCGCCCGGAGGACCGCGAGGCGACCTCCGTCCTCACCCTGGAACGGCTGCTGGAACTCGTCGCCGACGCCCCGCGCCGGGTGGAACTGGCCATCGAGACCAAGCACCCCACCCGCTGGGCGGGCCAGGTCGAGGACCGGCTGCTGGTCCTGCTGAAGCGCTTCGGCCTCGACGCCCCGGCCTCCGCGGAGGAGTCACAGGTGCGGGTCATGAGCTTCTCCGCCCGCTCGCTGACCCGCGTGCGTGCCGCCTCGCCGACCCTTCCGACGGTCTACCTGACGCAGTTCCTCTCACCCCGGCTGCGCGACGGACGGCTGCCCCCGGGCGTACGGATCGCCGGGCCCTCCATCCGGATCGTGCGCAACCACCCCACGTACATCGAGCGCCTGAAGCAGGCCGGACACCAGGTGCACGTGTGGACCGTGAACGAGCCCGGGGACGTGGACCACTGCGTCGGACTGGGCGTCGACGCCATCATCACCAACCGCCCGCGCGCGGTGCTGGACCAGCTGGGCCGCTGACGTCCGGCTCCCGCACCCCCAACCTCTCAAGTCACACCAGAACCACGCACACCTCTTGACCCCGGGCCTCGGCGGGCGGGATCCTCCCTTCTCGGCCACACCGATGAATTCCGGCCATGCGATTACAGGGAGCGCTCCGGTGCGTTCGGTCCGTATTCGCTCATGGTGAATGCGTCACCGGACGTGGATCGGCCGGTTTCCGGTACAGGCCAATGGGGCATCCACACCGTGGCGTGGGGCGAAGGAGGTCTCGGGGGTGGCGTTGGTGGTGGCACAGGAGGTGCCCACGTCGTCGAGCATGGCCGTACCCCATGGCCCTGCGGGCGTGGGGGAGGCGCGACACCGGATGCGGGCGCAGCTGCGCAGAGGTGGAGTCGCGGAATCGGTCATCGACGACGCCGTACTGATCCTGTCCGAACTCTTGAGCAACGCGTGCAAGCACGGCAGGCCGCTGGGCGACGCGTTCGCCGGTGACGGCGACGTCCGTGCCGCCTGGCGCGTGGAACCGGCCGGCCGGCTCGTCGTCGAGGTCACGGACGGCGGCGGCCCGACCCGCCCCGCCCCCGCGACCCCGTCGGTCACGGCACACGGCGGCCGCGGGCTGAACATCATCACCGCGCTCGCCGACGACTGGGGCGTGCGGGACGACACCCGCGGCGAGGTCACCGTGTGGGTCATCGTCCATGACGACGTCCACGACCCGGACGCGGGCCACCGCCGCGACGACTTCGCCACGCGCGTCATCGCCCCCGCGGTCTCCCGGATACCCGGGCTCGACTTCGCGGACGCCTTCGACGACATGGACTGAGAACGGCAGGGACCGAGAACCGCAGGGACCGAGAACCGCAGGGACCGAGAACCGCAGGGACCGAGAACCGCGGGGACCGAGAACCGCGGGGACCGAGAACCGCGGGGACCGAGAACGGCAGGTACCGAGCCCGTACGCCGCGCTGGACCGGCGGTTGTCCACAGGACCCCGTCGCCCCGGGCACGAACGGCTAGGCTCGCGACCGTACGAGACGAGCCGTAACCGGGAGACCCATCGATGGCCAAGAAGCGACCCCAGACGAAGGCCAAGCGCCCGCAGACCACGGGCGGAGCCCGCACCGCTGGTGCCGATGGAGACGTTCCGGTCGTCGGCGCTCGTGAACCCTGCCCCTGCGGCAGCGGCCGCCGCTACAAGGCCTGCCACGGCCGGGCCGCCTCGCACGCCGCGACCGAGCTGGTGCACCGCCCCTTCGAGGGCCTGCCCGGCGAGTGCGACTGGGTGGCCCTGCGCGAGCTGGTCCCGGCGGCCACGGTCGAGCTGACCCTCAAGGACGGCCTGCCCGAGGGCGTCCCGGCGGTCACCCTGGCCACGGTCCTCCCCATGGCCTGGCCGGCGCTGCGCCGCGACGACGGCTCGGTCCTGCTCGGCCTGCAGAACGACACCTCGTCCGGCGACATCAGCCGCGACCTCGCCGACACCCTCCAGCGCGCCCTGGAAGCCGAGCCGGGCACGCCCGTCCAGGGCCGCCGCGCCCCGGCCGACAGCCCGCGGCTGCAGGACCTGCTCGACCCCGAGGGCGCGTTCGAGCCAGAAGTGCACAGCGGCTTCGAGTTCTGGGTGCCGGATCCGGAGAATGCCACGCCCGACGTGACCGCCTCCCTGGAGCGGGCCAACGCCGCGGCCATCCCGACCGTCAAGCTCCAGGGCGTGGACGCCGCGTACTGGTGCGAGACGCCGGAGAAGAACCATCTGCGGTGGGTCATGCCGCACGCCGAGGAGCTGCTTCTGGACGCGCTCGCGCGGCTGCACGCCGCGGGCCGCTCCAGCCTCGGCGAGGGCACCCGCCTGGTGGGCTCCTTCCGCGCTCACGGACTCACGGTGCCGGTGTGGGACCTGCCCAGCGGGGTCACGGCCGAGGACGTCGAGAAGCCGGCGGCGGAGTTCGCCGAGCGCCTCGCCACCGCCCTGGCGTCGGACGAGCCGCTCACCCCGGACGAGCGCCGCGCCCGCGGCGGCCTCACCAACCGGCAGGTCACGCTCAGCTGACGCCCGCCCGGCACCCGGTCGGCCGGACCACCGGCCGGCCGGGGTGTCGCGCCTTCGACGGATCGCAACTCCCGTCGGGGACAGGCCAGTCGGTGACTGGAAAGGCGAGTTCGAATTTGCGAACCGCCGATCTCTTGTTACCGTTCCTGTAGCCCGGTTGCTGGTGCATCCCCCGTCGCCAGCAACCGGGTCTTTGCGTCTCCGCTTCCGTTCACCGAACGCAGCAGCTCGTCAACTGCCCGTTCCTGCAGGTGAGTTGCTCCCCGAGCGCAGCAGCAGCGGCCCCAGCCCGCCCCGCTCCGCGAACTCCGCGACGGCCGTGTACGCCGCCGGATTTCCACGTGCGGGCTCCCGGGGCGTCTCACAGGTCCCCGGCTCGTCCTCCGCCCCCACGGCGCACGTCATACGCACGTTCCGGTCATCAGGACCCATCAGGCTCAGCACGGCGTCCAGCGCCTCACCCGTCGCATTGCGGTAGTAGGTCCGCGCCCAGGTCTGCGCACCCTGCGTCACCACACAGGTCTGTGCCTCGATGCCGTCGGGGGAGGTGAGTTCGGGGCCGCAGCGCACGGCGGTCGACAGTCCCTGGCCGAGCACGGGGAGAGCGGCGACGGCGGAGGGCTCCGGGGCCCCGGGCGCCTTGTCGTCGGCGCGCGAGGAAGGCCGTAGGGCACGGGAACCGGACGCGCGGGAGTCGGCACGGCCCGAGCCCGCAGCACCCACCGAACCCACGGCACCCTTGGAACCCACGGCACCCACCGAACCCACGGCACCCTTGGAACCCACGGCACCCACCGAACCCGCGGCACCCTTGGAACCCACGGCACCCTTGGGCCCAGCGGACCCGGTGGACCCCGCGGACGCCGCCGCCAGCGGCAGTGCGATCGCGCACGCCGCCACGACGCCCGCCAGGGCGAGGAATCTGGTCTTTCGGGAGTCCCGGGAGCGGCCCCGGGCGTGTCGCCGCATGGTTCCGGAACTTAACGCGCCGGGGCGGTCACCGGGCCCGGCGCGCCCGACGGCCCTAGAACTCGGGCGCGCTCACACCCGTACGAGTGAGGGCCTCGACCACGGCGTCCACCACGGCCTCGACATCGGGCACCCACGGGGAGGCCGAGCCGGGCAGCGGCGCGCGCTCCCAGCGGATCTCGCCACCACCGGTCTCGGACGGAGGCAGGGCCAGGTAACCGCCCTCGCCGTGGAAGCGGAGGGAGCCGGGCACGAAGTCCTTGGCGTAGAGCAGCTCGCCGAGCTGCTCCATGGAGTACGGCTTCACGAGGATCGCCCAGCGGGCGGGGGAGGCGACGACCGGACCGAGCCGCATGCCCATCTGGTCGAGCGCCTTGAGGGCGCGGGCGGCCGGCAGGGCCGGCAGGGAGACCGCGCAGGGGGCGTGGCCGCCGGTGGCCAGGACGATCGGCGCCGTCGGCCGGTTGCCCCACCACCAGCGCACCATGCGTCCGTCGGTGGTGGCCGCGAGGAGGCCGGGGTCGAAGGGATGTGCTCCGGGCACCGTGCAGTCGGGGTCGGGGCAGCTGCAGCGGGAGTGCCGCTGCGGGTCCGCCGCCACACCCGGCATCACAGGCCACCGCCACTGCGTCGCATAGGTCAGGGCCGCGTCGATCAGCTCAGGCTTCCCGTCGCTGCGCTGGGACAAGAGCCTGCGTCGCCTTCCGAGGATCTCGCGCATGAGCGCTCGTTCCTTTCCGTTGCACGCCTGGCAACACCGTGGTCCACGTCACATCATGTGTCGATCACTTCACTGTGCGTACCTGTTGGCGCATCACACCCCTGCTTGAAGCAAGGGGAACCCCTATGGGTCGAGCTTTGGGCTGCCTCCGCGGCCGTACCGCCCATACTGCGTCTGCAGAAAGCACGGGCGTGGCGCAGGGGTGGCGAAGTATGGCGTTTGCCGTCGCGCGTATTTCTCTCCGCCTCCGCCACGGGAGGATGGGGCACGGTCGTCGGTGGATAGGACGCCCGGTTCCGTCACCAGGTTCCGGGTGGTTCCCAACCACCCCTGGCCTTTACCGAGTACGTACCCATCACGACCGTTGTGACGCTCCGTCGAGCAAGCCCAGTCGACCGCAATAAGCCGTCCCCTGAGGCAGTTTTAAGCCAATTTTGCATTTCCGCAAGAGGAAGGGGAGTTGTTCCCTCTCACCTCACGGACACCAGGAATCCCGGCAGGACAATGCTGGACATCTCCTCACGAGTGCGTGTACATGTGGAGACACTGCTAGCGACGCAGAATGACATGGGGGTTTGCGATGCTTTTGAGCAGTACGTACCGGTTGGAAGGCCGGACGCCATGAACGCTCCGCACCCTCCGAAAGTGGCTGGAATCGATTCAACGGTTCCAGCACCCGCACACACTGTCGCGCCCGTGGCGGCGGGTTCGTCCCCGGCCGCCCCCGCACCTCCCCCGCCCCCTCCCGGCGCGGTGCTCCAGGACCGCCTCGCCGGCTGGGTCTCCGACCTCACTACCCTGCACGAGCTCACCGAACGCCTGGCCCGCACGACCACCCTCGACGAGGCGCTCCAGGAACTGCTGAGGGCCGGCGCCGCCCTGGTGGGTGCCCGGCGCGCCCTCGTCGTCCTCGAACCGGGCGACGGACTCGGCCCGGACACCACCATCGGCCTGGGTCTCGCCCGCGCCGACCTCGGCCACATCGAGACGGTGCCGCGCAGCGCCCTGTCCTACGGCCGGATCCTCGAAGGCCTGCCGGGCGGCGAGGACGGCATCGCCGTGCCCGATCTGTTCGCGGAGGAGGGACTCGACCCCCGCCACCGCGAGGTCGCTGCCCGCCTCGGCTACGCCGCCAGCTACGCCCTCCCCCTGGCCACCGACACCGCCGGCCGCCTCGGCGCCGCCGTGTGGCTCTACGACGAGCCCGCCGAACCGGGCGAGCGGCAATGCCACCTCGCCGGCCTCTACGCGCGCTACGCCGCCGAGCACCTGGCCCGGCTCCTCGAACTGGAACGCACACGCACGTCCATGGCCACGATGTCCGACGAGCTGCTGCCCGCGCGGCTGCCCCGGGTCGCCGGCGTCCAGCTCGCCGCCCGGCACCGCACCGGCCCGCGCGGCGGCGGCGACTGGTACGACGCCCTGCCCCTGCCCGACGCCGCCCTGGGCCTCGCCGTGGGATCCGTCACCGGCTCGGGTCCCAGCGCCGTCGCCGCGATGGGACGGCTGCGGGCGTCGCTGCGCGCGTACGCCGTGATGGAGGGGGAGGACCCGGTCGCCGTCCTGTCCGACCTGGAGCTGCTGCTGCGGCTGACCGAACCGGCCCGCTCGGCCACCGCCCTGTTCGGCTACTGCGAACCGGCCGCGCGCAAGATCACGCTGGCCGGTGCGGGACACAGCCCGCCGCTGCTGATCGGACAGCGCCGCACCGAGTTCGTCGAGACGTCCGTCTCCGCCCCGCTGGGCATGCTCGCCTGCTGGGAGGCGCCGAGCGTGGAGATCCTCGCCGAACCCGGAGAGACGGTTCTGCTCTACACCGACGGGCTGCTGCACCGCACCGGCGAGGCCACCGACCGCGCCTTCGCCCGGCTGCACGCGGCGGCGGCCTCAGTGCCCCGGGCCCTGCGCGGCGACCCCGGCGCGATCGCCGACCACGTCCTGCGGAGCGTGCTGCCGGACGGGCTGGACGCGGCGGAGGGCACGGAGGACGTCGTCCTGCTGGCGGTGCGATTCGAGTAACGCTCCTCGTCATCGCCCCGGGGCCGCTTCCGCGCCGCCGTACAGTGGAGGACGGTCCAGTGCCGTATCGAGGAGGATGACCGTGGCGCAGGAGCTCACCCCGGCAGTGCCCGATTCTGCTGCTGACGCAGCGGGCCCGGACAAGAGCGAAGAGCCGATCAAGCAGCGGAAGAACGGACTGTACCCCGGCGTGTCCGACGAGCTTGCCGAGAACATGAAGAGCGGCTGGGCCGACACGGAGCTGCGCGACCTCGAGCCCATCCCCCAGGCTGCCGAGACCGCCGCCCGCCGGGCCGCGCTCTCCGCGCGCTTCCCGGGTGAGCGTCTGGTGATCCCCGCGGGCAACCTGAAGACCCGCTCGAACGACACCGAGTACGCCTTCCGCGCCTCCGTCGAGTACGCCTACCTCACCGGCAACCAGACCGAGGACGGCGTCCTGGTCCTGGAGCCCACGGACGGGGGCCACGAGGCGACGATCTACCTCCTGCCGCGTTCCGACCGGGAGAACGGCGAGTTCTGGCTGGACGGCCAGGGCGAGCTGTGGGTGGGCCGCCGGCACTCCCTCACCGAGGCCGGGACGCTGTACGGCATCCCCGCCTCCGACGTGCGCGAGCTGGCCGCCGCCCTGCGCGAGGCCACCGGTCCGGTGCGGGTCGTGCGCGGCTACGACGCCGGCATCGAGGCGGCCCTGACCGACAAGGTCACCGCCGAGCGCGACGAGGAGCTGCGGGTCTTCCTCTCCGAGGCGCGTCTGGTCAAGGACGAGTTCGAGGTCGGCGAGCTGCAGAAGGCGGTCGACTCGACCGTGCGCGGCTTCGAGGACGTGGTGAAGGTCCTCGACAAGGCCGAGGCGACCTCCGAGCGGTACATCGAGGGCACGTTCTTCCTCCGCGCGCGCGTCGAGGGCAACGACGTCGGCTACGGCACGATCGCCGCGGCCGGCCCGCACGCCTGCACGCTGCACTGGGTGCGCAACGACGGGGCGGTCCGCTCGGGCGAGCTGCTGCTGCTCGACGCGGGTGTGGAGACGCACACGTACTACACCGCCGACGTGACGCGCACGCTGCCGGTCAACGGACGGTTCAGTGACCTCCAGCGCAAGATCTACGACGCCGTGTACGCGGCCCAGGAGGCCGGGATCGCGGCGGTGAAGCCCGGCGCGAAGTACCGCGACTTCCACGACGCCGCGCAGCGGGTGCTGGCCGAGAAGCTCGTCGAGTGGGGCCTCGTCGAGGGGCCCGTGGAGCGGGTGCTGGAGCTCGGACTGCAGCGGCGCTGGACGCTGCACGGCACCGGGCACATGCTCGGCATGGACGTGCACGACTGCGCTGCCGCGCGGGTCGAGGCGTACGTGGACGGTGTCCTCGAGCCGGGGATGTGCCTGACCGTGGAGCCCGGGCTGTACTTCCAGGCCGACGACCTGACGGTGCCGGAGGAGTACCGGGGCATCGGGGTCCGGATCGAGGACGACATCCTCGTGACGGAGAACGGGAACCGGAATCTGAGTGCGGCGCTGCCTCGGCGCTCGGATGAAGTCGAGGCGTGGATGGCGTCGCTCAAGGGCTGAGGTTCACTCAAGGGCTGAGTGGCGCTCAAGGGCTGAGTGGCGCTCAAGGGCTGAGTTTCGGGTGCGGATGTGGGGGGGGCTGGCCGCGCCCTCGCGACGGAGCCGCACAGAGACTCAGCCCCGCGCACCCATGGCATCCAGGAACAGCGTGCCTGCGAGCAGCGGGGCGGCGCCCCTGGGGACCCAGCCGCGCTCATGAAGGTCTGCGTCCAGGGCTGACAGCGCCGCTGCCCCCCGCTCTGTGGCCGTACCGCCCGCCTCCAGCACACCGCGCGCTCCCGCCTGGACCTGCCGCAGGCCCAGCGGGCCCGCGGTGTAGAGCAGTTCCGTGTCCTGGAGCGTGGACATCACCGTGAGCAGGGCGTCCAGCCGGGCCTGGGGTTCGGTGGCGCCCTGACCGCGGGCCGTGGTGAGGGCGGCCAGGGCGCGGCGGACGTGCGGGAATCCCGCCCTGGCCTCTCCCCTCGCGCCGGCCGCGCCGTAGCGGGCCGACATCGTGGAGCCGCGCGAGGGGCGGCGCGGGGCGCGGCGGTCCGGGTGGGCGGCCAGCTGTCTGGCCAGGCCCGTGGTGTCGGCCGGTCCGGCTCCCGGTCGCAGTGCCGCTGCCGCCACCAGCAGCCCGAGCGTCCACAGGGCGCCTCGATGACCACCGCCCGCCAACGCCACCGTGTGTTCCGTGGAGCGGCCGATCGCGCCCAGGTCCGTCCTGAGGCGGGCACTGGGCTCGCCCGTGCGGCGGGCCGTGGCGGCCATCGCCGTGAGGCCGGGGAGCAGTGCCCGGGCCGACCAGCACAGGGCGCTGTGGTCCCGGCGGGTGGCCCTGGCCGTCAGATCGCGCGGGTCGGGCAGGCCCGGCTTGGGTGCCAGGGCCAGCTGGCCGACCAGGGCGTCGACGGCGGTCTGTGCGAGTGCCTCGTCGCGGCAAGTGCCGTGCTGCGGTCCCGTCATGGGAACCGGAATGTAGGGACGCCACCCGTGAGGGGCATGAGGGCCGGCTTTGGACTCCCTGTGAGTACCGGCCGGACTCGTCCGACCGGTCGGTCAAGAAACAGCAGGTCAGCGGTAGTTGACGTATGAGATCATGGCCGACCTTGCCGGTCCGACTCGGGGAACAGGCGCGATCATCATGAAGAACGTATCGACGGCGCTGACCATGCAGGACGCCATCCTCACCCTCCAGAAGTACTGGAGCGACAACGGCTGCATGATCACGCAGCCGCTGAACACCGAGGTCGGAGCCGGTACGGCCAACCCGGCCACGGCGCTGCGGGTGCTCGGTCCCGAGCCGTGGAGCGTCGCCTACGTGGAGCCGAGCGTACGGCCGGACGACTCGCGCTACGGCGAGAACCCCAACCGGCTCCAGACCCACACCCAGTTCCAGGTGATCCTCAAGCCCGACCCGGGCAACCCGCAGGAGCTCTACCTGGGCAGCCTGCGCGCCCTGGGCGTCGACCTGAACGCACACGACGTGCGGTTCGTCGAGGACAACTGGGCCTCGCCCGCCCTCGGCGCCTGGGGGCTGGGCTGGGAGGTCTGGCTGGACGGCATGGAGATCACCCAGTTCACCTACTTCCAGCAGGTCGGCGGTGTCGCCCTGGACCCGGTGTCGGTGGAGATCACATACGGCCTCGAACGCATCCTGATGAACCTTCAGGGCGTGTCCCACTTCAAGGACATCGCGTACGCGCCGGGCATCACCTACGGCGAGGTGTTCGGGCAGAACGAGTACGAGATGAGCCGGTACTACCTCGACGACGCCGACATCGACACCAACCACCGGCTGTTCGAGTCGTACGCGGCCGAGGCCCGGCGCCTGCTGGACCTGGAGCTGCCGGTCCCGGCGTACACCTACGTGCTCAAGTGCAGCCACACCTTCAACGTGCTCGACGCGCGCGGTGCGATCAGCACCACCGAGCGGGCCAAGGCGTTCTCGCTGATGCGGGGCCTGACCCACGAGACGGCCAAGCTGTGGGAGCGGCGGCGGGCCGCGCTGGAGCATCCGCTCGGGCGGGCGGCGGCACCCCCTCCGGCCGAGCGGGCCATGCTGCCCAAGGTGCCCGGCGTCGAGACGCTGCTCTTCGAGATCGGCGTGGAGGAGTTGCCCTACGCCGACGTCCCCGCGACCACCGAAGCGGTGCGTGAGTCGGTCACCGCCAAGCTCGCCGCGACCCGGCTGGGGCACGGCACGATCAACGTGCTGGCCACCCCGCGCCGGATCGTGATCACCGTCGACGGTGTGCAGCCGCGCGAGCGGGACACCATGAAGACCGTGCGCGGCCCGAAGGTCGCCGCCGCCTTCAAGGACGGCGCTCCCACCCCCGCGTTGCTGGGCTTCGCCCGCAGCCAGGGCGCCGAACCGACGGACGTGCGGATCATCGAGGCCAACGGGGTCGAGTACGTGGCCCTGACCCGGCACGAGGAGGGCCGCCCGGCCGTCGAAGTGCTCAGCGATCTGCTGGCCGAGGTCGTCTCCGGGCTGCGGGCCGGGCGCAACATGCGCTGGAGCGACCCCGGGCTGTCGTTCTCACGCCCCGTGCGCTGGCTGCTCGCGCTGCTGGGCCGTACTCCCCTGCCCGTGGTGGTCTCCTCGCTGTCGGCCGGCGACACCACGCGGGTGCAGCGGCAGGCCCCCTACCCGGAGGTCCGGGTGACCTCCGCCGAGGGCTACCCGCACTTCCTGCACATGCACGGCATCCTGCTCGACCGGGACGCCCGGCGCGGCGCGGTCGTGCGCGGGGCCCTGGAGGCCGCCGCCGAGGTGGGCGGACGCATCGACGTCGAGGGCCAGGCCGGGCTCATCGACGAGATCACCGACATCCTGGAGTTCCCGTACGCCGTGCGGGGGTCGTTCGACGAGCGCTACCTCGAACTGCCCGCGAGCGTCCTGACCACCGTGATGCGCAAGCACCAGCGCTATCTGCCGGTGCTGGACGGCGAGCGGCTCATGCCGCACTTCGTGACCTTCGCCAACGCCCTGTGCGACGACGACGTGGTGCGGGCGGGCAACGAGGCGGTGCTGCGGGCGCGTTACGAGGACGCCACGTTCTTCTGGCGGGCGGACCTGAAGGTGGCGCCGGAGGAGTTCCGGCGGCGGCTGGACAAGCTGACCTTCGAGGACCGGCTGGGCACGGTCGCCGACCGTGCCGTCCGGCTCGCCTCTCTCGCCCAGGACCTGGCCGGGCGGGCCGGGCTCACGGAGGAGTCGGTGGAGGTCGTACGGCGGGCCGGTGCGCTGGCCAAGTTCGACCTGGCGTCGCAGATGGTGATCGAGTTCTCCGGGCTGGCCGGGGTCATGGCGGAGGAGTACGCCCGCCGGGCCGGCGAGTCCCCGGGGGTCGCCCGGGCGCTGGCCGAGATGGAGCTGCCCCGGTCCGCCGGTGGTGCCCTGCCCGCCGGGGACGCGGGGGCCGTGCTGTCCCTCGCCGACCGGTTCGACCTGGTGACGGGCATGTTCCTGATCGGCGCCGCACCCACCGGGAGCTCCGACCCGTACGGGGTGCGCCGGGCCGCGATCGGGCTGCTCAACGTGCTGCGGGGCCTGCCCGCCGTGGCCGGGGTGCGGGTGAGCGAGGGGCTGCGCGCGGCGGCCGTACGGTATGCCGCACAAGGCGTCGAGGTGCCCGCCGAGCGGGTCGCCGAGGCCGCCGAGCTCATCACCCGGCGCTATGAGCAGCAGCTCACGGACGCCGGGCACGAGCACCGGCTCGTCCAGGCCGTCCTGGTCTGGGCCGACCGGCCCGCCCATGGCGATCGCACGCTGGTCACGCTGGAGCGGCATGTCGGAAGCGAGGCGTTCGAGGCGCTCGCTGCCGCGTTCCAGCGAGTGGTGCGCATCCTGCCCGAGGGCGGTGTCGAGGGGGCCGACGTGTCCCTGCTGACCGCGCCCGCCGAACTGGCTCTCGCCGAGAGCGCGCAGGCCGTGCGCCAGGCGTTGCAGGGCCGCGAGGACGATCTCGGCGCCCTGATCGAGGTCTCCGCCCCTCTGGTCGACGCGATCGGCGTGTTCTTCGACGAGGTGCTGGTGATGGACCCCGACCCGGCGGTCCGGGCGGCGCGGCTGGCGCTGCTGACGGAGGTGGCGGGGCTGGCGCGTACGACGCTGGACTGGGGCGCACTGTAAGGCCGCCTGCCCGGTCACGGGCGGTGATCCACACGGCCGCTCGCGGTCAGTGCTTCACCCGGCCGGTCACGGGCGGTGTTTCACGTGAAACACCGCCCCGCCGGGGAGGTCAGACCGCCATCAGTGGTGCGCCGGAACGCCACTTCAGGACCTTGTCGAAGCTCACCACGGCTCCGCCCCGGCCCGGCTTGTTGCCGATGTGGACGTGGTCGGCGAGCTCCTCGATGAGGCACAGCCCCCTGCCGTTCTCCGCGTCGGAGTGCGCGGGGCGGATCGGCGGACGGGACCGGCCGGCGGACGCCCCGGGGAAGCCCGGGCCGGCGTCGGCGACCTCGATCCGGCACTTCTCGCCGTCGAGGTACGCGGTGACCCGGTACGCCTCCGAGCCGGGGCCGCGCCCCGTGTCCCCGCCGTGCTCCACGGCGTTGGCACACGCCTCGCTGAGGGCGACGGAAAGGTCGTAGGAGATGTCGGGGTCGACGCCCGCGGTCTCCATCGTGCCGATCAGCAGGCGGCGGGCGAGCGGCACGCTCGCAGCTTCGCGCCGCAGATGGAGTGACCACCAGATGCTCATGCTCCAGCCTCCTGGCTGCGGCTCGACATACCGTTACGTATTGCCCTCTGTGCCCCTGTGTAAGCGTGAAGTTGACGTGACGCCGCCCATACGGCGGATGCGCGCTGGTCCTGATCGGTGTATGTGGGGGCAGACTTCGGCGCATCCAGGGGCGCGCGGGGCCAGAGCGTGACGTTCCGGTCGTACGGCATCTTGTGGACCTGCCGCACGGGGCGTACGGAGCCAGTGCGATGATGAGCCCGCCATGACTGCCCCCCACGCGCGCGCGACGCGCTCCGGACACACGCTCCGGATCCTGCGGGCCGCGGTGTTCGCCGCGGTCTGTGTCGTGCTGGCCGGGGCAGGTCACGCACTCGCCTCCTGCGACGGCATCCCGCTGTGGACGCTGGGCGCCGGGTTCCTCGGGGTGGCCGCTGTGGCGGCTCCGCTCGCCGGGCGCGTGCGCTCGCTGGCGGGGATCACGGTGCTGCTCGCGGTCGGTCAGACGGTGCTGCACACCCTGTTCGGCCTCGGCCAGCACGGTACGGCCGCCGTCACGTCCTCGGTGCCCGCGAGCGGGAGCGACGCCGCGCTGGTCCAGCAGGCCGCGCAATTCGTGTGCGGCACCACGGCGGCGGCGATCAGCCCGGTGCAGGCGCAGAAGATCCTCGCCGACGCCCGGATCCAGCCGCCCACCGGGACCCACACGCATCTGGCCGCGGACGCCGTCCCCGGCTCCGCCGCCTCGCTGTGGCCGTCCCTGTCGATGCTGCTCGGACACCTCCTCGCGGCGCTCGCCGCCGGCTGGCTGCTGCGCCACGGTGACCTGGCGCTGCTGCGGCTCACCGAACTGTCGGCGCAGGGAGTCGCCGAGGGAGCGCTGGTGCGCTCCCTGCGGGCCACTCTCGCGCTGGTACGCGCCCTGCGCGCCGGGCTTCCGGGAGCCCCGGAGGTTCACCCGCGCCCGGCGCACACCGCCCGGCCCGCGCCCCCGATGCCGCGCACCATGGCACTCCAGCACTCGGTGATCCGGCGCGGCCCGCCGACCGCCCCGGCTTCCGCAGCCGCCCTCGCTCTCGCCGCCTGACGCGACGCGACCCCACCACTTCCGCTTCTCGGATGCCCCCGGGACCTCCTTTTCGGAGTTCCGGATTCCTGGATCCCGCGGAGGAGGGGCCGCCGTCGTGCGGCACGCGCGTGGGCGCGCATCCCTCCTTCCTCATCCAGACCGACTCACAGCGGAGTGCTCCTTCCATGAAGGCTTCCCGAATCGTCGCGGCCGGTGCCGCCGCCGGTGTCACCGTTCTCGCCCTGTCCGCCCCCGCCTTCGCGCACGTCACCGTGCAGCCCGAGGGCACCGCCGCCAAGGGCGGTTACGCGGTCATCGACTTCAAGGTCCCCAACGAGCGCGACGACGCCTCGACCACCAAGATCGAGGTCAACTTCCCCACCGACCACCCGCTGGCCTCCGTCATGCCGGAGCCCATGCCCGGCTGGAAGATCGAGGTCACCAAGTCCAAGCTGGACAAGCCGCTGGAGATGCACGGCGAGAAGATCACCGAGGCCGTCAGCAAGGTCACCTGGACCGCCGACGGCAAGGGGATCGAGCCCGGCTACTTCGAGAAGTTCCCGCTCTCCGTCGGCCAGCTCCCCGAGGACACCGACCAGCTGGCCTTCAAAGCCCTGCAGACGTACTCCAACAAGGAGGTCGTCCGCTGGATCGAGGTGCCGCAGAAGGGCAAGGAGGAGCCCGACAACCCGGCCCCGGTGCTGGAGCTGTCCGCCGCCTCCGAGGACGGGCACCACGGCTCGGCGGCCGATGACGACTCCGACGCCAAGTCGGCCGAGAAGGCCTCCGCCCACACCGCCTCCGACGACTCCGCCTCCTCCGACGGCACCGACACCACCGCCCGCGTGCTGGGCATCGTCGGCATCGTGGTCGGCGCCGCGGGCGTCGCCTACGGCGTGCTCGCCGGGCGCCGGCGGTCCAACGCCTGAGGCCGCTTCCGTTGACGGCGCGCACCGGATCCCCGCCCCCTGCGGGGACTCCCGGTGCGCGCCGGGTCACCGACATCTGGGACATTTTTCTATGCGCACCAAAACCTTCGCCGCGGCCGCCCTCCTCGCCGCCGCCTCCCTGACCCTGACCGCCTGCGGCAGCGGCGACGACGGCAACAAGCCCGTCGCCGTGGTGTCGGAGGAGGCCGGAACCGACAAGGCCGCCACCGTCCTCGACAAGCCGTTCGAGAAGCCGGACCTGGTCCTCACCGACACGCAGGGCAAGAAGTACGACCTCCGCAAGGAGACCGCGGGCAAGCCCACGCTGATCTACTTCGGCTACACCCACTGCCCCGACGTCTGCCCGCTGACGATGAACAACATCGCCGTCGCCAAGAAGCAGCTGCCCAAGGCCGAACAGGACGAGCTGCGCGTGGTGTTCGTCACCACCGACCCCAAGCGCGACACCTCGGCCGAGCTCGGCAAGTGGCTCAAGGGCATCGACACCGAGTTCGTCGGTCTCACCGGCGACTTCGCGACCATCCAGGCCGGCGCCCGCACCCTCGGCATCAGCATCGAGCCGACGCGGAAGGACAAGAACGGCAAGCTCGTCTCCGAGCACGGCACCCAGGTCATCGCGTTCTCCCCGAAGACCGACGGCGGCTATGTGCTCTACGGCGAGAACGCCAAGGTCGACGACTACATCAAGGACCTCCCCAAGATCATCAAGGGGGAGAACCCGTGAGGCGGCGGCTCGGCCCGGCGGCCCTGGTCATAGCCGGAGCGCTGGCCCTGGCGGGCTGCGGCGGCTCGGACTCGGGCGACTCCGGCTCCGGCTCCGGCTCCGGGAAGGCGGAACTGTCCGCCGGTTCCGCGTACATGCCGCAGCCGGTGTCCGACGACATGGCGGCCGGCTTCCTCACCGTCACCAACAAGGGCGGTGCCCCCGACGAGCTGACCTCGGTCACCAGCGACATCGCCGGGCAGGTCACCGTGCACGAGACCGTCGACGGGGCGATGCAGGAGGTCAAGAGCCTCAAGATCCCCGCGGGCGGGCGGCTGGAGCTGAAGAGCGGCGGCGACCACCTGATGTTCGAACAGCTGAAGAGCAAGCCGAAGGAAGGTCAGACGGTCTCCGTCGAACTGCACTTCGCCCACTCCGGCCCCATGAAGGTCGAGATGCCGGTGAAGCCGGCGACCTACACCCCGCCGACCGGACACTGAGGGAGGGACCCCTGTGACGCAGACCATCGCCTCCCGCGTCCGGACAGTGGTGCTGCTGCTCCTGGCCGCGGCCTGCGCACTCCTCGCCGGAGCCGACCCGGCCTCCGCGCACGCCGCGGTGACCGGCAGCGACCCCGGGCAGGGGGCGGTGGTCGACAAGGCCCCGGCCCGGATCACGCTCACCTTCTCCGAACAGGTCGCACTGTCCGACGACTCGCTGCGCGTGCTCGACCCCGAGGGCAAGCGCGTCGACACGGCCAAACCGGCCACCGTCAGGGGCACGACGTACGCCGTGCCCCTGCACTCGGGCCTGCCCGACGGTACGTACACGGTGGCCTACCAGGTCGTCTCGGCGGACAGCCACCCCGTCGCCGGCGCCTACACCTTCTCCATCGGCGCCCCCTCCAAGACGTCCGTGTCGGTCTCCGGGCAGTCGACCGACGACGGGATCGTGGGATGGCTGTACGGCTTCGGACGGTACGTGTCGTACGCCGGTTTGATCGTGATGGCCGGTGGTGCCGCCTTCGTGCTCGCCTGCTGGCGGCGCGGTGCCGGGGTGCGGCCCGTGCAGCGGTTCGTCGTCTCCGGATGGGTCGCGCTCACCGCGTCGACCCTCGCCCTGCTGCTTCTGCGCGGCTCCTTCACGGGCTCCGGGAAGGTCTCCGACATCTTCGACCTGTCCCTGCTCGGGCAGGTGCTGCAGACCAAGAGCGGTGCGGCCCTGGTGTCCCGGCTGCTGCTGCTCGCCGCGGCGGCCCTCTTCATCGCCGTGCTGTTCGGCGCCTATGCCCGCCCGTCGCCCACCACCACCCCGCCCGACGGCGCTTCGCGCCGGCAGCCTGACCCAAGCGAGGACGCCGAGGAGAAGCGGGACCTGACCTTCGGGCTCTCGATCGGCGGCGTCGTGGTGGCGGCCGGGCTCGCGGCGAGCTGGGCGATGTCCGAGCACGCCTCGGTCGGCCTCCAGGCGGGCATCGCCATGCCGGTCGACGTGCTGCATCTGCTGGCCGTCGCCGCCTGGCTCGGCGGGCTGGGCGCGCTGCTGGTCGCCCTGTACCGCGCGCCCGCCGAGACACCCGTCGACGCACCGGCGGTACGCCGCTTCTCCCAGGTCGCCTTCGGCAGCGTCCTCGCCCTGATCGCGACCGGGACGTACCAGTCCTGGCGCCAGCTCGGCTCCTGGTCGGCCTTCACCGACACCCGCTACGGCCAGCTCCTCCTGGCCAAGATCGCCCTCGTGGTCGTCCTGGTCGGCGTCGCGTGGATCTCACGCCGCTGGACAGGGCGACTGGCGGAGACGGTGCCGGTGGAGGCATCGGCGGTACGGGAGAAGGAGCGGGTCGGCGCGAGGGCGGACGACACCGGGGAGACCGCGGCCGTCGGCACCGGGGAGACTGCGGCCGTCGGCACCGGGGAGACTGCGGCCGTCGGCACCGGGGAGACCGCGGCCGTCGGCACCGGGGAGACCGCGGCCGTCGGCACCGGCGACGGGGATGCCCCTGCCGAGGGCGAGGGGGATACCCGCCTCGACACCGACGAGCAGCCCGGCCCCGAATCCGCCGGCCCCGAGCCCGCCGGCCCCGAGCCCGCCGACTCCGAGCCCGCCGACTCCGAGCCCGCCGACTCCGAACGCGCCGCGCAGCTCGCCCGGCAGCAGGCCGCCCGGGACGCGGCCCAGCGGAAGCGGATGCGGGACGCGGATTCCAACCGCTTCGGGCTGCGCCGCTCCGTGCTGGCCGAGGCCGGTATCGCGGTCGTTCTGCTCGCCGTGACCACCGTCCTGACGCAGACCGAGCCGGGACGCACCGAGCAGGAGGCCAAGGCGGCCACCGCGGCCTCCGCGGTCTCCTCCGCCGACGAGGGCGCGTCCGGGGCGCTGACCCTGAACATGCCGTTCGACACCGGCGGCGAGGACGGCAAGGGCATCGTCACCATCGACGTCGACCCCGCCCGCGTGGGCGGCAACGAGATGCACGTCTACGTGGAACGCCCCAACGGCCGGGCCTTCGACATCCCCGAGGTGAAGGTCGAGTTCACCCTGAAAGCCAAGGACATCGGGCCCCTGCCCGTCATCCCCGACCACATCGCCACCGGACACTGGTCGGCGAACGGAGTGCAGATCCCCATGGCCGGGGACTGGCAGGTCGACGTGACCGTGCGGACCTCCGACATCGACGAGGTGACCGTCTCCAAGAACGCGCAGATCGGCTGAACCACCATGCCTGACCAGTCCCTTCCGAAGGCCCGCACCCCCGAGGCCAGCACGGCGCAGAGCGACGCGGCCCCCACTCACGAGGGCCTCTCCCGGCGGCGGCTGCTCGGCACCGCGGGTGCCACCGGGCTCGTCCTCGGCACGGCGGGTGCCGCCGTGGGCTACGCCGCCGCCCCCTCCGAAGCGGCCGCTCCGCTCACCTCGCTCGGCACCGACCGAGCGATGTTTCACGGGAAACATCAGCCCGGCATCACCGACGGCCTCCAGGCACGCGGCCACCTCGTGGCCTTCGACCTGGCGGCGGGCGCCGGCCGCAAGGAAGCCGCAGCCCTGCTCCGCCGCTGGTCGGAGACGGCCCGGCGGCTGATGGCGGGCGAGCCGGGCGGTCACGACGACACCGACGTGGCCCGCGACGCCGGTCCCTCCTCGCTGACGATCACCTTCGGCTTCGGCCACAGCTTCTTCGCCCGGACGGGACTGGAGAAGCAGCGCCCCACCGCCCTGGACCCGCTGCCCGAGTTCTCCTCCGACCACCTCGACAAGAACCGCAGCAACGGCGATCTGTGGGTACAGATCGGCGCCAACGACGCCCTGGTCGCCTTCCACGCCCTGCGCGCGATCCAGAAGGACGCGGGCCGGGCGGCCAGGGTCCGCTGGCAGATGAACGGCTTCAACCGCTCCCCGGGCGCCACCGCCCACCCCATGACAGCCCGCAACCTCATGGGCCAGATCGACGGCACCCGCAACCCGAAGCCGGGCGAAACCGACTTCGACCAGCGCATCTTCGTCCCCGAGAAGGCCGAACCGGCCTGGATGGCGAACGGCTCCTACGCCGTCGTACGCCGGATCCGCATGCTCCTCGACGACTGGGAGAAGCTCTCCGTCAGGGCACAGGAGGACGTGATCGGGCGCCGCAAGTCCGACGGGGCGGCGCTGTCCGGGGGCACGGAGAAGACCGCGATGGACCTGGAGAAGACGGACGCCAAGGGCAACCTGGTGGTCCCGATCAACGCCCACGCCCGCATCACCCGGCCCGACCAGAACGGCGGCGCGGCCATGCTCCGCCGCCCGTTCTCCTTCCATGACGGCATCGACGCCGACGGGGTGCCCGACGCGGGCCTGCTCTTCGTCTGCTGGCAGGCCGATCCCCTGCGCGGGTTCGTGCCGGTGCAGCGCAAGCTCGACCGTGGCGACGCCCTGTCGCAGTTCATCCGCCACGAGTCGAGCGGCCTGTTCGCGGTGCCCGGCGGGGCGGCGGAGGGCGAGTACGTGGGGCAGAAGTTGCTGGAGGGGTGAGAGTTCCCCCCTGTATGGGCTTGTGGGGGATAGCGCTTCCGCGGGCCCACTAGGGTGAGGTCATGCCAGCGAGCTATGCGTATCTCGGTCCTGAGGGCACGTTCACCGAAGTCGCCCTGCGCACGCTTCCCGAGGCCGCCACCCGGGAGCTGATCCCCTACGTGTCGGTCCAGTCCGCGCTCGACGCGGTACGCGCGGGCGAGGCCGAGGCCGCGTTCGTGCCGATCGAGAACTCCGTCGAGGGCGGCATCACCACCACCCTCGACGAGCTGGTCGCCGGCGCGCCGCTGATGATCTACCGCGAGGTGCTGCTGTCGATCACCTTCGCGCTGCTGGTCCGCCCGGGCACGAAGCTGTCGGACATCAAGACCGTCTCGGCCCACCCTGCCGCGCAGCCGCAGGTGCGCAACTGGCTGAAGAAGCACCTCCCGGACGCCCACTGGGAGTCCGCCGCCTCGAACGCGGACGCCGCCCGCCTGGTCCAGGAGGGCCAGTACGACGCGGCCTTCGCGGGTGAGTTCGCGGCCGCCCGCTACGGCCTGGAGGCCCTGGAGACCGGGATCCACGACGCGGAGAACGCCCAGACGCGGTTCGTGCTGGTGGGCCGTCCGGCCCGGCCGGCCGCTCCGACCGGCGCTGACAAGACCTCGATCGTGCTGTGGCAGCGCGACGACCACCCCGGCGGCCTGCGCGACCTGCTCGGCGAGTTCGCCACCCGCGGCATCAACCTGATGCTGCTCCAGTCCCGGCCCACCGGCGCGGGCATCGGCAACTACTGCTTCTGCATCGACGCCGAGGGCCACATCTCCGACCGCCGGATGGCCGACGCCCTGATGGGCCTGAAGCGGATCTGCCTCCAGGTGCGCTACCTCGGCTCCTACCCGCGCGCGGACATGCGGCCGGGGGACGTGCAGCCGCCGCGGCTGGGGACCTCCGACGAGGAGTTCGCGGGGGCGGCGGACTGGGTCGCGCGGTGCCAGGACGGGCGTTTCTGACCGGGCTCCGAGCCCGTTCCCCGGCCGGTCGTACCTGCTGATAGTCGTTATCCACAGAAGTTATCCACAGGTCCGCTTCTCGACCTGGGGACAAGTCGACAACGAAGCGTGAGTCAGTCGACAAATCACCTACAGGCCCCCGATGCGTCCATCACCGGGCAGGTCACCCTTCGTCCACCGTTTCCCCTTCCATAACTCTCCCGGGTGACCTCTTTCCACTCGAAAGTGAGGGTAGAGCGGGTTTGCGGAGGGAATTCATGGGGTGGTCGACGCCATCCGGAGTGATCAATTCCGAAGTCCACAGATCTTGCACACAACCTGTGGATAACTCTTGCCGGGATGTGGATCCCTGTGGACAACTCAAGCCCAAGTCCCTTCTCCCGCAAGGGATTCGAGTCAAGACGGCACCCGCCGGATGCCTCGTTCCGGGGAGAGGCATCTTCTTTATTGACACTGTGCGCAATTCGCCCATAACGGTACGTAATTCGCTATCGGAATAGTGAGTCGTGGGCGGTCACCCCGCACCGGTAGCCTTGGGCGCGTGATTGACCTTCGCCTGCTCCGTGAGGACCCCGACCGTGTGCGCGCGTCGCAGCGCGCCCGTGGAGAGGACGTCGCGCTCGTCGACGCCCTCCTGTCTGCCGACGAGAGGCGCAGGTCGTCCGGCGTCCGCTTCGACGAGCTGCGCGCCGAGCAGAAGGCGCTCGGCAAGCTCATCCCCAAGGCGGCCGGCGACGAGAAGTCCGAGCTGCTGAAGAAGGCGGGCCAGCTCGCCGCCGACGTCAAGGCGGCCGACGCCGAGCGCGACGCCGCCGCGACCGAGACCCAGGAGCTGCTCCAGAGGCTCGGCAACCTCGTCCACCCGGACGTGCCCGTGGGCGGCGAGGAGGACTTCGTCACCCTCGAGAAGCACGGCACGATCCGCGACTTCGCCGCCGAGGGATTCGAGCCCAAGGACCACCTGGCGCTCGGCCAGATCCTCGGCGCGATCGACGTCGAGCGGGGCGCCAAGGTCTCCGGCTCGCGCTTCTACTTCCTGACGGGCGTGGGCGCCCTCCTGGAGCTCGCCCTGGTGAACGCGGCGATGGCGCAGGCCACCGCGGCCGGCTTCACTCCGATGCTGACCCCCGCGCTGGTGCGTCCGCAGTCGATGGCGGGCACCGGCTTCCTCGGCCAGGCGGCCCAGGACGTCTACCACCTCGCCGACGACGACCTCTACCTGGTCGGCACGTCCGAGGTGCCGCTCGCGGCGTACCACATGGACGAGATCCTCGACGCCGACCGCCTGCCCCTGCGCTACGCGGGCTTCTCGCCCTGCTTCCGCCGCGAGGCCGGCTCGCACGGCAAGGACACCCGGGGCATCTTCCGCGTGCACCAGTTCGACAAGGTCGAGATGTTCTCCTACGTCGCTCCCGAGGACTCGCAGGCCGAGCACCAGCGCCTGCTGGAGTGGGAGAAGCAGTGGCTGACCTCGCTGGAGCTGCCGTACCGCGTGATCGACGTGGCGAGCGCCGACCTGGGCGCCTCGGCCTCCCGCAAGTTCGACTGCGAGGCGTGGATCCCGACCCAGGGCAAGTACCGCGAGCTGACCTCGACCTCGGACTGCACCGAGTTCCAGTCCCGCCGCCTGTCGATCCGCGTCCGTGACGGCAAGCAGGTCAAGCCGCTGGCCACGCTCAACGGCACGCTGTGCGCCGTTCCCCGCACGATCGTGGCGATCCTGGAGAACCACCAGCAGGCCGACGGCTCGGTGCGCGTGCCCGAGGTGCTGCGCCCGTACCTGGGCGGCCGGGAGGTCCTGGAGCCGGTGGCCAAGTGAGCGACACGGCTGCCCCGGGCGGTTTCCCGTACCGGCTCGTCGCCACCGATCTCGACGGGACGCTGCTGCGCTCCGACGACACGGTGTCGCCGCGCACCCGTGACGCGCTCGCCGCGGCCACTGCGGCGGGCGCCGCGCACATCGTCGTCACCGGCCGCGCCGTCCCGTGGACCCGGCACATTCTCGACGACCTCGGCTACCAGGGCCTGGCCGTCTGCGGCCAGGGCGCGCAGGTCTACGACGCCGGCGCGCACCGCCTGCTGACGTCGGTGACGCTGGACCGGCAGCTGGCCGGGGTGGCGCTGGCCAAGATCGAGGCGGAGGTCGGCCCGCTGTACCTGGCGGCGAGCCGCGACGGCCTCGACGGCGAGGTGCTGGTCGGCCCGGGCTACGCGGTCCAGGGCACCCTGCCCGCCACGCCCTTCACGGACGCGTCGGACCTGTGGACCGCGCCTCTGAACAAGCTGTACATCCAGCACCCGACCCTGTCGGACGACGAGCTGTGCGAGGCGGCCACGCGGACCGCCGGCGGTTTCGTCACGGTCACGATGGCGGGCGAGGGCATCGTAGAGCTTCTCCCCCTGGGCCTGTCCAAGGCGACGGGGCTGTCCCTGGCGGCCCGCCGGCTCGGGATGAAGGCGGCCGACACGATCGCCTTCGGCGACATGCCCAACGACATACCGATGTTCGCCTGGGCCTCCTACGGCGTCGCCATGGCGGACGCCCACGAGGAACTGAAGGCGGTGGCCGACGAGGTGACGGCCTCCCATGACGAGGACGGCATCGCGGTGGTGCTGGAGCGGTTGCTGGGCTGAGCGTCGGGCCTCCGCCCGTGGCTCGTGGCTCGTCGCCCGTCGCCCGTCGCCCGTCGCCCGTCGCCCGTCGCCCGTGGCTCGCAGCTCGTCGCTCGTCGCTCGTCGCTCGTCGCTCGTCGCCCGTGGCTCTTGGCTCGTCGCCCGTGGCTCGTCGCCCGACGCCCGACGCCCGACGCCCGACGCTCGACTGAGTGTGGGGACGGTCGCCCGGCGTCGGGCGGTGCTCGGCGGAGGATGCACGGATCGAACGTGCGCGGGCTGTTGGGCCCGATCTTGACTCGCTTCTGATCAAACGCAGCGCGAGCCAGTGCCTTACCACTCGGCCAATCCTCCGGGTGGGCGGCCCACGCGATGTGTGATTCGCGTGCTCGAAGCGGCCGCCCCGGGCAGCTCCCCGTGTGGGGCGGGTTCGACGGAGGGTAGTGGCTACTCCGGATCCCGCCGCGGGCTGCCCTGAAGGGAGCTGGACGTACTGCCGTGCATGGACATCGTCCCGCTCCTCTCCCAGAACGCGGCGCCG
Source organism: Streptomyces sp. AK010 (assembly GCF_014207295.1). Taxonomy (NCBI): domain Bacteria; kingdom Bacillati; phylum Actinomycetota; class Actinomycetes; order Kitasatosporales; family Streptomycetaceae; genus Streptomyces; species Streptomyces sp. AK010. Next base: position 216,973 of record NZ_JACHCX010000003.1, read on the forward strand.
GGCTCTCCGCCCGGCCGTGATGACAACCACTGTGCCCGCCGGGCGAATTGGACGCCACTGATTAAATCGGCTGCCGGTCCGGCGGCGTGGCCGGCTACTTCCTGCGCCACCTGCGCCGCCGGACCTTGCTGAAGAACCAGCCCGCGGGCGGCTCGTCGGAGCGCCAGGGCTGCGGCTGCGGTTCCTCACGGCGCCACTTCGCGGCGAGCATCCGGGCACGGGCGGACGGCTCGGAGGTCCCGGCGGAGCGTATGAAGTCCTCGTCCAGGACGACCCCGTCGAGGTCGTCCGGGGCCTCGCCCCCGTAAGGGGACCCGGACTGGGATCCAGCCTCGGATCCGCGGTCGCCGTACTGAGCCCTCTCGCCCGCCATTCCCGTCCTCCCCGCCGTCCAACTTCCGTATTGATTCCCCTACATCCCGTTCACCCAGTGTGCCCTGACAGAGGTGAAGCCTCCGTCAAGGCCGGGGCACGTCACTCCTCGCCGGCGAGGGTGAGGGAACGCAGCTTCTGTCCGGCGAACCAGGTGGCCAGCACCGTGACGGCCACGAGCAGCACCGTCGCCGTGGTCAGGCCCACGTCCGAGGAGACCAGGTCCCCTCCGGAGACCTTCTGGGCCACCGCCAGCGACCACTGCTGGACGCTCAGCGTGCGCGCACCGGGCACCAGGGAGCCGAACAGGGCCTCCCAGACCAGCGCGTAGACGAGACCGAACACCACCGCGTGCCGGGAGACCGTGCCGAGCAGCAGGAACAGGGCCGCGTAGGCGATGGACGCGACCAACGCGGCCACCGTGTAGGCGACGGCGACCTGCTGGCCGTTGCCGTTCAGGATGAAGCCGGCGATGAGCGTCGGCACCGCGGAGAACACCATGGTCACCGCGATCGCGACGATCAGCTTGGTGAAGATGATGGTCGGCCGCTTGATCGGCTTCGACAACAGGTACACCACCGAGCCGTCGTCGATCTCCGGCCCGATCGCGCCCGTTCCGGCGATGACGCCGATGATCGGCACCATCGTGGCGAGGGCGAGGCCGCCCAGCAGGTCGGCCGCGGTCTGGTCGTCCGCCCCGGCCAGGCCGCGCACCGCCAGGGCGATCACAATCAGCAGCATCGGCAGGGCGCCGAGAATGAGAGCCCGGCGCCGGCCGAGCAGGGCCCGGTACGTGAGCCGGGCGACTGTGGGGTCGTACATCAGGGCCTCCTACGCCGCGACGAGGTACGAGAAGACGGACTCGAGGGACTCGTCGGACGGCGAGACCGTGAGCAGCCGGATGCCGTGGTCCCTGGCCACCCGCGGCAGCAGGGCCGTGAAGCGGCCGAAGTCGACGGCCTGGATGCGCAGCGCGCTCTCGGCGAGGTCGACCTCGATGCCGGCCGTCGACGGGTCGGCGATCAGCGCGGCCGCGAGGGCGCGGTCGTCGCTGGAACGCACCAGGTAGCGGTGCGGCCGGTCGGTCATCAGGCGGCGGATCTTGCGGAAGTCACCGCTGGCGGCGTGCCGGCCGGCGACGACGACCTCGATGTGCCAGGCGAGTTGCTCGACCTCTTCGAGGATGTGGGACGAGAACAGCACCGTGCGGCCCTCGTCGCCCATGCGGCGCAGCAGGTCCATCAGCTGCATGCGCTGACGGGGGTCCATGCCGTTGAAGGGCTCGTCGAGCAGCAGCAGCGACGGGTCGTGGACCAGAGCGCTCGCCATCTTCACGCGCTGGCGCATGCCCTTGGAGTACGTCTGGATCTTGCGGTCCTGCGCGTACTCCATCTCGACCGTGGCCAGGGCCTTCTGCGCCGCCTTGGCGCCCAGGCCGTGCAGTTCGGCGTTGGCGAGGACGAACTCCTTGCCGGTGAGGAAGTCGTACATCGCCTCCCGCTCGGGGACGACGCCGATGTGCTTGTAGATCTGCTCGTTGCGCCACACGGCCTGGCCGTCGAGGGTGACCGTGCCGGTGGAGGGGGCCAGGAAGCCGCCCATCATGTTGATGAGGGTGGACTTTCCGGCACCGTTGGGGCCGAGCAGGCCCGTGACGCCGGGGCCGATCGTCATGGTGATGTCGTTGACGGCGACCACGTTGCCGAACCAGCGGGAGACGTGGTCGATGTTGAGCGTGGTCACAGTCCCACCTTCTTGTAGCGGCGCATCAGGAGGCCGTAGCTCGCCGCGATCAGGCCCAGGGCGACGACGACGTAGACGACGCCCTCGGCGGTGCTCGGGCCCACCCCGCTGGGGGAGGCGGACGTCGCGCCCAGGAACGCGGACTGCACACCGTCGATGATCGTGATCGGGGAGAACAGCCCGATCCACGGCACGGCGTCGCCGCTGCCCTGCGCGTCGGCGATGGCCTGGAGGGTGGAGACCGCGCCGTAAGTGATGGTCAGCACGGCGATCACGGCCGCGATACCGAAGCCGCGGCGCGGCGTGAAGGACGCGATGACGAGGCCGATGCCGGCGAAGAGCAGTGAGAGCAGTGCCACCGAGACGAGCCCCTGTGCGAATCCCTTGGTCTGGTCGGCGAAGTCGAGCTTGGCCAGCAGCGCGCCCACGTAGAGCAGGAGCAGGGGGCCGGCGGTGAGGATGAAAAGTGCCGAGGCCAGCGCCGCGAACTTGGCACGGACGTAGTCGGCGGTCTCGATGGGCCGCGAGAAGTACAGCGGCACCGTCTTGAAGCGCAGGTCACGCGAGACGGACTGGGGTGCCTGCGAGGCGACGTAGAGGCTGATGACCGCCTGCATGATGATCGCGTAGCGCGTGTAGTCCACGGGCAGGGCGTTGGCCTTGGTGGCGACCGCGACGGCGACCATGATGGCCGCTGGCGCGCACATCACCACGAAGAGCAGCATCGGCAGCACCTTGGATTTCACCGAACGGCCAAGGCCGTAGGAGCCGCGCAGGGACTGCGAGTACAGGGAGCGCCGGGCGTAGGCGCGGCCGAGGCGGGGACCGTCGTACGTGCGGTAGCCGATGTTGTGGATGCGGGTCTGGTCGCCCGGTGCCGGGGCGGCTGTCCCCGTGGAGTGCTCAACCGCCATGGCCGACCGCCTCCTTCCGCTGCTCGCGCTCGTCTGTGCTGGTGAAAACCTCGGAGATGTGGTGCCGGCGCTGCTCCATGCGCACCAGGCCGAGTCCGAGGTCCGCGATCACGTCCCGGACCACGTCGTACGTCTCCTCGCCCTGCGTGGTGAGCAGCAGGACGTGGCCGGCGCCCGGAAGGCCGCTGCCGTCCTCGACGCTCACCCCGCGCGCGTGCAGCGCCTCGCGGACGGCGCGGGTGCCGTCCGGGTGCTCGTCGGTGTCCGTGACCTCGATCGCGAGGGTGGTGGTGATCTGCGTGAAGTCCGTGGTGGAGCTGGAGCGCAGGAGCTTGCCGCCGTCGATGACGACGACGTGGTCGCAGGTGCGCTCCAGTTCGCCCAGCAGGTGGGAGGTGACCAGGACCGAGATGCCGAAGTCGGTGTGGATGCGGCGGATGAGGCCGAGCATCTCGTCGCGGCCGACCGGGTCGAGGCCGTTGGTCGGCTCGTCCAGGAGGACCAGCTGAGGGTCGTGGACGAGGGCCTGCGCGAGTTTGACGCGCTGCTTCATCCCCGTCGAGTAGCCGCCGATGGGGCGGTAGCGCTCCTCGTACAGCCCGACGTGGCGCAGGGTGTCGGCCGTGCGCTCGCGCGCTGCCGTGGGCGGCAGACCGGACATGCGCGCCATGTGGACGACGAACTCGGTGGCCGAGACGTCCGGCGGCAGGCAGTCGTGCTCGGGCATGTAGCCGACCCGCTCGCGGATGGCGCCGCCCTTGGTGGCGACGTCGAGACCGAGCACTTCGGCGCGGCCCTCGGTGGCGGGGGACAGACCCAGCAGGATCTTGATCAGTGTGGACTTGCCGGCTCCGTTGGCTCCGACGAGTCCGGTCACACCGGGTCCGACGTCCACGGAGAGCCGGTCAAGCGCGGTCACCCGGGGGAACCGCTTGCTCAGGCTTTCGGTCGCGATCACAGTCACCCTTCGAACTTAGGGGCCGTGCGCGTGGCGGGCATCACTCCGCAGAGCTGTCTTCGGATCAGCCCTGAGTATTACGGGCCCCTAGGGGAGCTGGTTCTCGAGAGTTACCACGCCGGGTGGGAGCCGGGGCAGCGCCCTATTGACGAACTCTCTAACAACTGCCAGATTCGCCGGATGACGTTGCTGACGGGCGCGCGCGAGCGCAGGGTGCGGACGGGCGAAGTCGAGTTGTGCGTGGCCGAGATGGGGGATCCCGGGCGGCCCACGGTCGTCCTGGTCCATGGCTACCCCGACAGCAAGGAGGTGTGGTCCGAGGTCGCCGGGCGGCTCGCCGGACGCTTCCACGTCGTGGCGTACGACGTCCGCGGCCACGGCCGGTCGACGGCCCCGCGGCCGCTGCGGGGCGGGTTCACCCTGGAGAAGCTGACGGACGACTTCCTGGCCGTCGCGGACGCGGTGAGTCCGGATGCGCCGGTGCACCTGGTCGGGCACGACTGGGGTTCGGTGCAGGCCTGGGAGTTCAGCACCGTCCGGCGTACCGAGGGACGCATCGCCTCTTTCACCTCGATGTCCGGGCCGTCCCTCGACCACTTCGGCCACTGGATCGGCGAGCGGGTGCAGCGGCCCACCCCGCGCCGGGTCGGGCAGCTCCTCGGGCAGGGCGCCCGGTCCTGGTACGTGTACCTGCTGCACACGCCCGTCCTGCCCGAGCTGGCCTGGCGCGGCCCGCTCGGCAAGCGCTGGCCGCGGGTGCTGGAGCGCGTCGAGAAGGTGCCCCGGGGCGACTACCCCACCGCGTCCCTGCCGTCGGACGCGGCGCACGGGGCCTGGCTGTACCGGGACAACGTCCGGCCCCGGCTGCGCGGGCCGCGCCCGGACGCGCACGCCCACGCGCCCGTGCAGATCATCACGCCATTGGAGGACCGGTTCCTCTCGGAGCGGCTCCACGACGAACTGGAGCAGTGGGTCCCGCAGTTGACCCGCAGGACGATCCAGGCGGGGCACTGGATCCCGCGGACCCGCCCGGACCTGCTGGCCTCCTGGATCGAGGAGTTCGTGACGTCCGTCGAGAGCGGGCGGTCCCCGGCGGCGGCGAACGGTGAGCACGCGGAGCGGTTCGGCGGGCAGCTCGTGCTGGTCACCGGGGCGGGCAGCGGCATCGGGCGGGCGACGGCGCTCGCGTTCGCCGAGGCAGGCGCGCGGGTGGTGGCCGTCGACCGGAACGCGGAGGCCGCGGTCCGCACCGCCGAGTCGTCCCGCCTGCTGGGCGCCCCCGACGCCTGGGCGGAGACGGCCGACGTCTCCGACGAACAGGCCATGGAGAAGCTCGCCGACAAGGTCACCACGGAGTACGGAGTGGTGGACGTCCTCGTGAACAACGCCGGGATCGGGCTGTCCGGCTCCTTCTTCGACACCACACCGGAGGACTGGAAGAAGGTCCTCGACGTCAACCTGTGGGGGGTCATCCACGGCTGCCGGCTCTTCGGCCGGCGGATGGCCGAGCGCGGGCAGGGCGGACACATCGTCAACGTGGCGTCGGCCGCGGCGTACCAGCCGTCCCGGACGCTGCCCGCGTACAGCACCTCCAAGGCGGCCGTGCTGATGCTCAGCGAGTGCCTGCGGGCGGAGCTCGCCGGGCAGGGGATCGGCGTGACGGCGGTGTGCCCGGGCATCGTGAACACCGCCATCACGTCGACGGCACGTTTCGCCGGGGTCGACGCCCTGGAGGAGAAGCGGCTGCAGAAGCGCACCGCCCGCCTGTACGGGCTGCGGAACTATCCGCCGGAGAAGGTCGCCCGCGCGATCCTGCGGGCGGTGACGCGCAACGAGGCGGTGGTGCCGGTGACTCCGGAGGCGCGGGGTGCGCGCTGGCTGTCGCGGTGGGCGCCTGGGGCGCTGAGGGGCCTCGCGCGGGTGAAGCCGCCGCTGTGAGGGCGAGGGCGTGGGGCGTGGGGTGTGGGGCTTAGGGCGTGCCGGTGTGAGGCCGAGGGCCCAAAACCCCTGTTGTGAGAGCCAGTTGTCCACAGAACCGCCAATTCCCCTGTGGATAACCACACTTGGTTGTGGACCAAACCTCGGAAGTGAAACTCAATCGCGTGATTCCCGTCTCTCACGCACTCTGGTGGGATGGACGAGAGACGCACCGTGAAGGTGTCGAAGTACCTGTCGAAGCATCTGCGCCACCAGCCGGAGCGCATCGGGCTCACGCTCGACGAGGCCGGCTGGGTCGAGATCGACACGTTGATCGCCGCGGCCACCACCCACGGCTTCCGATTCACCCGCGACGAACTGGACCAGGTCGTCGCCGCCAACGACAAGCGGCGTTTCGCCGTCGAAGGCACCCGGATCCGCGCCAGCCAGGGCCACAGCGTGGAGGTCGACCTCGGGCTGGCGCCGGCCACCCCGCCCGCCCACCTCTACCACGGCACCGTCGCCCGCAGTCTGGACGCCATCCGGTCCGAGGGGCTCCGTCCGATGAACCGGCACGCCGTGCACCTCTCGCCCGACCGGGAGACGGCGACCCGTGTCGGCGCCCGCCGGGGCCGGCCGGTCGTGCTGACGGTGGACGCGGACACCATGCACCGCGACGGCCATGTCTTCCACGTGAGCGCGAACGGGGTGTGGCTGACCGAAGCCGTCCCGGCCCGGTATCTGAGCTTCCCCGAGGGGCACTGACCTGCCGCATCCGGCCGACCGCGCACGGTGACTGTTTCACGTGAAACACGGGGCACACTCGGCGCTCCCTTACGCTCGATGCCATGAGTCTGCGTCTGAGTACCGTGATCCTCCCGTACCGCCGCTGGAACGAAGGCGGCCGTTCGGCCTGGACGCGCGCAGAGCAGCTCGGCTTCCACACCGCGTACACCTACGACCATCTGTCCTGGCGCACCTTCCGGGACGGCCCGTGGTTCGGCGCTGTACCGACCCTCACGGCCGCCGCGGGCGTCACCGACCGGCTGCGGCTCGGCACCCTGGTGACCTCGCCGAACTTCCGGCACCCCGTGACCCTCGCCAAGGAGCTGATCTCCCTCGACGACATCTCCGGTGGGCGGGTCACGCTGGGCATCGGCGCGGGCGGCGCCGGCTTCGACGCCACCGCGCTCGGCCAGGAACCGTGGACGCCGCGCGAGCGCGCCGACCGCTTCGCCGAATTCGTTCCGCTGCTCGACCGGCTGCTCAGCGAGGACGCTGTGTCGTACGAGGGTGACTTCTACTCCGCGCACGAGGCGCGGAACATCCCCGGCTGTGTGCAGCGCCCCAGGCTGCCGTTCGCGGTGGCCGCCACCGGGCCGCGCGGGATGCGGCTCGCCGCCCGTTTCGGGCAGGCGTGGGTGACCACCGGCGACCCCAAGCTGTATGAGAACGGCACGCCCGAACAGTCGATTCAGGCCATTCGCGGGCAGGCGGAGAGGCTCGACGACATCTGCGCCGAGGTCGGGCGGGACATGACCGATCTCGACCGGGTCCTGCTCACCGGATTCACGCCGGACCGCGTCGCCCCGCTCCAGTCCCTGAACGCGTTCGTGGACTTCGCCGGGCGGCATGCGGAGCTGGGCTTCACGGAGATCGTGATCCACTGGCCGATCCCCGACTCGCCGTTCGCAGCCGACCAGAAGGTCTTCGAGCAGATCGCGATGGAAGCGCCGGCGCAGCTGCGCTGAGCGTGGACGGATGTGCCGGGGGCCTCTGGAAAAGGGGCTCCTGGTGAAGACTCCTGATGAAGGGCTCCTGGTGAAGGGCTCCGGATGAAGGGCTCCTGGAGAAGGGCTCCTGGTGAAGGCGGTATCCACTCACCTGTGCGGAGCCCTGCACGCCCGTGCAGACATGTGCGGGACAATGGCCGGGTGACCTCAGCGACCCGACAGCCCGAGACCGCGGCCGAGACCCTCCCGCCGCGGCTGATCGCCACCGACCTCGACGGCACCCTGCTGCGCGACGACAAGTCGGTGTCGCCGCGCACGGTCGCCGCGCTGGCCGCCGCCGAGGCGGCGGGCGTCGAGGTCTTCTTCGTCACGGGCCGCCCGGCCCGCTGGATGGACGTCGTCAGCGACCACGTGCACGGCCACGGCCTGGCGATCTGCGGCAACGGCGCCGCCGTGGTCGACCTGCACGGCGGCCCCGGCGCCCACCGGTTCGTGAAGGTGCGGGAACTCGCCCGGGAGAACGCCCTGGACGCCGTACGGCTGCTGCGCGACGCGGCGCCGGGCACGGTGTACGCGGTGGAGCAGACCTACGGCTTCTACCAGGAGCCGGCTTACCCGAAGCTCCACATGGAGATACCGGACAGCCTCGCCCCGGCCGAGGAACTGCTGGGCCCGGACCATCCGGCAGCCGCGGAGCCGGTGCTGAAGATCCTCGCCTACCACCCCGAGATCGACCCCGACGCCTTCCTGACCCTGGCCCGCCTCGCCATCGGCGACCGCGCCAACGTCACCCGCTCCAGCCCCAGCGCCTTGCTCGAGATCAGCGGCCCCGGGGTGTCGAAGGCCAGCACCCTCGCCCTGTGCTGTGCCGAGCGCGGCATCTCGCACGAGCAGGTCGTGGCCTTCGGCGACATGCCGAACGACGTCGAGATGCTGACCTGGGCGGGCCGGTCGTACGCGATGGGCAACGCGCACCCGGCCGTGATCGCCGCCGCCTCGGGCCGGACGGTGGCGAACAACGACGACGGTGTGGCCGTCGTGATCGAGCAGTTGCTGACGGAACTGCCGTAGCCGCCGCGGCCGGGGTGTCTCAGAGGGACACCCCGCGCGCCGACAGCCACGACACCGGGTTCACCGCCGAGCCCGACTCCGATGTGACCCGGGCCTCGAAGTGCAGGTGCGGCCCGGTGGAGTTGCCCGTGGTGCCCGACTGGCCGATCCACTGCCCGGGGCTGACGCGCTCCCCCTGGTCGACCGTCGTGGAAGCGAGATGGGCGTACTGCGTGTAGTAGCCGCCTGCGTGCTTGAGCACGATCTCCATGCCGAAGGGACCGCCGCAGGACACCTTCACGACCCGACCGGCACCCACCGCCCGCACCGGAGTGCCGATCGGTACCGCGAAGTCCTGGCCGGTGTGCCGGTTCGACCACCGCGCACCGCCACTGCCGTAGGACGCCGACAGTTCGTACGTCTCGACCGGCGCGACCCAGTCGCCGTCGGTGAACCCAGTCTCCGACTGGTCCAGCCGGACGGCCCCGCTGCACGCACCGGCGGCGACCGCCGCGTCCGCCTGCCCCTGGAGCTCCGAGCGGGCCGTCTCCAGCTTCTGCTCGATGTCCGCCTTCAGAGCGGCGAGTTGGACGTTGCGCTTCTCCAGCACCTGCCACTGGGCCGCGGCCCTGGCCTCGTCCGCCGCGAGGCGGGCCTCAGCCCGCTTGTTCTTGGAGATCGCGTTGTTCACCGCGAGATCCGCCTGCGAGAAGGCGTGCTGACCTCGCATCAGGCCTTCGGGGCTGTCGGCCAGGATCATGTGGGCGGCCACCGGCAGCCCCCCACTGCCGCGGTACTGCGCCCGCGCGATCCGGCCCAGATCCTCGTGCAGGGCGGCGATGTGCCGGCGCTGCGCGTCCAGGAGGGCCTCCGCACGCTGGGCTTCGGCCCGCTGGTCCTCGGCCTCCTTGCGCCCGGCCTCGTACTGCTGCGTCGCCACCGCGGCCTCCTCGTACAGCCGCACGACCTCGGCGCTGAGGCCGGTGGCCGGGCCGATGCCGGTGTCGCTCCCGGGGTCCTTGCCTGCCGCCGTCGGCCGGGCCGCGAGCACGGCCAGCGCGCACAGCAGGACCGGAACGAGCAGCCGATGACGGCGGTATGAGCGCATGTCAGCGATCGTCGCCCAGCACTGCCGACCCAGTCCTGTTCACGTCGTACGGCCGGGGGACCGGCTGCGCCGAACGGCCCAGTGCGCACCGTTTCCGGCCGCCGGCCGTGGACGTCAAGGGGCACCGCGGTCAAGGTGCCGGAGTCGAGGGCGCCGACGTCCCGGCGCTGAAGCCGAGGGCGGCGAGATCGAGGCGCCAGGGTCGAGGGCGCCGACGTCCAGGCGCCGACGCCGAGGGCCTACCGCGCGCCCACCAGCGACTCCGCCGCCGCCTCGCGCTCCGCCATCCCCCGCAGCGGTCCGTCCGCCGCCAGCAGCTCGGCGTACGGTCCGCGCTGCACCACCCGTCCCTCGTCCAGCACGATCACCTCGTCGACCGCTTCGAGGCCCGCCAGCCGGTGCGTGATGAGCAGCGCCGTCCGGCCCGAGGTGGCGGCCAGCAGATCGGCGGTGAGCGCGTCGGCGGTCGGCAGGTCGAGGTGCTCGGCGGGCTCGTCCAGCACCAGGACGGGGAAGTCGGCGAGGAGTGCCCGGGCCAGCGCCAGCCGCTGCCGCTGCCCTCCCGACAGCCGCGCCCCGTGCTCGCCGACGAGCGTGTCGAGCCCGTCGGGCAGACTGTCGGCCCAGTCCAGCAGCCGGGCGCGGCCGAGCGCGGCACGCAGGTGCTCCTCGCCGGCGTCCTTCCGGGCGAGCAGCAGGTTCTCGCGCAGCGAGCTGTCGAAGAGGTGCGCGTCCTGCGCACACAGCCCGACGAGGCCCCGGACGTCGTCGCTGCGCAGCCCGTACGCGTCCACACCCGCCAGCGTGTACGAGCCCTCCCGGGCGTCCAGGAACCGCAGCAGCACCTGCGCGAGCGTGGTCTTGCCGGAGCCGGAAGGGCCGACCACGGCGATCCGGCGGCCCTCCTCGAGGGTCAGGTCGAGCCCGGCGAGCGCGTCCCGGGCCTGCTCGGCGTGCCGGGCGGTCAGCCCCGCGACGACGAGCGGGAACGGCGACGCGGGCGCCTGCCGGGGCCGCTCCGGCTCCCGCCCGGGCTCCGGGGCGTCCAGCACTTCGTACACCCGCTCCGCGCTCCGGCCCACGCGCTGCCGGTACTGCACGGCGAGCGGCAGCCCGAGCACGGCCTCGAAGGCGGCGAGCGGGGTGAGGACGACGACGGCCATGGTCACGCCGTCGAGCCGCCCGGTGGCGACCGCCTGCGCGCCGACCAGGGCGGCGGCCGTGACGGTCAGTCCGGAGATCAGCGCGGTGAGGCCGTCACCCAGGGCCGTGGCGGTGGCGGCGCGCGAGGCGACCCGGGTGAGCACCCCGTCGGCCTCGCGCGTCCGGGCGGTCCGCACGGGCACCGCACCGGCAACGGTCAGTTCCGCGGTGCCGGTGAGCAGGTCCGTCACCCGCGTCGCGAGCACGCCGCGTGCGGGCGCCAGCCTGTGCTCGGCCCGCCGGGCCACCGCGCCGGTGATCAGCGGCACGCCGACCCCTGCCGTCAGGAGCCCGGCCGCGAGCACCGCCCCGGCCTCGGGCAGCAGCCACGCCGTGAAGCCGACCGACGCGGCCGACACGACGACGGCCGCCCCGGCCGGCAGCAGCCACCGCAGCCAGTAGTCCTGCAGCGCGTCCACGTCCGCTACCAGCCGGGAGAGCAGATCACCCCGGCGGACCCGGCGCAGCCCGGCCGGCGCCAGCCGCTCAAGCCTGCGGAACACCGCGACCCGGGTGTCCGCCAGCATCCGCAGCACGGCGTCGTGCGACACCAGTCGCTCGGCGTACCGGAAGACGGCGCGCCCGATCCCGAACGCCCGCGTCGCGGTGACGGCCATCATCAGATACAGCACGGGCGGGTGCTGCGAGGCCCGCGAGATCAGCCACCCGGAGGTGGCCATGAGCCCCACGGCACTCCCCAGCGCGAGGCTCCCGAGCAGCAGCGCGAGTCCGAAGCGTCCGCGCCGGGCGCCGGACATGGCGCGGACGCGGGCGAGGACATCGCCTGAGGCCGGCTCTTCGACGGGCTCAGCCGGAGCGCGCAGCTCGATCTCGTCGGATCGCGTGCCGGCCTCCCGGGCCACGGCGGGCGCCGCGGGCAGGGCAGCGGTGGTCTCGGGCTCCTCCAGCCGCACCACCCGGTCCGCGACCTCCAGCAGCGCCGGCCGGTGCACCACCAGCAGGACCGTCCGTCCGGCCGCGAGGCGCCGCACCGCGGCCACGACCTCGGCCTCGGTGGCCCCGTCCAGCGCCGCCGTCGGCTCGTCGAGCAGCAGCACGGGCCGGTCCGCGAGGAACGCCCTGGCCAGTGCGAGCCGCTGCCGCTGCCCGGCGGACAGGCCCGCGCCGTCCTCGCCGAGCGCGGTGTCGACGCCCTCGGGCAGCGCGTCGACGAAGTCCAGTGCCCCGGCGTCCCGCAGAGCCCGCCGTACGGAGTCGTCGTCGGCGCCCGGCCGCGCCAGCCGTACGTTCTCGGCGATCGTCCCGGCGTACAGATGCGGGCGCTGCGGCACCCACGCGATCCGGGAGCGCCACTGCTGAAGGTCGGCATCGGCGAGGTCGACCTCACCGACCCGCACCCGCCCCTCGGCAGGGCGCACGAACCCCAGCAGAACGCTCAGCAGCGTCGACTTGCCGGCGCCGCTCGGCCCGACCAGCGCGACCGTCTCCCCGGGCTCGACACCGAAGGACACGTTCGAGACGGCGTCCGTCGACCGCCCCGTGTACCGGACGGTCACGCCCTCGAACGACAGCGCACCCTCCGGTACGGCCGCGGAACCGGACGCCGGGACGGGCGTCTCCAGGACCTCGAAGATCTCCTCGGCGGCGGCGAGCCCCTCCGCCGCCGCGTGGTACTGCGCCCCGACCTGCCGCAACGGCAGATACGCCTCGGGCGCGAGGACCAGGATGACGAGGCCGATGTACAGGTCCATCTCGCCGTGCACCAGCCGCATGCCGATCGTCACGGCGACCAGCGCCACCGAGATCGTCGCGAGCAGTTCCAGGGCGAAGGAGGAGATGAAGGCGATCCGCAGGGTCCGCATGGTCGCCTGCCGGTACTCGCCGGTGATGCGCCGGATGGACTCGGCCTGCGCCTTGGCCCGCCCGAAGACCTTCAGCGTCGGCAGCCCGGCGACGACGTCCAGGAAGTGCCCGGACAGCCGCGACAGCAGCCGCCACTGACGGTCCATCCGGGACTGGGTCGCCCAGCCGATCAGCACCATGAAGACCGGGATGAGGGGCAGGGTGCTGACGATGATGGCCGCCGACACCCAGTCCTCGGTGACGATCCGCGCCAGGACCGCCACCGGCACGACCACCGCGAGACCCAACTGCGGCAGGTAGCGCGAGAAGTAGTCGTCGAGGGCGTCGACGCCCCGGGTGGCCAGGGCGACCAGCGAACCGGTCCGCTGCCCGCTGAGCCAGCCCGGCCCCAGCTCGGCGGAACGCTCCAGCAGCCGTCCTCGCAGTTCGGACTTCACGGCCGCGCTGGCCCGGTGGGCGGCGAGCTCCGTGAGCCAGCCGACCAGCGCCCGTCCGGCCGCGACGGCGGCCAACAGCAGCAGGGGAGTGCCGAGGTCGGACACGGCCATGCGGTGCTGGAACGCTCCGACCACCACCTCGGCGATGAGCATCGCCTGCGCGATGACCAGCCCCGCCCCTACGGCCCCCAGGGCCACGACCGCCACCAGGAAGACCCGGGTGGCACGGGCGTACCGGAGCAGACGCGGATCGATTGGTTTCACGTGAAACACACCTCAGTGCACGGTCTCGGCGATGTGCTGCGTACCGATCCGCTTGCGGAACACCCAGTACGTCCAGCCCTGGTAGAGCAGGACGACCGGGGTGGCGATCCCGGCACACCAGGTCATGATCTTCAGCGTGTACGGGCTGGACGAGGCGTTGGTGACCGTCAGGCTCCAGTCCGGGTTCAGCGTCGACGGCATGACGTTCGGGAACAGCGTCAGGAAGAGCATCGCCACCGCGGCCACGATGGTGAGTCCCGACAGAGCGAACGCCCAGCCCTCACGCCCGGCCCGGGCCGCGACCAGAGCCACGAGGAGCGATGCCACGGCCACGACCATCGCCACGAGCGACGCACCGTCGCCCCGGTCGGACTGCGTCCACAGCAGGAAGGCGAGCGCCAGCAGGGCGGTCACCAGCCCGACGCGCAGCGCCAGCTTCCGTGCCCGCTCCCGGATCTCCCCGACGGTCTTGAGCCCGACGAACACCGTCCCGTGGAAGGTGAACAGCGACAGCGTGACCAGACCGCCCAACAGCGCGTACGGGTTGAGCAGATCCAGGACGCCGCCGGCGTAGTTGAAGTCCTGGTCGATCTTCACGCCCCGCACGATGTTGGCGAAGGCCACGCCCCACAGGAACGCGGGCAGCAGCGAGGCCCAGAAGATCGCTGTCTCCCAGTTGCGCTGCCAGCTCTCCTCGGGCCGCTTCACCCGGTACTCGAAGGCCACGCCCCGGACGATCAGACAGACCAGGATGAGCAGCAGGGGCAGATAGAACCCGGAGAAGAGCGTCGCGTACCACTCGGGGAAGGCGGCGAAGGTCGCGCCGCCCGCCGAGAGCAGCCACACCTCGTTGCCGTCCCAGACGGGTCCGATGGTGTTGATCAGCACCCGCTTCTCGGGCCGGTTACGGGCGAGCAGCTTCGTGAGCACCCCGACCCCGAAGTCGAAGCCCTCCAGGAAGAAGTAGCCGGTCCACAGGACGGCGATCAGGACGAACCAGACGTCGTGCAGTTCCATGACTGTGCAGCTCCCTCGGCCTAGTACGAGAAGGCCATCGGCTTGTCGGCGTCACGGGAGTCGCCGCCGATCTTCGTGGGCGGGTTGAGGTCGGCCTCGGTGAGCTCCGGCGGGCCCGCCTTGACGTACTTGACCAGCAGCTTGACCTCGATGACGGCGAGGATCGCGTACAGCGTGGTGAAGACGACCATCGAGGTGATGACCTCGGCCTGGGAGACACCGGGGGAGACCGCGTCACGGGTCTGGAAGAGGCCGTAGACCACCCACGGCTGGCGGCCCATCTCGGTGAAGATCCACCCCCAGGAGCTGGCGATCAGCGGGAAGCCCAGGGTGAGGATCGCGATGCGCCAGTACCACGTGGTGAGGGTCGGGCCGAGCGCCTTCTTCGGCAGCAGCACGAGATGCGGCACTTCGTCGTCGCCCACCCTCAGGTGCTGCGGCAGCATGAACTTCTTGCGGGTCAGCCAGAGCCCGGCCAGGCCGATGGCGAACGACGTCATGCCGAAGCCGATCATCCACCGGAAGCCCCAGTAGGCCACGGGGATGTTGGGCCGGTAGTCGCCGGGCCCGTACTTCTCCTGCTCGGCCTTGTTGACGTCGTTGATGCCGGGCACGTACGAGGTGAAGTCGTCCTTCGCGAGGAAGGACAGCAGGCCGGGGATCTCGATGGCGACCTTGTTGTGGCCCTTGTCGACGTCGCCGACGGCGAAGATCGAGAAGGGAGCCGGCTTCTCGCCGTCCCACAGCGCCTCGGCCGCGGCCATCTTCATCGGCTGCTGCTGGTACATGATCTTGCCGAGCACATCGCCGCTGATCGCGGTGAGGAGACCGCCGATCACGACGGTGACGAGGCCCAGCCGCAGCGAGGTCTTCATCACGGGGACGTGCTTCTTGCGGACCAGGTGGAAGGCGGCGATGCCGACCATGAAGGCGCCACCGGTCAGGAAGGCCGCAGTGAGCGTGTGGAAGACCTGGGCGAGCGCGGTGTTCTGGGTGAGCACCAGCCAGAAGTCGGTGAGCTCGGCCCGGCCCTTCGCCTCGTTGATCTTGTAGCCCACCGGGTGCTGCATCCAGGAGTTGGCCGCGAGGATGAAGTAGGCCGACAGGATCGTGCCGATCGAGACCATCCATATGCAGGCCAGATGGATCTTCTTCGGCAGCTTGTCCCAGCCGAAGATCCACAGACCGATGAAGGTCGACTCGAAGAAGAAGGCGATCAGGGCCTCGAAGGCCAGCGGCGCACCGAAGACGTCACCGACGAAGCGTGAGTAGTCGGACCAGTTCATGCCGAACTGGAACTCCTGCACGATGCCGGTGACCACGCCCATCGCGATGTTGATCAGGAAGAGCTTGCCCCAGAACTTCGTCGCCTGGAGGTACTTCTCCTTCTCCGTCCGCACCCAGGCCGTCTGCAGACCGGCCGTGAGCGCGGCCAGCGAGATCGTCAGGGGGACGAACAGAAAGTGGTAGACGGTGGTGATGCCGAACTGCCATCGCGCCAGGGTCTCCGGCGCCAAAGCCAGGTCCACGTCGCCGCTCCTTACCTACGCTTGTGAAAGCGTTCACATTCACAAGCCATTATGCAGCACGGACTTTCGAGCCCTGGAGGGGGTCCCCCTGTCTCCCCCGTCACACTCGACCCCTTGGCCCGAACTTCAACATATTGTTGAATCAATGGCATGCAGACACCGGCATCGGTACGGATACGGATCTCCTGGCCCGCGGGCCATCTCGACGCGCCGCTCGACGACACTCCAAGCAGTCAGGCCCTGGTCAAGGCGCTGCCCCTCGTCTCCACCGCCCGCACCTGGGGCGAGGAGGTGTACTTCGGCACAGGGGTGTCGGTTTCACGTGAAACTGGCGCCCGGGAGGTCGTCGAGCCGGGCACCGTCGCCTTCTGGACCGACGGCCACGCCCTCGCCCTCCCCTACGGACCCACGCCGATCTCACGGGGCGACGAGTGCCGCCTCGCCGGCCCGTGCAATGTCCTGGGCCGCCTCGACGGCGACCCCGGCCTGCTCGCGACCGTGCGGGACGGCGACCCCGTACGCGTGGAACTCCTGGACGCCTGACCTGGGCGGAGCCCAGCCGCTTCCTCGGAGCCTCACCGCTCTTCGCGGGCCCTCCACCGCAACTGCCTGAGCTCTACAGCTCCTTGCGGAACCCTTCCGACACCTTCAGGAAGATGTCGTTCGCCTCGGCCTCCCCGACCGTCACCCGCACACCCTCGCCCGGGAACGGCCGGATCACCACACCAGCCTGCTCGCAGGCCTGCGCGAACGCGACCGTGCGCTCCCCCAGCCGCAGCCACACGAAGTTGGCCTGGGTCTCGGGCACCGTCCAGCCCTGCGAGCGCAGCCCGTCGACCACGCGCGTGCGCTCACACACCAGCGAGCCGACCCGGCCGAACAGTTCGTCCTCGGCCCGCAGTGAGGCGATCGCCGCCTCCTGCGCGAGCTGGCTCACGCCGAACGGCACCGCCGTCTTGCGCAGCGCCGCGGCCACCGGTTCGTGGGCGATGGCGAAACCGACGCGCAGTCCGGCGAGGCCGTACGCCTTGGAGAAGGTCCGCAGGACACAGACGTTGGGCCGGTCGCGATAGATCTCACGGCCGTCCGGCACCTCGGGGTCGCGGATGAACTCGCGGTAGGCCTCGTCGAGGACCACCAGCACATCGCTCGGGACCCGGTCGAGGAAGCGCTCCAGCTCCGCCCGCCGCACCACCGTGCCGGTCGGGTTGTTGGGGTTGCAGACGAAGATCAGGCGCGTGCGGTCGGTGATCGCGTCGGCCATGGCGTCGAGGTCGTGCACGTCCCCGGGCGTCAACGGCACCTGGACCGACGCCGCGCCGCTGATCTGCGTGATGATCGGGTACGCCTCGAAGGACCGCCAGGCGTACATGACCTCGTCGCCGGGGCCCGCGGTGGCCTGGATCAGCTGCTGGGCGACGCCGACCGAACCGGTGCCGGTGGCCAGGTGGGAGAGGGGCACTCCGAACCGCTCGGACAGCTCGTTCATCAGCCCCGTGCAGGCCATGTCCGGGTAGCGGTTGAAGTTGCCGGCCGCCGCCGTCACGCTCTCCATCACGCCCGGCAGCGGCGGATACGGGTTCTCGTTGGAGGACAGCTTGTAGGCCACCGGACCACCTGCCGCGGCGGGCTTGCCCGGCTTGTAGGTGGGGATCCCCTCCAGCTCGGCGCGCAGCTTGGGGCTCGTCTCGCTCACCGCAGTCCTCCTCGTGAAGACCGGCGGCCCATGACCGCCGCCGACATCCAATACTGCTCACCTTATGAGGATTCAGCGCCGCTGCGTATAGCCACCACCGAGCGGCCGGCTCCGACCTCGTCCGCCCCGCCGGCATCAGGGGCATCACTCCACCAAGGCGTATAAATCCGGGGGCGCGCTGCACATATATCTACGCGCCGGTGGTGCACGCCGTGGCGCGCATCCTCCGTGCAGGTGAGTTGAGACCTCTTCGCAACATCGACCCCTCGACAGGCCCGTGCGTGCCGACAAGACACGTAATGGCTTGAGAGCGCTCAACACCCTTGGTTTCCAAAGCAATTGGAGTTAAATGATCATGCAGAAACGTGCCTGTCAACGCGTGCATATGCGTCCGCACTACCCCACCGCATGAGCCCTACTATCGGCTCGCCATGACAGCAGCAGGGAAGCACCAGGTGAGCCGCGCGGAAACCTCACGGCGAGGCAGTCGGCCGGGTCGGGCCGGCATCAGAGACGTGGCCGCCGCCGCCGGAGTCTCCATCACGACCGTCTCCGACGCCCTCAACGGCAAGGGTCGGCTCCCGGACGCCACCCGGCGCCATGTCCGGGAAGTCGCAGACCGGCTGGGCTACCGGCCCTCGGCCGCGGCCCGGACCCTCCGTACCGGCAAGTCGGGACTCATCGGCCTGACCGTGACCACCTACGGGGATGAACCTTTCACCTTCACGGAGTTCGCGTACTTCGCCGAGATGGCGCGGGCCGCTACCTCCGCCGCGCTCGCCCGCGGCTACGCCCTCGTCATCCTGCCGGCGACGTCCCGCCACGACGTGTGGTCGAACGTCGCCCTGGACGGCACGGTCGTCATCGACCCCTCCGACCAGGACCCGGTCGTCAGCGAACTCGTCCGACAGGGCCTGCCGGTCGTCTCCGACGGCCGCCCGGCCGGTGCGCTGCCGGTCACGGCCTGGGTCGACAACGACCACGAGGCCGCCGTCCTCGGCATCCTCGACCACCTGGCCGACGCCGGCGCCCGCCGCATCGGCCTGCTGACCGGCACGACCACGGACACGTACACCCACCTGTCGACCACCGCGTACCTGCGCTGGTGCGAGCGCGTCGGCCAGGATCCTGTGTACGAGGCCTACCCGGCGCACGATCCGTGCGCGGGCGCCGTCGCCGCCGACCGGCTCCTCGCCCGGCCCGACCGGCCCGACGCGGTCTACGGACTGTTCGACCCGAACGGCACCGACCTGCTCGCCGCCGCCCGCCGCTACGGCCTGCGCGTCCCCGAGGACCTGCTGCTGGTCTGCTGCAGCGAGTCCACGGTGTACGCCAACACCGAGCCGCCCATCACCACGCTCTCCCTGAAGCCGCGCCGCATCGGCACGGCGGTGGTCCAGCTCCTCATCGACGCCATCGAGGGAGTGGACTCCGACCACCCGGTAAAGCAGGTGATACCGACGGAGCTGATCGTGCGTACCTCGTCCCAGCGACGCCCGCCGCGCACGACGGTCAGCCCGCCGCGTTCACCCGAGGGGACGTAGGACCCGCACCCGGGTAAATGGAAGGTCGCACTCCTGGGGAGAAACAGGGCCGGTCCCCCGGAGAGAAGGGATCGTTCTCGCGAAGAGAAGAAGAGCGAGGACGGTCACACGGTGGTCAAAGCCCGGCCCAATCGGGGCGAAAGCCGCGGTGAACTGGACTCTTGCTCTGATTCACCACCCCTGGGTCATCACATGGCGCGATCCGCATTCCTATGATGGGCCCACGACACCCGCGGGCCGCTACGACCAGGCAGTCCGATGCGGTGCAATGCGGCGCGATGGTGGAGGGGTCGATGACTCAGGGGGCCGGTCAGGGACCCGAGGTGGAGCGGACGGCGACGTTGCGCGACTTCCGGGTGCCCGCGTACGTCCACGAGGCCGGTCCGCACGTCCACAGCGTCCACCCCGGCGAGGTCGCCCCGCCGCCCGAGGAGACCTACCCCGAGGGATACACGCCGACCGAGCGCGACCTTCCCGTGATCAACCGGGGTGACACTGTCCAGGTGACCGTGGACCCCGAGACCGCCGCCGCCCCGCAGGCCACCACCGGGCAGGGCCCGCTGTACGTCGTGGGTGACGTGCACGGCTACCTCGACCAGCTGGTGTCGGCCCTCCAGGAGAAGGGCCTGCTCGACTCCGCCGGCAACTGGTGCGCGGGCACCGCCCGGCTGTGGTTCCTCGGCGACTTCACCGACCGCGGCCCCGACGGCATCGGCGTCATCGACCTGGTGATGCGGCTGTCCGCCGAGGCCGCCGCGGCCGGCGGCTACTGCAAGGCGCTCATGGGCAACCACGAGCTGCTGCTGCTGGGCGCGAAGCGGTTCGGCGACACCCCCGTCAACTCCGGCGCGGGCACCGCCACCTTCCAGGCGGCCTGGCTGCTCAACGGCGGCCAGAAGACCGACATGGACCGCCTCCAGGACCACCACCTGCAGTGGATGTCCCGCCTGGACGCCGTCGAGGAGGTCGACGGCCACCTGCTCGTCCACTCCGACACCACCGCCTACCTCGACTACGGCCGCTCCATCGAAGAGGTCAACGACACCGTCCGCGAGACGATCACCCGCAACGACGCGGACGAGGTCTGGGACCTGTTCCGCAAGTTCACCAAGCGGTTCTCCTTCCGCGACGAGGGTGGCGCCGACGCCGTGCGCTCCCTGCTCGATACGTACGGCGGCGCCCGCATCGTTCACGGGCACAGCCCGATTCCGTATCTGCTGGGCGAAGTCGGCTCCGAGGACGACTCGGACAACCGCGACCCCGTGATCGAGGGACCGCACGTCTACGCCGACGGACTCGCCATCGCCATGGACGGCGGCGTGACCATGGCCGGAAAGCTGCTGGTCCAGCAACTGCCGCTGGATACGTGAACGTTCACCGGGCAGGCGCTCCCGGCCGGAGGACCGGGCCGGTGAGGGGCCAATTTCGGTAAACCCCCTGTCACCGCATACCGTCGCCGCTCTACCATCGGCTTATCCGTAGCAGGCTCCCCTCCGTTTCTGCCCGACGGCTCGTCAGCATGCCGAGCCCCAAGCCCTACGGAGCATCGGGGGATGCACATGAACAGCGTTCCGCAGCACCTGCTGAGCGAGGACCGCCAGGAATACGAGCGGCTCCTCGATGAGGCGCTGCGCTCCGCACCACACCGTCCGGAACTGGCCGCTGTAGGACAGCGCCTCAACCCCGAACAGCTGCGCACCATGGCGCTGAACGCCACCGCACTCATCACGGCGGCCGCGTCGACCGAGTACCAGCACTACGTCAAGGTCCGCGACGAACTGCGTCAACCGGCGTCGGCCGGCTCACCGGCCCTGCGTGAATCCGGTTCCTCCGAACCGGGTCCGGACGCGTCGGGGCTCGCCGCGACCGTGGGAGGGGTCGCCGAGACCGCCGGCGCGGGCGCCGTCGCCGTCGTCGCCGTGCTCGCACCCGTCCTGGCCGGAACCGCCGCGGCGATCTTCCTGCTCGTCGGCTACATCCTGCGGATGCTCGACCCCGAGCAGGGATTCGCCCGGACCATGCTCACCACGGGCTGGGTGTTCGGCGCGGTGACCGCGGTCGCGATCCTCGTCGCCGCCGTGGGGCTGCTGCTCACCGCCCTGCGCAACAAGCCCACGGCCGAAGGCGGGTCGTACGGCGAACTGCGGGGCGAGGTGGCCCAGGCCAAGGAGGCCTGGCACGAGGCCCTGCTGGAACGCGGCATCCTGCCCTTCCTGAGGGAGGCTCTCGTCGACCCCGGCGCGGCCACCGCGCTGCACCACACGCCGTCGTCGACGCCGGTCAGCCGCATGCCCAACCTCGGCTACGACCGCCCGGGATTCACCAGCCCGGACGACGGCGACCGTGGCTCGCGCCCCAGCTTCAGCAGTCCGGACTACAGCAGCCCGGACTTCGGGGGTCCCGAGCACCAGCCGGAGTAGCACTCGTCAAGCCCGTCCGAGGGGGCGCATCCCCGTGGGCCGGCCCGAGCGTGGGCGGGACCCGGGTGGGCGGGACCCACAGGCCGGGGGACCAACGGCCCCCGGGCCTGTGCGCGGCCGGGTCAGTCCGCGATGGGCAGGTACACGCGGTTCCCGCTCGCCGCGAACTCCTTCGACTTCAGGGCCATGCCCTCCTCGATCTCGTTCCGGGTGCCGCCGTGTTCCCGACGGATGTTCTGCGAGATCTTCATGCTGCAGAACTTGGGACCGCACATCGAGCAGAAGTGAGCCGTCTTGGCCGGCTCGGCGGGCAGGGTCTCGTCGTGGAACTCCCGTGCCGTGTCCGGGTCGAGGGCCAGGTTGAACTGGTCCTCCCACCGGAACTCGAAGCGGGCGTCGGACAGCGCGTCGTCCCACTCCTGCGCACCCGGGTGTCCCTTGGCTAGGTCGGCTGCGTGGGCGGCGATCTTGTAGGTGATGACGCCGGTCTTGACGTCGTCACGGTTCGGCAGGCCCAGGTGCTCCTTGGGCGTGACATAACACAGCATCGCCGTGCCCCACCAGGCGATCATCGCGGCACCGATGCCGGAGGTGATGTGGTCGTACGCCGGTGCGACGTCCGTGGTCAGCGGGCCGAGCGTATAGAACGGAGCTTCATCGCAGATCTCCTGCTGAAGGTCGATGTTCTCCTTGATCTTGTGCATCGGGACGTGGCCCGGGCCCTCGATCATGGTCTGTACGTTGAAACGCTTCGCGATCCGGTTGAGTTCCCCGAGGGTGCGCAGTTCCGCGAACTGTGCCTCGTCGTTGGCGTCCGCGATCGAGCCGGGCCGGAGGCCGTCCCCGAGCGAGTAGGTGACGTCGTACGCGGCGAGGATCTCGCAGAGCTCCTCGAAGTTCTCGTACAGGAACGACTCCTTGTGGTGCGCCAGACACCAGGCGGCCATGATCGAGCCGCCGCGGGAGACGATGCCGGTCTTGCGGTTCGCCGTCAGCGGCACGTATGCCAGGCGCACACCCGCGTGGACCGTCATGTAATCCACGCCCTGCTCGGCCTGTTCGATGACCGTGTCCTTGTAGATCTCCCAGGTCAGCTCCTCCGCCCGGCCGTCGACCTTCTCCAGGGCCTGGTAGAGCGGCACGGTGCCGATGGGGACGGGCGAGTTGCGCAGCACCCACTCGCGCGTGGTGTGGATGTTGCGGCCGGTGGACAGGTCCATGACTGTGTCGGCGCCCCAGCGGGTCGCCCAGGTCATCTTCTCGACCTCCTCCTCGATGGAGGACGTCACCGCCGAGTTGCCGATGTTGGCGTTGACCTTCACCAGGAACCGCTTGCCGATGATCATCGGCTCGATCTCCGGGTGGTTGACGTTGGCCGGCAGCACGGCCCGGCCCGCTGCGATCTCGTCCCGCACGACCTCCGGCGCCACGTGCTCCCGGATGGCGACGTACTCCATCTCGGGCGTGATCTCGCCGCGGCGGGCGTACGCGAGTTGCGTGACCGCCTGCCCGGTCCTGCCGCGACGCGGCTGGCGCGGCCGGCCGGGGAAGACCGCGTCCAGGTTGCGGAGGCCGCCCCGGGGTGAGGTGTGCTTGATGCCGTCGTCCTCGGGACGGACGGGACGACCCGCGTACTCCTCGGTGTCGCCGCGGGCGATGATCCAGTTCTCGCGCAGCGGCGACAGGCCCCTGCGGACGTCGGTGTCGACGAGCGGATCGGTGTACGGGCCCGACGTGTCGTACAGCGTGACCGACTGGCCGTTGGTGAGGTGCACCTGACGGACCGGCACGCGCAGGTCGGGGCGGGTGCCCTCGACATACGCCTTGTGCCAGCCGATGGACTTCCCGGCCTCCTCGGACTTCTCGTCCTGAACGGAGGCAGGCGTGCGTGCGTCCTTGCTGGTCATGAGACCTACTCCCTACGCCGGCATTACCCGGTAACAGGTTCGGCGGTCGACGCAGCGATTTCCGTCCGGCGACGTTTCGTGTGAAACATCACTCGAGTCCGGCGATGTTTCATGTGAAACATCGCTGGGACGGAGGTCAGCGCCCTCTCAGCCCGGTGCTCCGAGCTCCCGCGTGTACAAAAGGTGCCTCCACGCTAGCGGCAATTCTGGCGCGGTGAACAGAGGGCCCCCGTCGTTCTTGCGATGATCGGGCGGTGACCACGACGCAGCGTCCCTCCTACCCACCGCCCGAGCCGCCCCGCGGATCCGGCGCCGGAAACGGCGACGGCCGTGGTGACGGCCATGATTTCGCCGCCCCGGCCGGGTACGGGCCGAGCAGAGGGCAGAGCCCCGGGCTCGGGTACGGGCGTGACGCGGGTTTCGGTGCCGGTTCCGGCCCCGGTGGTGAGTACGGGCAGGGCTCCGGCGGAGGCCAGGGTGCCGGTCCTTCCGGTGGCCACGGTGGCTCCGGCGGTCCCGCCGGTGTTCAGGGGCCCGGCCACGGAGCCGGTGGTGGGCCCGGTTCAGGGCCCCGCGGAGGCGGCGGGCACGGTCACGGCGGGGGCGACGGACACGGACACGGGCACGGACCCGGTCCCGGTCCCGCCCCGGGTGGCGGGCACGGGCACCCCCACAGCCACAACCACGGTCCGGCCACGCCCGTCTCCCGGCATCTGCGCAAGGTCATCGCGGCGATCCTGATCCCGTTCGCTGCGGCGGTCCTGGTCGGTCTCGCCGTGCTGTGGCCGGGCGGCGCTCCGTCGCACGAGCGCACCGGTGTCGGCTTCGACCGGCAGACTCAGGACGCCACAGTCACCAAGGTGGTCGAGGTGAGCTGCAAGGAAGCCGGCGCTTCGGGCGTCCCGCCGACCGGCGACACCTCCACCGCCGAGGGTTCCTCCGCGGTGCAGCAGGAGAAGGGCAGCTGCAAGCGGGCGACGATCCGGGTCGACAGCGGCGACGACAAGGGCCGTACGTTCACCGAGATCGTCCAGCCCGACCAGTCCCGCCAGCTGCAAGAGGGCCAGGAAGTCGTGGTCGCCTACGAGCCCTCGGCGCCGAAGGACCTGCAGTACTCGGTCACCGACATCAACCGCCGTCTTCCCATGGGGCTGCTGGCCGGCATCTTCGCGATCGCCGTCGTGGTCGTCGGACGGCTGCGGGGCGTCATGGCCCTGGTGGCGCTGGCCATCAGCTTCATGGTGCTGAACTTCTTCATCCTGCCCGCGATCCTGCAGGGTTCGAACCCGCTCGTCGTGGCCGTGGTGGGCGCCAGCGCCATCATGCTCATCGCCCTGTATCTGTGCCACGGCCTGTCCGCCCGGACATCGGTGGCCGTGCTGGGCACCCTCATCTCGTTGCTGCTGATCGGCATCCTCGGCTCGGTGTTCATCGACTGGGCGGCCCTGACCGGCAACACCGACGACAACACCGGGCTGATCCACGGCCTCTACCCGACGATCGACATGAGCGGTCTGCTGCTCGCCGGCGTCATCATCGGCTCGCTGGGTGTGCTCGACGACGTGACGGTCACGCAGACCTCGGCGGTCTGGGAGCTGCACGAGGCCAACCCCTCGATGGGCTGGCGCGGGCTCTACCGCGCGGGCATCCGGATCGGCCGCGACCACATCGCCTCGGTCGTCAACACGCTCGTCCTCGCCTACGCGGGTGCCGCGCTGCCGCTCCTGCTGCTGTTCTCGATCGCGCAGAGCAGTGTGGGGACGGTGGCCAACAGCGAGCTGGTCGCGGAGGAGATCGTGCGCACGCTGGTCGGTTCGATCGGCCTGGTGGCCTCGGTGCCGGTCACCACGGCTCTGGCGGCGCTGGTGGTCGCCGCCGACCGCCCCGGCACGGAGCCGGCCGTGGAAGCCTCTGCCGTCCCCGCGCGCGGGGGAAGGGGCCGGCGCCGCAAGCGCTGACGTCGCCCGAACCGCGAGAAGATCGCCCGGTCATACGAAGATCGCAGGAAGAAGCGTTCCTGCACGGTTCGGCGGCATCCGGTGAAGCGTTACTCCACCGTGCCGCCGGGACCATGTCTCAACCAGCGCCCTGCTCGGCGAGGATGCGGTCCAGCGCCTCGTCGAGGTGCGCGTCGAAGTCGGCGAGCGAGCCCTCCTGTCCCAGCGGCACCAGCTTGTCCGTACGGTCGAGGAAAGCGACGAGCGGTGCCGTCGACGACCGGAACAACGCCTGGTCGCTGCCCACTTGAAGCCGGATCAACACCTCGCCCAGCGCGTCGGGGTCGACGGGCGTGACCCGCACATCGCCTTCCCCGCACGGCCGGCCCACACCGTCGATCAGCAACTCCCGCCCGAAAGCCCACGTAACCGGGGCATCACCGGGCAAATGAAATGTCAGCCGGACGGCATAGGGATCACTGGACTCATAGCGCAGCTCCACCGGAATGCGGAAGGAGAGCTCCTCGGACACGAGAAAGCTCATCATGACCTCTGCTTGTACGGACTCGCGCATCGATAACCCCGTCATTCGCCGTGACTGGCCGGGAACGAACCTCTGACACTTGGTGGAATCTTGCTGAACGTACACAGCAGATCACAAGGAGTGAGTTTTCACATACTGATACAGAGCGCGAGCGAGCCGAGCAGCGCCCCGATCTCGGCCTGCAACTGCCGGGCCGCAGGCAGCAGCCGATCGGCCTGGTGTGCGGGGAGTGAGATGGCCATCGTCGCTGCCGTGGTGCCGAGCGTGAGCGGAATCGCGGCGCAGACCGCGCCCAGGGCGTACTCCTGACGCTCGGTCACCGGTTCCATGCGCCGGATCCTCTCCAGGCGCCGGAGCAGACTGTGGTTGTCGCGCACCGTGTACGGCGTGAGGGGCTGCACCGGATAGCGGTCGAGGTGGTCCCGGCGGGCTTCCTCGTCCAGCTGGGACAGCAGGCACTGGCCGATGGCGTGCGCGTGCCCGGTCTCCCGGAAGTCGGCCCACTCCTCGACCGCCGGGGTGCCCGGACTGTCGGAGACGCACATGACCTCGATCTCACCCTCGCGGTAGACCGCGTAGTACACGGGCACACCCAGGACGTCCCGCCAGTGGGCGAGCGCGTCGACGACCGTGCTGCGACGTTTCTGCCGCGCTCCGCTGCTGCTCAGCCGCTCGGCGGCCGCGCCGAGGAAGAACAGGCCCTTGTCCCGGCGCAGATAGCCCTCGTGCACGAGCGTGCGCAACAGGTGATACGTCGTGGGCAGTGCCAGCCCGGTCTCGCGGGCCAGTTGCTTGGCGGGAGCGCCGTACTCGTGCCCGGCGACGGTCTCCAGCAGGCGCATCGCACGCTGCACGGATCCGATGAGAGTCGGCGGAGGCGGTGGCGCGGAGGGGGGTGGTGGCCCGGAAGGTGCCGCCGAGCGAGGTTGCGTGGGGACGGTACGGAGGTGGACGGGGGCGATGTCAGCCGGGACCAAGGGGGCTCTCCCGAAGCGCGAGGGGGGCAGCCCGTGCGGAGGAACACGGGTGGGGGTGAATGCCGCTCGCGGGGAAGTCCCCGCGTCGAGTTCCGGACTCTATTCGCCTGCCCCCGCGTGCAGACGGCCCCGCCGGAAAACTTCCCTCGCCCGAGGGAACCGGTGATTCCAGGCGTTTCCCGCTACCCCCACCGGTTTCCCACGCGTCTCACCAGTCGCTGCGTGACGAGGAACTCGACGTGAACTTCCGTACGACGTAGATCAGTCCGCCGACCAGTGCCACGAAGACCAGCAGCTTGAAGAGCAGTCCGATGACGAACCCGACCACGCTGGCGATCAGCCCGCCGAACACGACCAGGGCGATGACCGGCACCGCGATCCACTTCACCCACCACGGCAGCCCCGTGAAGATCTC
The DNA here is from genome assembly GCF_014207295.1 of Streptomyces sp. AK010. Lineage (NCBI taxonomy): Bacteria > Bacillati > Actinomycetota > Actinomycetes > Kitasatosporales > Streptomycetaceae > Streptomyces > Streptomyces sp. AK010. The sequence continues at coordinate 244,482 of NZ_JACHCX010000003.1, forward strand.
TCGCATCGCTCTCGTCCTTACCTCTCCGCCCGTTCGAGTGCCGGGTCCTGTCGGTCCTTCTGGATCTCTGATGTCCTGCACTCGATGCTAGGTCCGGGAGGGGGTCGAACGGGCGCCTCGCACCCCTTGTCCTCCCCTGACCGAACCCCTAGGGAACCCTGAGGCGGCCCGTCACCTCTCGGGCGGAGAGAACACCACCAGCACCCTCAGGTCCTCGGTGATGTGGTGGAACTTGTGGGCGACGCCCGCCGGCACGTAGATCACGCTGCCGCGGGCCACCTGGGTCGTCTCCAGACCGACGGTGATCGCCGCACGGCCGCTCACGATGAAGTAGACCTCGTCCTGATTGTGCGGCCTCTGTGGATCCCGCTCGCCCGCGTCGAGGGCGTACAAGCCGACCGACATGTTCTGCTCCCGCAGAAACTGCAGGTAGGCGCCGTCGTTGGCGGCGCGCTCCGCCTCCAGTTCATCCAGCCGGAATGCCTTCATCGCCTTGTCCGCCCCTGCCTCTTGTGCCCGCGTCCAATCAGGTCTGCCACGATCAGACACATGATGAATTTCCTAGTCAAGACGATCGCCAACGCGGGCGCCCTGGCGGTCGCCGTGTGGCTGCTCGACAAGATCACCCTGACCGGCGACAGCACGGGCAAGGAGATCGGCACGCTGCTCATCGTGGCGCTGCTCTTCGGCCTGGTGAACTTCCTGGTCAAGCCGGTCGTCAAGCTCCTGAGCCTTCCCCTGCTGATATTGACGCTCGGTCTGTTCACACTGGTCGTCAACGCGCTGATGCTGCTGCTCACCTCGTGGCTGGCGGACAAGCTCGACCTGAGCTTCCACGTGGAGGGCTTCTGGACGGCCGTCGTGGGCGGTCTGATCATCTCGGTCGTCTCCTGGGCGCTGCACATCGTGCTGCCCGACGGGGACTGAGCGGACATGACGTACCGGGTCTGCTTCGTCTGCACGGGCAACATCTGCCGTTCCCCGATGGCCGAGATCGTCTTCCGCGCCCGGGTGGCGGAGGCGGGTCTCGACGAGCTGGTGGAGGTCGACAGCGCCGGCACGGGCGGCTGGCACGAGGGCGACGGAGCCGACCCGCGTACGGTGGCCGTCCTGAAGGACAACGGCTATGCCGGCGGCCACACAGCCCGGCAGTTCCGGTCGTCCTGGTTCTCCCACCTCGACCTGGTGATCGCCCTCGACTCGGGCCACCTCGGGGCCCTGCGCCGGCTCGCGCCCACGGAGCAGGACGCGGAGAAGGTGCGGCTGCTGCGCTCGTACGACCCCGCCGCCGGCGACGACGACCTCGACGTACCGGACCCCTACTACGGGGGCATGGACGGCTTCGAGGAGTGTCTTGAGATGGTGGAGGCGGCGAGCGTCGGTCTGCTCGCCGCAGTGCGCGAGGACGTGGAGGGACAGGCGGCATGAGCGATTCCGCAACGGGCGCCGCGGACGAGGTGGCGGGCGCCGCGGACGAAGTGGCGGGCGCCGCGAACGAAGTGGCGGGCGCCGCGGACGAAGTGGCGGGCTCCATGAGCCAGTCGGCCGCGGGCGGCGGAGACGGTACGCGCGCGGTGCGGGCCGGGTTGCCCGAGCCGGTCAAGCACGAGCCCACGCTGCCCGGCCCCGTGTTCGCCGCCCACTTCCACCTGCCGGGCGACCCGACCGGCCCCTACACCTACGGCCGCGACGAGAACCCGACCTGGACGCTGCTGGAACGCGCCGTCGGCGAGCTGGAGGCGCCAGGCGAGGACGGGGCCGAGACGCTCGTCTTCGCCTCCGGCATGGCCGCGATCTCGGCGGTGCTCTTCTCCCAGCTGCGCACCGGCGACGTGTGCGTCCTGCCCGACGACGGTTACCAGGCACTGCCGCTGGTCCGCGCGCAACTGGAGGCGTACGGCCTCGAGGTGCGCACCGCGCCGACGGGCGGTGACGCCCAGCTGGACGTCCTCGACGGCGCACGGCTGCTGTGGATCGAGACCCCGTCGAACCCCGGGCTCGACGTGTGCGACATCAGGCGGCTCGCCGAGGCGGCACACGCGCGTGGTGCCCTGGTGGCCGTCGACAACACCCTTGCGACACCGCTCGGCCAGCGTCCGCTGGAGCTCGGCGCCGACTTCTCGGTGGCCAGCGGCACCAAGCAGCTCACCGGCCACGGCGACGTTCTCCTGGGCTATGTCGTCGGCCGGAACGCCGAGGCCATGGCCGCCGTGCGCCGTTGGCGCAAGATCGTCGGTGCGATTCCCGGGCCCATGGAGGCCTGGCTCGCGCACCGTTCGATCGCGACGCTCCAGATGCGGGTCGACCGGCAGAGCGCGACGGCCCGGGCGGTCGCCGAGGCGCTGCGCGAGCGGCCCGAGGTGACGGGGCTGCGATACCCGGGGCTTCCCGACGACCCCTCGCACGAGATCGCCACGCGCCAGATGCGGCGCTTCGGGTGCGTGGTGTCGTTCACGCTGCCCACGCGCGAGCGCGCCGACCGCTTCCTTGACGCGCTGCGGCTCGTGGACGACGCGACGAGCTTCGGCGGGGTGCGGTCCACCGCGGAACGGCGTGGACGCTGGGGCGGGGACGCGGTGCCGGAGGGCTTCATCCGCCTGTCGGTCGGCGCCGAGGATCCGGAGGACCTGGTGGCGGATGTGCTGCGGGCGCTGGACGCGTCGACCGCCTGACCATCGTCACGGACGGTCCGAGCCTCCCCCCTCGTGGCTCGGACCGTCCCCCGGTTCCGCGCACAAGAACCGCGCGACCAAGGCTAGTTGACTGTCTGTCAGTGTCCAATCACAGTAGCGACAGAGACCTATCGACATATTTATAGTTGAGCGCGGCCGGGGGCCGGAGCGGGGGCCGAAGAGGGAGTGTGTGCGGTGGATCTGGCCTTGCTGCGGACCTTCGTGACCGTGCACCGGGCCGGCTCCTTCACCCGCGCCGCCGCTCTGCTCGGCCTCTCCCAACCTGCCGTCACCTCGCAGATACGGACGCTGGAGCGGCAGCTGGGCCGCCCCCTGTTCCTGCGACAGGCCCGGGGCGTGACCCCGACGAGCATCGGAGACGAACTCGCCCACAAGGCCGCACCCCATCTCGACGCCCTGGTGGAGATCACCGAGACCGGCCTCGACGAGGACTCCTCCTTACGGACGCTGCACCTCGCAGGTCCACCGGAGTTCACGGCAGAACGAGCCCTGCCCGCCCTCACCGAGCTGACCGGCGAGGACGGACAGGGCTTCGCCTTGCGCGCGTCCTTCGGAACCGCCGAGGAAACACTGGAGGGGCTCTCCGCCGGACATCATGATCTGGCCATCAGTACGGCCCAGCCGCGCGGCGCCCTGCTCACCGCGACTGCGCTCTGCGACGAGGAGCACGTCCTGGTCGCCGCCCCGCGCTGGGCCGAGCAGATCGGCACCGGTCAGCCGGACCGCAGGCCGGAACCGGCTCTCGAGAAGATGCCTGTGGTGGAGGTACACGAGTCGCTGCCGTTCGTCTCCCGCTACTGGGCCTCCGTCTTCGACTCGCCCCCGGCCGTCCCGGGCACCGTGATCGTCCCCGACCTGCGTGCGGTTCTGGCCTGCGCGGTCGCGGGCGCCGGGCTGGCGGTTCTGCCCCGCTACCTCTGCGCCGGGGCGCTGGAGCGGGGCGATGTCGTCGCCCTGTACCAGCCGGCCGTGCCACCGCTGCGCACATACTTCCTGGTGGTCCGCACCGGGACGCTCGCCATGCCCCACATCGCGCGGGCTCACGAGTGGTTGCAGCAGGCTTCTGCCGACTGGTGCTGACGCCCCCAGGCGCGGCTGGGGACGACTGGTGCTGAGGCCCTCAGGCGCGACCTCGGCCGACACGCGCTGGGGCTCTCAGGGGCGGCTTCGACCGACCGGCAGGGACGCTCGGAGGCGCACTTCACTCTGGGAGCTCGGCCGGTGACGTTTCGCGATGTTTCACGTGGAACCAGCCGGGCCACATTTCACTCATGACCGTCCGACCCGTGGTCAAGCGCACCGCCCGCGCCATTCTGCTGGACGGTGCCGACCTGATCCTGATCAAGCGCACCAAGCCGGGTGTGGATCCCTACTGGCTCACCCCCGGCGGTGGAGTCGAACCCAGCGACTCGACCGTCGTCGACGCCCTGCACCGCGAGGTGTACGAGGAACTCGGCGCGAAGATCACCGATGTGGTGCCCTGCTTCGTGGACACCATGGAGCACATCGGGGAGGACGGCGGCGCGACCGGCGTGAAGGTGCAGCACTTCTTCGTCTGCCGTCTGGAGTCCATGGACCCGTCCCTGCGCCACGGCCCCGAGGTCGACGCGCCGGTCGGCGAGTACGAGATCGTGCGCGTGCCCTTCACCCGGGTCGGGATCGCCTCCGTCCATCTCGTGCCGCTGTCGCTGCGGCACTACCTGGACGGCAACATCGAGGGCGTCCTGGCGATGCATGCGCCCGACCTGGGCTGAGACGCGGGTCAGCTTCCGGCAGCGACCAGTTCCTCGACGGAGTCGTGCCGTATGCGGTCCGACGGGATGCCGCTGTCCCGCAGGGCGTTCACACCGCTGCGGATCATCCCGGGCGGGCCCGAGAGGTAGGCGTCGAACTCGTTCCACGGCCCGTAGGCGCGTACGGCGTCCGGCAGCTGCTGGTTCGCCTGCTGGTCGATGATCGCTCTGACCGAGAGCCACGGGTGGGTCTGCTGGAGGCGGAGCATGGTGTCGATGTCGTACAGGTCGTGGTCGGTGCGGGCCCCGTAGAAGACCTCGACGGACCTGCGTTCGCCGTGCTCGGCGACGTCCTCCACCAAGGCCTTGATGGGCGCTATGCCCGTGCCACCGCCCACGCAGAGCAGGCCGCTGTCGGTGGTGTGGTCCACGGTCATGGAACCCGCGGGCGGACCGAGCCGGATGATGTCGCCGGGGCGGGCGCGGTGCACCAGGGCGTTGGAGACCCAGCCCGCCGGGACGGCCTTCACGTGGAACGACAGCAGACCGTCGGAGCGGGGCGCCGAGGCGAAGGAGTAGTGCCGCCAGATCCGGGGCCACCAGGGCGTCTCCAGGCTGGTGTACTGCCCGGCGAGGAAGGGGTACGGCTGGTCGGGGCGGACGGTGACGACCGCGACGTCCGGGGTTCTCATGTCGTGCGCGACGATCTCGGCGTACCACCAGGCCGGCGCGCGCAGTTCGTCCGCGGCCGCCGCGTCGATCATGACCTGGGAGATCGTGGTGTAGGCGCGGACCCAGGCCGCCTCCATCTCCGGGTTCCAGACCCCGGCGGCGTACTTGCTCAGTGCGCCGATCAGGCACTCGCCGACGGCCGGATAGTGCTCGACCCGTGTGCCGTACTTCCGGTGGCCCCGGCCGAGGTTCTGCAGGTAGTCGACGAGGACGTCCTTGTTGTCGATGTGTTCGGCGGCCGTGAGCAGCGCCCTGAGCAGCCGGTCCCGCTGGGTGTCCATCGCGGCCGGGAACAGTGACCGCAGATCGGGGTGGCGGACGAAGAGCAGGGCGTAGAAGTACGACGTCACCTTGTCGGAGACCGGGGCGACCTCGGCCATGGCGCGGCGAATGAGGACAGCGTCCGGGGACCCCGCCTCGGCCGGGGCGGGGGTGGCGGGGGTGGCCTCTTCCGCGGGCGGCACCGGGGCGGGCCGCTGGGCGGGAACGTGCTCCTCGGCGGCAGCCGTGGGCGGCGGGGCCACGGTGGAGGCGAAGGGCGTCGGGGTGAGCGCTGTCGGTACGGGCCCCGGCGACGTGGCGGTGGCAAGGCTCGATGCCGCGGGAGACGGGGTGCGCTGTACGGCGGGAGGGGCGGACCCGGGTATCGACTCCGGAGCTTCACGCCCTTGGTCCGGCGCACCGGTGCTCGTGCCGGCGGGGGCCGTGGGGGTGTCGTCCGCCGGTGCTTCCGGGGCGGCCCCGGGCCTGCGCACCGGGCGTATCGCGGCCGGTCGACGCCCTTCTGCCGTCCTGTCTGCGGTTCCGGCGTCGCTGTCCGGCGCCGTCGTCGGGTTCTTGCGGGGTGTGAACCAGCCGCCCCCGCCGCCAGAAGTGCCGTTGTCGGCCGACGTGGTGGTCGGAGCGTCCATGGTGTGCCTCGCCTCGAGCATCTTTCGGTCGGTCTGCGCACTTCCCCAGTCGGAAGGTGCCTGCTTCCCCCGTGGACGGTCTGCGTTCCCATCCTTGTCACGGCCAATGCGGCCACATTCAACCCGTATTACGGCTCCGTACGGACAAGTAAGGCGAGAGTGTGACATTGGCCGCAGTAACTCTCATCGAGCTTCCCACTCGTCAGGACGTTTCCGTCGCATACCCGGAAACGCGGGTCTTCGATCTCTCCGTCCCGTTAGGCTGCTTTGCCCTGCGCTCGGCCCACACGGGACGGGGCGTCCCCTCCCGGATATGAACCGGAGTCGACCCTACCGGCCACCGCCTCGCACACAAGTCCCCCCTCTCCTCGTCACGAATACGGGCACGCGGCGAATCATCAAGTCCGTCAACTATTGGACGAGAAGGCCCCGTTCAACGTCTCGATCGGACATCCGGTGTTCTTACGTGTTTCACGTGAAACACGCAGCGGTGGTCCGCGACGTATGCGGGCGGCGACAACTGGCCAAAAGCTCGCATGGCTCCTCTGAAAGAGGTAGACGCCAGGGGCCCACGTCAGACAGCCTGACCTGCGTGTCGACTCCTTCCCTTGCCTCATTGCCCATCCGTCGTTTGACGCTCCGCGATCAAGCCGCCTGCGCCGACTTGTCCGAGGACCGGGGGTGGCCACGGGAGGAGCACAAGTGGGGCTTCCTCCTCACGGCCGGGAAGGGCTACGGCATCGACGACCCCGACGGCGGTCTCGTGAGCGCCTGCGTCGTCACCGAGTACGGGCCCCAGAACCCCTCCCTCGCCGCGATCGGCATGGTCCTGGTCGCCGGACGGCACGCACGGCAGGGTGTGGGACGTCGCCTGATGCGTCACGTCGTCTCCGCGATGGGCACCACGCCCCTCACCCTGCATGCGACGCCGAACGGCCGCCCCCTCTACGAGGAACTGGGGTTCAAGGTCACCGGACGGGCCGAGATGGTCATCGGGCGTTTCACTCCCGATGGACCGGAGCCGAGGATCGCCACCCGGGCCGCCACTGCCGAGGACCTCACCGCGATCCTCCGCCTCGACGAGCAGGTGTTCGGAACCGACCGCACGCACATCGTCACCCGACTCCCCGCTTTCGCCGATCAGTTGCGGGTGGCCGAGGAGGGCGGGCGGATCATCGGGTACGCGGCCGCCTGGCCCAACATGGACACCCACGTCGTCGGCCCGCTCATCGCGCGCGACACGTCGGTGGCCCAAGCGCTGATCGCCTCCCTCGCCGCCCACACCGACCGCCCCCTGCGCACCGACATCGACGTGCGCCACGAGGAGCTCCTCGCGTGGGTGACGGAGCGCGGCCTGGAGTCCGTCGCTTTCAACTCGGTGATGTCGTACGGAATCACCGAGCTGCCCGGAGACTGGACCCGGCGGTTCGCGCCGGTCACGGTCGCGGCGGGCTGACGAGTCTCGATACGGCGACGCCGGCTCCCCGGGATCGGGGAACCGGCGTCGCCGCACTGAGGGGCCTGCTGAAGAGCCCGGTCAGGCGAGGGCCTCCACGGCGGCCGTGGCGAAGCCGTGGTCCTGCTCCGGGGCACCGCCGCCGACGCCGATCGCGCCGATCAGGCGGCCGTCGCGGTGCACCGGCACACCGCCCGCGATGAACAGCAGGGGGCGGTCGAGCGCGGTCGGCAGCGTGTGGAAGAGACCGCCGGGCTGTACCGCGTCGACCAGGTCGGCGGTGGGCGTGTTCAGCTGGAGGGCCGTGTAGGCCTTGCGGGTGCTGGTCTCGCCGGAGATCAGTACGGCGCCGTCGTCCCGCCTGAAGGCGAGCAGATGGCCGCCCGCGTCCAGGACGGTGGCGCTGACGGTGACTCCTGCGGCCTCCGCGGCACGGTGGGCAGCGGCGACGAGGGCGTCGGCGTCCTGGGTGGACAGCGGGGCGACAGCGGTGGTGGTGCTCATGAGGGGGTTCTCCTGGAGGACTTGCTGGTAGTGCCGGATCGTGGGGTGCATCGAGGTGATCCGGTTGCTCAGTGGTGGGCAGCGGTCCGCTGTTCGGCCGGCGCGGACCCCGTGACGACGGTGCTCGAGCCACCGGCACGACGCTCCAGAGCGGCCGAGAGGAGCGCCAGGACCAGTGCCCCGGCTGCCAGGGCGGCACCGACCCAGTTGGGGGCGGTGTAGCCGAGGCCTGCCGCGATCACGAGGCCGCCGAGCCATGCGGACAGCGCGTTGCCGAGGTTGAAGGCGCCGATGTTCACGGCGGAGGCCAGCGTCGGGGCACCGTGCGCCTGGTCGAGGACCCGCTTCTGGAGCGGAGGGACGGTGGCGAAGCCCAGGGCGCCGATCAGCACGACGGTGATCGCCGACAGCAGCTTGTCGTGGGCGGTGACGGTGAACAGCGCCAGGACGACGGCCAGGGCGCCCAGGGAGACGTACAGCATGGGCATCAGGGCGCGGTCGGCGAACTTGCCGCCGACGAGGTTGCCGCCGACCATGCCGAGGCCGAAGAGGACCAGCAGCCAGGTGACGGAGCCGTCCGCGAAGCCTGCGACGTGGGTCATCATCGGCGCGATGTAGGTGATGGCCGCGAAGACGCCGCCGAAGCCGAGGACGGTCATGGCCATCGCGAGCAGGACCTGCACGTTCTTGAACGCTGCCAGCTCGTGCCGCAGGTGCACGCCCTCGGGCTTGGGCATGTCGGGGACGAGCCGGGCGATGCCGGCCAGGCCGATGACGCCGAGGGCGGCGACGAGGCCGAAGGTCACCCGCCAGCCGACGGACTGCCCGACCAGCGTGCCCAGCGGAACGCCGACCACGTTGGCGACGGTCAGACCGGTGAACATCATCGCGATGGCTCCGGCCCTCTTGTCCGGGGCGACGAGATCGGCCGCGACGACCGAGCCGATACCGAAGAAGGCGCCGTGGGCCAGCGAGGCGACGATCCGCCCGACCAGCATGACGGAGAAGGCCGGGGCGAATGCCGAGAGCAGGTTGCCGACGATGAACAGGCCCATCAGCAGCATCAGCATCCGCTTGCGGGAGATCTTGGTGCCGAGCACGGTCATCAGCGGGGCGCCGAACATGACGCCGAGCGCGTAGCCGGTCACCAGGTATCCGGCCGTGGGGATGGAGACCCCGTAGTCGCCCGCGACTTCGGGCAGCAAGCCCATGATCACGAATTCTGTCGTTCCGATCCCGAAGGCCCCGATCGCGAGGGCCAGAAGCGCGAGAGGCATGGAGTGGTTACCTTCCCAGACGATTGCAGGAGCGCTTTGCGTGCGTTCACAATAGTTGCACACGCGGGTTATATGCAACCGCCGTCAATTGCGGTTGTGCTCTATCCTGGGTGGCAGCCGCTCCGGGACGGAGGAACGCCAATGACAGCGACGGACCCCGCGCTCACCGCTCTCGCCCAGAGCTGGTGCGCCCTCTCCCTGCTCCACGGGAGGATCGAGGCCCACATCGAGCGCGCCCTGCAGGCTGGGCACGACCTCAGCGCGCGCGAGTACTCCCTGCTGGATGTGCTGAGCAGGCAGCACGACGGGGACGGCGGGCATCTGCAGATGAAGCAGGTCGCCGACGCGGTCGTCCTCAGTCAGAGCGCCACCACACGCCTGGTCACCCGGTTGGAAGACCGCGGTCTCCTGGAGCGCTACCTGTGCCCCACCGACCGCCGGGGCATCTACACGAACGTCACCGCGGCAGGTCTCGAGCTGCTGGAAGCGGCACGGCCGACCAATGACGCCGCCCTGCGCGAGGCTCTCGACGAAGCGGCGAAGAACCCCGAGCTGGCCCCTCTGGTCCGGGTCGTGGAGACACTGAAGGCTCCGGTGCCCGCCTAGCTAGAACACGCCCCTGCGTGATCACCTCTCCGTTACGCCACTGTCTCTGCGTAGGGTGCGGCCATGGGAGATCTTGAAATACGTGCCGCCGTCGCTGACGACGTGCCGGCGATCGTCGGAATGCTCGCGGACGACCCACTGGGCGCACAGCGCGAGTCACCGGACGACCTCACCCCGTACCTGTCTGCGCTGGAGCGGCTCAGCGCCGACCCGAACCAGCGCCTGGTGGTGGCGGTCAGGGAGGGCAGGGTCGTCGGCACACTCCAGCTCACGATCGTTCCCGGGCTCTCCCGACGCGGCGCGACCAGGTCGATCATCGAAGGGGTGCGCATCCACGCGGACGAGCGCGGCAGCGGCCTGGGAACCGAGCTCATCGAGTGGGCGATCGAAGAATCCCGAGGCCAGGGGTGCCAGTTGGTCCAGCTGACCTCCGACAAGACCCGCGCCGACGCCCACCGCTTCTACGGGCGGCTCGGGTTCACGGCCTCCCACACAGGTTTCAAACTCCAGCTGTGACCGGTGTGCGTGGGCGCCCTGTTTCACGTGAAACAGGGCGCCCACGCATCTCACCGCCTAACTGATGCCGCGCCATCCCTCGGGATCGACACCACCCGGCACAGGAGCCCCCTCGTCGTACGGCTGACGCGTGAACACGAACGAGCCGAGGTCCAGATGACTCACGGACCCGTCCGGCCGCCGTACGGCCGCCAGGAGCTCGCCGGCGTAGTAGCCCTCCAGTCCCGTCCATGTGCCGTCACCGTTCGGGCGGAACCGCGAGCGACGGCCGGCGCCGGCCAGCGGCCCGAGCGAGACCAGCCCGTCGGCCGTCAGCCGCAGCGCGAAGGCGTGCGTCCCCCAGTACCACTGCCCCGTCAGCTCCAGCAACGACGGGTCGACCTCACCCAGCGGCTTCCACGGTGCCGGGATACGCGGCTCCGCCTCGGCGACGATGCGGACCAGGTCGGCGGCGACGGCGAACAGCAGCGGCCCGGACGTGGAGTTGGCCAGGACGATCGCCGCAACGTCCTCCTCGACACTGATCATGAGGCACGCGAGGAATCCGGGCAGCGAACCAGTGTGTCCGACGAGGGACCGTCCGTTCCGTCGCCGGATCTCCATGCCCAGGCAATAGGCGTAGCCGCTCGCCACGTCAGCCGCCTCATGAGGCGCGGCCGGCGCCCTCATCTCCAGCAGCGACTCGGCACACAGCACCCGCTCGTCGCCGTTGACCAGGAAGACCGCGAACCGCGCCAAGTCACCGGTTGTCGACCAGAGTTGACCGGCCGGAGCCATGCGCCCCAGATCCTCGGTGGGCTCGGGAAGCATCACATCGGCCCAGGGATGAACGGCCCAGCCGCCCGCATGGGGCGCCTGCGGTCGCGAGCTCGTGCGATGCAGCCCCAGGGGTTCGAGTACTTCACGCCGAAGCACGTCCTCCCAGGGAGCCCCGCGGAGCTTCTCGATGAGTGCGCCGAGCAGGGCATAGCCCGGGTTCGAATAGTGGAACCGGCGGCCCGGCGGGGTCAGCAGAGGCCGCTCGCCCAGTACGTCGGCGAGCTCGGGCCGCAGGGACCTGGGACTGCGCTCCCACCACGGCCCCGGCGTCTCGGCCGCCAGCCCTCCTGTGTGCGCGAGAAGCTCAACGATGGTCGCCTCCCCCACGCCGGTGCCCGGAAGATGCTTCTCGAGTGGGTCCCCGAGATCCAGCGCGCCCTCGTCGCGCAGCCGCAGCACGAGAACAGCCGTGAAGGTCTTGGTGATCGAACCGATCCTGTACTGCACGTTCTCGTCCGGCGCGTGCCCGTCCACCGAAGTCCGTGCGCCCGTCCACACCGTCGTCCCGTCCCGCACGACGGCCGCGACGAGCGATGGGGCCCGTCCTTCGGCCTGTGCGACGGCGATGCGGTGCAGCAGAGCGCGACGCGTGCCGGGAAGCAGTTCTTCCTGAGATGTCGTCATGGGCCCAGTCCACCTGGCCCGGCATCCCCTCGTCGAGCACATTGGGGGGCAGGGCCGGTGAGGTCGGGGCGGATCAGGTCTGCGCCATGTCCACGAACCGCGAGTAGTGGCCCTGGAAGGCGACGGTGATCGTCGCCGTCGGGCCGTTTCGGTGCTTGCCCACGATGATGTCCGCCTCGCCCGCGCGGGGTGACTCCTTCTCGTACGCGTCCTCGCGGTGCAGAAGGATCACCATGTCGGCGTCCTGCTCGATGGAGCCAGACTCACGCAGGTCGGACACCATCGGCTTCTTGTCCGTGCGCTGCTCGGGACCACGGTTGAGCTGGGAGAGCGCGATCACCGGAACCTCCAGCTCCTTGGCCAGGAGCTTGAGGTTCCGGGACATGTCCGAGACCTCCTGCTGACGGCTCTCGGAGCGCTTGGAGCCCCCGGCCTGCATCAGCTGGAGATAGTCGATGATCACGAGCCTGATGTCGTTGCGCTGCTTCAGTCGACGGCACTTCGCGCGGATCTCCATCATCGACAGGTTCGGGGAGTCGTCGATGTAGAGGGGTGCGGACGAGACCTCGGGCATCCGGCGCGCCAGACGCGTCCAGTCGTCGTCCGTCATGGTGCCGGACCGCATGTGGTGAAGGGCGACGCGGGCCTCCGCGGACAGCAGACGCATCGCGATCTCGTTGCGCCCCATCTCCAGGGAGAAGATGACGCTCGGCAGGTTGTGCTTGATCGACGCGGCCCGGGCGAAGTCCAGGGCCAGCGTCGACTTGCCCATGGCGGGACGGGCCGCGATGACGATCATCTGCCCGGGGTGCAGACCGTTGGTGAGCGAGTCGAAGTCGGTGAACCCGGTGGGCACGCCGGTCATCTCGCCGCTGCGCGAGCCGATGGCCTCGATCTCGTCGAGCGCGCCCTCCATGATGTCGCCGAGCGGCAGGTAGTCCTCGCTGGTGCGCTGCTCGGTGACCGCGTAGACCTCTGCCTGGGCACGGTTGACGATCTCGTCGACGTCGTCGTCGGCCGCGTATCCCATCTGCGTGATGCGGGTTCCGGCCTCGACCAGGCGGCGCAGGACGGCCCGCTCGTGGACGATCTCCGCGTAGTACGCCGCGTTGGCCGCCGTGGGCACCGTCTGGACGAGGGTGTGCAGGTACGAGGCCCCGCCGACCTTGTTGATCTCACCGCGCTTGGTGAGCTCGGCCGCGATCGTGATGGGGTCGGCCGGCTCACCCTTGGCGTAGACGTCGAGGACGGCCTGGTAGATCGTCTCGTGGGCCGGCTTGTAGAAGTCGTGGCCCTTGAGGATCTCGACGACGTCGGCGATGGCGTCCTTGGACAGGAGCATGCCGCCGAGGACGGACTGTTCGGCGTCGATGTCCTGCGGGGGGACCCGCTCGAACGACGGGGCCGATCCGCTGTCCCAGGCCCCGTTGTCCCTGCCGCGCTCATGCTGTTCGTCGCGGCCCCTGCCTCCGTCACCCCGCCGACGGGAGGCGGGCAGACGATCACTGGGCCCGCTGTCGGCCCACGGGTCGTCCAAGGGCTCGGAAATGCTCACCGAGCCACCTCCTCCCGTCCGCCGAAGCAGACCTAGCCGTGCCCCTCTGTTCTACGGCACGGCACTGACAAATAAGAGGCCCAACTCCGGTTGGCACGCGCCGGTTTTGTGGCGTTTTGAAAACCGGCGGACGGAGCGGGCGCCGGACTACCGTAGGCCCCTGGGCACCGTCAGCCAATCTGGTTATCCACAGGCCATGTGGACGACGGCCCAGATGCTGTGGAGAACTCCGCGAAACCTGTGCACGACCCGGTGGACAGGCCTGTGAACAAGCAACGCCGCTCCCGAGAGGAACCGCCCTGACCTGCATCTTCGCCGTCCACCGGCTGTGCAGAAGAAAAACTTCCCCAACCGGACCAAGATCGCCTCGAACAGTGCACAGCAGTGCGCACTCCAGGACGGAAAGTAAGGGTTGCAGAAGCTTTGCATCTCTTACCTGTGGACGATTAGATTGGTGCACATGACACAGGCCCCCGTGCGCCGCCGAGCCGGCCGGAGACAGCACGACCGCGAGATCGTCGCACTGGCCCTTCCGGCCTTCGGCGCCCTCGTCGCCGAGCCCCTCTTCCTCATGACCGACACCGCCATCGTCGGCCATCTGGGCACGGCCCAACTCGCCGGACTCGGCATCGCCTCGGCCCTGCTGATGACCGCCGTGAGCGTCTTCGTCTTCCTCGCCTACGCCACAACAGCGGCGGTTGCCCGGCGCGTAGGAGCGGGCGACCTGCAAGCCGCCATCCGACAAGGCATGGACGGTATTTGGCTGGCTCTCCTCCTAGGCGCCGCCGTCGTCGCCGTCGCACTGCCGACGGCACCCCACCTCGTGGACCTCTTCGGCGCCTCGGACGCGGCAACCCCCTACGCGATCACGTATCTGCGCATCTCCGTGCTCGGCATACCGGCCATGCTCGTCGTCCTCGCGGCGACCGGCGTCCTGCGCGGCCTGCAAGACACGAAGACCCCGCTCTACGTCGCCATCGCCGGCTTCGCCGCCAACGGCGCCCTCAACGCCGGGCTTGTCTACGGCGCCGGTCTGGGGATCGCCGGTTCCGCGTGGGGCACCGTCATCGCCCAGTGCGGCATGGCCGTGGTCTACCTTGCGGTCGTTCTGCGAGGAGCGCGAAAGCACGGTGCCTCGCTTCGCCCGGATGCCGCCGGGATCAGGGCGTCCGCACAAGCCGGTGTGCCACTGCTGGTGCGCACCCTCTCCCTGCGAGCGATCCTGATGATCGCCACGGCAGTCGCCGCCCGCCTCGGGGACGCCGACATCGCCGCCCACCAGATCATCCTCTCCCTGTGGAACTTGCTGGCCTTCGCCCTCGACGCCATCGCCATCGCTGGGCAGGCCATCATCGGTCGCTACCTCGGAGCCGGTGACGCCCAGGGCGCCCGGGACGCGTGCCGTCGCATGGTGGAGTGGGGCATCGCCGTCGGAGTCGTCCTCGGCGTACTGGTGGTCATCACCCGACCAGCGTTCCTGCCGCTGTTCACCAGCGACCCGGGGGTCAAGGATGTGGCGCTGCCCGCCCTGATCATCGTCGCCCTCTCCCAGCCGATCTCCGGCATCGTCTTCGTGCTGGACGGAGTCCTGATGGGCGCCGGCGACGGCTCGTACCTCGCCTGGGCCATGCTGCTCACGCTGGCGGTGTTCACGCCGGTGGCCCTGCTGGTGCCCGCACTGGGCGGTGGGCTCACCGCCCTCTGGGCGACGATGACGCTGATGATGACCGTGCGGATGCTGACGCTGTGGATCCGCGCACGTTCGGGGCGCTGGATCGTCACAGGCGCGACCCGCTGACCGTTTCACGTGAAACGCTGCCGGTTTCACGTGAAACACGGAATGCTCCACAGAACGCGGTGTTTCACGTGAAACACGGAACGCCCTCGGCGTGCAGGCGCCCACGGACACGAAAGGGGCCGCACCCTCAAGGGTGCGGCCCCTTCGCTTACTGCTTCAGCAGACGCGGCACTCAGGCCGCGACGACCTCGATGTTGACCTTGGCGGCAACCTCGGGGTGCAGACGCACGGACGTCTCGTGAGCGCCCAGCGTCTTGATCGGCGAGCCGAGCTCGATACGGCGCTTGTCGACCTCGGGACCACCGGAGGCCTTGATCGCCGAAGCGACGTCGGCCGGCGTGACGGAACCGAAGAGACGACCGGCGTCGCCGGAGCGAACGGCCAGACGGACCTTGACACCCTCGAGCTGGGCCTTCACAGCGTTGGCCTGCTCGATGGTCTGGATCTCGTGGATCTTGCGAGCACGACGGATCTGCTCGACGTCCTTCTCGCCACCCTTGGTCCAGCGGATAGCGAACTTCCGCGGGATCAGGTAGTTGCGAGCGTAACCGTCCTTGACGTCGACGACGTCGCCCGCGGCACCGAGGCCGGAGACCTCGTGGGTGAGGATGATCTTCATGAGTCGGTCACCCTTCCCTTATCGCGCGGTGGAGGTGTAGGGCAGCAGCGCCATCTCACGGCTGTTCTTCACAGCCGTGGCGACGTCACGCTGGTGCTGCGTGCAGTTGCCGGTCACGCGGCGGGCACGGATCTTGCCGCGGTCGGAAATGAACTTCCGCAGCATGTTCGTGTCCTTGTAGTCCACGTACGTGACCTTGTCCTTGCAGAATGCGCAGACCTTCTTCTTCGGCTTGCGCACAGGCGGCTTAGCCATGGTGTTTCTCCTGTGTGATCAAGAAGTGTGAGTGCGAACCCGCCCCTAGAAGGGGGGCTCGTCCGAGTAGCCGCCGCCGCTGCCGCCGCCGGAGTTTCCACCCCAGCCGCCGCCACCGCCCTGGTTGCCACCGGCGGGAGCGCCGGTCGCCCACGGGTCGTCGGCGGGAGCGCCGCCGCCCTGCTGGCCGCCACCGGGGCCGCCGCCCCAGCCGCCGCCACCCTGGCCGCCACCGCCACCGCCGCCGTAACCACCCTGGCCGCCCTGGCCACCGCGGCCGGTGGTCTTGGTGACCTTGGCCGTGGCGTTGCGCAGGCTGGCGCCGACTTCCTCGACGTCCAGCTCGTAGACCGTGCGCTTGACACCCTCACGGTCCTCGTAGGACCGCTGCTTCAGCCGGCCCTGCACGATGACGCGCATGCCTCGCTGGAGCGACTCAGCGACGTTCTCCGCCGCCTGACGCCATACCGAGCAGGTCAGGAACAGGCTCTCGCCGTCCTTCCACTCGTTCGTCTGGCGGTCGAAGGTGCGGGGGGTGGACGCGACACGGAACTTCGCGACCGCCGCACCGGAGGGGGTGAAGCGCAGCTCGGGGTCGTCGACAAGATTGCCGACGACCGTGATGACGGTCTCGCCTGCCATGGGGGAACCTCTCGGCGGGTTTGCTCTGGCTGCTTGCTACTCGAATCCCGGGATCAGCTGAGCTGGGAAGCTCAGTGAGTCTCGGGGCGGAGGACCTTGGTCCGGAGGACCGACTCGTTCAGGTTCATCTGGCGGTCGAGCTCCTTGACGACCGCAGGCTCGGCCTGCAGGTCGATGACCGAGTAGATGCCCTCGGGCTTCTTCTTGATCTCGTACGCGAGACGACGACGGCCCCAGGTGTCGACCTTCTCGACCTTTCCGCCGCCGTCACGGACGACAGAGAGGAAGTTCTCGATCAGCGGAGAGACAGCGCGCTCCTCGACCTCGGGGTCGAGGATGACCATCACCTCGTAGTGACGCATGTGGAACCCACCTCCTTTGGACTCAGCGGCCACGGTCGTTCCGTGGCAGGAGGGTTGTGATGCGTAGCAACGGTATCGGCCACCACGGACAGTCGGGGTTTCTGGCGAGAAGCCCCTGCCGTGACGTGGACAGACACCGGTGCGGACGGTACAGAGTACCCGCACAGCGGCTTGCGGTTGAAATCCGGCCGCCAGGGCAGCCAATCTGTACACATCGGGTGTGTATGGCGCTACGATGCGCCGACTTTCGCAGGAGGTGCCCTATGGCACAGGCATTGCGACCCAACACCGCCGGCGGCCTCTTCGCCACGGACGGCAAGCCCCATCCCCTCCAGGACGCGCTGCTCGCGGTGACCCTGGTGCTGGGCCTCACCTCGTTCCTCTCGGCGATCATCGAAGAGGACCTGCATCTGCTCAGCTCCTGGGCCGGTCTCGTGGGCATCCTCACGGGCGCGTACGGCCAGTGGATCTCGGAGACGACCCGGGAGCGCTTCGGCCTGATCCTCGGCCTGGGCGCATCGGGCGTCGGGTTCTTCCTGGGCATGGCGCACGGCGGTCTCATCGGCTGACGCCAGGGCACCCCTCATCTGAACACCGGGTCACGCCCCGGCCGGCCTCGGGCCGGGGCGAAGGTTCCGTACGCCCAACCGGCGCGCTTCCACGGCGCAGTAGGCTTCGCGCGAGAGCCGGAGCCCCTGTACCCATGGGGACACACCAGCCCGAGGAGCGCCCCGAAATGAGCCTGACCCTGAGGACCATCAGTCGCGAGCAGCATCTGGCATACATCCAGAGCCTGCCGTCGGCGAGCCACATGCAGGTCCCGGCCTGGGCTGACGTCAAGGCGGAGTGGCGCTCCGAGAACCTCGGCTGGTTCGACGAGCGCACGGGCGAGATGGTCGGTGCCGGTCTGGTCCTCTACCGGCAGCTTCCCAAGATCAAGCGCTACCTCGCCTACCTGCCCGAGGGCCCGGTCATCAACTGGTTCGCGCCGAATCTGCAGGACTGGATCGAGCCGATGCTGGCGCATCTGAAGCAGCAGGGCGCCTTCTCCGTGAAGATGGGCCCGCCGGTGATCATCCGGCGCTGGGAGGCCCCCTCCATCAAGGCGGGCATCCAGAACCCGGACGTGAAGCGCCTGCGTGACATCGAGGCCGACCACATCGAGCCGCGCGCCTTCGAGGTCGCCGACAAGCTGCGCCGCATGGGCTGGCAGCAGGGCGAGGACGGCGGCGCCGGCTTCGGCGACGTCCAGCCCCGCTACGTGTACCAGGTGCCGCTGGCGAACCGCTCCCTCGAAGAGGTCCACAAGAACTTCAACCAGCTGTGGCGCCGCAACATCAAGAAGGCCGAGAAGGCCGGCGTCGAGGTCGTCCAGGGCGGC
This sequence comes from Streptomyces sp. AK010, assembly GCF_014207295.1. Classification (NCBI taxonomy): domain Bacteria; kingdom Bacillati; phylum Actinomycetota; class Actinomycetes; order Kitasatosporales; family Streptomycetaceae; genus Streptomyces; species Streptomyces sp. AK010. The sequence goes on from NZ_JACHCX010000003.1 coordinate 262,965, forward strand.
TACCAGGACCTCGAGGAATGGCAGCGGCTGTACGAGATCACGGCCGTGCGCGACCACTTCCGGCCGCGCCCGCTGTCGTACTTCCAGCGCATGTGGACGGCCCTCAACACCGAGGACCCCAACCGCATGCGGCTGTACTTCGCCCGGCACGACGGCGTGAACCTGTCGGCGGCGACGATGCTGATCGTCGGCGGTCACGTCTGGTACTCCTACGGCGCCTCCGACAACATCGGCCGTGAGGTCCGCCCCTCGAACGCGATGCAGTGGCGGATGCTGCGCGACGCCTACGCGCTCGGCGCCACCGTCTACGACCTGCGCGGCATCTCCGACTCGCTGGACGAGACCGACCACCTCTTCGGCCTGATCCAGTTCAAGGTGGGTACCGGCGGCCAGGCGGCCGAGTACCTCGGCGAGTGGGACTTCCCGCTGAACAAGCTGCTGCACAAGGCGCTCGACATCTACATGTCGCGCCGCTGATGTCCCGTTCAGTGCTTCTATACCTCTGACACACGGCAACCGCCGATACACGGCACCGCGAGAAAGGTTCCAGGTCCGGCCATGGCGCTCACGCTCTACGTCGACACCGCGCGCTGGCGTGCGCACCACAAGCACGTGCAGGAGCAGTTCCCCGGCCTCGTGCCGGTCTGCAAGGGCAACGGCTACGGCTTCGGGCACGAGCGCCTGGCGGAGGAGGCCACGCGGCTGGGCTCGGACGTCCTCGCCGTCGGCACCACCTACGAGGCCGCCCGGATCAAGGACTGGTTCGGCGGGGACCTGCTGGTGCTGACGCCCTACCGGCGGGGCGAGGAGCCGGTGCCGCTGCCGGACCGGGTCATCCGCTCGGTGTCGTCGATAGACGGTGTGTACGGCCTGGTCGGTGCCCGTGTGGTGATCGAGGTGATGTCCTCGATGAAGCGGCACGGCATCAGCGAGCAGGACCTCGCGCAGCTGCACGCCGCCATCGAGAACGTTCGCCTGGAGGGCTTCGCCATCCACCTGCCGCTGGACCGCACCGACGGCTCGGACGCCGTCGAGGAGGTCATCGGCTGGATGGACCGGCTGCGTGCCGCCCGGCTGCCCCTGCACACCATGTTCGTCAGCCACCTCAAGGCCGAGGAACTCGCCCGGCTCCAGCAGCAGTTCCCGCAGACCCGCTTCCGCGCCCGTATCGGCACGCGGCTGTGGCTGGGGGACCACGATGCCACCGAGTACCGCGGCGCGGTCCTGGACGTCACGCGTGTCGCCAAGGGCGACCGTTTCGGCTACCGGCAGCAGAAGGCGGCCTCGGACGGCTTCCTGGTGGTCGCGGCGGGCGGTACGTCGCACGGTGTGGGTCTGGAGGCCCCCAAGGCACTGCACGGCGTCATGCCGCGCGCCAAGGGCGTGGCCCGCGCCGGCCTCGCGACGGTGAACCGGAACCTTTCTCCGTTCGTCTGGGGCGGCAAGCAACGCTGGTTCGCGGAGCCGCCGCACATGCAGGTCTCGATCCTGTTCGTGCCGGCGGACGCGCCCGAGCCGAAGGTCGGCGATGAGCTGGTGGCCCATCTGCGGCACACCACCACGCAGTTCGACCGGATCATGGACCGCTGACCCTCGCGCGACGCGCACTCCTCGCAGCGCAGCAAGAAGGCCGTACACGATGTCCCGTGTACGGCCTTTTCGCGGTTCCCCGCTACGGCCTCTCGTGCCGTTCGCTCAGAGCGAACCATCCGTGGGGCCCGGCTTGCCCCACTCGACCGGCGGCCCGTCGAACTGGGCGTCGGCCACATGCCGCCTGCGACGAGCCGCCGGACCGAGAACGAACACGTCCTCGGCACCGTCGAGCACTCCACCCGAGGGGTCGTCGTCGCCGGAACGCCGCACCGGGTCCCGATCCGGCATGAAGATGTCGCGCACGACCATCACGCACAGGTACAGCGTCCCGAGCAGATGCAGAACGATGGCCCAGTGGTAGCCGTCCGTGGGCAGCCCCTTGTGAGCTTCTCCACTGGTCGTGTACGCGAGGTACAGCCAGATCCCCAGGAAGTACGCCACTTCGCAGGCCTGCCAGATCAGGTAGTCCCGCCACTTCGGCCGGGCGAGAGCGGCCAGCGGTACCAGCCACAGGACGTACTGCGGCGAGTAGACCTTGTTGGTGAGGATGAACGCCGCGACGATCAGGAACGCGAGCTGGGCGAAGCGTGGGCGGCGCGGGGCGGTCAGTGCGAGCGCCGCCACGGCCGCACAGCACACCAGCATCAGCAGCGTGGCCAGTGTGTTGACGGTGTCGGTGCTGAGCGGATCGTCCGAGTTCTGGGCCATGATCAGCCAGATGGAGCCGAAGTCGACGCCCCGCTCCTGGCTGAACGTGTAGAACTTCGACCAGCCCTCGAAGGCGAAAAGCATCACCGGCCCGTTCACGACGACCCAGGCGACGATCGCGCCGCCCAGAGCCGTACCGAACTCCCGCCACCTGCCCGCGCGCCAGCACAGCACCATCAGCGGCCCGAGGAGCAGGAAGGGGTAGAGCTTGGCGGCCGTGGCCAGCCCCAGCAGGACGCCGAACGCGAGGGAACGGCCACGTGACCACATCAGCATCGCCGCGGCCGTCAGAGCCACGGCGAGCAGGTCCCAGTTGATGGTCGCCGTCAGCGCGGCGGCAGGCGCCAGGGCGACCAGCAGGCCGTCCCAGGGACGCCGGGCGTGGATGCGGGTCACGCAGACGACGATGACCGCCGCGCACACCATGAGCATTCCGGCGTTGACCATCCAGTACCACTGCTCCTGGTCCTGGATGGTGCCGCTGCCGGGCGTGAGCCAGGAGGCGACCTCCATGAAGACACCGGTGAGCACCGGGTACTCCAGGTACTGCATGTCTCCGGGAAGCCGGTCGAAGTACGGCACGAGCCCATCAGCGAAGCCCCGCCCCTGGTAGAGGTGAGGGATGTCCGAGTAGCACGCGTGCGTGTATTGGGAGCTGGCGCCGAAGAACCAGGCGCCGTTGTAGCAGGGCGCCTTCTGGACCAGGCCGAGGGCGAACATGCCGATCGCCACCAACGCGATCACCCGCACGGGAGTCCACCAGGACGACCCGAGCAGGGCACGCCGCCCGAGCGGACCGCCGATCAGCTCGCTGCCGGCCGCGGCGACCTCGTCCTCCTTGGTCGGCCGCACCGGCTCCCGCTCATGGACGCTCGCTGGCGTCGATTCTGCACTGGCCATGCCGCACATCCTGCCGTACGAGTCTGGCAATACGTCGAGGGCCGCCGCACCCGAAGGGGGGCGGCGGCCCTCGTTTCACGTGAAACACCCTCGCGTTTCACGTGAAACACCCAAGCCGGGCGATCTGGCTGCGGCTATCCCTCGGGGCCTCCGAAGAAGCCTCCGTTGCCATTGCCTCTGCTGTTGCCACCATCCAGGTTGGTATCGGTTGGCGTGGGCTCGGTGGTAGCCCCTCCGTCTGTGCCTCCGTTGCCGGTGCTACCGCCGTTCTCCGTGCCACCGTCGTTCTCACAGCCGAAGAACCCACAGGTGTCGCTGGGTGACGGCGACGGACTCGAGCTCTCCGTGGGCGTGGGGCTCGGCGATTCGGTCACGGTCTCGCTGGGCTCCACGCTGGGCGTCGGCTTCGGCGACGGAGCGCCCAGCTCGTCCTGGATCTCGCCGATCTTCTCGGCGTCAGGGAAGCCGATGTCGGTCTCGCCCTTGAGCGCGGCCTTCATGTACTCGGTCCACACCTGGGTGGGAGTGTCACCACCGTGGATGGACTCCTCACCCGCCGTGCCGTTCATGGAGAGCAGCTTGGCGCTCTTGGGATCCTCGCGGAACATCGCGACCGAGGTCGACAGCTGCTGGGTGTAGCCGACGAACCAGGCGGACTTGTTCTCGTCCGTGGTACCGGTCTTGCCGGCCGCCGTACGACCCAGGGCGAGCGCGTTCTTGCCCGTGCCGTTCTGGATGACGTTCTCCAGAGTGTCGGTGACGTTGTTGGCCACGTTCTCGGGCATGGCCTGCGTGATCCTTGGCTTGTCAAAGCCATCGATCTCCTGGCCGTTGAACTTGACGCTGGTCACCGAGTACGGGGCGGCCTGCTTACCCGATGCGGCGAACGTCGCGTAGGCGTCGGCCATACGGATCGCACTGGGAGTCGACGTACCGAGCGCGAACGACGGGTTGAGCGTGGCGAAGCTGGTGTCCAGGATGCCCGACTTCTCGGCCACATCCCGCACGTTCCTCATCCCCACGTCCATGCCGAGCTGCACGAACGGCGTGTTGACGGACTGCTCCATCGCCTTGCGCAGGGAGATGTAGCCCCACGGGTGGTCGCTCTCGTTCTCCTGGAAGAACGGGGTGTTGTCCTTCTTCAGGACATAGGTGCCGTCGTTGTTCCTGACCTTGAGATGGTCGTTGCCGTTGTACTTGCTCAGCGGCGAGATCCCGGCTCCGTCGCTCCGATAAGTGCCGTGCTCCATCGCGGCGGCGAGCACGAACGGCTTCCACGTCGAACCGACGGGGACACCCGAGGTGTCCGCGTTGTTGTTGAAGTGGCCGTTCTCGTACCCCGCGCCGCCGTAGAGCGCGACGATCGCGCCGTCCTTGGGCTTCACCGACGCCGCACCGAACTGGACGTGCTTGTCCAGCTCGCGGTTCTTCGGGTCGAGCTTCTCGGTCTCGACCTTCTTGACCGCCTTCGCCAGCGCCTCGACGTTGGCCTTCTTGAAGGTCGTCTTGATCTGGTAGCCGCCCAGGTCGAACTGCTTCTCGGAGATGTTGGAGTGGTTCAGGACGTACTTCTTGGCCGTGTCCACCAGGTAACCGATCTGGCCGGTCATGCCCTTGGACGCCTTGCGGTCCTGGGGCATGGGGTACTTCTTGATCGCATCCTGGTACTGCTTGTCCGTGATCCTCTTGTCGTTGTGCATCTGCTCGAGGATCCAGCTCCAACGGTCCTTGGACCGCTTGGTGTTGGCCTCCCTGGTCGCCGTCTTGTCGATGCCGTCATTACCCGCGGGGTCGTAGTACGTCGGGCCCTTGAGCAGGGCGGCGAGGAAGGCACACTCACTCGGCTTGAGGTCCTTCGCCTCCTTGCCGTAGTAGGCCTGGGCGGCAGCCTGGATGCCGTAGGCGCCGCGGCCGTAGTACGAGGTGTTCAGGTAGCCCTGGAGGATCACCGGCTTGGAGACCTTCGTGCCCACCTTGATGGAGATGAACATCTCCTTGAACTTACGGCTGAGCGACTGTTCCTGGCTCAGGTAGGTGTTCTTGACGAACTGCTGGGTGATCGTCGAACCGCCCTGCGTGTTACCGCCGCGGGCCATGTTCGCCACGGCCCGGGCGATGCCCATGGGGTCGACGCCCTTGTCCTTGTAGAAGCTCTTGTTCTCGGCCGAGATCACCGCCCACTGCATGGCCTTGGGGATCCGGTCGATCGTGACGTTCTGCCGGTTCTGCCCGCTGCCCGCCGCGACCATCTGGCTGCCGTCGGCCCAGTAGTAGACGTTGTTCTGCGACAGCGCAGCCGCGTTCTCCTCGTTGGGGACGCCCACCATGGCGTAGCCGATGCCCGCCACGGCCACCAGGCTGCCGAAGAAGCCGATGCACAGGCCGGAGACGAGCTTCCAGGACGGCATCCAGCGCTGCCAGCCGTACTTGCCGGCGCGCGGATAGTCGATCATCCGCTTCTTGTCGGGCACGGCGGCCACCCGTCCTCTGCCCCGGCCGGGCCCGTTCGGGCCACCAGGACCGGCCCGTCGGCCACCTCGGGTCGGTTCGGCCGCTCTGCGGCGGCTGCCCCCCGTACTTCTCTGCGCCGCACGGCGGGCTTCGGCACGGCCGCCGTACTGACGCTCCTCACCCCCTGAGTCGAAAGCGTCCGACCCATAGGAGTCGGACGGAGACCCGGTGGCGCCTCGCGGTGCCGCACGGCGGCCGGAGGACGAGCCGGACTGGCCGCGTCGGGCCGCGGCACGTCCGCCTCCCTGCGGCTGCGGCGGTTTGCGACGGTGCTCGCTCATCGAACGACTACTCCTCGGGCAGGCGCACCCCTGCGCGCCTGGAAACGGCGGCTAGTTTCCGGTCCCCCCGAAGTACGGATGCGGTCGGCTCCGCATTCATCGGTCCCGCATGCACCCGTACTACACCGAAGACGACGACGCTCTCAGGCGTCACTCGGTTCCCGGTGATGTGCATGGCGCACAGACTACGCACCGCCAAAACCTGCCGAGCCCCGAAGTTCACCTCAAATCAGGCAACTCGTGTCCGATGAATCGGTGATGTGATCCCGTTCACCCACCCCCCTCTTGTCGCATCCGGAAGGCCGTTCTATCGTCGTGATGTATCGAGTCGATACATCAGCTCGACACATCGGCCCGACACATCGGACTGATACATGCGCACCGCGGCCAGAGGAGGCGACGATGAGCCGGCGTTCCGGGATCCTCGAGTTCGCCGTACTCGGCCTGCTCCGCGAGTCTCCGATGCACGGCTATGAGCTGCGTAAACGGCTCAACACATCGCTGGGCGTCTTCCGTGCGTTCAGCTACGGGACGCTCTACCCCTGCCTCAAGACGCTGGTCGCCAACGGCTGGTTGATCGAGGAACCCGGGAGTACCCCCGAGGAAGCCCTCGCCGCCCCCCTCGCGGGGCGCCGCGCCAAGATCGTCTACCGGTTGACGGCGGAGGGTAAGGAGCACTTCGAGCAGCTGCTCTCGCAGACCGGGCCCGACGCGTACGAGGACGAAACCTTCGCAGCCCGTTTCGCCTTCTTCGGACAGACCTCACGCGATGTCCGCATGCGCGTGCTGGAAGGCCGCCGGAGCCGGCTGGAGGAGCGGCTGGAGAAGATGAGCGCCTCCCTGGCCCGGACCCGGGAGCGCCTCGACGACTACACGCTCGAGCTCCAGCGCCACGGAATGGAGTCCGTGGAGCGCGAGGTGCGCTGGCTGAACGAGCTCATCGAGAGCGAGCGGGCGGGGCGGGACCTCAAGGGTCCGGCCTCCGGAGAGCCCGCATCGCGTGACACCACATCTGGAGCGTCGGGCGTCCTGCCCCGGCCGGGGCACGACCCCCGGCCGGATACGCCCGACGACACCGCCACGTGAGAGCCCACTCAGGGCCTCACTCGTACACACAGGGAGCAACCGCCATGGGTTCGGTTCGCGTAGCCATCGTCGGTGTGGGCAACTGCGCCGCATCGCTGGTGCAGGGAGTCGAGTACTACAAGGACGCCGACCCGGCGTCCAGGGTGCCGGGCCTGATGCACGTCCAGTTCGGCGACTACCACGTCAGCGACGTCGAGTTCGTCGCCGCGTTCGACGTGGACGCCAAGAAGGTCGGTCTCGACCTGGCGGACGCCATCGGCGCCTCCGAGAACAACACCATCAAGATTTGCGACGTCCCCAGCACGGGTGTCACGGTGCAGCGCGGCCACACCCTCGACGGTCTCGGCAAGTACTACCGCGAGACCATCGAGGAGTCCGCCGAGGAGCCGGCCGACATCGTCCAGGTCCTCAAGGACCGGCAGGTCGACGTCCTCGTCTGCTACCTGCCCGTCGGCTCCGAGGACGCGGCGAAGTACTACGCGCAGTGCGCCATCGACGCCAAGGTCGCCTTCGTCAACGCCCTTCCGGTCTTCATCGCCGGCACCAAGGAGTGGGCGGACAAGTTCACCGAGGCGGGCGTCCCGATCGTCGGTGACGACATCAAGTCGCAGGTGGGCGCCACCATCACGCACCGTGTGATGGCGAAGCTGTTCGAGGACCGGGGCGTCATCCTGGACCGCACGATGCAGCTGAACGTCGGCGGCAACATGGACTTCAAGAACATGCTCGAGCGGGACCGCCTCGAGTCGAAGAAGATCTCCAAGACGCAGGCCGTCACCTCGCAGATCCGCGACCGCGAGCTGGGCGAGGGCAACGTTCACATCGGCCCGTCCGACTACGTCGCCTGGCTGGACGACCGCAAGTGGGCCTACGTCCGCCTCGAGGGCCGTGCCTTCGGTGACGTCCCGCTGAACCTGGAGTACAAGCTCGAGGTCTGGGACTCCCCGAACTCCGCCGGCGTCATCATCGACGCCCTGCGCGCCGCGAAGATCGCCAAGGACCGCGGCATCGGCGGTCCGATCCTCTCCGCGTCGAGCTACTTCATGAAGTCCCCGCCCGTGCAGTACTTCGACGACGAGGCCCGCGAGAACGTCGAGAAGTTCATCAAGGGTGAGGTCGAGCGCTGAGGCGCCGCAACGAGTCGCTCCTGCCAGGGCTGTGAGGGTCCCCGGGTCGAACGACCTGGGGACCCTCCCCGTATGTGAGGCTGGGCCCCATGGCCGTCGTCCGTGACCTGCGCGTCCTGTTGCGCTTCCAGGGCTTCCGGCGCCTGCTCGCCGTACGTCTGCTGTCCCAGGGGGCCGACGGCGTCTACCAGGTCGCGCTCGCCGCGTACGTGGTCTTCTCGCCGGAGAAGGAGACCTCGGCGGCCGGTGTCGCCTCCGCGATGGCCGTGCTGCTGCTCCCGTACTCCCTCGTCGGCCCCTTCGCCGGCGTTCTCCTGGACCGCTGGAGGCGCCGCCAGGTCCTGCTGTTCGGAAGCCTGTTGCGTGCCCTGCTGGCCCTCGCGACGGCCCTGCTGATCCTCAGTCCGGCACCGGACTGGCTCTTCTACGTCTCGGCCCTGTGCGTCACCGCCGTCAACCGCTTCGTCCTGTCGGGCCTTTCCGCCGCCCTGCCGCGTGTGGTCGACGCCGACCGCCTGGTCATCGCCAACTCCCTCTCGCCGACGGCCGGGACGCTGGCCGCGACCGCGGGCGGGGGACTCGCCTTCGTCGTGCGTTTGGCGGTGGCGGACTCGGACGCCGCGGTGGTCCTCGTGGGAGCCGGGCTGTATCTGTGCGCCGCGCTCGCATCGCTGAGCATGGCGCGGGAACTTCTCGGCCCTGACCGGCCCTTGCCACGCGAGGAGATCGGAACGGCTCTCACGGGCACCGCCCGCGACCTGGCGGCGGGCGTTCGTCACCTGGCCGCGCCGCAGCGCCGGGAGGCCGCCTGGGCGCTCACGGCGATGTCGCTGATGCGGTTCTGCTACGGCGCCCTGCTGGTCATGCTGCTGATGCTGTGCCGGTACGCGCTCACCTCGACCGCGGACGACGGACTCGCCCTGCTGGGACTGGCGTTGGGCTTCTCCGGCGCCGGGTTCTTCGCGGCTGCCGTGGTGACCCCCTGGAGCGCGGGGCGGCTCGGGCCGGGCCGCTGGATCGTCGTGTGCGCGGGAGCCGCGGCGCTGCTGGAGCCCGCGCTGGGACTGCCGTTCGCCACCGCTCCACTGCTGGCCGCGGCCTTCGTCCTGGGGCTCACCACCCAGGGCGCGAAGATCGCCACGGACACCATCGTCCAGTCCTCCGTCGAGGACGGCTTCCGTGGCCGGATCTTCTCGGTTTACGACGTCCTCTTCAACGTTTCCTTCGTCGGCGCGGCCGCCGTGGCCGCCGTGATGCTGCCACCGGACGGTCGGTCCGTCCTGCTGGTGATCACGATCGCCACTGTCTACGCGGCAGTAGCTGTAGCTATGGCCCGTTTTGGCCGCCAGTAAGTGTCACATCAATGACACAGAGCCACTTCTGGTTACTGCGTTGTCAGTGCGGACCGCTACCTTACGTGGGTCTTATCTCGCGACATGTTCGCGTCACTCACCATGTTCTAGGGGGACCCCCAAGTGACTACTCCGCCGCCCCAGGGCAATCCATTCGCGCAGGGCCAGCCCGCGGCTGCACCCCAGGCTCCGGTCCCGCCCCAGGGCGGCTACCCCCAGCCCGAACAGCCCGGCTTCCCGCCCCAGGGCGCCGCTCCGTACGCTCCGGTTCCCCCGCAGCAGTCCGGTCGCAAGCTCAGCTTCAAGACGATCAAGAACATCGTCATCGTCATAGCCGTGGCGGGCGTGGCCATTGGCGGCTACCTGGCCAGCCGAAACGACGCCAACACGGCGGCCATCGGCGACTGCATGCACCGCGGCAGCGCAAGCGACAACAACCCTGACCTCGAGGTCGTCGAGTGCAGTGACGCGAAGGCGCAGTACAAGGTGCTGGCCAAGATCGAGGGCTCATACCTCACGCAGACGCTGGCCTCCAGCAAGTGCGAGGCCGAGGCCAAGGACTTCCAGTACACGTACACCGAGAGCGGTGACGGCAAGGACTTCCTGCTCTGCCTGAAGGATTACAAGAAGTAGGCAGATGTGACGAGGGGCGGTGTTTCACGTGAAACACCGCCCCTCGATCTGTCTCCGGCGGGACGCCTGGCCGCAGTGGGGGTCATGTTTCACGTGAAACGTGACCTCGCCTCACACCTCAGCTCCGCTGCCCGGCCCACCACTCCTTGAGCGCTGCCACCGCGGCGTCATGCTCCATCGGCCCGTTCTCCAGGCGCATCTCCAGCAGGTGCTGGTAGGCACGGCCGATGACCGGGCCGGGACCCACGCCGAGGATCTCCATGATCTGGTTGCCGTCGAGGTCCGGACGGATCGAGTCCAGCTCCTCCTGCTCCTGCAGCTTGGCGATCCGCTCTTCCAGCCCGTCGTAGGCACGCGAGAGAGCCGCCGCCTTGCGCTTGTTGCGCGTCGTGCAGTCCGAGCGGGTCAGCTTGTGGAGGCGGTCCAGGAGCGGACCGGCGTCACGGACGTAGCGGCGGACCGCCGAGTCCGTCCACTCACCGGTGCCGTAGCCGTGGAAGCGCAGGTGGAGCTCGACCAGACGTGAGACGTCCTTCACCAGCTCGTTGGAGTACTTCAGAGCCGTCATGCGCTTCTTGGTCATCTTCGCCCCGACCACCTCGTGATGGTGGAACGAGACCCGGCCGTCCTTCTCGAACCGGCGGGTGCGCGGCTTGCCGATGTCGTGGAGGAGAGCGGCCAGGCGGAGGGTGAGGTCGGGATCGTCCTCCTCCAGCGCCATCGCCTGCTCCAGGACGATCAGCGAGTGGTCGTAGACGTCCTTGTGGCGGTGGTGCTCGTCACGCTCCAGGCGCAGAGCCGGCAGCTCGGGCACCACGCGTTCGGCGAGGCCCGTCTCGACGAGCAGCGTCAGGCCCGTGCGCGGCTGCTGGGAGAGGATCAGCTTGTTCAGCTCGTCCCGCACCCGCTCCGCCGAGACGATCTCGATGCGCCCTGCCATCTCCGTCATCGCCGTGACGACCTCGGGGGCGACCTCGAAACCGAGCTGAGCCGCGAAGCGCGCGGCCCTCATCATCCGCAGGGGGTCGTCCGAGAACGACTCTTCCGGCGTGCCGGGAGTACGCAGCACACGCGCCGCGAGGTCCTCGAGCCCCCCGTGCGGGTCGACGAACTCCTTCTCCGGCAGGGCCACCGCCATCGCGTTCACCGTGAAGTCACGGCGGACGAGATCCTCCTCGATGGAGTCCCCGTACGACACCTCGGGCTTGCGCGAGGTGCGGTCGTAGGCCTCGGACCGGTAGGTGGTCACCTCGATCTGGTAGCCGCCCTTGTGGGCACCGACCGTGCCGAAGGCGATTCCGACCTCCCAGACGGCGTCCGCCCACGGGCGCACGATCTTGAGGACGTCCTCGGGGCGGGCGTCGGTCGTGAAATCCAGGTCGTTGCCGAGCCGGCCCAGCAGCGCGTCCCGTACCGAGCCGCCGACGAGGGCGAGTGAGAACCCGGCCTCCTGGAAGCGGCGGGCGAGGTCGTCGGCGACAGGAGCGACCCGCAACAGTTCACTCACCGCGCGGTGCTGCACCTGGCTCAGGGCACTGGACATTTCTTCGTTGGCGTTCGGCACAACAGAAGAGGGTACGTGGCCCGGGCCACCGCGAGCTCCCCCTATTCCGCATGCCATTCCCCATGCAGATGCATGGGGACACGTCCGTCATGGGCGCACAGGCGCAGCTCCTGCGCCGTAAAGAGCTACTCCCGCACATAGAGTCATATACCAGGCAGCACGGAGTCAGCCCGCGATCTTGTGGAGCGGACCGCGGCACTTCCCCTCAGCGCGCATCGTTACCATGCGTGGACGCACATTCCGACGACCACTGACGACGACGAGGGACGGACGAGCGCGTGGCCGAGGCGGCAGACTTCCAGGGGACCAGTGCCTCACCTGCCCGCCGCTGGCTGCGGCGCACCGGGGCACTGCTCACCGGCGCGCCGCTGCTGGCCGGACTCCTCCAGCTGCCCGCCGCGACGCCGGCGGACGCGGCCGGGCAGGAGTCCCTGCAGGCTGCCGCCGGCGCGGGCTCGGTATCGGTCGCCGTCGACTCGCTCACCCCCAGCGCCCCCTCCGAGGGCGACACGGTCACCGTGTCGGGCACGGTGACGAACAACGGCAAGCAGACCGTCACCGGCGCTCATGTAGACCTCCAGGTGGGGCCCCCTCTCGAGACCCGCTCGTCGATCGACACCCTCGCCAGGAAGAGCGACGATCTCCAGGGACCCTCCGGCGAGAAGGTCGGCGGCAAGTACACCGAGAAGTACTCCGCTCTCACCCCCGGCGTCGCGGAGCCCTTCAGTATCTCCGTACCGGCCGACAAGCTCGATCTCGGCCGTGACGGCGTCTACCAGCTGGCCGTCTCGCTCTCCGGTGAGACCTCGGCGCAGCCCTGGGACCAGGTACTCGGCATCCAGCGCACGTTCCTGCCGTGGCAGCCGGAGGAAGCCGGCACCAAGACGAAGACCACCTTCCTGTGGCCGCTCGTCTCCAGCGCCCACATGGCCGCCGAGACGGGGTCGAACGAGCAGCAGACACCGGTCTTCCGTGACGACGAGCTCGCCGAGGAGATCTCCCCGGGCGGCCGCCTCGAACAGATGGTGTCGCTGGGCAAGGGCCTCGACGTCACCTGGGTGGTCGACCCGGACCTGCTGGCGTCCGTCGACGCGATGACGCGGAGCTACCAGGTCCGCGCCGCGGACGGCAGCACCACGCCCGGCAAGAACCAGGAGGTCGCCAAGCACTGGCTGGCCGAGCTCCAGCAGGCGGTCACGGGCAACGAGGTGGCCGCCCTGCCCTTCGGCGACCCCGACCTGGCCTCCCTCGCCCACAACGGCACGAACGTCACCGGCTCCCTGGGCCACCTCAAAGAGGCCACCGACGTCGCCGACAAGACGGTGGACACGATCCTCCACGTAAAACCGTCCACGGACTTCGTCTGGCCGGCGGACGGCGCCGTCGACCCGTCGATCGTGAAGGTCGCCACATCCGCGGGCGCCGACAAGGTGATCACCCGCAGCGACAGCCTCCAGGACAACCTGTCGTACACACCCTCCGCGGCCCGGCCCATAGGCGGCGGCACCACGGCCGTCGTCGCGGACTCCCGGATGTCGACGGCCTTCCAGGGCGACCTGACCAAGGCCTCCGCCTCCACGCTCGCCGTACAGCGCTTCCTGGCTCAGAGCCTCACGCTCGGCCTGCAGACCGGCAAGCAGCGCAGCGTCGTCGTCGCCCCTCAGCGCATGCCGTCCGTGAGCCAGGCACAGGCCATGGCAAAAGCTCTGGGAACCCTCCAGGACGGGAACTGGTCCGAGTCGCAGGACCTCACAGCCGCCGCCAAGGCCCAGCCCGACCCGGCGGCCAACACGAAGGTGCCGTCGGCCTCCGCCTACCCCTCCTCGCTGCGCAAGCAGGAGCTGCCGCGGGCCGCCTTCGAGCAGATCGCCCGGACCCAGGGCAAGCTCGACAAGTTCAAGGTGATCCTCACCCGCCAGTCCCGGGTGGTGACCCCGTTCGGGCGGGCCATGAACCGCGAGATGTCCACGTCATGGCGCGGCCGGGGCATCGCGGCGGTGGGATACCGCGATGGCATCGAGTCGTACCTCAACGGGCTCATCGACGGCGTCAAGCTGATCCAGAAGTCGGAGACCAAGCTCTCCGGCCGCAGTGCCACGATCCCCGTGACCGTGCAGAACAACCTGGTCCAGGGTGTCGAAAACCTGGAGCTGCGGCTCACGTCGAAGAACCCCACGCGCCTCAAGATCGCCGGAGACGCCTACGAGGAGCAGCCCGTCACCGTCAACGGCGGCCACGCCCAGTCCGTGAAGTTCACCACGTCGGCCAACGCCAACGGCCGCGCGGAAGTCGTCGCCCAGCTGTACACGGAGGACGGCCAGGAGTACGGCGCCCCGGTCACCTTCGACGTGAAGGTCACCGAGGTCACGCCCACGGTGATGCTGGTCATCGGCGGTGGCGTCCTGCTCCTGGTCCTCGCGGGCTTCCGGATGTACACCCACCGCAAGCGCGCCGCCGCCCGTGAGGCAGCCGAGGACGACACCGTCGAGACGGACGACGAGACCGACGGCCCGCTCGACGAGGAAGACGCTCCGCAGAACCCGGAGCCCTCCGGCGCACGTCTCAAGGAGGAGGCCGGGGTCGGCTCAGAGGCAGACGCCTCCGAGCAGCCGAGTGACCCGGGCCCGGACACCGCAGCGGAAAGCGCCGACCCGTCCGGGACGGGTGAGAGAGTGAACCGTTGAGAAATCGTGGCCGGTGGGCCCGGGACGATGAGGTGGGGTAAGCATGAACGCGCCGTACGACGGTGACCGCGGCCGTGCCGCGGGCAACTCGGGCTACCCCGACGCGGGCGGGCCCGAGGGTTCACCGCCCGAGCACGGCCAGGTGCCGCCGCAGCCGCCCGCGGACATCTACCTCCAGGACGCCTACGGCCAGGACCCCTACCGGGCACAGGACCTCTCCGCCCAGGACCCGGTCGGCGAGGCGCTCTACGACCGCTCCGCGCACCCGCCGCACGCGCCCGGCACGTACCAGCCGCAGCAGCAGCTGTACGGTCAGCCACCGCAGTCGCCGTACGCGCCCGACCCGCAGGTGTGGGCGCAGACACCCGCGCCGGAGCCGGAGGGTCCGACCCGGCATCTGCCCTACGGCGACGACCCCCGCACCACCCAGTTCGTCGGCGTGGACGACCTCGTATCCCAGGCCGGCGAGCCCCGCCAGGAGCCGGACGCGTTCGCGCACCTCTTCCAGGATCAGCAGCAGGGCAGCGGTCACCCGTCGTACGCATCGCCGTCGGTCCCCGGCCCGTCCCCGGCCCCGGGGCAGATGGCACAGGGCCCGTACGCACCGCAGGGGCAGTACGCGGAGCAGTACGCGGAGCCCGGCCGGACCGCGGCGGTGCCGCCCGTCGTGGACGAGACGCCGGCCCCCGAGGCCGCCGCCGCATCCGCCCCCAAGAAGGGCGGCCGCGCCGCGGGCCTGATGAAGTCCAGCGCCGTGATGGCGGCGGGCACGATGGTCTCCCGCCTCACCGGCTTCATCCGCTCCGCACTGATCGTGTCGGCGCTGGGCGTCGGCTTCCTCGGTGACACCTTTCAGGTCGCCTACCAGCTGCCGACGATGATCTACATCCTCACCGTCGGCGGTGGTCTCAACTCCGTCTTCGTACCGCAACTGGTGCGCGCCATGAAGGACGACGAGGACGGCGGCGAGGCCTACGCCAACCGCCTGCTGACCCTCGTCATGGTGGCACTCGGCGCACTCACCGCACTCGCGATCCTCGGCGCGCCCCTCCTGATCCGTCTGATGTCCCCCTCGGTCGCCGCCGACCCCGCGGCCAACCAGGTCGGCATCACCTTCGTCCAGTACTTCCTGCCCTCGATCTTCTTCATGGGCATCCACGTGGTGATGGGCCAGATCCTCAACGCCCGGGGGAAGTTCGGCGCGATGATGTGGACCCCGGTCCTGAACAACATCGTCATCATCGTGACGCTGGGCATGTTCATCTACGTCTACGGCACCGCGGCCGACTCCGGAATGAAGGTCACCACCATCCCGCCGGAGGGCCAGCGCCTCCTCGGCATCGGTGTCCTGCTCGGCCTCGTGGTCC
This sequence comes from Streptomyces sp. AK010, assembly GCF_014207295.1. Classification (NCBI taxonomy): domain Bacteria; kingdom Bacillati; phylum Actinomycetota; class Actinomycetes; order Kitasatosporales; family Streptomycetaceae; genus Streptomyces; species Streptomyces sp. AK010. The sequence goes on from NZ_JACHCX010000003.1 coordinate 278,771, forward strand.
AGGCACTGGCGATGATCCCCTACCTGCGCGAGACCGGCTTCCGGCTGCGGCTGCGCTTCGACTGGAAGGGCCAGGGCCTCGGCAAGGCCGTCACACTCGCCAAGTGGACGGTCCTGTTCGTCCTCGCCAACCAGGCCGGCGCCATGGTCGTCATCTGGCTGTCCACCGCGGCGGGCAAGGCCTCACCCGTCGACGGCACCGGCTTCGCCGCCTACGCCAACGCACAGCTGATCTGGGGCCTGCCGCAGGCCATCATCACGGTCTCCCTCATGGCCGCCCTGCTGCCGCGCCTGTCGCGCTCGGCGGCCGAGGGCGACGGGGGCGCCGTCCGCGACGACATCTCCCAGGGCCTGCGCACCACGGCGGTGGCGATCGTGCCGATCGCGTTCGGGTTCCTCTCCCTCGGCATCCCGATGTGCACGCTGATGTTCGGCTCATCGGGCACCAGCGAGGCCACCAACATGGGCTTCATGCTCATGGCGTTCGGACTCGGCCTGATCCCGTACTCCGTGCAGTACGTGGTCCTGCGTGCCTTCTACGCCTACGAGGACACCCGAACTCCCTTCTACAACACGGTCATCGTGGCCGCGGTCAACGCGGGCGCCTCGGCGATCTGCTACTTCGTCATCCCGTCCCGCTGGGCCGTGGTCGGCATGGCCGCCTCGTACGGCCTGGCCTACGCCATCGGCGTCGGCGTCGCCTGGCGCCGGCTGCGCAAGCGGCTCGGCGGGGACCTCGACGGCGCCCGGGTCCTGCGGACTTACGCCCGGCTGTGCATCGCGTCGGTCCCGGCCGCCCTGCTCAGCGGCGCGGCCTGCTACGGCATCGGCCACTCACTCGGCCAGGGCCCGGCCGGCTCGCTCGCCGCCGTCCTGGCCGGCGGCGTCGTACTGCTCGGGATCTTCTTCGTCGCCGCCCGCCGCATGCGCATCGAGGAACTCAACTCGCTGGTCGGCATGGTCCGCGGACGCCTGGGACGCTGAGTCGGGGGGTAGGCGCACAACCATCGTCAGCCACCGCGTGTCGTGCATAGCGGCGGACTGTGGGCACAATTGGTTTCGGCGTCGGGCGGCATGCATGGGACGCCGGCCCGGCGCGTAATGGATGGGGAGGCAGGAACGACGGTGGCGGAACGGAGTACGGCTGCCGTCGACGTGGCAGACAACAGCGACGAGACGTCGCTGACCGCACAGGCGGACCAGTCCACGGCCGACGGGGTGGCCAAGAACCGGGAGCGGGACACGGACAGCGACGAGGTACAGGAGAGCACCAGGACCGACGGTGCCGGAACGACCTCGCCGCCCGAACTGCACAGTGGTCACAAACTCGCCAGACGCTACCGCCTCGAGGAGTGCGTCACCCGTCTGGACGGTTTCAGCAGTTGGCGTGCCGTGGACGAGAAGCTCCGCCGTGCCGTCGGGGTGCACATCCTGCCCGCCGATCACTCACGGGCCCGTTCCGTCCTGGCGGCCGCCCGCTCGTCCGCCCTCCTGGGCGACCCGCGCTTCGTCCAGGTGCTGGACGCGGTGGAGGAGAACGACGTCGTCTACGTCGTGCACGAATGGCTTCCCGACGCGACGGAACTGACCACGCTCCTCGCCTCCGGGCCCCTGGAGCCGTACGACGCCTACCAGATGGTCAGTCAGGTCTCCTCCGCCATGGCCGCCGCCCATCGTGAGGGCCTCGCCCATCTGCGGCTGAACCCCAACGCCGTGCTCCGTGCCTCGACCGGCCAGTGGCGCATCCGCGGCCTCGCCGTCAACGCCGCCCTGCGCGGCGCCTCGTCCGACACACCGCAGCGCACGGACACCGAGGCCATCGGCGCCCTGCTGTACGCGGCGCTGACCCAGCGCTGGCCGTACGAGAGCGACGCCTACGGCCTGTCGGGCCTGCCGAAGGACATCGGCCTGATCGCGCCCGACCAGGTGCGGGCCGGTGTGCACCGCGGTCTGTCCGAGCTCTCCATGCGCGCGCTCGTCAACGACGGCGCCACCGCGTCCCGGCACGAGTCGCCGTGCACCACGCCGGAGGAGCTGGTGAAGGCGATCGGCGAGATGCCCCGCATCCGCCCGCCGGAGCCTGCGTTCACCGCCCCGCCCGAGTACCAGCGCACGACGTACCAGCAGGGCACGTACGGCCGTCAGACCCCGCGTCCCGGCATCACCCAGCCGGTCCCGGCTCCGCCGCCCCCGCTCCAGAGCCGCATGGGCAAGGCCCTGAAGTGGGCCGTCTCCGCGCTCCTGATCGCCGCGCTGGGCCTCGGCAGCTGGCAGCTGGCGGACGCGCTGATGGACCAGGGCGGCAAGAACGAGGACCCGGGCCAGACGCAGACGAACGACGGAGACGCTGACGACAAGCCCGCCGCGCCCCTGAAGAACATCCCGATCAGCAGCGTACGAGAGTTCGCGCCGAGCGGATCCGGCATACAGGAGGACGAGGCCCAACTCGCTGTCGACGGCAAGACTGACACCGCGTGGGTCACACCTCAGTACCGGGGATACGCCAACTTCGGGAACCTCCCACAGCGCAAGGAGGGAAGTGGGCTGATTTTGGACCTCGGCAAGGTTACAGACGTGTCCCGTCTCGATATTTCCATGTATCGAAGCAGGCAGACAGCACAGGTTCTCGCCGCCGATGCCGATATTTCCGATCCGTCGCCTCTGAGCGATTTCTCGCAGGAACTCACCGAATTGTCGACCGTGGGTTCCGACCTCAAGGTCACGCTGAAGAAGCCGGTCAAGACGCGTTACGTCCTCATCCACATCACGGAACTTCCGACCGACGGCTCCGCGGACCGCTTCCGAGGGGGTATCTCAGAAATTCAAGTGCGCGGCTGAGAGCGCTCCAGCTGCACCGAAAGCGCGTCCGGTTGGAAGTTCAGGCTCCGAACCGGACGCAATGATCAGCCGCAGTGACCCCAGTCGGAATTGTCACCTGTGGTCCCCACCTGGCCGAGGAAGCGCACGCACGCCCCATTGGCATACAGGCTCACCGGGCCGGCGTGGTAGGAGTAGTACCCAGAGTCCGTCTTCTTGGTCCCGCCGAGCACCTCAAGCTGAGCTATCATCCTCAACTTGACTCCAGGGGTACGTGATGTGGTGATCACGCAGTTGGTGCCATTGCTGTAGTAGAGATCCACCCACCCTGTGTCAAAGGAAGCCGGTCAATTCGACTCCCCGGACACGTGGTCGCAGCCTGAGCCGTTCCGGATCCCGTAAAAATGACCGCTCCCGCAATGGTCGACACGACCGTCCCCATAGCGGCAGCTCGACGCCCGCTCAACTTCTTCACTAGCTTCTCCTGTTGCCTGTTGTGCGCCAAAAGAACATGACGGATCAATTATGTGACCAGCAGAGAGCTCATGATCATGATCAGGCCAATGGGAGGTGCTGTGTCTGTCACAGCGTTCCGGGACCCGCCTCGGGTTCGCTGAGGCGCGTTTACATCCCACCGGCCCGCAGGATTCAATGGACCACTCAGAGCGGAACGGGGAGGGGACGTGCAGGTAGAGCACCAGAACAGCTCACCGGCGACCGATGCCCAACTGATCCGCCTTCATGTGGGAGGCGACCCGGAAGCCTTCGCCGAGTTGGTACGCCGTCATCGTGACCGCCTCTGGGCCGTCGCCCTGCGTACCCTGGGTGACCGCGAGGAGGCCGCTGATGCCGTGCAGGACGCCCTCGTGTCCGCCTACCGGGCCGCCCATACCTTCCGGGGCCAGTCGGCCGTCACGACGTGGCTGCACAGGATCACGGTGAACGCCTGCCTGGACCGCGCCCGCAAGGCGGCCTCCCGGAAGACCTCTCCCGTCGACGACACCGAGCGCCTGGAGCAGCTGCTGGAGCCGCACGAGTCGGCTTCGGCCCCCGCAGAGCGCAACGATCTTCACCGGCAGCTCATCGAGGCCCTGGGGACCCTGCCGGCCGACCAGCGCGCCGCGCTCGTCCTGGTGGACATGCAGGGCTACCCGGTCGCGGAGGCCGCCCGCATTCTCGACGTGCCGACCGGCACGGTGAAGAGCAGATGTGCGCGCGGCAGAGCCAGACTCCTTCCGCTGCTCACCCATCTCAGGCCGGACCACAGCGGTGAGGGCAAGAACCCGGGCGGAGAACGGAACCGGACGCAGGGCCCGACCGTCCCACCCGCAGCGGGGCAACGCCGAGCGGATCCCCCGGACACAGGACCGAGCGACTCAGCTGCAGTGAAGGGCGGAGGTGGACGAGCGTGACGTCGACGACAGACATGGCCGGGCACCCGGACGTCGCGGAGATCTCCGACCTCGCCGAGGGTCTCCTCCCAGCGGCCCGGACCACCGAGCTGCGCCGGCACCTGGACGACTGCGAACTCTGTGCGGACGTCTACGCCTCCCTGGAGGAGATCCGCGGGCTGCTGGGCACGCTGCCGGGCCCGCCACGCATGCCCGCCGATGTCGCCGGACGCATCGATGCCGCTCTCGCCGCAGAGGCCCTGCTGAACGCCGCGGGACCGGAGGCCGCGGAGAGTCCGGAGCCGGTGAGCGTTCCGGGTTCCGCCTCTGACGACGACCGCGATGCGCCTGTTTCACGTGAAACATCGACGGGCCCCGACCGGCCTGCCGGCCGTCCCCGCTCCTCCACCACCGGTCCGGGCCGTAAGAGCCGCACCCGCAATGGACGCCGCAGGATCGCGGTCCTGGGGACCGTCTTCACGGTGGCAGCCTTGGGTCTGGGATCCGTCCTGCTGACGTCGCTCGGCGACCACAAGCCTCCCACCGGAGGGGCAGGCGAACGGCAGACCACGGCGGCGGACACCTTCTCCGAAGGGAAGCTGCCGAAGCAGGTCACCGGTCTCCTGGCCGAGAACAAGACCAAGGGCGGCGGCTCCCGCACTCCCTTCGGGGCAGCGACGGCTCCCGGCACCAACCAGCCGAAGGTCCTCAGGGAAGTCGTGGTGCCCGGCTGTGTCCGCGACGGCATCGGGCGTGACGACGCGGCCCTGGCCACCGAGAACGGCACCTATCAGGGGAAGAAGGCCATGCTCGTGCTGCTTCCCGACCCCGCCGACACCACTCGGGTCACCGCCTACATCGTCGATGCGACCTGTGTGGATCACAAAGCGTCCACCGCCGCCGGCGAGGTGCTCCTGGAGCGCACTTACCCGTCGGCCTGAACGGACGCTTCGTCTTGGCCCTGCGGGCTCACCGCAGGGCGCCGCATCTCCGTGTGCCCGGACACAGCGGGAATGCGCGCCCCTTAGGATCCGTTGGGTGGGGTGAGAGGTCATAGAGAACTCCTACCGCTCGACCGACGCAGTCCAGAGACGAGGAAACAAGCCGTGAGCGACGTCCGTAACGTGATCATCATCGGCTCCGGGCCCGCCGGCTACACGGCGGCGCTCTACACCGCGCGCGCGTCGCTGAAGCCACTGGTGTTCGAGGGCGCCGTCACCGCGGGTGGTGCGCTGATGAACACCACCGAGGTCGAGAACTTCCCGGGCTTCCAGGACGGCATCATGGGCCCCGAGCTCATGGACAACATGCGCGCCCAGTCGGAGCGCTTCGGAGCCGAGCTCGTCCCGGACGACATCGTGAGCGTCGACCTGAGCGGTGAGATCAAGACCGTCACGGACACGGCCGGCACCGTGCACCGGGCGAAGGCCGTCATCGTCGCCACCGGATCGCAGCACCGCAAGCTCGGACTGCCGAACGAGGACGCCCTGTCGGGCCGCGGTGTGTCCTGGTGCGCCACCTGCGACGGGTTCTTCTTCAAGGACCAGGACATCGCCGTGATCGGTGGTGGCGACACCGCGATGGAGGAGGCCACCTTCCTCTCGCGGTTCGCCAAGTCGGTGACCATCGTCCACCGCCGCGACACCCTGCGCGCCTCCAAGGCCATGCAGGAGCGCGCCTTCGCCGACCCGAAGATCTCCTTCGTGTGGGACAGCGAGGTCGCCGAGATCCAGGGCGACCCGAAGCTCTCCGGTCTGAAGCTGCGCAACCTCAAGACCGGTGAGATCTCGGACCTGCCGGTGACCGGACTCTTCATCGCCATCGGCCACGACCCGCGCACCGAGCTCTTCAAGGGCCAGCTCGACCTGGACGAAGACGGCTACCTGAAGGTGGAGGCGCCGTCGACGCGCACGAACCTGACCGGTGTCTTCGGCGCCGGCGACGTGGTCGACCACACCTACCGTCAGGCGATCACCGCGGCCGGAACCGGCTGCTCCGCAGCTCTCGACGCCGAGCGATACCTCGCCGCCCTGGCGGACGAGGAGCAGCCCGAGCCCGAGAAGACCACCGTCTGACCTCCCCTACCCGCCCCACGCACCAACCAGTTAAGGAGCCCGCCGTGGCCGGCACCCTGAAGAATGTGACCGACGACTCCTTCGAGACGGACGTCCTCAAGAGCGACAAGCCTGTTCTGGTGGATTTCTGGGCCGCCTGGTGCGGTCCGTGCCGACAGATCGCTCCGTCCCTCGAGGCGATCGCCGCCGAGTACGGCGACAAGATCGAGATCGTCAAGCTGAACATCGACGAGAACCCGGGTACGGCCGCCAAGTACGGCGTCATGTCCATCCCGACCCTGAACGTGTACCAGGGGGGCGAGGTCGCCAAGACCATCGTGGGCGCGAAGCCGAAGGCCGCGATCGTTCGCGACCTCGAGGAGTTCATCGCCGAGTGAATCGGCTGCAGCGTCACACCGACGGTGCATGTTTCACGTGAAACACGAATGGGCCAACCCGGAAGGGTTGGCCCATTCGTTTGTCTGCTCACAGCGGCCGCAGCGCCGGCTCCTTCTGCACGGCTCCCAGGAGCCGGTCCAAGGCCATCTCGACGTCTTCCTTCCAGGAGAGCGTCGACCTCAGTTCCAGCCTCAGCCGCGGATGAGTGGGATGTTGGCGGACCGTCTTGAAGCCAACCGCCAGAAGATGGTCGGCGGGCAACACACAGGCCGGTTCCTTCCAGCGCGCGTCTCCGAAGGCCTCGATCGCCTTGAACCCACGCCGCAGCAGATCCTTGGCGACCGTCTGAACCATCACTCTGCCCAGCCCCTGCCCCTGGTAGCCGGGCACGATGAACGCGGTCATCAACTGCACCGCGTCAGGCGAGACGGGGCTCGTGGGAAACGCCGTGGAGCGGGGGACGTAGGCGGGTGGGGCGTAGAGCACGTAGCCCACCGGCACGTCGTCGACGTACACGACCCGGCCGCAGGACCCCCAGTCCAGCAGAACCGCTGAGATCCAGGCTTCCTTCTCCGAAGCGGACGTGCCCTCCTTTACCGCGGCCTCACCGCTGACTGGGTCGAGCTCCCAGAAGACACACGAGCGACAACGCTTGGGAAGGTCCTGGAGGTTGTCCAGCGTGAGCGGTACGAGCCGGCGGCCCATGAAGGCTGATCCTCGCTTCCTTCGCCCGCCACCGCGTCGCGGGCGGCTGTCAGAGCGCTCCGTTCCCTGAGGAGACTGCCGATGAACCCACCGACCGCTCCCAGCCCCAAACCGGCGCTCACCAGTCCGGTGCGGCTCATGGTTCGCATGGCCCCTGCCTCCCTTTCAGAGGTGCTGCAGAGTGGTTGCGCCGTACCTGACGCATCGTATCCACGATGTGATTCCATCGATACCGGCAGAAAGGAAAGAGCGAGCCACGTTCCGGCACACACCGGACACGGCCCGCTCTGTCTCCCTGTACAGCAGAGGCCCCATGCCTGAGGCTCAGGACTCGCTCGCTTCGGAGTCGTCCTCCGAAAGGCTGTTCTGCAGGACCGGCCCCTCGCCAGGAGCGAGTGAGCCGAGGATCCGCTCAAGATCCTCCATCGAGGCGAACTCGACGGTGATCTTGCCCTTCTTCTGGCCCAGGTCGACCTTCACCCGCGTCTCGAAGCGGTCCGACAGCCGTGTGGCGAGGTCGGACAGGGCCGGAGAGACCCGGGCACCGGCGCGCGGGCCCTTAGGCTTCTGAGCCTTCTGAGGCCGCGACCCCATCAGGGTCACGATCTCCTCGACGGCTCGCACCGAGAGGCCCTCGGCCACGATGCGGTGAGCCAGTCGATCCTGCTCCTCCGAGTCCTCGACGGAGAGCAGCGCCCGTGCGTGGCCGGCGGAGAGAACCCCGGCGGCGACCCGGCGCTGCACGGCCGGCGAGAGCTTCAGTAGACGCAGGGTGTTGGAAACCTGCGGGCGGGATCGGCCGATGCGGTCCGCCAGCTGGTCGTGCGTGCAGTTGAAGTCCCTCAGCAACTGGTCATAGGCGGCAGCCTCCTCCAGCGGGTTCAGCTGTGCACGGTGCAGGTTCTCCAGCAGTGCGTCCAGGAGGAGCTTCTCGTCCTCGGTAGCCCGCACGATCGCCGGGATCGCCTCCAGCCCCGCCTCGCGGCAGGCCCGCCAGCGGCGCTCGCCCATGATGAGCTCGTAGCGGTCGACACCCACCTGCCGTACGACGACCGGTTGAAGGAGCCCTACCTCTTTGATGGAGGTGATGAGCTCGGACAGCGCGTCCTCGTCGAAGACATCACGAGGCTGACGCGGGTTCGGCGTGATGAAGTCGAGGGGGATCTCGGCGAAATGCGCGCCGATGGGTGCCGCAGGCGTGGCGGGAGCACTCGGCTGCGCCGGCTCCTCCGTTTCACGTGAAACAGTCGGCAGGGTTGCCACCTTCGCCGCGGCCACCCCACGATCGCTCGGCAGCACAGGCACTGCCGCCGGGGACGTGGAGGCAGCGTTTCCCGCCGCTGCCTGGGCCACCGACTTCTCCGTCGGTGCGGCAGGGATCAGTGCGCCGAGACCACGGCCCAGCCCCCTCCGTCGCTCGCTCACTGGATACCCTCCACCATGCTCGGGTCGTTCTGCTGTGCGCCGATATGGGCGTGCGTGGCGTCATAGCTGATGCCGACGCCCTTCAGCGCGATCTCGCGTGCCGCCTCAAGGTAGGAGAGGGCACCACTCGATCCTGGATCGTAGGTCAAGACCGTCTGTCCATAGCTCGGCGCCTCCGAGATACGGACAGAGCGGGGGATGCTCGTGCGCAGCACTTCGTCACCGAAATGGGTGCGCACCTCTTCAGCGACCTGGGACGCCAGGCGCGTCCGGCCGTCGTACATGGTGAGCAGGATGGTCGATACATGCAGGGCGGGGTTGAGGTGCCCCCGCACGAGATCGACGTTACGCAGCAGCTGCCCGAGGCCCTCCAGCGCGTAGTACTCGCACTGGATGGGGATCAGAACTTCCTGGCCCGCCACGAGAGCGTTGACTGTCAGGAGACCGAGTGAGGGCGGGCAGTCGATGAGGATGTAGTCCAGCGGCTGCTCGTACGCTTGGATCGCGCGCTGCAGCCTGCTCTCCCGTGCCACGAGGGACACCAGCTCGATCTCCGCACCGGCGAGATCGATCGTGGCAGGCGCGCAGAAGAGGCCCTCGACATCGGGAACCGGCTGGACGACCTCGGAGAGAGGTCGGCTCTCCACCAACACGTCATAGATGGAAGGAACTTCGGCGTGGTGGTCGATACCCAGTGCGGTGGACGCGTTGCCCTGCGGGTCGAGGTCGACCACGAGGACCCGGCCACCGTGCAGCGCCAGTGATGCGGCAAGGTTGACGGTCGTCGTCGTCTTGCCCACACCACCCTTCTGGTTGGCGACCACGATGATTCGGGTCTGCTCGGGCCGTGGCAAGCCCTCGCCGGCACGGCCCAGAGCCTCCACTGCCAGTTGGGCAGCACGACCGATGGGAGTGTCGTCCATCGGAGGCGGTGTTTCACGTGAAACATCCGCCCCCATCGACTCGGTACGGGGACCGGGGACCGGATCGGTCATCGGTCCCGCGATGTTGGCGTCGGACCGCAAGGATTCACTCTCCTCGACTTCAGGCTCGCAATGAACAGAGCCTCCCATGTCTTCGGGGTCGTGAACCAGTGAGGCCTGGCGTTCTGTGGAGAAATCCACCTCTGTGGATACCTCGGGTCCCTCATCGAGTGAACCAAGAGGCTTTCGGTCGCGGGGTTCGGCCGCAGCGCGGCCACGACTGATGATGCCGTGCAGCAGTGAGCGACGTTTCACGTGAAACACGATGCACAGCAGCCGTGGCCGGACTGTCGCGACACTCCGGCATGCATCGGTTTGGCAGCTTGTGTGGAGTACGTCTCGTCCTCAGGACGGATCAGCGCCGACGACGCGTCCGCCCCGTGCGCGCCGCCTTGGCCCGCTTCGCAGCGAAGCGCACACCGCCAGGGCTCTCCCCGACCTCGACCCGCACGACGGTGGACAACGGGTCCACCACGCCCTCACCCACATGCAGGATGGACGTCTCCACCGCACCCAGCTTGCTCAGCGCCACAGAAGCGCTCTTCAGCTCCTCCTCGGCGGTGTCGCCCTTGAGCGCGAGCATCTCCCCGTACGGTCGCAGCAGCGGAATGCCCCAGGTCGCGAGCCGGTCGAGCGGCGCGACGGCTCGGGCCGTCACCACGTGGACGGGCTGGATCTTCCCCATGACCTCCTCGGCCCGCCCACGCACCACGGTCACATGATCGAGGCCGAGCAGTTCCACGACCTCGGTGAGGAAGTTGGTGCGCCGCAACAGCGGCTCCAAGAGCGTGATCTTCAGGTCGGTGCGGACCAGCGCCAGCGGAATGCCGGGGAGACCGGCGCCCGAGCCGACATCGCACACCGTCACACCGTCGGGCACGACCTCCGAGAGAACCGCACAGTTCAGCAGGTGCCGCTCCCACAAGCGAGGCACCTCACGCGGGCCGATGAGGCCGCGCTGCACGCCGGCCTCAGCGAGCAGCTCGGCGTACCGCACCGCATCCGCGAAGCGATCACCGAACACCTCTCGCGCCTGCTCGGGCGCGGGGGGAAGCTCCGCTGCCTCCGTCACGGGGGACCGTCCTTCCGTACCGCGTCAGCGCACCCGGCGCCGACACCAGAACCACCAGAACTATCAGGCTGACAAAGTTCGGCCCCGCCTGCGCAACAGACGGGGCCGGGGAACGTAGAGGCCGATCAGGCGGGCAGTACGACGACGAAGCGCTGCGGCTCCTCGCCCTCGGACTCGCTGCGCAGGCCCGCGGCCTTGACCGCGTCGTGCACGACCTTGCGCTCGAACGGCGACATCGGCTTCAGCTTCACGGCCTCACCGCTGCTCTTGGCCTCCGCGGCGGCCTTGGCGCCCAGCTCGGACAGCTCCGAGCGCTTCTGGGCCCGGTACCCCGCGATGTCGAGCATCAGACGGCTGCGGTCACCGGTCTCCCGGTGCACGGCCAGACGGGTGAGCTCCTGGAGCGCCTCCAGAACCTCGCCGTCACGGCCGACCAGCTTCTGCAGGTCACGGCCGCCCGAGTCGCTGATGATCGAGACGGAGGCACGGTCGGCCTCGACGTCCATGTCGATGTCGCCGTCGAGATCGGCGATGTCGAGCAGACCCTCCAGGTAGTCCGCCGCGATCTCGCCTTCCTGCTCCAGGCGAGTCAGGGTGTCTGCACCCTCGGCAGCGGCGGAGGTGGTGCCTTCCGTCACGGGATGGACTCCTTCTTACTTCTTGGACGGGGACTTGGGCCGCTGCGGGCCCTTGCGCTGTCCGGACTGGGCCTTGCTGCGGGTACCGCCTGCGGGCTTCGCGCCGCCCTTCTTGGCAGCGGCGGCGGGCTTGGTGTCCTCGGGCTCCTCGGACTTGGTCAGCGACGTCTTCGGCTCGTCGGTCTCACCGGCCGCCTTGGCGCCGCCGTGCTGCCGCTGCGACTTGCTCTGCCGCTTGGGCTGCTGACGCTTCGGGGTACCGCCGGCGGACATCGGCGTGCCGTCCTCGGCCTGGGCCGTGGCCGCGCTGTCGCTCTTGATCACGGTGCCGTCGGGCTGGGCGGCGAGGCCGGCCTTGCTCAGGCCGTTGATGAACTTGCGCTCGAACTCGTTGCGGTCGCGGCCCTTGGCGACAATCGCCTTGACGATGGCCCGGTCGCGGCGCTTACCGACCTTGTTGTGCTGCGCGATGTGCTTGGTCAGACGGTCGAGGTACGAGGCCTGGGCCTTGGAACCCGGGGTCGGGTTGTTGTGGATCACGTACATCTGCTGGCCCATGGTCCACACGTTGGTGGTCAGCCAGTAGACGAGGACACCGACCGGGAAGTTGATGCCGAAGACGGCGAACATGACCGGGAAGACGTACATCAGCATCTTCTGCTGCTGCATGAACGGCGTCTTCACCGTGGTGTCGACGTTCTTCGTCATCAGCTGGCGCTGGGTGAAGAACTGCGACGCCGACATCAGGACGATCATGATGGCGGTGACCACACGGACGTCGGTGAGGGAGGCACCGAGTGCTTCCACCTTCGACGCGCTGTCGGTGAACTTCGCGGCCAGCGGAGCCCCGACGATGTGCGCCTTCTGCGCGCTCTGCAGCAGGCTCTGGTTGATCACACCGATGGTGTCGCCCGTCGCGATGCTGTTGAGCACGTGGTACAGGGCGAAGAAGAACGGGGACTGCGCCAGGATCGGAAGGCACGAGGAGAGCGGGTTGGTGCCCGTCTCCTTGTACAGCTTCATCATCTCTTCGGACTGACGCTGTTTGTCGTTCTTGTAGCGCTCTTGGATCTTCTTCATCTCGGGCTGCAGCGTCTGCATGGCCCGAGTCGACTTGATCTGCTTCACGAAGAGCGGGATGAGGCAGATACGGATCAAGATCACCAGGGACACGATCGACAGGCCCCAGGCCCAGCCGGTGTCGGGGCCGAAGATGGCGCCGTACACCGAGTGGAACTGGACGATGACCCAGGAGACGGGTGTGGTGATAAAGCTGAAGAGGCTGGCAATCGTGTCCACTAATCATGCTCCTTGGGCATGGGACGGTGTCTCTGCGGCCGGGCCCGAAGGACTGGACGGACTTGTGGGAGAAGCCTGTCCCTCGGTGGCCGGTCCGGCGGCGGAGGGCCCGCCCTTGCGTGCACGCCACGCGTTACGCAGCATTTCGTGCCACCGCGGGCGCTTACGCGGCGGGACATGGTCCACACCGCCCAGCGACCACGGATTGCATCGCAGGATGCGCCAGGCCGTGAGTGCCGTTCCCTTGATGGCACCATGCCGGTCGATGGCCGTGAAGCCGTAGTGGGAGCACGACGGGTAGTACTTGCAGACCGGCCCGAGCAGCGGACTGATCGTCCACTGGTAGAGCTTGATCAGAGCCAGCAGCGGGTACTTCATCGCGCGCCCCCTCCCAGCAACCGCTGGAGAGCGGCATCCAGGTCTCGGGCCAGCTGTGCATGGTCGGCGTCGCCCGATCCGGGCAGCGCTCGTACGACTACCAGGCTACCGGGGGGCAGCTGGGCGACTCGCTCCCGCATCAGGTGGCGAAGCCTGCGCTTCACTTTGTTCCGCACGACCGCGCCACCCACTGCCTTGCTCACGACGAAACCCGCACGCGTCGGGGGAGCGCTCTCCCCAGGCGCGTGCGGGTCCGTGGAACCGCTACGTAGGTGGACGACGAGGAGCGGGCGTCCGGCCCGGCGTCCTCGTCGTACCGCGGTCGCGAAGTCCTCGCGCCGCCTCAGCCGATGCTCGGTAGGCAGCACGACGTCATGACCTGATCAGGATCAGGCGGACAGGCTGGCGCGACCCTTGCTGCGGCGGTTCGCGAGAATCGCGCGACCGGCACGGGTACGCATCCGCAGGCGGAAGCCGTGGGTCTTCGCGCGACGACGGTTGTTCGGCTGGAAGGTGCGCTTGCTCACTCGGGGGCTCCAGAAGAAATCGGTAGTTGCGGGGTGCCGTCCTGGCTGTCACCGTGCGCCCACGAGTAGCTCGCAGTTACGCCCGAGTGCACCGCTGACCGATCACCCAAATGATCTGTGCCCATCGGAGGCAGGCGGCAGCAGCCATCGACAACTCGACCTGGTTACGGTACGCGCGGCTACGCCATCCGGTCAAACCAGGAGTCGCCGGGAGACACTTGTCCACAGGCTGGGGACAACAACTTGAACCGTACCGGCCGCCCTGACTACCGTGACGGAACTCCGATTCGTTCCCTTATCCCTGCCCCACCCGATTTACATCCCGAGCCGTCCCAGAACCACACGTTCGTGGGACCTGTGAGAGAGCGTGCCCTGTGGCTGACGTACCTGCCGATCTTGCCGCAGTGTGGCCACGCGTATTGGAGCAGCTCCTCGGGGAGGGTCGCGTCCAAGGGGTCGAAGGGAAGGACGAGCACTGGATCCGGCGCTGCCAGCCGCTCGCGCTGGTCGCGGACACCGCTCTGCTCGCCGTACCGAACGAATTCGCGAAGGGCGTACTCGAGGGCCGGCTGGCGCCGATCGTCAGCGAGACGCTGAGCCGCGAGTGCGGCCGCCCGATCCGGATCGCGATCACCGTCGACGACTCCGCGGGCGAGCCCCCCGCCCCGCCGGAGCCCCCGGCCCGCCCCCAGCAGCGCTACGAGGAGCCCGAGCTCCCGGCCGCGCGCCAGGACAGCGAGGGTTACGACCGTCCGGGCCGTGACGGATATGACCGTTCCGAGCGTGACGGATACGACAGGCAGGAACGCGACGGGTACGACCGTTCCGAGCGCGACAAGTACGACCGGCAGGAACGCGACGGATACGACCGTCCGGAACGCGACCCCTATCAGGACCGTGACGGGTACAAGGGGTACGGCCGCCACCGCGCCGACCAGCTGCCCGGTCCCGCCGGCGACCAGCTTCCGCCCACGCGCGGCGAACAGCTTCCGCCTACGCGCGCAGATCAACTTCCCACCGCCCGTCCCGCGTACCCGTCCGAGTACCAGCGCCCCGAGCCCGGCGCCTGGCCGCGGCCCACGCAGCAGGACGAGTACGGCTGGCAGCAGCAGCGCCTCGGCTTCCCCGAGCGTGATCCGTACGCGTCCCCCGGGCAGGACTCGTACGGCTCCTCGGACTCCTACGGCCCGCCCTCCCAGGACACCTACGGCTCCCCCTCGCAGGACTACCGCCCGCAGCCCATGGAGCGCCCCTCCTATGAGCAGCAGCGCCCCGACTACGAGACGTCGCGCGGCGACTACGACCAGCGCGACCCGGTGCGCCGGGAGCTGCCCGAGACGCCGGCCGGCTCCGGCCACGTCCACCGGGGCGGCCCGGTCGGCCCGAACCTGCCGACGACCGGTGCCCCCGGCCCGCTGGCCGCGCAGCCCGCGCCGGCGACCGGCCCGGGCGAACCCACCGCGCGTCTGAACCCGAAGTACCTCTTCGACACGTTCGTCATCGGTGCCTCCAACCGCTTCGCGCACGCGGCCGCGGTCGCTGTGGCCGAGGCGCCGGCGAAGGCGTACAACCCCTTGTTCATCTACGGGGAGTCCGGGCTCGGCAAGACGCACCTGCTGCACGCGATCGGGCACTACGCGCGCAGCCTCTACCCGGGCACGCGGGTGCGGTACGTGAGCTCGGAGGAGTTCACCAACGAGTTCATCAACTCCATCCGCGACGGCAAGGGCGACAGCTTCCGCAAGCGGTACCGCGAGATGGACATCCTGCTCGTCGACGACATCCAGTTCCTCGCGGACAAGGAGTCGACCCAGGAGGAGTTCTTCCACACCTTCAACACGCTCCACAACGCCAACAAGCAGATCGTGCTGTCCTCCGACCGGCCGCCGAAGCAGCTGGTGACGCTGGAGGACCGGCTGCGGAACCGTTTCGAGTGGGGTCTGATCACCGACGTCCAGCCGCCGGAGCTGGAGACCCGGATCGCGATCCTCCGCAAGAAGGCGGTGCAGGAGCAGCTCAACGCCCCGCCGGAGGTGCTGGAGTTCATCGCGTCCCGGATCTCGCGCAACATCCGTGAGCTGGAGGGCGCGCTGATCCGGGTCACGGCGTTCGCCTCGCTCAACCGGCAGCCGGTGGACCTGGGGCTGACGGAGATCGTCCTCAAGGACCTCATCCCCGGTGGCGAGGACTCCGCACCCGAGATCACGTCGACGGCCATCATGGGCGCGACGGCGGACTACTTCGGGCTGACCGTCGAGGACCTGTGCGGCACCTCGCGCGGCCGCGCCCTCGTCACGGCCCGGCAGATCGCCATGTACCTGTGCCGTGAGCTGACGGACCTGTCGCTGCCGAAGATCGGCGCGCTGTTCGGCGGCCGCGACCACACCACGGTCATGCACGCGGACCGCAAGATCCGCAATCTGATGGCTGAGCGTCGCTCCATCTACAACCAGGTCACGGAGCTGACCAACCGCATCAAGAACGGCTGAAGGCGGCGGCCGCACGCCGCCGAACGCTGCCGAGGGCGCTCCCGGAACCTTCCAGGAGCGCCCTTTTTCTTGTGCTGAGACCCGCTGAGACCCGCTGAGGCCCGCCGCGGTCCACTGCGGTCCGCCGCGGTCCACTGCGGTCCACCGCGGTCCACTGCGGTCCACTGCGGTCGGCTGTGCCACAGGACCGCGTTCCGGTCGCCGCAGCAGCCGTGCGGCCCGGATTCCGGGCTGCCGAGCCCCCTCACCGGCTCCCTCCGCGCGCACCCCGCCGCAACCCCGCCGCAACCCGCTGTTCGATTAATCGCCGGGTTACGGCCTCCCTCCACAGATTCGGGGACTTTCTGCCGTCCACACCCTGGGGACCGGGGAGTTGTCCAGATCGTGTCCACAGCAGCCCTTGTTGAAAGGCCATCAGACCAGCTCAGGTGGTTGTGGATTCGTGGACAAAGGATCTCCACAGACTGTGGACGACGAGATGATCCACAGGCTGTGCACCGAGTTGTCCACCGGCCGCCCACAGGCTGGGGTCAGTTGTCCCCAGCGATCGATGGCTTCTCCACATGCCTGTCCACTGTTCGGCAACACGACGCGCCTCCTCACCGGGTCGAGTGAAAGGCGTCACACAAAGGTGCCGGGTTGGGCTGTGGGAAAGGTGGGTAAAGCTGGGGACGGCGCTGGGGAGAACTCGCCTCACCCTGTGCACGGCGTGTGCAGAACTTTCTGTTCTCCACAGATACGCCCGGTTGTCCACCGCCTCCACCCACAGGACCCGTGGATAAA
Organism: Streptomyces sp. AK010; assembly: GCF_014207295.1. Classification (NCBI taxonomy): domain Bacteria; kingdom Bacillati; phylum Actinomycetota; class Actinomycetes; order Kitasatosporales; family Streptomycetaceae; genus Streptomyces; species Streptomyces sp. AK010. Next base: position 295,730 of record NZ_JACHCX010000003.1, read on the forward strand.
ATTCCCGCCCTGAGCTGGGCAAACGAAGTTATCCACGGTATCCACAGCCCCTACTACTACTCCCGACTAGAGAGAGCTGGGAATCCGTTTCGAAGGGGGCCCTGTGCACAACTCGCTCTTCGGTGCCCGGCCGCCCCTCGTCACGACTTGACCCCGAGAGGCACCTACTGTCAGTGCCGTGCGTCAGACTGGTCCCCGGTGTCCTCCCCGTCACAGGGACCGTCGACACCGAGACAGACGACGAGGGCCAGGCAGAGCGAGAAGCGCCGGCAACAGCAGGAGGCGGCAACAGTGAAGATCCGGGTGGAACGCGACGTACTCGCGGAGGCAGTGGCCTGGGCGGCACGCAGCCTCCCGGCCCGTCCGCCGGCGCCTGTCCTCGCCGGCCTGCTGCTGAAGGCCGAGGAAGGCCAGCTGAGCCTGTCCAGCTTCGACTACGAGGTCTCCGCACGGGTGTCCGTGGAGGCCGAGGTCGACGAGGAGGGCACGGTCCTGGTCTCCGGCCGCCTGCTCGCGGACATCTGCCGCGCGCTGCCGAACCGGCCGGTGGAGATTTCCACAGACGGTGTACGGGCGACCGTGGTCTGCGGCTCGTCCCGGTTCACACTCCACACCCTGCCTGTGGAGGAGTACCCGGCCCTGCCCCAGATGCCGAACGCGACGGGCACGGTCCCCGGCGAGGTCTTCGCCTCCGCCGCCTCCCAGGTCGCCATCGCGGCCGGCCGTGACGACACGCTGCCCGTCCTCACCGGTGTCCGCATCGAGATCGAGGGCGACACCGTCACGCTGGCGTCCACCGACCGCTACCGCTTCGCGGTCCGCGAGTTCCTGTGGAAGCCGGAGAACCCCGACGCCTCGGCCGTCGCCCTGGTGCCCGCCAAGACGCTCCTGGACACCGCCAAGGCCCTGACCAGCGGCGACCAGGTGATCCTGGCGCTGTCCGGCTCGGGTTCCGGCGAGGGCCTGATCGGCTTCGAGGGCGCCGGTCGCCGTACGACGACCCGCCTGCTGGAGGGCGACCTCCCGAAGTACCGCACGCTGTTCCCGACGGAGTTCAACAGCGTCGCCGTCATCGAGACCGCCCCCTTCGTGGAGGCCGTCAAGCGCGTGGCCCTGGTCGCCGAGCGCAACACCCCGGTGCGGCTCAGCTTCGAGCAGGGCGTGCTCATCCTGGAGGCCGGTTCGAGCGACGACGCACAGGCAGTGGAAAGGGTTGACGCCCAGCTCGAGGGCGACGACATCTCGATCGCCTTCAACCCGACGTTCCTGCTGGACGGCCTGAGCGCCATCGACTCCCCGGTGGCCCAGCTGTCGTTCACGACGTCCACCAAGCCCGCGCTGCTCAGTGGCAAGCCGGCGCTGGACGCCGAGGCGGACGAGGCCTACAAGTACCTGATCATGCCGGTGCGCCTCAGCGGCTGAGCCCGCCCGAGGGCCGGTGAGACGCCGAGGGTCGCCAGCGGTTGTCCACAGGCTGAGGACAAAGTCGCAGGTGAGGGCGTACGACTGAGCGCGTATGCCCACAGATGTGCGCGAGCGTCCGGGTTTAGGCTCGGACGCGGGTACGAAAGTGCCTCGCGGTACGCACGTGCCGCCACGCCACGTCGCAGAACCTAAGGAACACAACTGATGGAGCTCGGTCTCGTCGGCCTCGGCAAGATGGGCGGCAACATGCGCGAGCGGATCCGCCGCGCAGGTCACACCGTCCTCGGATACGACCGCAACCCGGACCTCGCCGATGTCCACAGCCTGGAAGAGCTTGTGAGCAAGCTCAGCGGCCCGCGCGTGATCTGGGTGATGGTCCCGGCCGGTGAGGCCACGCAGACCACGGTCGACCAGCTCGCCGAGCTGCTGGAGCCCGGCGACGTCGTCGTGGACGGCGGCAACTCCCGCTGGACCGACGACGAGAAGCATGCCGAGGAGCTGGCGGCCAAGGGCATAGGTTTTGTCGACTGCGGTGTCTCCGGCGGCGTCTGGGGGCTGGAGAACGGCTACGCGCTGATGTACGGCGGCGACAAGGAGAACGTCGCCAAGGTGCAGCCGGTCTTCGACGCGCTCAAGCCGGAGGGCGACTCCGGGTCGGTGCACGCCGGCAAGGTCGGCGCGGGCCACTTCGCGAAGATGGTCCACAACGGCATCGAGTACGCGATGATGCAGGCTTACGCCGAGGGCTGGGAGCTGCTGGAGAAGGTCGATTCCGTGACCGACGTCCGGGAGGTCTTCCGCTCCTGGCAGGAGGGCACGGTCATCCGCTCCTGGCTGCTCGACCTCGCGGTCAACGCGCTCGACGGGGACGAGCACCTCGACGAGCTCCGGGGTTATGCACAGGACTCCGGCGAGGGACGCTGGACTGTGGAAGCGGCCATCGACAACGCGGTGCCGCTGCCGGCGATCACCGCGTCGCTGTTCGCGCGGTTCTCCTCCCGCCAGGAGGACTCGCCCCAGATGAAGATGATCGCGGCGCTGCGGAACCAGTTCGGCGGCCACGCGGTCGAGAAGAAGTAACCGAGTACCGAGGGAGGTCGGCGAAACGACCATGCACGTCACGCATCTGTCGCTGGCCGACTTCCGCTCGTACCCCCGGGTCGAGGTTCCGCTCGACCCCGGGGTGACGGCCTTCGTCGGGCCGAACGGGCAGGGCAAGACCAATCTCGTCGAGGCGGTCGGCTATCTCGCCACCCTCGGCAGCCACCGGGTCTCCTCCGACGCCCCTCTGGTCCGCATGGGCGCCGAGCGCGCGATCATCCGGGCCCAGGTCCGGCAGGGTGAACGGCAGCAACTGGTCGAGCTGGAGCTGAACCCGGGGCGCGCCAACCGGGCCCGGATCAACAGGTCCTCGCAGGTCAGGCCACGGGACGTGCTGGGGATCGTGCGGACCGTGCTGTTCGCGCCCGAGGATCTCGCGCTGGTCAAGGGCGACCCCGGTGAGCGGCGGCGCTTCCTCGACGAGCTGATCACCGCGCGCTCCCCGCGCATGGCCGGGGTCCGTTCCGACTACGACCGGGTGCTCAAGCAGCGCAACACCCTGCTGAAGTCGGCGGCGCTGGCCCGCCGGCACGGCGGTCGCACCATGGACATGTCCACCCTGGACGTGTGGGACCAGCATCTCGCGCGCGCGGGCGCCGAGTTGCTCGCCCAGCGCCTGGACCTGATCGCCACGATCCAGCCGCTGGCCGACAAGGCGTACGAGCAGCTCGCCCCCGGCGGCGGCCCGATCGCGCTGGAGTACAGGCCGTCCGCGCCGGGCGAGGCGCAGACCCGCGAGGACCTCTTCGAGCAGCTGATGGCCGCGCTCGCGGAGGCCCGCAAGCAGGAGATCGAGCGCGGCGTCACCCTGGTCGGCCCGCACCGGGACGACCTCCAGCTCAAGCTCGGCCAGCTCCCCGCCAAGGGCTACGTCTCCCACGGCGAGTCCTGGTCCTATGCGCTGGCGCTGCGCCTGGCCTCGTACGACCTCCTCAGGGCGGAGGGCAACGAGCCGGTGCTGGTGCTCGACGACGTCTTCGCCGAGCTGGACACCCGTCGCCGGGAGCGCCTCGCCGAGCTGGTCGCGCCCGGCGAGCAGGTCCTGGTGACGGCCGCGGTCGACGACGACGTACCGCATGCGCTGTCCGGGACGCGGTTCGCCGTGTCCGAGGGGACGGTCGAGCGCGTATGACGGAGAACACATCCGGCGGCGCCCCCGAGCCGTCGAATCCCCCCGAGCCTTCCGGCGTCGACCTCGCGCGCGTGGCGCTGCGCGCCGCCAAGGACGCCGCACGCGCGCGTGGGGACGCGGCGCAGCAGAAGAAGCAGGCGCGCCGCGGTGGTCTGCGCTCCGGCGCGCGCGCTGACGGGCGGGACCCCATGGCGCTCGGCTCCGCGATCAGCCGGCTGATCACCGAGCGCGGCTGGGAGGCGCCGGCCGCGGTGGGCGGTGTGATGGGCCGCTGGCCGCAGATCGTCGGCGAGGACGTCGCCAAGCACTGTGTGCCGGAGAGGTACGACGAGGACGAGCGTGTGCTGACCGTGCGCTGCGACTCGACGGCCTGGGCGACCAACCTCCGGCTGCTCGCGCCCACGCTGGTCGCGCGCCTGAACGAGGACCTGGGCCACGGCAGGGTGACGCTGATCAAGGTGCAGGGCCCCGGTGGCCCGGCCCGCCGCTACGGCCCGCTGCGGGCCCCCGGCAGTACCGGTCCGGGCGATACCTACGGCTGATCCGCACCGGTTTACCGCCCGTCGACAGCACGTGACTGACATCACATCAAGGGTATCCTTCCGCTCTTTCGGAGCGTCGGCGGCCCCTTCGTCGTGTGCCCGCACACGGTTGCGAATCGCGACCTGACTCCGAAGTAGCCAAGGGTTGACGGCCGGAAGCGCTGAGTGCCTCTGTGAGCCTCTTGGAGCCCCCATCCGCATATCGGGAGTCGGACAAGACCCGTCGAGGGCGGCACATGCGGACTCAGGTACCGGCAAACCCCCATCAGTGTCAGTGCTACCGGTAGACTGGAAGCAATCCCGCCCCACTCGCTGGGGACCGTCCGGGAAAAGCTGAGCAACGCTGATCAAGGCTTACCAACGCAACATGCCGCAGCCGCTCCGGCAACCCGCCGACGAGCCTGGCTCGTGCTGTGCCAGAAAGGGCGCTTCGTGGCCGATTCCGGCAACCCCAACGAGAACATTCCGTCCACCGACGCCGGTACCACCGGCGCGGTCACCTCGTCGAACGGCGAGGTGACCGCCTCGTACGACGCCAGCGCCATCACCGTCCTCGAGGGTCTGGACGCGGTCCGCAAGCGACCCGGTATGTACATCGGCTCGACCGGTGAGCGCGGACTCCACCACCTGGTGCAGGAGGTCGTCGACAACTCCGTCGACGAGGCGCTCGCCGGGCACGCGGACACCATCGACGTCACGATCCTCGCCGACGGTGGCGTGCGGGTCGTCGACAACGGCCGTGGCATCCCGGTCGGCATCGTCCCCTCGGAGGGCAAGCCGGCCGTCGAGGTCGTGCTGACGGTCCTGCACGCGGGCGGCAAGTTCGGTGGCGGCGGCTACGCGGTCTCCGGCGGTCTGCACGGCGTGGGTGTCTCCGTCGTCAACGCCCTGTCCACCAGGGTCGCGGTGGAGGTCAAGACCGACGGCCACCGCTGGACGCAGGACTACAAGTTGGGTGTCCCCACGGCCCCGCTCGCCAAGCACGAGGCCACGGACGAGCACGGCACCTCGGTCACCTTCTGGGCCGACCCGGACATCTTCGAGACCACCGACTACTCCTTCGAGACGCTGTCGCGGCGCTTCCAGGAGATGGCGTTCCTCAACAAGGGCCTGCGCATCAACCTCACCGACGAGCGCGAGTCGGCGAAGGCCACCGCCGGCGCGGACGAGGCGGGCGAGGACGAGAAGCACGAGGTCAAGAGCGTCTCGTACCACTACGAGGGCGGCATCGTCGACTTCGTGACGTACCTCAACTCCCGCAAGGGAGACCTGGTGCACCCCACCGTGATCGACCTCGAGGCCGAGGACAAGGACAAGAGCCTGTCCCTCGAGGTCGCGATGCAGTGGAACGGCGGCTACACCGAGGGTGTGTACTCGTTCGCCAACATCATCCACACCCACGAGGGCGGTACGCACGAAGAGGGCTTCCGTTCCGCGCTGACCTCGCTGATCAACAAGTACGCGCGCGACAAGCGGCTGCTGCGCGAGAAGGACGACAACCTCACGGGTGACGACATCCGCGAGGGTCTGACGGCGATCATCTCGGTCAAGCTGAGCGAGCCCCAGTTCGAGGGCCAGACGAAGACCAAGCTGGGCAACACCGAGGTCAAGACCTTCGTGCAGAAGGTCGTCTACGAGCACCTCACGGACTGGCTGGACCGCAACCCGAACGAGGCCGCGGACATCATCCGCAAGGGCATCCAGGCGGCCACCGCGCGCGTGGCGGCCCGCAAGGCCCGTGACCTCACCCGCCGCAAGGGCCTGCTGGAGACGGCGTCCCTGCCGGGCAAGCTCTCCGACTGCCAGTCGAACGACCCCACCAAGTGCGAGATCTTCATCGTCGAGGGTGACTCCGCCGGCGGCTCGGCCAAGTCCGGCCGCAACCCGCAGTACCAGGCGATCCTCCCGATCCGCGGCAAGATCCTGAACGTCGAGAAGGCGCGGATCGACAAGATCCTGCAGAACCAGGAGATCCAGGCGCTGATCTCGGCCTTCGGTACCGGAGTCCACGAGGACTTCGACATCGAGAAGCTGCGCTATCACAAGATCATCCTGATGGCCGACGCCGACGTCGACGGCCAGCACATCAACACCCTGCTGCTGACCTTCCTGTTCCGCTTCATGCGGCCCCTCGTCGAGGCCGGGCACGTGTACCTCTCCCGCCCGCCGCTCTACAAGATCAAGTGGGGCAAGGACGACTTCGAGTACGCGTACTCCGACCGCGAGCGCGACGCCCTGATCGAGATGGGCCGCAACGCGGGCAAGCGCATCAAGGACGACTCGGTGCAGCGCTTCAAGGGTCTCGGTGAGATGAACGCCGAGGAACTGCGCATCACGACCATGGACCAGGAGCACCGCGTCCTCGGCCAGGTCACCCTCGACGACGCCGCCCAGGCCGACGACCTGTTCTCGGTCCTCATGGGCGAGGACGTCGAGGCCCGCCGCGCGTTCATCCAGCGCAACGCCAAGGACGTCCGCTTCCTCGACATCTGAGTCGGTCTCAGCTGACCGCATCAGGAAGGATCTTCACCAGCAATGACCGACGAGAACACTCCCGTGACGACGCCCGAGGGTGACGCCCTGGCCATGCGCGTCGAGCCCGTCGGGCTCGAGACGGAGATGCAGCGCTCGTATCTCGACTACGCGATGTCCGTCATCGTCTCGCGTGCGCTTCCGGACGTCCGCGACGGCCTCAAGCCCGTCCACCGCCGCGTCCTGTACGCCATGTACGACGGCGGCTACCGCCCCGAGCGCGGCTTCTACAAGTGCGCCCGCGTCGTCGGCGACGTCATGGGCAACTACCACCCGCACGGCGACTCCTCCATCTACGACGCGCTGGTGCGCCTGGCCCAGCCGTGGTCGATGCGCATGCCGCTCGTCGACTCCAACGGCAACTTCGGCTCCCCGGGCAACGACCCGGCCGCGGCCATGCGGTACACCGAGTGCAAGATGGCGCCGCTGTCGATGGAGATGGTCCGCGACATCGACGAGGAGACCGTCGACTTCACGGACAACTACGACGGCCGCTCCCAGGAGCCGACCGTCCTGCCGGCCCGCTTCCCGAACCTGCTGATCAACGGCTCGGCCGGTATCGCGGTCGGCATGGCCACCAACATTCCGCCGCACAACCTGCGCGAGGTCGCGGCCGGCGCCCAGTGGTACCTGGAGAACCCGGAGGCCTCGCACGAGGAGCTGCTGGACGCGCTCATCGAGCGCATCAAGGGCCCGGACTTCCCGACCGGCGCGCTCGTCGTCGGCCGCAGGGGCATCGAGGAGGCGTACCGCACCGGCCGCGGCTCCATCACCATGCGCGCGGTCGTCGAGGTCGAGGAGATCCAGAACCGCCAGTGTTTGGTGGTCACGGAGCTTCCGTACCAGGTCAACCCGGACAACCTCGCCCAGAAGATCGCCGACCTCGTGAAGGACGGCAAGATCGGCGGCATCGCGGACGTCCGTGACGAGACCTCCTCGCGCACGGGCCAGCGCCTGGTCATCGTCCTCAAGCGGGACGCGGTCGCCAAGGTCGTGCTGAACAACCTCTACAAGCACACCGACCTGCAGACGAACTTCGGCGCCAACATGCTGGCGCTGGTGGACGGCGTGCCGCGCACGCTGTCGCTCGACGCGTTCATCCGCCACTGGGTGACGCACCAGATCGAGGTCATCGTCCGCCGTACGCGCTTCCGGCTGCGCAAGGCCGAGGAGCGGGCGCACATCCTGCGCGGTCTGCTGAAGGCCCTGGACGCCATCGACGAGGTCATCGCGCTGATCCGGCGCAGCGACACCGTCGAGATCGCCCGCGGCGGCCTGATGAGCCTGCTGGAGATCGACGAGATCCAGGCCAACGCCATCCTCGAGATGCAGTTGCGCCGACTGGCCGCCCTGGAGCGCCAGAAGATCGTCCAGGAGCACGACGAACTCCAGGCGAAGATCAACGAGTACAACGAGATCCTCGCCTCCCCGGTCCGTCAGCGAGGCATCGTCAGCGCCGAACTGGCCGCGATCGTCGAGAAGTTCGGCGACGACCGCAAGACGACGCTGATCCCCTACGAGGGTGACATGTCCATCGAGGACCTGATCGCCGAGGAGGACATCGTCGTCACGGTCACCCGGGGCGGCTACATCAAGCGCACCAAGACCGACGACTACCGCGCCCAGAAGCGCGGCGGCAAGGGCGTGCGCGGCACGAAGCTCAAGGAAGACGACATCGTCGACCACTTCTTCGTGTCCACCACGCACCACTGGCTGCTGTTCTTCACCAACAAGGGCCGCGTCTACCGCGTGAAGGGCTACGAGCTGCCCGACGCCGGCCGGGACGCGCGCGGTCAGCACGTCGCGAACCTGCTCGCCTTCCAGCCGGACGAGGCGATCGCCGAGATCCTGGCGATCCGCGACTACGAGGCGGTTCCCTACCTCGTGCTCGCCACCAAGGCCGGACTTGTGAAGAAGACGCCTCTGAAGGATTACGATTCGCCCCGTTCCGGCGGTGTGATCGCCATCAACCTTCGCGAGGGTCAGGACGGTTCGGACGACGAACTGATCGGAGCCGAACTGGTCTCGGCAGACGACGATCTGCTTCTGATCAGCAAGAAGGCGCAATCGATCAGGTTCACCGCATCGGACGACACCCTGCGCCCCATGGGCCGTGCCACCTCGGGTGTCAAGGGCATGAGCTTCCGCGAGGGCGACGAGCTGCTCTCGATGAATGTTGTTCGACCCGGTACGTTCGTGTTCACTGCCACAGACGGCGGGTACGCGAAGCGGACCAACGTCGACGAGTACCGCGTCCAGGGTCGCGGCGGCCTCGGTATCAAGGCCGCCAAGATCGTCGAGGACCGCGGATCCCTCGTCGGCGCGCTGGTGGTCGAGGAGACCGACGAGATCCTCGCCATCACGCTGTCGGGCGGTGTGATTCGTACGCGAGTCAACGAGATCAGGGAAACCGGCCGTGACACCATGGGCGTCCAACTGATCAATCTGGGCAAGCGCGATGCCGTCGTGGGTATCGCTCGCAACGCCGAGGCGGGGCGCGAGGCGGAGGAGGTCGACGGCGACGTGGTCGTCGACGAGACCGCCGAAGGCGCCGTGACCACCGGCACGGACGAGGGTGAGGCGCCCTCGGCCGAGTAGGCACGAGGAGTGAGTCAGCGTGAGCGGAGCCACGGGCGCCGGACCGGCCGGAACCTCGAGGGGAACGGAAGCGGACGACGGCGGCCGTGGCTCCGCCGCGCGTGCGGCGGACCCGCACACGACCAACCTGAAGGCGATCAAGTCCCCGGCCAAGGACACGCCCTCGCCTGACGCGCAAGATTCACAGGGGGGAACTGTGACGGACACCCGAGGTCCGCAGACGCAGAAGAAGAAGCCCGGCACGGGCCCGTCCGCCTCCGCCGCGCAGCCGCAGCCGGCCGCGCAGGAGCCGGGCACGGCCTCGCCGCTGCCCGGGGAACGGCAGGCGCAGCAGCAGGCCGGGCCGTACCACCCGCCGCAGGCCTACCCGGCGCAACAGGCGGCGGCCGGGGCGGCCGGGGGCGCCGCTGCCGGTGCCGTGCGGCGTCCTCGTACGGGAGCGCGCACCACTCCGCGCGTCCGCAAGGCGCGGCTGCGGGTGGCGAAGGCCGACCCGTGGTCGGTGATGAAGGTCAGCTTCCTGCTCTCCATCGCCCTGGGCATCTGCACGATCGTCGCGTCCGCCGTGCTGTGGATGGTCATGGACGCGATGGGCGTCTTCTCGTCGGTCGGCGGCACGATCTCGGAGGCCACCGGCTCGAACGAGTCCAACGGCTTCGACCTGCAGGCCTTCCTGTCGCTGCCCAACGTCCTGATGTTCACGTCGGTCATCGCGGTCATCGACGTCGTCCTGGCGACCGCCCTCGCGACGCTCGGCGCGTTCATCTACAACCTGTCCGCGGGCTTCGTGGGCGGTGTCGAGCTGACCCTCGCCGAGGACGAGTGACATCACCTCTGTCGTTGCCCTGACGGTGCCCCGACAACCGATTTTGGGACTGCCCATGTCGTGCGCTAATCTTCAGGAGTCAGCGCGCGGGACACACCGCAGAGCGCGGCGGGGCTATAGCTCAGTTGGTTAGAGCGCATCCCTGATAAGGATGAGGCCACAGGTTCAAATCCTGTTAGCCCCACCAGCGAAAAGACCCCCAGTCGGTAGCGGCTGGGGGTCTTTCTCTTAGCTCACCACGGGGCGTGACCAGCGCCAAGGCCCGTCTCACCCGGCTGCGCTCCGCGCCGCCGGGCGCGCTACCCGGCTCTGGGCGAGTGGTGGGCTGAGGTGTTTCGCCGACCGCCGTGGGTTCCGACGTGGCACCTTGTCAGGGCAAAGATGATGAAGGGGTCGAGTGCCATCACGGGGATGGCCCACAGCGGGTAGTAGGGAACGAACATGAACTGGGTGATCAGGCTGGTACCTGCCGCCGCTGCACCCACCCCGCGCCCCCAGCTCTTGTCTGTCACGGCCCCGTGCCCGCCATGACAAGTGCCAGACCGACCACGATGTGAATCCAGCCCCGCGCGGTCAGGTCGAATCGAACCGATAGGCGTACTGGGAGGCGGCGAACAAGTTGTCCTTCGCGATGCCGGATGCCCCGTGAGAAATGCTGAGCGGCCCGCTGAGCATCATCACGGCGCCGGCGAAGAGAGACGCGCCGCTGAGTCCTTCGCTGTTGCCTGGCCCTCCGTGCCCTCCCCGTGTCCCGCTCGGTATCGCTGCCATGGCCGCCACCTTCCTGGACAACACGGTCGTCGGCGCACGACCCTGCTGCGACGCCGGCTACGCTCCACTGACAGGATCACCGCGATCTTTCGGACTCAGCCGTTTCCTGCCGTGGAGGACAGTCGTCAAGTGCGGCGTTGATGTCCGACATCAGCGTCCTCAGGGCATGCGTAAGCCCGGCCGCTCTGTCGAGCTGCCGGGCTTTGTACGCAGATCGCTTGGGTGGTCTTCCGGGGTTCAGCGCTTCAGGGGCGTGAGATGGTCCGCGTCGGCGTCGGCGTCCTCGTCGGTGCAGTCGGTGCCGGGGGAGGACACCGTGTCCGCGGGCGAGCGGTGCCGGCAACGAGGGGTCTTGCCGTGGGCCTCGGCTCGGATGCGCTGCTTCATCGTGGGGGGCAGGGCCCTGGGGGAGGACCAGGCAAACGTCGCCGGTGCCGCCGTCCGCTGCTGCGGGATGCTCGCGCCGTTGCTGTTGCTCTTCTGCTCGGTCTGCGGTACGGCCGCGGCGGCGGTCGTGGTGACGAGTCCGAGTGCCGTGCACAGCGCGATGAATGCGGTGACGATGGCGGTCCACACCTTCATGACCTTGTTCCGGGCCATGGCCCCTCACTTTCGGGTTGGGCGATTTGCGTACTTTCCTCATGATGTGTATAGGGGCCGAGAAGTGGTGGACCTACGCCCGTGGCGCGGCGATGTTCAGATGAACACCACCCGGATGGCCTCAAGAGCGGCGAAAAGGTAAGGAGACGGAGAAGGGAGGTCAAAGTAACCGTCCGTCGGGGTGTGATCACCCTCCGATCAGAGCGGTGCACTCCGCTTCTATCCCGGTCACAGGGACGAAAGTTGAGGGCCGACTCAGGTCACCGATCGGTATCGGTCGGTGTGTATAGTCGGGCGCCAGAGGTCCCCTACGTCAACGAAAGACGAGGTCGCGCGGTGAAGAAGCTTCTCCTGGTCGCACTGGCCGCCATCGGCGGGCTCCTCGTGTACCGCCAGATCCAGGCGGATCGCGCCGAGCAGGATCTGTGGACGGAGGCGACTGACTCCGTGCCCACGGGTTCGTGAGTCACGACAACCCAGACCGAGCACACCCCGGCCGCCTCGCGGTCGGGGTTTTGTGTGCCGAGGGCAGGTCGCGAACCCGGCCGGCGCGGCAGGATGGGCCACGGTGGCACGGCTTCGTGATCGGCGACGGTGAGGGGTGGCGCGTGAGGGGTCGGTGTCGTACGGGACGGTGTCGTACGGCGTGGGGGCTGCGCGCGGGGGCATGGCGCCGCCGTCCGGCGGTGGCCGTGCGCGTCGGCGCCGCGGCGGTGGTGCTGGGGGCGACAGCGGCCGTGGTGCCAGGACAGGCCACCGCGGCCGGAGAGGCCGCCGGCACACCTAGCCCGTACGCCTTCGCCGACGGCGCGCAGAGCATCGAAGGAGCGCGAAGCACCGGAGACGCCGCCCCGCTGAAGCCCGGCGGGACCTACAGGAGCTCCCTGCCGAGCAGCGGCAAGGTCAGCTACCGCCTCGACCTCGACGCCGCGTCGAACGCGTACGTCTCCGTCACCGCCGTCCCCTCCCCCGACAGCACGGTCTCCGTCATCGACGGCGTCAAGGTGACCGTGCAGGACGCCGAGGGCAACACCTGCTCCGACGACACCGCGAGTTTCGGAGCCGCACGCAGCCCCCACCCCATAGCGGCCTGGGGCAAGCGCGAGACCGGCAGGCCACTGTGCCGCAAGGCCGGTGCCTACTTCGTGTCCGTGGAGCGCGCCGACCCCGACGGTGAGGGCTCCTCGCCGGACACCTGGGATCTGGAACTCGTCGCGATGACGGAACCCGGGGAAGCGAAGACCGGGGCGACCAGCGCGCCCGAGGCATGGAAATCCGCCACGCCCCAACCACTCCAGGGAGAGCCCGAGCGCCGGAAGGGCGGCGCGGGATTCAGCGGGGCGACCCCCGTCGACCAGGGAGTCTGGCGGGACGACATCCGGCCCGGCCAGACCCTCTTCTACGAGGTGCCGGTCGACTGGGGCCAGCAGGTGTCCGTCACCGCGGAGCTCGGCAGCTCGGCCTCCGGCGGCACCGGCTACACGCCCGACGCGCTCGACCTGGATCTCTACAACCCCGCGCGCGGCCGTGTCGCCGACGTGGGGGTCGGCTACGACGGGGATCAGAAGTCCGGGAGCCTGCCTCCACTGCCACCGGTCGACCACGCCAACCGCTACGCCGCCACCGCACAGGCCGGCGCGCTGCGCTTCGCCGGTTCCTACTACCTCGTCGCCCACCTCTCGGATGCCGTCGCGGACACCTTCGGAAACGGGCCGTTCGTGATGACGCTGCGCGTCCGCACGAGCGGGGAGCCCCGGAGGGGGCCCGAGTACGCGGGGGAGTCCGTGCCCAAGGGCGTCTTCGAGGTCTCGGACGAGGACCGTGAGGCGGCCGCGGAGGGTGTGGCCGCAGCCGACAACACCGCCATGAGGGCACTCGCCGTGGGCGGCATCGGCACCGGGAGCGCCCTGCTCGTGGGACTCGGGGTCTGGACCGTGATGGCCAGGCGGAGGCCCACGACGTAGCGGGCGAGCGCCCCCTGGTCTGGCGCAGGACCCCTCAGATGCGGGTGAGGGCCCAGAAGCCCACCGCGTAGCAGGCCAGCGCGAGGAGCAGCAGCGGCACCGCCACCTTGGCCGGAGGCCCGGCATGGGAACGCCGCTGCGCCCGGTGCCGCGACGGCGTTTGGCCGACCGATGGGGCCTGCGGGCTCTGCGCGGTGTACGAGGCCGTGGAGGCGTCCGTGCGGTACTGCTCCGCAGGGGGCAGCGGCGGACCGGAGTACACCGGCGGGAGCGGCTGGGCGGGGGACAGCCGGTGCGTCGGGTCGTGGGGGGAGACGGGCGCCCGCTGATACGGAGCGGGCCCGACCGGCCGGGGCGTGGGCGACGAGGTGACGGTGGCCTGCGGAGGCGGCAGATGGAAGCTGCCGGTGTCCGACATCGAGGGCAACGAGGCGGAGTCGGGGCCGGTGGCGCGCCGCGGGTCGGTCGGCACCACCTCGGCGCCTTGCTGCCAAGGCTCGGCGTGCTGCCCGCCGGACACCGAGAGCTCACCCTGGCCGTCTCCCTGCCGGGACCCCTCCTCCCCGGCCCCCGAGGAGCTGGGCGGCTCCTGCCTGGGCCCCAGCCCCTTCGCTCTCTCCAACGGCCCCTCGGGGGCGAACCCCCTTGGAAGCGGACCCAGTTGGTCGAAGATCTCGATCAGCTCGTCGTCCGGCCCCGGGTCCGGCAGGAGCTCCGCGGCGGCGGCGAGGGCCTTGCGTGCCCCCGTAGCCGTACGGAACCGCGCCTCCGGATCCGGCTGGAGCAACATGGCCACCACCTGCCACAGCGGCTCCGGGATGCCCTTGGGCGCACCGGGCGTCCCGTGCTCGGCGAAGTACTGGATGAGCGCCTTGCTGTCCGGCTTGGCACCCTCCAGCAGATACAGCGCGACCAGCCCCACCGCGAACAGGTCGGCGGGGAAGTCCGGTTCGGCGCCCATCATCTGCTCGGGCGCGAGATAACCGGGCGTCCCGACGACGAGGTTGGTCTCCGTCAGACGGGGCTCGCCCAGCCGCATCGCGATGCCGAAGTCGGACAGCCGCAACCGCGGCCGGCCCGTGCCGGTGGCCTCCAGCAGCACGTTGGCGGGTTTCACATCACGGTGCACGACGCCCTCCGCGTGCACCGCGGCCAGGCCCGCCAGCAGCTGGTCGAGCAGAGTGCAGACGAAGGCCGGTGGGAGGGGACCATAGTCCCCGACGAGATGGACCAGGGATCCGCCCGCGACCAGATCCATGGTGAACAGGACCTTGTCGTCGTCGGCGGCCCAGCTGGTGGGGGCCAGTACATGGGGGTGGTCGATCCGCAGGGCCTGTTCCCGGACGAAGCGCAGCAGCGAGTGCGCGTCGCTCTGGAGCAAAACCTTGGCGGCCACGTAGCGACGGCGGCGGTGGTCCCAGGCGCGCCAGACGGCGCCGACCCCTCCGCGTCCGATCGGGTCGACCAGTTCGTACCGGCCGGCGAAGACCTCACCCATGGCTGTACGTCGCTCCTCCCCCTGCGGCTTCCCCCCTTGCTTCCCCCTCGGCGAGCGCTACGACTCCCCGACAGGCGAAACGGCCCCCCCGAATCCCCCGGATCCCCCGAATCCCTCGGACCGCGGGGATCCCCCGACTCCCCCGAGTCCTTCGATGAGCGGTACATCCCCTCGCGTCGACCGGTCCCCCGTACGGAACACGCCCCCTCGTGCCCGCCCGTCCGCGACGCGTCCCCCGTCACCTCACCCGCAGCCCGCTGCCGAACCCCCTTCGGCGCCGGGCGGTGGGATCAGTTCTGGTGGGACTGGTAGTGCGTGACGGCGTCCGACGTGCGGCCGGCGCCGTAGACCCGGAGGAACTCAGCCAGTTCCGGATGGGTCGGGGCGAGAGTGTCCGCGGCGTCGATGATGTCGCCCGCCGCCGCGACCGACCGCAGCAGCGACTGGATCTCACGGACGACCCGCTTGACCGTGGGCGCCCCCGAACTGCTCGTCGTCTGTGTGGTGTTGCTGAGCACCGACCCCCCTTGTGACTTCTTGATCTCCTCCATGCGCTCGGTGGCCTCGGCGGCGCTCACGCTGCCGTCCGCGACCTGCCCCGCCAGGTCCTGCAGCAGCTGCACCCGCTGCACGACAGCCGGGTTGCCGATCTTCGCCCGCTGACCGCTCATCAGCTGCGACAGCATCGGTGCGGACAGTCCCAGAACCCCCGCGAGACGAGCCTGGTTGAGACCAAGATCGTCGATCAGCCTACGGAAGAGCGCCCCCAGCGGCTCCCCGTACCAGTTCCGCTGCAGTTCCCGCGCTCTCGCGGTCGCTTCCTGCTGTGCGGCGTCCATTGCGTCTCCCCATCGCTTCCCCATGTACGGCGGTTCGCGGTAGCGAACCACGCCGAGCATCTTACGGAGAGTGGTCGGCGACGGGGACCCCCCAATCCTTTTGCGGAACCACGGGGGTGACCCGGTACTCTGGTCTCCGACGCCCGCCGGGACGCGGTTCATCCGGTCGGACGTCCCCTTACGGGGCCTTAGCTCAGTTGGTAGAGCGCTGTCTTTGCATGGCAGATGTCAGGGGTTCGACTCCCCTAGGCTCCACTTCCAAAAATGCCCTCCGAACTGCGAAAACGCGGTCCCGGAGGGCATTTTTCACGTACCGGGACGGGCTGCGGGCGGCCGGTGTTTCACGTGAAACAGCACGGCGGGGCGGGAGACCCTCAAGTCTCCCGCCCCGCCGCGCTGTTATATCCGGTGCGCCCTCAGGAACGGTCGTCGCGCCCGGCGGCCTCGTCCTCGGCCTGCTTGGCCTCGACCTCCGGGTCCAGGACCGACGGCCCCGTGCCGTCCACGGACGACAGGTGCCCCGACTCCGGGACCTCCGTCGCCGCCGGCGGCTCCACCAGCCAGTCCGGGTTGGCCTGCTTGTCCCACCACTTCCACGCGGCGAAAGCACCACCCGCCACGGCGCCCAGGATCACCAGCGTCTTCATGGCCTTACCGGCCTTGGCCCGCCGTTCGTGCTTGCGGACCAGCTTCTGGATCTCCTTGGACGTGACCTGGCCGCGCAGCGCGGCCATGGCCGCCGCACTCCGCGCCGCGGCCTCGGCCGTGACGGGCACGGCAGCGGCCACCGCCTGCTCGATCCTCGGCCTGGAGAACTCCGCCGCCTGGCGGGCGGCCTTACGGGTGCGTTCGGCGGCTTCCTGGGCGGCCTGGTCGACCTTCGGCGGCACATGCGTGCGGGCCTGCTCCAGATACGGCTGCACCAGAGTGCCGTACTGGACACGCGCCTGCCCTGCGGCCTGCGTCACCTTGGGCGCTAGCCGTACGCGTGCCTCGTGTGCGTAGTGCGCGGCCCTGTCCTTGGCCGTGTCGGCGTAGGGCGCCACCACTTCCGCGGCGTGCAGCACGCTGTCCTTCGCCGAACCAGTCGCGGCGCGCACGCTGTCGATGCGGGTCACGGGTTCCTCCTCCTCGGTGGCGTACGGTATTTCGACTTTCCACCCTTTTACGGATCATGCCTCCTGGCGCACGACCAGGCATGCACGGAAGGGCATCCGGGTCACACAAGTCGGCATCCGGAGCCGATCACGTGCGATAGCGGATGAATAGGGGGCAACAGGAGCTTGTCGTCGACAATGCCACGGATCGCCGCCCAGCGCCCCCGCCCCGGGACTACTGGCCTGATTTTCTGCGGACGCCCGCCGAGGGTTTCCCCCCGCCGCACCGAGGCCGGACGACGCGAGGGCCGGTCCGTGCGAGGATCAGGGGGTCACGGAAAGACAACGGAAGGCAGATCGTGGCTGAGCAGCTCTACGCCACCCTGAAGACCAATCACGGCGACATCGAAGTCCGGCTTCTGCCGAACCACGCGCCCAAGACGGTCAAGAACTTCGTCGAGCTCGCCCAGGGCGAGCGGGAGTGGACCCACCCGGAGACGGGCGAGAAGTCCACGGACAAGCTCTACGACGGCACGGTCTTCCACCGGGTGATCAGTGGCTTCATGATCCAGGGCGGTGACCCGCTGGGCAACGGCACCGGCGGTCCCGGCTACCAGTTCGAGGACGAGTTCCACCCTGACCTGCGCTTCGACAAGCCCTACCTGCTGGCAATGGCCAACGCCGGACCGGGCACCAACGGCTCGCAGTTCTTCGTCACCGTCTCCCCGACGGCGTGGCTGAACCGCAAGCACACCATCTTCGGCGAGGTCACCGACGCGGCCAGCCAGAAGGTCGTGGACACCATCGCCACGACCCAGACGAACCCGCGCACCGACCGGCCGCTGAACGACGTGGTCATCGAGTCGGTCGTCATCGAGACCCGCTGAGTGCGACGGCTCCCGCAGGGAACCAATCGCCCCGCTCATCCGTAAGGATGGGCGGGGCGGACTTTTCTCACACGACCTAGGGGAGACCATGGACGACCAGGCTGCGGGCAGCCCGCAGGACGCCCACAGCGTCCCCATGTGCTACCGCCACCCGGACCGCGAGACGGGCATCCGCTGCACGCGCTGCGAACGCCCGATCTGCCCCGAGTGCATGGTCAACGCCTCCGTCGGCTTCCAGTGCCCCGAGTGCGTCCGCACCGGTTCCGGCACAGGCCACTCGCCCACGGCCGCCATGCCCCGGACGATCGCGGGCGGCTCCATCGCCGCCGACCCCCGGCTGCTGACCAAGATCCTCATCGGCATCAACCTGGCCGTGTTCATCGCCGTCCAGGTCCACGAGTCGCTGCTCAACGACATCGTCCTGCTCGGCGCCTGGCCGCCGGCGCCCTTCACGCCCACACAAGGCGTGGCGGGAGGCGAGTGGTACCGCATGGTGACGTCGATGTTCACGCACCAGGAGATCTGGCACATCGCGTTCAACATGCTCAGCCTGTGGTGGCTCGGCGGCCCGCTCGAAGCGGCACTGGGCCGCGCCCGCTATCTCGCGCTGTACTTCATCTCCGGCCTCGCGGGCAGCGCACTCGCCTACCTCCTGGCGTCCCCGAGCACGGCCACCCTGGGCGCCTCCGGCGCGATCTTCGGCCTGTTCGGTGCCACGGCCGTGCTGATGCGCCGGCTCAACTACGACATGCGGCCGATCATCGCGCTGCTGGTGATCAACCTGATCTTCACCTTCAGCCCGGGGTTCAACATCTCCTGGCAGGCCCACATCGGAGGCCTGGTCGCCGGTGTCGTCGTCGGATACGCCATGGTCCACGCCCCGCGTGAGCGCCGCACACTGGTCCAGTACGGCACCTGCGCCCTGGTCTTGGGCGTGGTCGTGCTCATGACCGTTCTGAGGACGGCACAGCTCGTCTGACCAGGTGTTGTCCACAGCGGGTGTCGGATCTTGTGCATACGGTGCGGGAACGCATGTGCCCCCTGTCGCCGACCTACGTTTCCGCAGGTCAGGCAGGGGGCGAACAAGCTTTCGAAGACCGGTACTTTCGTCACACCGGCGTCAACGTCCAGCGGGTTATCCACAGATCGTCTTCATTATCCCCATGTGGAAAACTGCTGTGGATAACTCAGCGAACACCCTTGGGTAGAGCTGCGTTCACCGTGTGGTGGCCGCTACTTCCACTGGGTCGAGACACCGAATCCGGCGGCGATGAAGCCGAAGCCCACCACGATGTTCCAGTTGCCCAGCGAGTCGATGGGCAGCGATCCGTCGGTGACGTAGAAGACGACGATCCAGGCCAGGCCGATGAGGAACATGGCCAGCATGACCGGCGCGACCCAGGCACGGTTGCTCAGCTTGATGGCGGTCGTCTGCTTGGCAGGCGGCGGCGTGTAGTCGGCCTTCTTGCGGATACGTGACTTCGGCACGAGGGTCTCTCCTGTCGATGCGCTGCGTGGCCGCGCAGGTAACTGGGTCGGTCCCGGGGCAGCGTGAGGGGACTCCGATTGCTCCCCCGGGCGTCCGTTAGCGTAGTGCTTCCGCCGCGCCGAAGGAGATAAGGGTACGTTGAGCAATTCTGCCGACTCCCCCGGGACGGGATCCACCCCTGAGCGCGAGCGCCGTTTTCGGCCCGTGCGCGTCCTCACGGCGGCCGTGTTCGCTCTCGCGGGGCTCATCTTCTTCACCAGCTTCGATACCGCCAAGGGCACCAACATCCGCACGGACAGTTCGCTGCTGAAGCTGTCCGACCTCATCCACGAGCGCAGCCGGGAGAACGGCGAGCTGGATGAGACCAACGGCACCCTTCGCCAGGACATAGAGGCTCTCGCCGAGCGCGACGACGGCAGCACCAAGGCGGAGGACGACAAGCTGACGGCCCTGGAGAAGCGTGCGGGCACGCAGAAGCTCAAGGGCGACTCGCTCACGGTCACGCTCAACGACGCCCCGCCGGACGCCACCGCCAAGCTTCCCGGCTACCCCGAGCCGCAGCCCGACTACCTGGTCATCCACCAGCAGGACCTCCAGGCCGTGGTGAACGCGATGTGGCAGGGCGGGGCCAAGGGGATCAAGGTCATGGACCAGCGGCTGATCTCCACCAGCGCCGTGCGCTGCGTGGGCAACACCCTGATCCTCCAGGGCCGCGTCTACTCACCGCCGTACAAGATCACAGCGGTCGGTGACCCGGGCAAGCTGCAGAAGGCGCTCGCGGCCTCCCCGGCGATCCAGAACTACATGGTCTACGTCAATGTCTACGGGCTCGGCTGGAAAGTCGAGGAGAACGGCCCGGTGACTCTGCCCGGCTACTCGGGCACAGTGGATCTGCATTACGCGAAGCCCGTGGAGCAGTAGCCGGACCGGGGGAGCTGCCGGTGCGTGTGATCGTCAGGACCGTCAGCGAACTGTGCATCACCGTCGGCAGCCTGATCGTGCTGTTCGTCGTCTACGTGCTCTTCTGGACCGGTGTGAAGGCCGATGGCGTCATGGACGACCAGATCGACCTGCTCCGGAAGGAGTGGTCCAAGCCCCGTCCGCCGGCTGCCGGCTCCCCCGTGGGCCCGGCGAAGCCGGCGCCCTACGCCAAGGGCAGGCCTTTCGCGATCATGTACATACCGCGGCTAGGTTTCACGTGGAACAAGCCCGTGCTCGAAGGCACCGCCACCGGCACCCTGAAGAAGGGCCTCGGCCACTACGCCGAGACGGCCCAGCTCGGGCAGAGGGGGAACTTCGCCGTCGCCGGCCACCGCCGCACGTACGGGGACCCGTTCAAGGACTTTGCCGAGCTCAGGCAGGGTGACGCGGTGGTGCTGACCGACGGCACGACCTGGTTCACGTATCGGATCGACAAAGGACCGTACAAAACAGTGCCCTCGGACATCGAGGTGATCGACCCTGTCCCACGTACATCCGGGTATACGCGTTCGGGCCGGTATCTGACGCTGACCACGTGCGAACCGGAGTGGGGGCACAGTCACCGTCTGATCGTCTGGGCGCACCTGGACTCCATCCAGCCCGTGGAGGCCGGGAAACCGGAGGCGCTGCGCCGTTAGTCTGGTGGCTGTACGGCGTGGGTCTGGTGCCGTGGTACGACGGAAGGGACGGCATGTACGGCTGGATCTGGCGGCATCTGCCGGGGAACACGTGGGCGAAGGCAGTGATCTCACTCGTCCTGGTCGTGGCCGTGGTCTACGTCCTCTTCCAGTACGTCTTCCCGTGGGCGGAACCGCTGCTGCCCTTCAACGATGTGACGGTGGACAACCAGTGAGCGCGCGCATTCTCGTCGTCGACAACTACGACAGCTTCGTCTTCAATCTGGTCCAGTACCTCTACCAGCTCGGTGCCGAGTGCGAGGTCCTGCGCAACGACGAGGTGTCGACGGCGCACGCCCAGGACGGCTTCGACGGGGTCCTGCTCTCCCCGGGTCCCGGCACGCCCGAGCAGGCCGGTGTCTGCGTCGACATGGTCCGGCACTGCGCCGGCTCGGGCGTTCCGGTCTTCGGCGTCTGTCTCGGCATGCAGTCGATGCAGGTGGCGTACGGCGGTGTGGTGGACCGCGCGCCCGAGCTGCTGCACGGCAAGACCTCGCTGGTCGAGCACGGCGGTGGCGGTGTCTTCGCCGGCCTGCCCTCCCCGTTCACGGCGACGCGTTACCACTCGCTGGCCGCCGAGCCCGCCACGGTCCCGGCGGAGCTGGAGGTCACGGCCCGCACGCACGACGGCATCGTGATGGGCCTGAGGCATCGCGAACTTCCGGTCGAGGGTGTGCAGTTCCACCCGGAGTCGGTGCTGACCGAGCATGGGCACCGGATGCTGGCCAACTGGCTGGTGGAGTGCGGCGACCAGGGTGCGGTGGCGAGGTCGGCCGGGCTCGCCCCGGTGGTGGGCAGGGCCTCGGCGTGACCGCCCTGCGCCCCGAGCGCGAGTCCGACACCTCGTACGGGCAGCAGTCGTACGGGGCGCGGGGTGTGTTCGAGGAGTGGTCGGGCGGGGAGACGTACGGTGTGTCCCCGCAGTCGCAGCCGCAGCAGCCGTACGGGTCGTACGAACCCGTCCCGGAGGAGATGTATCTGCCGCCTCCCGACGAGGAGACGGTGGCGCTGCGGATTCCGGATCCACCGCCGGGGACCGGCGACTCCACAACGCGCTCTGCGGGCTCTTCCGCCTCGCGGCAGGACGGGCCCGCCCACGGTGGGCGCGCGGCCCGCAGAAAGGCCGCCAAGCGCCGTCACGGACGCCATGGCGGTGCGTCGGACACTTCGTCGGACGTCCATGCCGGCCGCGACACCGGCACGGGCAGCACGTCGCGGGCGCCGCTGTCACGGGTCGAGGCGCGGCGGCAGGCGCGGGCGCGCAGGCCCGGCGCGGCGGTCGTCGCGAGCCGGGCGATAGGAGAGGTGTTCATCACCACCGGCGTGGTGATGCTGCTGTTCGTCACCTACCAGCTGTGGTGGACGAACGTCCGGGCGCACGCCCAGGCCGGCCAGGAGGCCAGCAGCCTCCAGAACGACTGGGCGAGCGGCAAGCGCAACCCCGGGGCGTTCGAACCGGGGCAGGGTTTCGCCATCCTGCACATTCCGAAGCTGGACGTGGTCGTCCCGATCGCCGAGGGCACCAGCAGCAAGGGTGTGCTCGACCGGGGCATGGTCGGCCACTACGCCGAGGGCGCGCTGAAGACGGCGATGCCCGGCGACAAGAGCGGCAACTTCGGGCTCGCGGGTCACCGCAACACCCACGGAGAACCGTTCCGGTACATCAACAAGCTCGCTCCGGGCGACCCGATCGTCGTGGAGACGCAGGACGAGTACTTCGTCTACAAGATGGCGTCGATCCTGCCGGTGACGTCGCCGAGCAACACGAGCGTCCTGAATCCGGTGCCCGCGGGCTCCGGTTTCACCAAGCCCGGCCGCTACATCACGCTGACCACGTGCACGCCGGAGTTCACCAGCAAGTACCGGATGATCGTCTGGGGCAAGATGGTCGAGGAACGGCCGCGCAGCAAGGGCAAGCCGGATGCGCTCGTCAGTTAAGGGCAGATGACCAGTGGCAGCGACCACCGACACCGACCACGAGAAGCACACCGGCGGGGCGTCCCGGCCGCCTGCGGCACGTCGCAGACCCGGCCCGATCGCCATGGCGGTCAGCTTCTTCGGGGAACTCCTCATCACCGCGGGCCTGGTCCTCGGCTTGTTCGTCGTCTACTCGTTGTGGTGGACGAACGTGGTCGCCGACCGCGCTGCCGGCAAGCAGGCCGACAAGGTCCGTGAGGACTGGGCGCACGGCCGGGGCGGCCCCGGCGTGCTGGACACCAAGGACGGCATCGGCTTCCTGCACGTTCCCGCGATGGAGAACGGCGAGGTCCTGGTCGAGAAGGGCACGTCGAACAAGATCCTCAACGACGGCGTCGCCGGCTACTACACCGATCCGGTCAAGGCGACCCTGCCGATGTCGGGCAAGAACGGCAACTTCTCCCTCGCCGCCCACCGCGACGGCCACGGGGCCAGGTTCCACAACATCGACAAGATCAAGAAGGGCGACCCCATCGTCTTCGAGACGAAGGACAAGTGGTTCGTCTACAAGGTCTACGGCATCCTCCCCGAGACGTCGAAGTTCAACGTCAAGGTCCTCTCCCAGGTCCCGAAGGAGTCCGGCAGGAAGAAGCCGGGCCACTACATCACCCTGACGACCTGCACGCCGGTGTACACGAGCACGTACCGGTACATCGTGTGGGGCGAGCTGGAGCGGGTGGAGAAGGTGAACGCGGACCGGACACCGCCGAAGGAACTGGGCTGATTGCCTTCTTCGGGGGAGGCCGACCGCTAGCATGACGGAGGCCCGAAGCCGCAACTTTCTCTTGCGGCTTCGGGCCTTTGCGCGCTCCGGTCGCCACTCCAGGACGGTCAGGGCCGCCCCGGCGCTCCAGTCCTCCAGCAGCCCACGGTGTACGGGGGTGATGCCGCTCTCGGCTGCGATGTTGAGGGCGTCGCGGGTGAAGGGGCAGGTCGCCGCGAACAGGGCCACTTCGGAGTCGTGCAGCACCTTGGCCGCCCCGAGGAACTTCTGGATTTCGGGGCTGGTGATGGAGAGGTGAGGCGCGAACCTCTTGCACTGGACGACGATGCGCCGCCCGTCGGCCGTGCGCGCGGTGATGTCGATGCCCCGGTCCCTTCCGCCGCCTTGCACGACGACGTCGGTGCAGCCGTCGCGGCGCAGCAGCTCGGCGACGTGTTCTTCGAACTCGCGCCCGTTCATGGCGTCCATGGCGGCCATGACTCCGGCGAGGGGGCGGTTCTCCCGGGGGCTTTCCAGTCGCTGTAGCCGGGTGTGGTGCTGTCGGAGTCGCTTCTCGATGCGCTGGACGCCTGCCCGGAGGGCGATGAGCTCTCGCCGGTGCTCGCCCGACGTTTCGATCAGGGCGTTGAACATGGGGACGACGGTCGTCCCCAGGATGTGGGTGATGCGCTGGTCGATGCGGGCGTCGAGGGAGGCGGCGTCCATCGGGGTGGGGTTTTCCACAGGCTGTGTGCGTGCCAGGTACTCCGTGTCGAGGAGGTACACACGCACCTGACGTGCGACTTCGCTGTCTCGGAGCAGCATGGCGATGTTGAGGACGGCGCGCCGGGGGAAGAGGGCCAGGGATCGGGTGTGTGACCGGATTCAACTGAGGTTCTTGAAGGACCTCAGTTCTTCGCCGGTCAGGAGTCGGTAGCCGCTGGCCTCCAGCTCGGTTCGGTGGTCCTTGACGAGCGACTTGATGGCTTCGAGACCGACGTCGAAGTACGACGCCACCATCGCGGTCGTCACATGCATCCCGTCCGGCAGCAGCGACAGTGCCTTGACCCTGTCGAGTACGTCCGTGCGGGCGAGCACGCTGCCGCGCAGGGTCGGTGATTCCAGCAAGGCCGTTTCGTTGATCACGTTCTGCCCTTCGGCTCGTGTGGCCGAGGCGGGGTTCCGATTCCCCACCCCACCCCACCAGGTGAACGAGTCGGGACATATGAAGACACGATTGACGGACGCACACCTTTGCGAGTCTGTCGTCGGCTGCGCACGGCAGAGCCCCCGGCCTCGGTGGGTGGGCCGGGGGCTCTGGGGTGTGTAGATGTGGGCGGGCGGGGTCAGTCGTCCTCGTTGCTGCCGCTGAGGCCGCCGAAGATGCCGCCGTTGCCGTTGCCGTTGCCGTTGCCGTTGCCGCCTCCGACGCCGACGGTCTGGAGGGTGATCGTCGTGGCCGCCGGGTCGTCGACCTCCTGGTTCGGACCCGGGTTCTGGCCGGCCACGAGGGCGTTGTCGCTCTGGTCGCTGCCGCCCGCGAACTGGATGTTGGTGAAGCCGGCCTGCGCGAGGATCTGCTTGGCCTGGCCGACCGTCTGGCCGACGACCTGCGGGACCTTGACCTTCTGCTGCTTTTTCTTGCCGATCTGGATGTTGACCGAGGAGTTCGGGTCGACCGACGTGCCCGCCTGCGGTGTGGTCTGGATGACCTTGCCGACCTGGTTGTCGTCGTCGGTCTCCACCTCGGTGCAGTTGCCGACCAGGTCGCTGGCCTGCATCTGCTGCTTGGCCGCGTCACAGCTCTGGCCGAGCACGTCCGGGACCGTGGATTTCGCTTCGGCCTTGGCGATGGTGAGGGTGATCGTGGAGCCCTTCTCCACCTCCTCGCCCAATTCCGGGTTCTGCTCGAGGACGGTGCCGGGCTCCTCCGAGGACTCCTTCGACTTCGTCTCGACCTCGAACTCGTACTTGTCGCCTTCCAGCGTCGCCTTGGCGTCGTCCAGCTTGTCGCCGACGACGCTCGGCACTGCGACCTTCGGTGCCCCGGTCGACACCACGAGGTTGATGGTGTCGCCCTTGTTGACCTCGACCCCGGCCTTCGGGTCCTGGGAGCAGACCTTGCCCTTGCTCTGGTCATCGCAGGGTTTGCTGGAGAACGACAGCTCCAGGTCGGAGTTCTTGGCCCGCTGCTGGGCGCTCTTCTTCGTCTCACCGACGAAGTTGGGCGCTTCGAGCGAGTTGTTGCCCACGCCTCCGTCGCCGCTGAACGCCCACCGGCCGATCAGGATCGCCCCGACCAGGACCAGGATGCCGGCCACCACCAGCAGGATCGTGGAGGTGTTGGACTTGCGCTGCTGGCCGCGGCGGCGGTCGGGGCGGTCGTCGTAGCCGTAGCCGCCGTCGTCCGGGTTCATCGGGGGCAGCATGGAGGTGGCGCCGGCGCCGGAGTCGGCGCGCAGGGCCGTCGTCGGCTGGTCGTCGGGGTAGCCGCCGTAGCCCACGGCGCCCATCGCGGCCGTCGCGGCGACGGGCTGGCCGTCGAGGCAGGCCTCGATGTCGGCGCGCATCTCGTCGGCCGACTGGTAGCGGTAGTCCGGGTCCTTGACGAGTGCCTTCAGCACGATCGCGTCCATCTCGGGCGTGATCTCGGGGTCGAAGACGCTCGGGGACTGCGGCTCCTCGCGGACGTGCTGGTAGGCCACGGCCACCGGGGAGTCGCCGACGAACGGCGGGCGGACGGTCAGCAGTTCGTAGAGCAGACAGCCGGTCGAGTACAGGTCGGACCGGGCGTCGACCTGCTCGCCCTTGGCCTGCTCCGGCGAGAGGTACTGGGCGGTGCCGATGACCGCGGAGGTCTGCGTCATCGTCATGCCGGAGTCGCCCATGGCGCGGGCGATGCCGAAGTCCATGACCTTGACCTGGCCGTTGCGCGTCAGCATGACGTTCGCCGGCTTGATGTCGCGGTGGACGATGCCGGCGCGGTGGGAGTACTCGAGGGCCTGGAGGATGCCGATGGTCATCTCCATGGCACGCTCCGGCAGGAGCTTGCGGCCGGAGTGCAGCAGCTCACGCAGCGTCGAGCCGTCCACGTACTCCATGACGATGTACGGGATCGACACGTTGTCGATGTAGTCCTCGCCCGTGTCGTAGACCGCGACGATCGCGGGATGGTTGAGCGAGGCGGCCGACTGGGCCTCCCGGCGGAACCGGGCCTGGAAGGAAGGGTCACGCGCGAGATCCGCGCGCAGCGTCTTCACCGCCACAGTGCGGCCGAGGCGGGTGTCATGCGCGAGGTAGACCTCCGCCATGCCACCACGCCCGAGCACCTGGCCCAGTTCGTACCGGCCGCCGAGGCGACGCGGCTCTTCCATAGCTACCTACCAGCCCTCTCCGTCGGTCCCGACCGGCACGCTTGTACGGTCGGAGGCTGCCGTCCGGGCCTACCGTACCCGGCTCGCTTTGTGTGACCTGGCCAAGCCCGTCAGCCGATACAGGACCGGTATCGCAACGTGCACCGATGTGAAGCAGGCGTGAGCGGGGTCACTTCTTGCTGTCGATGACCGCCTCCATCACGTTCCTCGCGATCGGGGCCGCGAGGCCGCCGCCGGAGATGTCGTCACGGACGGCGTTGTCGTCCTCGACGACGACCGCCACGGCGACCGGCGCGCTGCCGTCCTCGCCCTTGGCGTAGGAGATGAACCACGCGTAGGGGTTCTCGCTGTTGTCGACGCCGTGCTGGGCGGTACCGGTCTTGCCGCCCACCTTGACGCCGTCGATCTTGGCGTTGGAGCCGGTGCCCTTGTCGACGACCGTCTCCATCATCGACTGGAGGATCTGGGCGTTCTCCGCCGACAGCGGCTGGCTCAGCTCCTGGGGGTCGGTCTTCTCGATCGGGTCGAGGCCGGGCGACTGGAGCTCGTCCACCATGTACGGCTTCATCAGCTTGCCGTCGTTGGCGACGGCCGAGGCGACCATGGCCATCTGCAGCGGGGTCGCGGCGGTGTTGAACTGGCCGATGGAGGACAGTGCGGTCTGCGACGGGTTCATCTTGTCGGAGAAGACCGAGGCGTTGGCGCGGACCGGCGTGAACTGCTCCTCGTCGAAGCCGAACTTCTTGGCCATGTCCAGCATCTTGTCGTTGCCGAGGTCGGAGCCGATCTTGCCGAAGACGGTGTTGCAGGAGTACTGGAGGGCCACCCGCAGCGTCGCGTTCTCGCAGGGGATGTTGCCCTCGTTGGGCAGCTTGGTGGTGGTGCCCTTCATGATCCACGGGTCGGGCGAGTCCGTCTTGGCGTCGGCGGACGTGTACAGACCGTCCTCCAGCGCCGCGGCCGCGGTGACCACCTTGAAGGTGGAGCCGGGCGGGTAGGTCTCGCGCAGTGCCCGGTTGAGCATCGGGTCGTTCGGGTTGTTCTTCTTCTGCAGCTTGTTCCACGCCTCGCCGTCCTTCGACGTGGAGTTGCCCGCGAAGGAGGAGGGGTCGTAGGACGGGTAGGAGGCGAGCGCGAGGATCTTGCCCGTGGACGGCTCCAGGGCGACGACAGAGCCCTTGCCGCCCTGCCGCTTCAGGCCGTTGTACGCGGCCTTCTGCGCGGCGGCGTTCAGCGTCGTGACGACGTTGCCGCCCTGCTGCTTCTTGCCCGTGAGCATGTCGAGCGTGTTGCGGAAGAACAGCCGGTCGTCGTTGCCGGTGAGGATGCCGTCCTCGATGTTCTCGATCTGGCTGGCGCCGAAGGCCTGCGAGGCGTAGCCGGTGACCGGCGCCCACATGGGGCCGTCCTTGTAGGTGCGCTTGAACTTGAAGTCGCTGCCCGGCGTCTCGGCGGAACCGGTGATCGGCTTCCCGTCGACGATGATGTCGCCGCGGGGGGAGGCGTAGCGCTCGATGATGACGCGGCGGTTGTTCTTGTCGGTCCTGAGCTCGTCGGCCTGGACGTACTGGATCCAGTTGTCACGGATCAGCAGTGCCAGGACGAGCAGGCCACAGAAGATCGCGATCCGGCGCAGGGGCTTGTTCATGACGGGCGGACCACCTGGGTCATCTCGGCGTCGGGGTTGGCGGCGGGAGCGGGGGCCGGGCGGCGGGCCGTGTCGCTGATCCGCAGCAGGATGCCGATCAGCGCCCAGTTGGCGATCACGGAGGATCCGCCGTAGGCCACGAAGGGCAGCGTCATACCGGTCAGCGGGATGAGGCCCATCACACCGCCGGCCACGACGAAGACCTGGAGGGCGAAGGCGCCGGACAGGCCGATGGCCAGCAGCTTGCCGAACGGGTCGCGGGCCGCGAGGGCGGTGCGCACACCGCGCTCGACGATCAGACCGTAGAGCAGCATGATCGCCATGACGCCGGCCAGGCCCAGCTCTTCGCCGAAGGTGGCGAGGATGAAGTCGGAGTTGGCGGCGAAGCCGATGAGGTCGGAGTTGCCCTGTCCGAGGCCGGTGCCGAGCGTGCCGCCGGAGCCGAAGGCCCACAGGGCCTGCATGGCCTGCTCGGAGTGGACGATGCCGTCCTGGACGCCGGCGCGGGAGAGCTCGAACTCGCGCATCGGGTCCAGCCAGGCCTGCACACGCGTCTGGATGTGCGGCTCGAAGCTCGCCACACCGACGGCGCCGACCGCGGACATCAGCAGACCGAAGACGATCCAGCTGGTCCGCTCGGTGGCGACGTACAGCATGATGATGAACATCCCGAAGAACAGCAGGGATGTACCGAGGTCGGTCTCGAAGACCAGGATGAGGATCGAGATCACCCAGACCACGAGGATCGGACCGAGGTCGCGGCCGCGCGGCAGGTACAGGCCCATGAAGCGGCGGCTGGCCAGGGCCAGGGCGTCTCTCTTGACCATGAGGTAGCCGGCGAAGAACACCGCGAGGACGATCTTCGCGAACTCACCGGGCTGGAGTGTGCCGAGGCCGGGGATCTTGATCCAGATCTTGGCGCCGTAGATGTTCGCGCCGAGTCCGGGCACGAGCGGCAGGATCAGCAGGAACAGCGCACCGGCCATCGAGATGTACGTGTAGCGCTGCAGGACCCGGTGGTCCTTGAGGAAGAGCAGCACGACCACCAGCAGGGCGACGCCCATCGCGGAGTACAGCAGCTGCCGTGGGGCCGCCTCGACGAACTGCTTGCTCGCCTGCAGCTTCTCCGACTGGTCGAGGCGCCAGATGATGACCAGTCCGAGCCCGTTGAGCAGCGTCGCCAGCGGCAGCATCAGCGGGTCGGCGTACGGCGCGAACTTCCGTACGGCGAGATGCCCGACGCCCGCGAGCAGGCCGAGCCCGAGCCCGTAGCTCAGCAGGCCCGGCGGCACCGAGTCGTGGAGCGCCAGGCCGACGTTGGCGTAGGCGAACACCGGGATGACGACGGCGAACACCAGCAGCGCGAGCTCGGTGTTGCGCCGGCTCGGCGCGCCGATGGCGCCGATCGTGGACGTGTGGTTCGTCGGCGAGTGCGACGTATTCGTACCGCTCATCGTGTGACAGGGCCTCTCACGGCTACTGCTTACCGCACAGCGAGACGACCTTCTGCTCTTCCTCCGAGAGGCTGGGGCCGGGGCTGGGAGTGGGTGCGGTCGTGGTCGGGGGCGTGGACTTCTCCGGGGCCGACGGTGAACCCGACGGGCTGGACGGGTTCGGCGTCGGTGTGGCCTTGGACGTGAAGGAGGCGGGAGTGGTTCCCGTGGTGCCCCCGGCCTCGCCTTCGCCGGTCTTGGAGTTGTTCTTGCTCTCGGCGTCGCGCCGCTGCGCCTCCTTCTTGCACGCGGAGGCCTGCACCGACAGTTCCTGGATCTTCGCCTGGGCGTCCTTCAGTCCGCCCTCGGGGATCGTCGCCTCGACCAGCTTCTGCTGGTAGGGCGGCAGGTACTTGAGTTCGATCTCGGGGTGGTCCTTCTCGACCTTCGAGAGCGAGACCCAGGCCAGGTCCTGGCTGATGCCCCGGTACAGCGCGACGTGCTGCTCCTCGGTGCCGACGTAGTACTGCGTCTGCGTCCAGCGGTATCCGCCGTACAGGCCGCCGCCGATGACGGCCAGTGCGAGGGCGCCGTAGAGGGATCTCTTCAGCCACCGGCCCTTCTTGCGGGGCTTGGTGAAGTCGTCGTCGCCGTAGTCGAAGCCGGCTGCCGGGATGTAGCCGGTGGTGTCGCCGGATCCGGGCGGGCCGAACTCGCCGCCCCCGCCGCCCCGGCCGTGCCCCTGGCGGCCGAGCCCGGAGGCGCGGCCGGCGGGGGTCTGCATGATGCCGTTGTCGTGCAGCTGGTGCTGGTTCTCGGCGACGGCGCCGACCACGACGGGGGTGTCGGACAGCTGCCCCGCGAGGGTGTCGCCGGTGTCGAGGTCGAGGACGTCGGCGACGATGACCGTGATGTTGTCCGGGCCGCCGCCGCGCAGCGCCAGCTCGATCAGGTTCTGGACGGTCTCCTGGGGGCCCTGGTAGCTGGCGAGGGTGTCCTCCAGGGTCTGGTGGGACACCACGCCGGACAGGCCGTCGGAGCAGATCAGGTAGCGGTCGCCGCCGCGGACCTCGCGGATGGACAGGTCCGGCTCGACGTGGTCGCCGGATCCGAGGGCGCGCATCAGCAGCGAGCGCTGCGGGTGTGTGGTCGCCTCCTCCTCGGTGATCCGGCCCTCGTCGACCAGGCGCTGCACCCAGGTGTGGTCCTGGGTGATCTGGGTGAGGACGCCGTCGCGGAGCAGGTACGCGCGCGAGTCGCCGACGTGCACGAGTCCGAGGCGCTGGCCCGTCCACAGCAGGGCGGTCAGGGTGGTGCCCATGCCCTCCAGCTGGGGGTCGTCCTCGACCATCGAGCGCAGCTGGTCGTTGGCGCGCTGTACCGCGGTGCCGAGCGAGGTGAGGACGTCGGAGCCGGGGACGTCGTCGTCGAGGGCGACGATGGTGGAGATGGCCTCGGAGGAGGCGACCTCACCGGCCGCCGCGCCGCCCATGCCGTCGGCGATGGCGAGCAGGCGCGGGCCGGCGTAACCGGAGTCCTCGTTGCCCTCCCGGATCATGCCCTTGTGCGATCCGGCCGCGAAGCGCAGTGACAGACTCATGCGCACCTCGCCTGTCGGCTCCGGGTACAGCCGGTCGTGTCGAGCCACACTGCCCACCCTCCGGTCGGGAGCGCGCGGGGGGCCGGGGTGGGGCCCGCCACTGCGTGCTCGCTCCGCTCGCGCCTATCCATGATGTAGCACTACTTCCGCAGCTCGATGACGGTCTTGCCGATGCGGATCGGCGCGCCCAGCGCAATCGGTGTGGGAGTCGTCAGCCGGGACCGGTCCAGGTACGTGCCGTTGGTGGAGCCGAGGTCCTCGACGATCCACTGGCCGTCGCGGTCCGGGTAGATCCTGGCATGGCGGCTGGAGGCGTAGTCGTCGTCCAGCACGATCGTCGAGTCGTGCGCCCGGCCCAGGGTGATGGTCTGGCCCTGGAGCGCGACCGTGGTGCCGGTGAGGGTGCCCTCGGTCACGACCAGTTTGGTGGGGGCGTTACGGCCGCGCCGGCCTCCGGCGGGCTGCTGGCGCTGCTGCGGTGGCGCCTGGCGGGCGGCGGCCTGCTGCTGCCTGCCTGCCTCGCGGCGCGAACCGCGCTGCGTGACACGCGTACCGAACAGGTCGCTGCGGATGACCTGCACGGCCACGATCACGAACAGCCACAGTACGGCCAGGAAACCCAGCCGCATGACCGTGAGGGTCAGCTCTGACATTGCCCCCGCTTCACCCTTCGGCTTGCCGGTAAATGATGGTGGTGCTGCCCACGACGATCCGCGAGCCGTCGCGGAGCGTAGCGCGGGTGGTGTGCTGCCCGTCCACCACGATGCCGTTGGTGGATCCGAGATCCTGGATCGTCGAGGGCGTTCCGGTCCGGATCTCGCAGTGCCGGCGGGAGACGCCGGGGTCGTCGATCCGCACGTCGGCGTCGGTGCTGCGGCCCATCACCAGGGTCGAGCGGGAGATCTGGTGGCGGGTGCCGTTGATCTCGATCCAGTGGCGGGTGCGTCCGCCGGCGGCCTGGGGCCGCTGGCCGCTCGCGGCGGGCGGGTAGCCGTAGCCGCCGGGTCGGCCGCCGGGGGGCGGCGCGGACGGCATGGGCGGGGCGCCGGAGGGCGCCGTGGCGGGCGGGTAGCCGTAGCCGCCGGGGCGTCCGCCCTGCGGGGCGGCGGGTGCGGCGGCGCCGCCTCCCGGGCCGCCCTGCTGGCTGCTGGAGGAGGCGAGCGTGCGGCTGCGCACCCGGTACAGGCCGGTGTCGAGGTCGTCCGCCTTCTCCAGGTGCACCTTGATCGGGCCCATGAAGGTGTAGCGCTGCTGCTTGGCGTAGTCGCGCACCATGCCGGCGAGCTCGTCGCCGAGCTGGCCGGAGTAGGGGCTGAGCCGCTCGAAGTCAGGAGTGCTCAGCTCGACGATGAAGTCGTTGGGCACGACCGTCCGGTCGCGGTTCCAGATGGTGGCGTTGTTGTCGCACTCGCGCTGGAGCGCTCCGGCGATCTCCACGGGCTGGACCTCGGACTTGAACACCTTGGCGAAGGTGCCGTTGACCAGACCTTCGAGACGTTGCTCGAACTTCTTCAGGACTCCCATGGGGCACCTCCTCCTTGGCTGCCGTCCTGTGTACTGCCCTGCGGGCCGCTTGCCGGGTACTGCTGGTACTGCTTACTGATCGTATCCACGCGCCGCTCGATCGGCTGGTTCCCCCTGTCAGCCCCGCCGACGGGTGTCGACGCGTGACGAAGTTCCCTGTGGAGCTCCTCCTCGAACTCCTCCGGTGGTACTGCTGCGCGTAACCGCCTCCGGTATGCCTGCAAGGATCGTAGAGGCGGCTGAAGACCAGTGTCCCGCACCTGACTGTGGACCCCGACCCCCTCCTGCGGAGACGGCGGGTACCGGTACGAGGTTGATACGTGAACCGGTACGGGTTGATACGTGGCAGGGGCATCGAAGGTTCGCTGGGGGGTCTGCCTGCGGGGATAAGGGATGTGAACCTGCCCCTTCCGGCGTGCTAATGTTCTGGGTGTCGGAAGGCGCCACGCCCCAAGGGGCAGGCGCCCAGGACACACCCAATGCGCGGGTGGCGGAATAGGCAGACGCGCTGGATTCAGGTTCCAGTGCCCGCAAGGGCGTGGGGGTTCAACTCCCCCCTCGCGCACCGTCGGAACGGGCGGCATCGATCGGATGCCGCCCGTTCTTCGTGTTTGCCGGATGTGGCGGTTCTCCCGGCCCGGCCCGGGTTCCCGCCGTGTGAGGAAGCTCTCAGGCCTGGTCGGCCGGGCCGTCGCCGAGCGTCCGCCCCGGGGCGAAGCGTTCCCGTACGACCGGGTCGTCGAGGAGGCGGGCCGGGTAGCCGGGGCCGGTCCGGGCGCTCATGTCCCGCTGCTGCAGGGGCTCGCCGCAGGCGGAGCAGACGACCCGGGCCTCGGTGTCGTGGTCGCAGGGCGTGTGGCGCAGGACCACCGGGGCGCCGTCCTCGCCGGCCAGCCAGCGGTCGCCCCAGGCGTTGATCGCGGCGAGCACACCGAAGAAGTCGCGGCCCTTGTCCGTGGGCAGGTACTCGTGGCGGACGGGGTCCCGCTGGTAGACGTGCCGCCGCAGCAGGCCCTCGGCCTCCAGGCGCCGCAGCCGGTCGGTGAGGGTGTTGCGGGCGATGCCGAGGGTGCCGATGAAGCCGTCGAAGCGGGATTCGCCGTAGAAGACCTCGCGCAGGACCAGCAGGGTCCAGGCGTCGCCCAGGATGTCGGCGGTGCGGGCGATCGAGCAGGGCCAGTTGCCGAACGAGGTCCGTCTCATGGCCCCACTGTAGGCGGCTTGCCCCGGCTGGTCTCATGATGAGATCGACCCGGTCCGGAGGGCTGTGCGCGGATCCCGGCGAGGTCCGCCGGGCGGCGGCGCAGGGCGAGGGCGGCGGGGACCGTCGCGCAGATCATGGCCAGGAGGGCGCAGGCGAGCGCCGTCGTGCCGAGGGCCTGCCACGGGAGGGTGATCGTGGGCGGGACCGACAGCAGAGCGAGGGCGCCCCACATCCCGGCCAGGTTGACGCCGGTGACCAGCAGGCCGAGGAGCGCTCCGGCGGCGACGGCCGTCAGGGCCTCGGCCGCGGTCAGCCGCAGCATCTGCCACCGGGTGGCTCCGGCCAGCCGCAGCACGGCCAGGTCGCGGGCCCGGTCGGCGGCCGCCATGACCGTGGTGTCGGCCACGGAGATGCCCGTGTAGAGCAGGGCGATGCCGAGGACCAGCAGGAGGCCGAGACGGGTGGTGCGGTTGGTTTCGGGGTGGGTGGCCCGGATCCACGCGTCCCGGGTGAGGACCTCGCCGCCGTGCGTGCCGATCGCCCTGCGCAGGGCGGTGGCCACGGGGCCCGGGGCCGTGCCCTGATCGAGGGCCACGTCCACGCGGTCGACGCCGGCTCCCGGGGCGTTGCGCTCACGGACGTGCGCATGCCGCCCTGCTTCCAGGATGAGGGGCTGCACGCGGCTGCGCGGGGAGCGGCCCACGCTGCCCGTGCTGGTCCTCAGCCAGTACGTGCAGCGCCGGTACGCCGCCGAGCTGCTGGACTCCGGCGACGGCACGGGCGTCGGCTATCTGCTCAAGGACCGCGTCGGCCAGGTCGAGGAGTTCGTCGAGGCACTCGGCAAGGTGGCGGACGGCGGCACGGTCGTCGACCCCGAGGTCGTACGGCAGTTGCTGCGCCGCCGCCGCGACCCGCTGGAGCGGCTCACCCCGCGCGAGCGGGAGGTGCTGGCGCTGATCGCCGAGGGCAGGTCCAACAGCGCGATCGCCCGCGAACTGGTCGTCTCCGAGGCGGCCGTGGGCAAACACGTCTCCGGCATCCTCGCCAAGCTGGACCTGCCGCCGGCGGACGCGACCCACCGCCGGGTGCTGGCCGTGCTGGCGTACCTGCGGGCTTGAGGACGCGCGCCCAAGGCCGTGTCGCCATCGACGCGTTGTATAAAAACGAGTGAGTTGGTTTCATTGCGTCGCCATCAGAGCCCTGCAGGGGAGCCACGGGTGACCAAACAGGACCGGGCCGTCCGGACCCGTCTCGCGCTGATCCGGTCGGCGGCCGAACAGTTCGAGGCCCGCGGATTCGTCCGGGCGAGCCTGGCGGAGATCAGCGCGGGAGCCGGTGTCAGTTCCGGCGCGCTGCACTTCCACTTCGCCAACAAGGCCGCCGTCGCCGAGGCCGTCGAGCACGCGGCCGAACAAGCCCTGCGCGAGGCCGCGGCCGGTCATCGCGACGGTGACGGCAGCGCCCTGCAACGCCTCGTGGACGTCACCCACCGCGTCGCCCGGCTGCTCTGCGCCGACGTCGTGGTCCGGGCCGGGCTGCGGCTGAACGCCGAGCAGGTCGCCGGGCGGGTGCGGGACCTGCGCCGGGAATGGCGGGAGTGCGTGCAGGGGCTGCTGGCAGAGGCGGAGCACGGCGGTGAACTCGCCGCCGGGGTGACGCCGCAGCGCACCAGCGCCGTCGTCCTGGCCGCCACGACCGGCATCGAGGTGCTGGCCCGCGAGGACGACGGCTGGCTCGCCCGGCCCTCGCTGACCGACCTGTGGCAGCTGCTGCTGCCGTGCCTGGCGGCGCCGTGCCTGGCCGGGACGCTGGATCCGGCGGGGAGTGAAGCGGTGGGGAGCGGGCCCGCTGGGAGCGGATCGGTGGGGAGCGGATCGGCGGGGAGTGGGCCGGCCGGGCCGGGCGTTCAGGCGGAGGCGGGCCGGCTGGGGCTCGCGCTGCGGTAGTCACACGCCGCCGGCCGACCGTGAGTGAGGCCATGGCTAAAACAAACCGGTTGCCAAGTCTTTTCGGCCTGCGGATCGCACGATGGTCTCCCAGCCTCTGGACCAAGGAGCGATGAGTCATGGCACAGCAGGCCTGCCCCTTCCTGTCGATCGACCCGACCGGTCAGGACCTCTACGGCGAGATATCCCGGATCCGTGCCCAGGGCCCGGCCGTGGAGGTCGAACTCCCCGGCGGTGTACGGGCGTGGTGGATCACCGGCCTGGAGCTGAACAAGCGGCTCCTGGCCGGCCCCGAGACGAGCAAGGACGCCTATCAGCACTGGCCGGCCTGGATCAACGGGGACATCTCCCGCACCTGGCCGCTCGCCATCTGGGTCTCGGTGCGCAACATGGTCACCGCCTACGGCTCCGACCACAGCCGGCTGCGCAAGCCGATGGCCGCCGCCTTCACCAAACGCCGCGTCGACGCGCTGCTGCCGCGCGTCCAGGAGATCGTCGACCAGGCACTGGACGCCCTGGAGCGCGTCCCCGAGGGCGAAGTCGTCGATCTGCGGGCGGCGTTCGCGGCGCCCGTCCCGCACGAGGTGGTGTGCGAGCTCTTCGGCGTACCGCCCGGCGAGGACGGGCCGCGCGCGGCCCTCTACCGCATCATCAGCCGCTTCTTCGACACCGCGATCTCCCTGGAGGACGCCCAGGCCAACGCCGTCGACCTCTACGGCACGCTGACCGCGTTCCTCCGGTACAAGCGCGAGCACCCGGCCGACGACCTGACGACGGCGCTCATCGCCGCGCACGACGAAGGCAGCATCGGCGAACAGGAGTTGATGGACAACCTGATCCTGCTGCTCACCGCCGGGTTCGAGACGACCGTCAACCTCATCGACAACACCGTGCACAGCCTGCTCGCCGCCCCCGACCAGCTCGACCTCGTCCGCTCCGGGCGGGCGACCTGGGAGGACGCCCTGGAGGAGTCGCTGCGCTTCGAGGCGCCGGGCGCCATGTCGGGTCTGCGCTACGCCGTCGAGGACATCGAGATCGAGCCGGGCCTGACCATCCCGAAGGGCGACCCGCTGGTGGTCTCCTTCGCGGGCGCCGGGCGCGACCCCGAGCGGCACGGGCCGGACGCCGAACGCTTCGACGTCACACGTGTCACCAGCCGCGACCACGTGTCCTTCGGCCACGGCGTGCACCACTGCCTGGGCCGGCCCCTGGCCATGGCCGAGGCCACCGTGGCCCTGACGTCGCTGTTCGCGCGCTTCCCGAGGCTGGCCCTGGCCGATCCGTCGCGTCCGCCGAAGCGGCTGCGGTCCATCATCTCCACCGGCCACGAGGAGCTGCCGGTGCTTCTGCACGGCCGGGATCCGGGCGGCGGCCCGCGCCCGGAGGCGGCGGAGACAACGGAGACGCGGGCGGGGGAAGCGGAGACGGAGGCGGGGGAAGCGGAGACGGAGGCGGCGGAGGCTTAGTACTGCGATGCGGTTGCAGTATTAGGCGGTCAGGAGACCTTTCGGCCCTGGAGGAACGTGCGGTACCAGGGCGCCGCGCGGCGGAACGCGGCCGCGAACCCCTCGCCGGGCGAGCAGTCGAAGTCCTTCCAGAACGCGTCGTCCACGAACCAGTGGTCGACCGTGAGCATGCCGAGGTGATGGAGGGCGAGGGGAGAGCCGGCGGCCCGGTCCAGGGCGGTGGCGACGTCCACGGGCGCCCCGCCGCCGGGCTCCTCCAACTCCCCTCCCACGGACGCCAGCAGGTCGGGGACCGGCACCGGCTCGGGGTGGTTGACATGGTGCACGCCGCCGCCGGGCGCCGGGGAGAGCGCGGCGGCCACCACCGCACGGCCCAGGGTGTCGACGTCGATCATCGACTGGAGCGCCTCGCAGCCGGTCAGGGTGGTGGCCGACAGCTCCTTCATCAGCCGCACCAGGCCGGGGATCACCCAGCGGTCGCCCTCGCCGTACACGAGGTGCGGGCGCAGCACCAGGCCGCCCGCGTCGAGGACGTACCGTTCGGCGGCGGCCCGGGTGCGGCTGGTGGGCGACGCCGGCGCGATCGGCACCTCCCCGGGGCCCGCGCCGCGGAAGGGGCCCCGGCCGTGGACGGCGGCCGTGCTGACGTACACGATCCGGCGCACTCCGGCGCGCACGGCCTCCTCGACCAGGGCACGCGTGCCCTGGTCGTTGACCGCCTCGGCGGTCTCGGCGTCGCCGCCGATCCGCGCGGCGCAGTGCACCAGGACGTCGGTGTCGGCGCAGACGCCGCGCAGGGAGGGCGGGGCGCAGAGGTCGCCGTGGACGTACTCGGGGCCGTGCGGTGCGTGCCGGGACAACAGGCGTACGCGGGCGTCCGGTTGACGCTGTGCCGTGGCGGCGACCCGGCTGCCGATGAAGCCGCTCCCGCCCGTGATCAGCATCGTGACCGTCACGACGGGGACCGTACCCGCGCCGGCCGGGCGGCGGTCAGGGCGGCGGTGAAGACCGGCTCACCGTCCTGCCGCCCCGACACCCGTACGGTCACCTCCCCGGGGCGCTCGTCGAGGATCTCGGTCTCGATCCGGCAGGGGCTGTGCAGCTCGGCGTACCGGGTGAAGTCGGCCGTCATCGTGATCGGCAGGAAGGGGTGCAGGCCGGATGCGGCGGTCGCGGCCTGGCGGGCCGCCTCGAACAGGAGCATGCCGGGGACGTGGTCGTTGGGCCGGGGGAAGAGCACCGGGTGGCCGGTGTCGACGCGCAGGTGCCAGACGCCGGGGCGGTCCGCGGGTGCGAGGACGACGTCCTCGGCGCGGGTCCGTCCGGCGGTCTGCGGGGATATGCCGGGCAGCAGTGGCGCCGGGGTGTCCGTGGCGTTCAACCTGCCCGCCCGCAGGCGGCGGTAGGCGCGCGGGGAGGTGCAGCCGGTGCTGCCGGTGCCGCGGGCGACGAGCCGCCCCGCGCGGCGGAACTCCATGGTGGTGCGCATGCTGTGCAGCCCGCGGCCGCGGCGGCGCACCTCGGAGCACACGACGTCGAACTCGACCGGCTCGTCGGCTTCCGCCAGCAGGAGTGCGGACGGGTCGACGTGGACCGTCAGGTCCCACATGACGAAGTGCGTGTCGGCCGGGGCGCCGAACTCGGCGTGCGCCAGCACCATGGAGGCCTGCCGCAACGTTTCGCCCACGACCATCGGGTCCTGGTGGCGGCCGTCCACGGGGCCGAAGAAGGGATGGGCGGCCGGCCAGTGCGCGGTGAAGCGGAAACGGGTACCGGAGATTCGGACCCACCGGGCGGGGAAGACGTCCGTCTCGGTGGTGCGATGGGCGAGTTCCTTGGTGACGGTGGTGTGGGAGTGACGCTTGGGGACTTCGTCGGACGGGGCGGATCCGGCAGCGGCGGTGGTCGACAGGGTGGGTTCCCCGGTGGTGGGACGTGGCGGTGCCGCCTCGGGGGGCACGGCGGGCTGTGGCGGGTTCTCGACGGTCGTAGCGGTTCCGTTTGCCGGACGGCCCCCGCGTCCGGTCTGATCGTCCGTGAGTGCGCTTAAAGGCCCTGTCTGCGGCATGAGAACCCCCAAGGATCGGCTGCGTGGCCGCGATCGACGCCTGACTAAGATACGGACGAGCCGGTTTTTTTCAAAGGGTGAGCCAAACCGCTTGGACTGGCCCTCGTGCCCTCGCCACACAGCGACTTCACAGGGATCGACGGAGATCAGGAGGCACCCGATGGCGCGACAGGAGCGCGCGATCCGCACCCGGCGGACCATCCTGGAGGCGGCGGCGGCCGTCTTCGACGAACGCGGCTACACCTCGGCGACCATCGGCGAGATCCTGGACCGGGCAGGCGTCACCAAGGGCGCGCTGTACTTCCACTTCGGCTCCAAGGAGGAGCTGGCGGTGGGGGTGTTCGAAGAGCAGCTCGCGATCACGCTCCCGCCACAGCCCACCAGGCTCCAGGAACTCGTCGACTCCGGTCTGGTGATGGCCCGCCGACTGCGGTCCGAACCGCTGGTACGGGCCAGCGTGGGGCTCGCCCTCGACCAGGGAGCCATGGACCTCGACCGCACCCCGGCCTTCCGGATGTGGATCGACCAGAACACGCAGGTGCTGGGCGAGGCGAAGGCGCGGGGCGAGCTGTTGCAGCACGTCGACGTGGCCGAGGCGGCGGAGCTGCTGGTCGGCAGCTTCTCCGGGGTGCAGCTGCTGTCCCAGCTGCGCTGCCAGCGGCAGGATCTGGAGCGTCGGGTCGTCGTGCTGTTCGAGCATTTCCTGCCCAGCATCACCGTTCCGGCGGTGCTGGCCCGGCTCGACATCTCCGCAGACCGGGCCGAGCGGTTGATGGCGCAGGCCCGGACGGAGGAGGACACGGCGGCGGTTTCGGAGGAGGCCACCGTGCCCTCGGGTGCGTAGCCCGCCACTGCCCTGGGGACCCGGCGCGGATTGTCCACAGCTGTGGAGTTGTCCACAGGGTCTGACGCGTTTCGGCCGCCGGTTGTACGGTCGGCACGAGTTGATGTTCGTGCGCGTGCGGGGGAGGCGGTCGGGATGACCAGGGCTGGATCTCAAGACGAGGGCGGGATCACGGCTAGGGGCGGAGCGCCGCGCCGGCTGCCCCGGGTGCGTGGCTTCGCCGAGTGGCCGGCCGAGGGCTCGCCCAAGGACGAGGGCAAGGCCCTGCGCCAGCGGATCCCGCGCAGCGCGCACGCCACGCTCGACCTGGACGCGTCCCGGCCCGACGCGGTGAGCGCCGTCGAGGAGTCGGGCCGCGGACGGCTGCCCGAGCTGACCCCCATCCGGGTCGGCCGCATGGCCGCCACCCCGTTCGCCTTCCTGCGCGGCGCGGCGGGCCTCATGGCCCACGACCTGGCGCGCACGCCCATGACCAGGATCCGGGCCCAGCTCTGCGGCGACGCCCACGCGGCCAATTTCGGCCTGTACGGGGACGCGCGCGGCGGCCTGGTCATCGACCTGAACGACTTCGACGAAACGGTGTTCGGCCCCTGGGAGTGGGACCTCAAGCGCCTCGCGGCCTCCCTGGTGCTCGCGGGCCGGGTGGCCGGCGCCGACGAGGACCAGTGCCGCAAGGCGGCG
Organism: Streptomyces sp. AK010; assembly: GCF_014207295.1. Taxonomy (NCBI): domain Bacteria; kingdom Bacillati; phylum Actinomycetota; class Actinomycetes; order Kitasatosporales; family Streptomycetaceae; genus Streptomyces; species Streptomyces sp. AK010. The sequence continues at coordinate 337,157 of NZ_JACHCX010000003.1, forward strand.
TACGACGCGGCGGGCGCGTACCGCAGGACCATGCGGCTCCTGGCCAAGCTCCCGGTGCTGGACGCGTGGAACGCCATCGCGGACGAGGAGCTCGTCTCCCACGCGGACGCCCATGATCTGCTCGGCACGCTGGAGCGCGTCTCCGAGAAGGCCCGCCACAACACCAGCGGCCGCTTCGCGGCCAAGGCGACCGAGGTCACCGAGGACGGCGGACGCCGGTTCGTCGACGCCCCGCCGGTCCTGCGGCGCGTCCCGGACGCGGAGGCCGCCGCGGTGGCCTCCTCCCTGGAGGAGTACGTCGGCACCCTCCAGGAGGACCGCCTGCCGCTCCTCGCCCGGCACGCGGTGCAGGATGTGGCCTTCCGCGTCGTCGGCACGGGCAGTGTCGGCACCCGCTCCTACGTCGTGCTGCTCCTGGACCACCGGGGCGAGCCGCTGGTGCTCCAGGTGAAGGAGGCGCGGGCGTCCGCCCTGGTGCCGCATCTGGTGACGGCCGGTTTCGAGGCGCCGGAGGCCGGTCACGAGGGCCGCCGGGTCGTGCTGGGCCAGAAGCGGATGCAGGTCGTCAGCGACAACCTGCTGGGCTGGACGACGGTCGACGGGCTCCCCTTTCAGGTCCGCCAGTTCCGCAACCGCAAGGGCAGCGTCGACCCGGCCGCCCTGGCCGCCGACCAGATGGACGACTACGGCCGCATGACCGGCGCGCTCCTGGCCCGCGCGCACGCCCACAGCGCCGATCCGCGGCTCATCGCCGGGTACTGCGGGAAGAACGAGGAGCTGGACGAGGCGATGGCGGACTTCGCCGTGGCCTACGCGGACCGGACCGAGGCGGATCACGCGGAGCTGCTGGCGGGGGTGCGGGCGGGGAAGGTCGCGGCGGAGATGGGGGTGTAGGGGCAGCCACGGCCTGCCTGCGCCGCCCGGGCCCACCCGTGCTGCCCGGCGGCCCCACCCGTGCCGCCCTGGCCGGTCGGGAGCTCCCCGGTCCTGTCATGTCCTCCGGGGCGCGGGCGCCGTCGGTTCGTCCCCTAGGCTGGTCGGGTGACGACCCCGGAAGCTGAGCAGGGCGGCGACGACGCCGCGCGGCCCGAGGCGCGGCTGGAGCGGGCCGTGCGGGCCGCCGAGCAGGCGTTGATCGAGTACGAGATCGCGGTGGAAACCTTCCGCGTCGAGGTCGAGAACTTCTCCCGGCTGCACGAACAGAAGCTCGGACCGGTCTACGCCCGGCTCGAGGAGCTGGACGCCCGCATCCTGGAAGCCAGAGCCGCCCGCAGCGGCGACCCCGCGGACCGGCAGCGGGCGGACGAGGCCCGGGCCCGGCTCGCCCCCATCCCGGGCGTGGAGGAACTGCTGCACGGCTGGATGGACGGCGACGGCCTGTTCCCGGAGGCCTCCGCGATGCTCACGGACCAGCCGGTGCGGCCCCCGCAGCGGGTCCGCCCCAGCGAGGAGGCCCGCAAGCTCTACCGCGACCTCGCCCGCAAGGCCCACCCGGACCTGGCGCAGGAGGAGAAGGAGCGCCGGCGGCGCGAGGAGTTCATCACGCGCGTCAACGCCGCCTACGCCCGGGGCGACGAGGCGGAGCTGCGTGAGCTCGCCGCGGAGTGGGCGAAGGGGCCCGAGCTGAAGCGGGGCCCGAGCCGCGCCGAGGAGCTCTACGCCCGCCTGGAATGGCTCGCCCAGCGCAAGGAGATGCTCGGCCTGCTCGCCCGGGAACTGGAGGACAGCGCCATCGGCCACATGCTCCAGCTCGCCCCGGACGACCCGGACCGGCTCCTCGACGAGATCGGGCAGGGTCTGCTCGCCCAGGTCTCGGAACGGGAGACGGAGCTGGCCGCGCTGCTCGGCGTGGGCCAGGGCGAGAGCGACGGCGGGGGCCAGGGCCAGGGCCACGGTGGAGGCCAGAGCCAGGGCCACGGTGGGGGCCAGGGCTGAGCCGCCTCCCGGCCGGTGCTCCGGCCTGTGCTCCGGCCGGTTCGGGTAGCGTCGGACGCATGAGTTTTGGAGCTGGTGTGCCCACGGTCGCGGTCGCGGACCTCAAGGACGGTGACTTCCTGCTGGACGTCCGGGAGGACGACGAGTGGAAGGCCGGTCACGCCGAAGGGGCGCTGCACATCCCCATCAGCGAGTTCGTCGCCCGGTACGGCGAGCTGACCGAGGCCGCCCCGCAGGACGGCCGGGTCCATGTGATCTGCCGTTCCGGCGGCCGGTCCGCCCAGGTCACGATGTACCTGGCCCAGCAGGGCATCGACGCCGTGAACGTCGACGGCGGCATGCAGGTGTGGGAGGCGGTGGGCCGTCCCGTGGTGACGGACGACGGGCAGCAGGGGTTCGTCCTCTAGCCGGGCCCCAGAACCGGCGCTTCATGCCCGGTCAGGCCAGTGGGTGGGCCGCCAGCAGGTCGCCCAGGGCCTCTTCGTGGGCCGCGGCCGGGCCGAGTGACAGTTCCAGGTGCTTGGCCCAGGCGTGGTAGCGGTGCAGGGGGTAGTCGACGTCGGCGCCGAACCCGCCGTGCAGGTGCTGCGCGGTCTGCGCGACCCGGCGTACGCCCTCCGCCGCCCAAATCTTGGCCACGGCCACGTCCCCGGCGGCGGGCAGCGGGCCCGGTGCCCCGGAGGCGATCCGCCACGCGGCCTGCCACAGCGTGGCCTCCATCGCGCGCAGGTCGATGTAGCGGTCGGCGGCCTGCACGGCGACGGCCTGGAAGGTCGCGATCGGGAACCCGAACTGCTCCCGCCCGGCCGTGTACTCCCCGGTCATCCGCAGCACGCGCTCCCCGAGTCCGAGCGCCAGCGCACACGTCCCGGTGGCCAGCAGGTCCCGCAGCCACTCCCACGCCCCGTCGGTGTCGATGACGTCCCGGGCGGGCAGCCGTGCCGACTCCAGCCGCAGCTCCCCGAGGCGCTCGCCGCTGGTGGAGAACTGCTCCGCGAGGACGGCGCCCTCGTGCCCGCGCGGCACCAGTGCCAGCACGGTCCGGCCGGTTTCGGTGTGTGCGGGGACGAGGATGACGTCGGCGTCGTAGGCCCAGGGCACGGCCGTCTGCACCCCGTCCAGCACCCACGTGACGCCGTCCTGCCGGGCGGTCACGGCCTGTTCGGCCGGGTCGTGGCCGGTGCGGCCGTGCCCGGCGACGGTCAGGACGATCTCGCCCCGGCCGGCCCGGGCGAGCAGGTCCGCCTTGGCCTCTTCACCGCCGTGGGCCTGGACGGCCGCCGCCGCCGCGCAGCTCTCCAGCAGGGGCACCCTGGCCAGGACCTTCGCCGACTCCCGCAGCACCAGGCAGAGCGCGACGGCGTCCAGACCGGCACCGCCGTACCGGGCGTCGAGCAGCAGGCTCAGCAGGTCCGCGTCGGCGAGCCTGGCCCACAGGGCGCGGTCGCAGGTCTCGGCGACGGCGCCCGGGGTCATGGCCGGGCTGGGCACGGCGTCGGGTGCGACGCCGGCGAACACGCCCTTCGCCGCCTCGGCCGCCGCCTGCTGCTCCTCGCTGAAGGTGAAGTCCACGGTGCCTGTCCTTCCGGCGGATCCCGTTGAGCTGACGGGGCGTCAAGATAGAACAGGTTCTAGAAGAAGGGAATGGGTGTACGGGCGGGCGCCGTAGGGTGTCACTCCTGCGGACGACCGGCCGGGGCGCCCTGTGGATAACCTGCGGGGGTCCCCCTGTGGACCAGGGGGACCGCGGCTCTCGGACGGTCGCACTCGCCGTACGGTCGGCTTCCGTGGTGTGGCGACGGCCACGGCGGGACCTGCGGACAGGGGCTGTGCCGGGGTGGGTGTCCTGAGTACCGTGCCCGTGCCGACGCCGCGCAGGCCGCGCGGGCGGTACGACGCCCTCACGGCCGGGCGGACGGAACGACGGACCGGGATCGTGGAACGGGGCGGAATGAACGCGTACGACGAGGGCTCGAACGCCCGGCACGGCCCGGACGCGCCTCGCCGCCCGGCCCCGCCCGCGCAGCGGGGCGCCGCCCCGGCGGACTCGGCCGAGCCGGACGTGCCGCCAGGGCCTGAGCCCGAGCCGGTCGCGTCCGACGTGTCCCCCGGGCGGCCCGGGCCGGACGTACCGCCCGGGCCTGAGCCCGAGCCGGTCGCGTCCCTCGCACTGCCCGAGTCGGTCGCGTCGCTCGAACAGCCCGAGCCGGTCGCGTCCGACGTGTCCCCCGGGCGGCCCGGGCCGGACGTACCGCCCGGGCCTGAGCCCGAGCCGGTCGCGTCCCTCGCACTGCCCGAGCCGGTCGCGTCCCTCGCACTGCCCGAGCCGGTCGCGGCGCTCGTAGCGCCCGAGCCGTACCCGCCCGGTGAACCCCGTACCGGCATCGCCGCGCTCTCCCCCCGCTATCAGGTCGGGGTCGTCCTGGCGCTCGCGGTCATCGCCATCGGCGTGTGCGTGCACATCGGGATGACGTTCCTGCACGTCGCGCCGGCGAACACGGTCACCCGGGAGCACGGCACGGCCGTGGACGACTGGATCTATCCGGAGTTCGAGCAGAACTGGAAGCTGTTCGCGCCGAACCCGCTCCAGCAGAACATCTCGATACAGGTCCGTGCCGGAGTCCGCGGGCCGGACGGCATGACGCTGACCACCGGCTGGTACGACCTGTCCGCCGAGGACGGCCGGGCCATCGACGGCAACCTTTTGCCCAGCCACACCCAGCAGAACGAGCTGCGCCGCGCCTGGGACTTCTTCGTCGCCACGCACGACAGCGAGAACCGCCCGGTGGGCCTGCGCGGCGCGCTCTCGGAGTCGTATCTGCGCCGGATCACGGTGCTGCGCCTCGACCGCGACGACGCGGTGCGGGCCGCGACCGGGAGTTCCGGGGTGATCGAGCGGGTGCAGGTGCGCTCCCGGACCAGCAACGTGCCGCCGCCCGAGTGGAGCCGGGAGAAGGTCTCCACGACACCGTCGTACCGGGAGCTGCCGTGGTGGAGGGTCCCGCAGGACGAGGCCCGGGGAGGCATGCGGTGAACCGCTTCTCGCTGGCCGTCTCCGGCGGTATCGCCCGCGTCACCGAGGCGGCGCTCGGCCCCTACCAGACGGCCGTCATCCGCATCGGCTTCAGTGCCACCTGGCTGCTGTTCCTGCTTCGCGAGCTCCCCCACCGCCACGAGCTCTACGGTCCCGACGGCCCCTGGAGCTGGGATCTCGCGCAGCAACTGGTCGGGTCCAACGGCTCGTTCACCGTTCTGATGTGGTCGGACGGCCGGGTCTGGTTCGAGATCGTCCACGCGTCGGCGGTCCTCTCCGCCGCGCTGCTGATGCTGGGCTGGCGCACCCGCACCATGTCGGTGCTGTTCATGGTCGGCGTGCTGTCGCTGCAGAACCGCAGTGTCTTCATGGGCGACGGCGGCGACAACGTGCTGCACCTGATGTCGATCTACCTGGTGTTCACACGGTGCGCCCAGGTGTGGTCGCTGGACGCCCGGCGGGCCGTGCGGCACAGGGCGGCACGCGCGCGGGGCGAGCGGGTCACGGACCGGGCCGGCCCGGCCCTGTGGGGAGTGCTCGGGTTCGCGCTGGTCGCGGTCACCCTGGTCGGCCGGATGCAGGGCGACTGGCTGATACCGGCACTGCTGTGGACGGTGTGGGTCGTGCAGGCCCTGTGGTGGCTGGTCGGGCGCCGGGCCGGGAGCGGTGAGCCGCGGATCATGCTGGACGTGATCGCCAACGTCGTGCACAACGGCGCCCTGCTCGTGATCATGGCCGAGGCGTGTCTGATCTACGCGACCGCCGGCTGGTACAAGATCCAGGGATCGCGCTGGCAGGACGGCACCGCGGTCTACTACCCGCTCCACCTGGAGTACTTCTCGCCCTGGCCGGCCCTCGCCGATCTGCTGTCCGCCAGCGGCACGATGGTGATGCTGGTGACCTACGGGACGGTCCTGGTGCAGGTTGCCTTCCCGTTCACCCTGTTCAACCGGCGGGTGAAGAACGTCCTGCTGGCGGTGATGATCACCGAGCACGCCGTGATCGCCGTGGTCCTGGGACTGCCGTTCTTCTCGCTGGCGATGATCGCGGCGGACGCGGTGTTCCTGCCGACGGGCTTCCTGCGCCGTCTGGGCGACCTGGCGGCACGCGCGCGTGACCGGCTCCGGCGCGGGGGCGGGGGGCGTACGCCCCTGCCCGGGCAGCGCACCCGGGGGAGCTCCGAGGCCACGCACGTAGGCTTCGGGGCATGACCGACCCCGTGACCGTCTGGCACCGGCTCGCCGGCGACACCGTCCTGCTCGACGGGTTCCACGCGCTCAAGCACGCGCTGCGCTTCGGCGCCGAGGTGCCGGTGGCGGTCACCGCCGACCGGGCGGCCGCCCTCGCCCTCGCCGACGAGCTGGCCCCGGACGTACGGGACGCGCTGGCCGGGCTGCTGACGGAGGTGCCGCAGGCGACGTACGCGTCGTTCGTGCCGCGCCCGCACCCCACCGCCGTGGCCGCCCTGGCCGTACGGCCGGCCCGCGCCTCCAACCTGGAGAAGCTGGCGCGCACGCCCCGCACGGCCCCGGTCGTGGTCCTCGACAACCCGCGCAACCTGGGCAACGCGGGGGCGGTGATCCGCCTGGCCGCCGGTTTCGGGGCGACCGGTGTGGTGACGACCGGGACGATGGACCCCTGGCACCCGACGGTCGTGCGGGGCGGGGCCGGACTGCACTACGCGACGACGGTGGAGCGGCTGGCCGTCGAGGAACTGCCGCCGGGCCCGCTGTTCGCCCTGGACCCGGAGGGCGACGACATCCGGGGTGTCAAACTCCCGGACGACGCCGTCCTCGCCTTCGGCTCCGAGCGCACCGGGCTGTCGGGCGAACTGCGCGCCCGGGCCGACCACCTGCTGTCCCTGCCGATGCGCCCCCAGGTCAGCAGCTACAACCTGGCGACGAGTGCGGCGATGACGCTCTACCACTGGAGTTCCGGAGCGCCCCTCTAGCCTAGGGAGCGCCCCTTCAGCCTCCTAGAACTACGCGTCGCGCCGCACCTCGACCACCCGGAACCGGTTGGCCACGAACGCCCCGTCGCACAGTGCCGCACTGGCCGCCGGATTGCCACCGGACCCGTGGAAGTCGGAGAACGCGGCCGTCTGGTTCACGTACACCCCACCCGTGAGGTTCAGCGACAGCTGCGCCGCCTCCTCCAGGCAGACCTCCTGCACGGCCTGCTCGACCTCCGGGTCGGTCGTGTACGCCCCGACGGTCATCGCGCCCTTCTCGCGGACGGTCCGCCGCAGCAGCTCCGCCGCGTCCGCGGCCGAGTCGACCGCGACGGCGAAGGACACCGGCCCGAAGCACTCGCTCATGTAGGCGGCCTCGTCGTCCGGCTTGGCGCCGTCCAGCTTCACGATCACCGGCGTACGGACGACCGCTCCGGGGAAGTCCGGGTTGGTGATCTCGCGGGAGGCCAGGGCGACCTCGCCCAGGCCCGCCGCGGCCTCCAGCCGGGCCTTCACGTCCGGGTTGACGATCGCGCCGAGCAGCGCGTTGGCCCGGGCGTCGTCGCCGAGCAGCCCGTCGACGGACTTGGCGAGGTCCGCGACGACCTCGTCGTAGGACTTGGGTCCCTGGTCCGTGGAGATGCCCTCGCGGGGGACGAGCAGGTTCTGCGGGGTCGTGCACATCTGGCCGCTGTACAGGGACAGCGAGAACGCCAGGTTGGCGAGCATGCCCTTGTAGTCGGACGTGGAGTGGACGACGACGGTGTTGACGCCGGCCTTCTCCGTGTAGACCTGCGCCTGGCGGGCGTTGGCCTCCAGCCAGTCGCCGAACTCGGTCGAGCCCGTGTAGTCGATGATCCGGATCTCGGGGCGCAGCGCGAGGGTCTTGGCGATGCCCTCGCCGGGGCGTTCGGCGGCCAGGGCGACCAGGTTCGGGTCGAAGCCGGTCTCCGCGAGCACCTCGCGCGCGACCTGCACGGTGAGGGCGAGCGGCAGTACCGCGCGCGGGTGGGGCTTGACGAGGACCGCGTTGCCGGTGGCGAGGGAGGCGAACAGACCCGGGTAGCCGTTCCACGTGGGGAAGGTGTTGCAGCCGATCATCAGGGCGATGCCGCGCGGGACCGGCGTGAACTGCTTGTTCATGGCCAGCGGGTCGCGCTTGCCCTGGGGCTTGGTCCACTCGGCGTTGTCGGGCGTGCGCACCTGCTCGACGTAGGCGTAGGCCACCGCCTCCAGGCCGCGGTCCTGCGCGTGCGGCCCGCCCGCCTGGAACGCCATCATGAACGCCTGGCCGGAGGTGTGCATGACCGCGTGCGCGAACTCGTGCGTCCGGTCGCTGATGCGCTTGAGGATCTCCAGGCAGACCACGGCGCGCTGCTCGGCGCCCGCGTCCCGCCAGGCCCGCTGACCGGCCTTCATGGCGGGCAGCAGCACGTCCAGGTCCGCGTGCGGGTACGTCACGCCCAGGCCGATGCCGTACGGGGACGTCTCGCCGCCCACCCAGTCGTCCGTGCCCGGCTGGCCGAGGTCGAGGCGGGAGCCGAGCAGGGCGTCGAAGGCGGCCTGGCCCGCCGCCGCGTCCAGGCTGCCGTTCTCCCCGTAGGCCTTGGGGTGCTCGGGGTGCGGGGACCAGTAGGCGCGCGTGCGGATCGCTTCCAGCGCCTGGTCGAGGGTGGACCGGTGCCGGGCGATCAGCTCGTGCGCCGAGAGTGCGGCGGTCATGGGTGACCATCTCCTCGTCTCAAGAACTCTTCGTCGAGTTCATGACCTGGGCAGAAACCTGGGCAGGAACACTCGGACAGAGCTAGAGTAACCGAACGATCGGTCGGTTCAAGGGGGTCCGCCGCATCTGTGGAAAACCCCGTGCGGGAGGATCGCGCACATGACAGCACTCGACCTCAGCAGCCCCGTGGCCGTCGTCGGCACCGGCACCATGGGCCAGGGAATCGCCCAGGTCGCGCTGGTCGCGGGCCATCCCGTACGGCTGTACGACACCCTCCCCGGGCGGGCCCGGGAGGCGGCAGACGCGATCGGTGCCCGCCTGGACCGGCTCGTCGAGAAGGAGCGGCTCAGCGACGCCGACCGGGACGCCGCCCGCGCCCGGTTGCTGCCCGCCGAGGACCTCCCCGAGCTCGGCGACTGCGCGCTCGTCGTCGAGGCCGTCCTGGAGCGGCTGGACGTCAAACAGGACCTGTTCCGCGCGCTGGAGGGCATCGTCGCCGACGACTGCCTGCTCGCCACCAACACCTCGTCGCTGTCCGTCACCGCCATCGGCGGTGCCCTGCGCAACCCCGGCCGGTTCGTCGGCCTGCACTTCTTCAACCCCGCGCCGCTGCTGCCGCTGGTCGAGGTCGTCTCCGGGTTCGCCACGGACGTCTCGTCGGCCACGCGCGCGTACGAGACCGCCCGCGCCTGGGGCAAGACACCCGTCGCCTGCGCGGACACCCCCGGCTTCATCGTCAACCGCATCGCCCGGCCCTTCTACGCCGAGGCCTTCGCGGCCCATGAGGCGCAGGTCGCCGACCCGGCCACCATCGACGCCGTGCTGCGCGAGTCGGGCGGCTTCCGGATGGGCGCCTTCGAGCTGACCGACCTGATCGGCCAGGACGTCAACGAGTCCGTCACGCAGTCGGTCTGGCAGTCCTTCTTCCAGGACGTGCGCTTCACGCCGTCCCTCGCCCAGCGGCGCCTGGTCGAGTCCGGCCGGCTGGGCCGCAAGACGGGCCACGGCTGGTACGACCACGGGGAGGGCGCCGAGCGCCCCGAGCCGGACACCGCCGAGAAGCGGCAGCCGCCCGCGTACGTCGTCGCCGAGGGCGACCTGGGCCCGGCGTCCGACCTGCTCGAGCTGATCCGCGAGGCGGGCATCCCGGTCCGTGACGACAGCGACGACGACCAGGGGGCGTGTCTGCTCCTCCCGAGCGGCGGCCGGCTCGTCCTCGCCGACGGGCAGACCGCCGTGGAGTACCGGGACTTCGTCTACTTCGACCTCGCCCTGGACTACCGCACGGCCGGCCGGATCGCCCTGTCCGCCTCCCAGGACACCTCCCCGCAGGTCCTCGCCGAGGCCATCGGCCTCTTCCAGGCGCTCGGCAAGCGGGTCAGCGTCATCGGCGACGTCCCCGGCATGATCGTCGCCCGCACGGTCGCGCGCATCATCGACCTGGCGCACGACGCGGTCGCCAAGGGCGTGGCCACCGAGGAGGACATCGACACCGCGATGCGCCTCGGCGTCAACTACCCCCTGGGCCCCTTCGAGTGGAGCCGCCGCCTCGGCCGCACCTGGGCCTACGTGCTCCTGGACGACCTGCACCGGCGCGATCCCTCCGGCCGCTACGCGCCCTCCCTGGCCCTGTACCGCCACGCCCACGCCTCCGACTCGCGGGAGGGCACCTCATGACCACCGCCAAGCGCGACACCTACACCCCGGACACGCTGCTGTCCGTCGCCGTCCAGGTGTTCAACGAGCGTGGCTACGACGGCACCTCCATGGAGCACCTCTCCAAGGCGGCCGGCATCTCCAAGTCGTCCATCTACCACCACGTCGCCGGCAAGGAGGAGCTGCTGCGCCGGGCCGTGAGCCGGGCCCTGGACGGCCTCTTCGGGATCCTCGACGAGGAGCACGCGCGCGTGGGGCGCGCCTCGGACCGCCTGGAGTACGTGGTCCGGCGCATGGTCGAGGTGCTCATCGCCGAACTGCCCTACGTGACGCTGCTGCTGCGCGTGCGCGGCAACACCGACACCGAGCGGTGGGCCCTGGACCGGCGCCGCGACTTCGACCACCGCGTCGCCGACCTGCTCAAGGCGGCCGCCGCGGACGGGGACGTGCGCGCCGACATAGAGGTGCGGCTGGTGACCCGACTGGTCTTCGGCATGATCAACTCGATCGTCGAGTGGTACCGGCCGGACGGCCGCGGCATGAACGAGCGCGAGGTGGCCGACGCGGTGGTGCAGCTGGCCTTCGGGGGCCTGCGCAAAGCCGCCTGACCCGAGCCCTGACCCGCTAGCCCTGCGGCTCCAGGTCCTCCTCCTCGAACACCAGCAGTGTGCGCGTGCTGAGCACCTGCGGGATCGCCTGGAGCCGGGTCAGCACCAGCTCCCGCAGCGCCCGGTTGTCGGACACGTGCACCAGCAGCAGCACGTCGAAATCGCCGCCCACCAGGGCGATGTGGGAGGCGCCGGGCAGCTGTCTGAGCTCCTTGCGGACCGTGCGCCAGGAGTTCTGCACGATCTTCAGCGTGATGTACGCGGACGTGCCCTGACCTGCCCGTTCGTGGTTGACGCGGGCGCCGAAGCCGCGGATGACGCCGTCCTCGACGAGCCGGTTGATGCGGGCGTAGGCGTTGGCGCGCGAGACGTGGACCCGGTCGGCGACGGACCGTATCGAGGCGCGGCCGTCCGCCTGCAGCATGCGCAGGATGTCCTGATCGATGGCGTCCAGGGGCCGCGGCGGCGGAAGCACACCGCTGTCGTCCTGGCTCTCGGCCATTTGTTCAGATGCCACCCGCCCCCGCCTCTCCGCCATGGACGTACTGCGTCCATCACAGGCTGTGGAGAACCGTTTGTCCACAGCCCGAGGCCACCCATAGCCAAATTGCGCCGTCGACCGAACAATCGGTAGGTGAGGCGGGTCACAGCCGACGCGCCTCTTCGAGCCGCTCCCACGAGGAGGTGCCGTCATGACGGTCATGGAGCAGCGGGGCGCGTACAAGCCGACCCCGCCGCCCGCCTGGCAGCCCCGGACGGATCCCGCGCCGCTGCTGCCCGACGCCGAGCCGTACCGCGTCCTCGGCACCGAGGCGGCCGCGAAGGCCGACCCCGAGCTGCTGAGGACGCTGTACGCGCAGCTGGTGAAGGGCCGCCGCTACAACGCGCAGGCCACCGCCCTCACCAAACAGGGCCGTCTCGCGGTCTACCCCTCCACCACCGGCCAGGAGGCCTGCGAGGTCGCCGCCGCGCTCGTGCTGAAGGAGCAGGACTGGCTCTTCCCGAGTTACCGCGACACCCTCGCCGTGGTGGCCCGCGGCGTGGATCCCGTCGAGGCGCTCACCCTGCTGCGCGGCGACTGGCACACCGGCTACGACCCCTACGAGCACCGGGTCGCCCCCCTGTGCACCCCGCTCGCCACGCAGCTGCCGCACGCCGTCGGTCTCGCGCACGCCGCTCGGCTCAAGGGCGACGACGTGGTCGCGCTGGCCATGGCCGGCGACGGCGGCACCAGCGAGGGCGACTTCCACGAGGCGCTGAACTTCGCCGCCGTCTGGCAGGCCCCGGTCGTCTTCTTCGTGCAGAACAACGGCTTCGCGATCTCCGTCCCGCTGGCCAAGCAGACCGCGGCCCCGTCGCTGGCCCACAAGGCCGTCGGCTACGGCATGCCGGGCCGCCTGGTCGACGGCAACGACGCGGCCGCCGTGCACGAGGTGCTCTCCGACGCCGTACGCCACGCCCGCGCGGGCGGCGGCCCCACCCTCGTCGAGGCGATCACCTACCGCGTCGACGCCCACACCAACGCCGACGACGCGACCCGCTACCGCGGCGACGCCGAGGTCGAGACCTGGCGGGAGCACGACCCGATCCGGCTGCTGGAGCGCGAGCTGACCACGCGCGGCCTGCTCGACGAGTCCGGCATCGAGGCCGCCCGCCAGGACGCCGAGACCATGGCGGCGGCCCTGCGCGAGCAGATGAACCAGGACCCGGTCCTGGACCCGATGGACCTGTTCACCCACGTCTACGCCGAGCCCACCCCGCACCTGCGCGAGCAGCAGGACCAGCTGCGGGCCGAGCTGGAGGCCGAGGCCGACACCGAGGGGGGCACGCACCGATGACCACCGTCGCCGTCAAGCCGGCCACCATGGCGCAGGCCCTCACGCGCGCGCTGCGCGACGCCATGGCCGCCGACCCCGCCGTGCACGTCATGGGCGAGGACGTCGGCACCCTCGGCGGTGTCTTCCGCGTCACCGACGGCCTCGCCAAGGAGTTCGGCGAGGACCGCTGCACGGACACCCCGCTCGCCGAGGCCGGCATCCTCGGCACCGCCGTCGGCATGGCGATGTACGGCCTGCGCCCGGTCGTGGAGATGCAGTTCGACGCGTTCGCCTACCCGGCGTTCGAGCAGCTCATCTCGCACGTGGCCCGCACGCGCAACCGCACCCGCGGCAGGATGCCCCTGCCGATCACCATCCGCGTCCCCTACGGCGGCGGCATCGGCGGCGTCGAGCACCACAGCGACTCCTCCGAGGCGTACTACATGGCGACTCCGGGGCTCCATGTGGTCACGCCCGCCACGGTCGCCGACGCCTACGGGCTGATGCGCGCCGCCATCGCCTCCGACGACCCGGTCGTCGTCCTGGAGCCGAAGCGGCTGTACTGGTCGAAGGACTCCTGGAACCCCGAGGAGCCGACGCCCGTTGAACCGATAGGCCGCGCGGTGGTGCGGCGCCCGGGCCGGAGCGCCACGCTCATCACGTACGGGCCGTCCGTACCCGTCTGCATGGAGGCGGCCGAGGCGGCCCGGGCCGAGGGCTGGGACCTCGAAGTCGTCGACCTGCGCTCCCTGGTGCCGTTCGACGACGAGACGGTGTGCGCCTCGGTGCGGCGGACGGGACGCGCGGTCGTCGTCCACGAGTCGGGTTCCTTCGGGGGCCCGGGCGGGGAGATCGCGGCCCGGGTCACGGAGCGCTGCTTCCACCACCTGGAGGCGCCGGTGCTGCGCGTGGCCGGGTTCGACGTCCCGTACCCGCCGCCGATGCTGGAGCGCCACCACCTGCCCGGTGTGGACCGGATCCTGGACGCCGTGGGGCGCCTGCAGTGGGAGGCCGAGAGCTGATGGCACACGCTTCTGGTATGCACAGCCTGGAGTTCAAGCTGCCCGACCTCGGGGAGGGGCTCACCGAGGCGGAGATCGTACGGTGGCTTGTCGAGGTCGGAGACCTCGTCACCATCGACCAGCCGGTCGTCGAGGTCGAGACGGCCAAGGCGATGGTCGAGGTGCCGTGCCCCTACGGCGGTGTCGTCACGGCCCGCTTCGGCGAGGAGGGCACGGAACTGCCCGTCGGGGCGCCGCTGATCACGGTGGCGGTGGGGGAGCGGCCCGCTTCCCCCTCCGGCTCCGGTGACACCGCCTCCGAGGGGTCGGGCAACGTCCTGGTCGGATACGGCACCTCCGAGGCGCCCGCGCGGCGCCGCCGGGTACGGCAGGAGCGGCCGGTGTCCGGCGGGCCCGCGACAGCCGGGCAGGCCGGTGTCGCCGCGGCGCCGGTGCAGGCGCAGGCCGCCGCAGGCCCCGCGGCCGCGGTGGCCACGCAGGCGGGCGAGCCCTCGGCGCGGGTGAAACGACAGGCCACCGGCCTCGGGACGGACGACGGGCCCGTCCCCGTGATCTCGCCCCTGGTGCGCCGCCTGGCGCGGCAGAACGGCCTGGACCTGCGGGAGCTGACCGGGTCCGGCCCCGACGGGCTGATCCTGCGGGCCGACGTCGAGTACGCCCTGCGTGCTTCGGTCCAGGGCGCCACGGCGGCACCGGCGGCCGAGCCGCCCCCGCGTGTGCCGCAGGCACCGGGCCCGGACCTCGCGTCCCGGTCCTCGGCGCCGGCGGCCCCCGGTGAGATCCGCACCCCGCTCAAGGGCATCCGGGGCGCCGTCGCCGACAAGCTGGCGCGCAGTCGCCGCGAGATCCCGGACGCCACCTGCTGGGTGGACGCCGATGCCACGGAGCTGATGCGGGCGCGCGCGGCCATGAACGCGGCCGGCGGTCCGAAGATCTCCCTCCTGGCCCTGCTGGCCCGGATCTGCACCTCGGCCCTCACCCGCTTCCCCGAGCTCAACGCCACGGTGGACACGGAGGCCAGGGAGATCGTCCGGTTCGACCACGTGCACCTGGGCTTCGCGGCGCAGACCGACCGGGGCCTCGTCGTCCCGGTCGTCCGGGACGCGCACGCGCGGGACGCCGAGTCGCTGACCGCCGAGTTCGCGCGGCTGACCGAGGCGGGCCGCACGGGGACGCTGACACCGGGCGAACTCTCCGGCGGCACCTTCACGTTGAACAACTACGGCGTCTTCGGTGTCGACGGCTCCACCCCGATCATCAACCACCCCGAGGCCGCCATGCTCGGCGTCGGACGCATCGTCCCCAAGCCGTGGGTGCACGAGGGCGAGCTGGCGGTGCGGCACGTCGTGCAGCTCTCGCTCACCTTCGACCACCGGGTGTGCGACGGGGGCGTGGCGGGCGGCTTCCTGCGGTACGTGGCGGACTGCGTGGAACAACCGGCGGTGCTGCTGCGGAAGCTGTGATTCCCGTTCCTCGTCCGGGCCGGTGTCCGTGATCGCGTCGCTTCCCCCGCGTTCCGTGTGATCGCGGGGGCACGCATACTCGGGGGGTGACCGCCTACGAGTCCCCCGGTGAACCCGGCGCCGCCACTGGCCCCGCGCACGGGTCCGGCCCCGCCCGGTACGACGCCGTCGTACTCGCAGGCGGCGCCTCCCGGCGCCTGGGCGGCACGGACAAACCCGGCGTGCGGGTGGGCGGACGGCCCCTGCTCGACCGGGTGCTCGCGGCCTGCGCCGGCGCTCGCACCACCGTCGTCGTCGCCGCGCCCCGGCCGACCGCACGGCCCGTGACCTGGGCCCGCGAGGACCCGCCCGGCGGCGGACCGCTCGCCGCTCTCGACGCCGGGCTCCGCCACACCAGGGCCGAGCACGTCGTGGTGCTCTCCGCCGACCTGCCGTTCCTTCAGGAGCCGACCGTGGGCCGCCTGCTGGGCGCGCTGCGGGCGAGCGGCCGCGACGGTGTGCTGCTGACCGACCCCGGCGGCCGTGACCAGCCGCTCGTGGCCGCCTACCGTGCGCCGCGGTTGCGTGAGGAGCTCGCGCTCCTCGCCGGACGGCACGGCGCTCTCACCGGTCTCCCCCTGCGGCGTCTCACCGCCGAGCTGGACCTCACCCGCATCTCCGACCCCGTCGCGTCCTTCGACTGCGACACCTGGGACGACATCGCCACCGCCAGGGCACGTATCAGGGAGCATGGGCACGTGTTGGATGAATGGATTTCCGCCGTCAAGGACGAACTGGGGATCGACCTCGATGTCGACACCCACGGCCTGCTCGACCTCGCCCGCGACGCCGCCCACGGTGTGGCCCGGCCCGCGGCGCCGCTGACCACCTTCCTCGTCGGCTACGCGGCCGCGCAGGCCGGCGGCGGTCCCGAGACGGTCGCGGAGGCCGCCCGCAAGGCCGTGGCCCTCGCCGCCCGCTGGGCGCAGGAGAGCACCTCCGAGGGCGAGTCGTCGGGCGACGGGCCGCAGCCGTCAGGCACTGGACCGCAGCCGTCTCCGGGCGGCGTCGCCCCCGACGCCACCCCCGACACCCGCCCGGACGCCGGATGACCCCGCCCGGCGCCCGTGCCGGCGAGGACGCCGAGGACCTCGACGTCGAGGAGGTGCTCGCCCTCGTGAGGAACAGCAACGGCGATCACCTGCCCGACCCCGCGGCACGCAGTGAGGGAGGTGAGACCGGCAGCGCCCACACCCACCGGCCGGACCCCTCCGCCCGGCCCGGCATCCGCCACCGCGCCACCCCCTGGCCCGAGGCCCGGGCCCTCGCCGAACGCGCCGGCCGCGACGCCGTCCGGGCGGCCCGTCGCGAGCCCGTCTCGGCGCCCCTCGACACCGCCCTCGGCCTGACCCTCGCCGCCCCGCTCGACGCCCTCACCGACCTCCCCTCCTTCGACACCTCGGCGATGGACGGCTGGGCGGTCTGCGGCCCCGCCCCCTGGCACGTGCGGGACGAGGGCGTCCTCGCCGGGCACGCCGCGCCCCCGTCCCTCACCGACGGCGAGGCCGTCCGGATCGCCACCGGCGCCCGCATCCCCCCGGACACCACCGCGGTCCTGCGCAGCGAGCACGGCCGCACCGACGACAAGGGCCGCCTGTACGCGACCCGGGACGTCGTCCCCGGCCAGGACATCCGCCCGCGCGGCCAGGAATGCCGCACCGGCGACCAACTGCTCGCGGTCGGCACCCTCGTCACCCCGGCCGTCCTCGGGCTCGCGGCGGCGGCCGGCTACGACGCCGTCACCGCGGTCCCCCGCGCCCGCGCCGAAGTCCTGGTCCTCGGAGACGAGTTGCTCACCCAGGGCCTGCCGCACGACGGCCTGATCCGGGACGCGCTCGGCCCGATGCTGCCGCCCTGGCTGCGTGCGCTCGGCGCCGAGGTCACCGCCGTCCGGCGCATCCGCGACGACGCCGACGCCCTGTACCAGGCCGTCACCGCCTCCGACGCCGACGTCATCCTCACCACCGGCGGCACCGCGGCGGGTCCCCTCGACCACGTCCACCCCACCCTGCGCGGGATCGGCGCAGAGCTCCTCGTGGACGGCGTGAAGGTGCGCCCGGGCCACCCCATGCTGCTGGCCCGCACCAGGCCGGCCCAGCACCTCGTCGGCCTGCCGGGCAACCCGCTCGCCGCCGTCTCCGGGCTGCTGACGCTCGCCGAGCCGCTGCTTCGGACCCTCGCGGCCCGCCCGGCCCCGGAGCCGTACACGATGCCGCTCCGGGACGCCGTGCACGGGCACCCGCACGACACCCGGCTCGTCCCCGTCGTCCTGCGCGGCGACGAGGCCGTGCCGCTGCGCTACAACGGCCCCGCCATGCTGCGCGGCATCGCGGCGGCCGACGCGCTGGCCGTCGTGCCGCCGGGCGGCGCAGGTCCCGGGCAGGAGGCGGAACTGCTCGACCTGCCCTGGGCGTCCGCAGGAATCGGGGTGTGTTTCACGTGAAACTTCCGGGCCAGGACGCGATCGCCCGCCAGGCCGACGAGCATCTGGTGACCTATCGGGTGAAACTCCCGAGAAAAGTGGTGGAGCACCCGATCCGCCAGGTCGCCAAGCGGCTCTCCATGGCGCTGTTCGTCCTCGTGCTGACCGCGCTGATCGTCTACGCCGACCGCGACGGCTACAACGACAACGCGGGCGGCGGCCTCAGCCTCCTCGACGCGTTCTACTACGCGACCGTCACGCTCTCGACCACCGGCTACGGTGACATCACCCCGGCCAGCGAAAGCGCCCGGCTCACTAACATCCTCGTCGTCACGCCTCTGCGCGTGCTGTTCCTGATCATCCTGGTCGGTACCACCCTCGAAGCCCTCACCGAACGCACCCGGGAGGAGTGGCGGCTGACCCGCTGGAGGTCCACGTTGCGCGATCACACCGTCGTCATCGGCTTTGGCACGAAGGGCAGGTCGGCGATCCGGACCGTCTGCGCGACGGGTCTGAAGAAGGAGCAGGTCGTCGTGGTCGACCCCAGTTCCAAGGTGGTCGACGCCGCGACCGCCGAGGGCTACGCGGGCATCGTCGGGGACGCGACCCGCAGCGAGGTGCTGAAGCAGGCCGAGGTGCACAAGGCGCGCCAGATCATCATCGCGACCCAGCGCGACGACACCGCGGTCCTGGTGGCGCTGACGGCCCGCCAGCTCAACCGCGGGGCGAAGATCGTGGCCACCGTGCGCGAGGAGGAGAACGCCCCGCTGCTCAAGCAGTCGGGCGCCGACGCGGTCGTCACCAGCGCCAGCGCCGCCGGCCGGCTGCTCGGCCTGTCCGTGCTCAGCCCCTCCGCCGGCATGGTCATGGAGGACCTCATCCAGCAGGGCAGCGGCCTCGACATCGTCGAACGGCCGGTCGTCAAGGCCGAGGTGGGCAAGACGCCTCGGGAGGTCGCCGACCTGGTCGTCAGCGTCATACGCGGCCACCGGGTCCTCGGCTACGACGACCCGTCCGTCGGGAGGCTGGAGCTGACGGACCGGCTCATCACGATTGTGCGGAAGACCCCGGCCACCCAGGTCGCGCCGGACATCCGCCCGATGCCCCCGATGCCCCGCAACAACTGACCAGCGCAGCGAACGGCCGGCCGCTCCGCACCCGTACGGTGCGCGACGGCCGGCCGGAGGTGCGGCGATCGAGGGCTACTTCCGGTTGTAGAGCCGCATCGTGACGGGCCCGAAGACCAGCACGAACAGTGCCGCCCAGCCCAGTGACCAGGCGACCTCGTCGGCCGGCCAGTCCCCGCCCATCAGGCCGCGCACCGCGGACGCCAGATGGGTGATGGGGCTGTTGTTCACGAACGCCTGCAGCCAGCCCGGCATGGTCGTCGGGTCCACGAACACGTTGGACAGGAACGTGAGCGGGAAGATCACCATCATGCTGACGCCCATCACCGACTTCTCGGTGCGCAGCATCAGCCCGAACATCGTCCAGATCCACGAGAAGGCGAACGAGAAGGCCACCAGCAGGGCGATCCCGGCGAGCACACCGGCGACCCCGCCGTCCGGCCGGTAGCCGAGGATGATGCCGACGGTGAGCATCACGGTCGAGGCGATGGTGTACCGCAGGGCGTCACCGAGCAGATAGCCGACCATCGTCGACGGCCGCCAGATCGGCAGGCTGCGGAACCGGTCGAAGACGCCCTTCTCGATGTCGGTGTTCACGGAGACACCCGTGTACATCGTGATCATCACGACCGACATCACGAGGATGCCCGGCAGCAGGAACTGGATGTACTCCTCCGGCGAGCCGGCCAGCGCCCCGCCGAACAGGTACGTGTACATCAGCACCATCATGATCGGGAACGCCGTGACGTCGAAGAGCTGCTCCGGCACGTGCTTGATCTTGAGGATGGCCCGCCAGCCGAAGGTCATCGAGGCCGACCACGCGCTGGGCCGCGGCGGCCGCTCCTTGGTGACGAGCAGGGCGGCGAGCGACTCGGCGCTGACCGGGGCGAGGTCCTCGCTCTCGGTGGTCGTCGCGGTGCTCATGCCGCCACCTCGTCCTTCGGGTCGTCGGAGCGGTCGCAGGAGTCGTGCGTGTCGTGTCCGGTGAGGGCGAGGAACACTTCGTCCAGGCTGGGCTGGCCCAGCGAGAAGTTGTCCACGGTGATCCCGGCGCGGGCCAGCTCGCCCAGGGCGCGGGAGGCCTGCTCGGCCGCGGAGTCGTCGCTCGCCGCCGTACCGAGGCGGGCGGTGAGGGCCACCGGGTCGGGCTCCGGCTGCACCTTCGCGTCCAGGACGCGGTGCAGCAGCTCGGCCGCGAGGTCGCGCTGGTCGGGATCACGCAGCCGCAGATGCACGGACCCGGCCCCGACGGACGACTTCAGCTCGCCCTTGGTGCCCTCGGCGATCACTCTGCCGCGGTCGATGACGGCGATCCGGGACGCCAGCTGATCGGCCTCGTCCAGATACTGCGTGGTCAGCAGCACCGTGGTGCCCTGGGCGACCACGGCCCGCACGATCTCCCAGACCTGGTTGCGGCTGCGCGGATCCAGGCCGGTGGTCGGCTCGTCGAGGAACAGCAGGTCGGGAGTGTTGAGGATGGACGCGGCGATGTCGATACGGCGCCGCATGCCGCCCGAGTAGTGCTTGACCTGCTTCGTGGCGGCCTCCGAGAGGCCGAAGGCCTCCAGGAGCTGGGTGGCGCGCTCACGGGCGGCCTTCTTGTGATGGCCGAGCAGGCGGCCCAGCAGGACCAGGTTCTCGGTGCCGGTGAGGTCCTCGTCGACCGAGGCGTACTGGCCGGTGAGGCTCACCCGGCCGCGCACCTCGTCCGCCTCGCGGACGATGTCGTGGCCGAAGACATGCGCTTCGCCGCCGTCCGGCCGCAGGAGTGTGGCGAGCATCTTCACGGTGGTGGTCTTGCCGGCGCCGTTCGGGCCGAGGACGCCGTAGACCGTGCCCGCGGGCACGGACAGGTCGACGCCGTCGACGGCCCTCGTCTCGCCGAACGTTTTCACCAGGCCCGCGGTCTCGATCGCCAGGCCGGACATCTGCGTGCTCATGCTTCGGGTCCTTCCGCGTGCTTGGGCTACGCATGGGGAGACCTTTACGGTCGCGCAAACTCATCGGTGACGCACACGGGTTTTCGCCGGGACCGGACCGATGGCGTAGGGGTGGGGGCCCGGGGACGGAGGGGACTCCGTCCGGGGACCGAGGGGTACGGTCCCTTGCATGCATGCGATCACGATTCCCGAACCTGGTGGGCCCGAGGCGCTGGTCTGGGACGAGGTCCCGGACCCCGTGCCCGGCGAGGGCGAGGTCCTGGTCGAGGTGGCGGCCGGTGCCGTCAACCGGGCCGACATCCTGCAGCGGCAGGGCTTCTACGAACCCCCGCCCGGCGCGTCCCCCTACCCCGGTCTGGAGTGCTCCGGACGGATCGCCGCGATCGGCACCGGCGTCTCGGGCTGGAACGTCGGCGACGAGGTGTGCGCGCTGCTCTCCGGCGGCGGTTACGCCGAGAAGGTGGCCGTGCCGGCCGGGCAGCTGCTGCCCGTGCCCGACGGGGTCGGCCTGACGCAGGCCGCGGCGCTGCCCGAGGTGGCCTGCACCGTCTGGTCGAACGTCTTCATGGTCGCCCACCTGCGGCCCGGCGAGACGCTCCTTGTGCACGGCGGCTCCAGCGGCATCGGCACCATGGCCATCCAGCTCGCCAAGGCGGTCGGTGCGCGGGTGGCCGTGACGGCCGGTACCAAGGAGAAGCTCCAGCGGTGCGCCGAGCTGGGCGCCGACATCCTGGTCAACTACCGCGAGCAGGACTTCGTCGAGGAGGTCAGGAAGGCGACGGACGGCGCCGGGGCCGATGTCATCCTCGACAACATGGGCGCCAAGTACCTGGAGCGCAACGTCAAGGCCCTGGCCGTCAACGGCCGGCTCGCGATCATCGGCATGCAGGGCGGTGTGAAGGGCGAGCTGAACATCGGCGCCCTGCTGGCCAAGCGCGCCGCCATCAGCGCGACGTCCCTGCGTGCCCGCCCCCTGGAGGAGAAGGCGGCCATCGTCGCCGCCGTCCGCGAACACGTCTGGCCGCTGTTCACCGGCGGCCACCTGCGCCCGGTCGTCGACCGTGAACTCCCGATGCCGGACGCCGCCACCGCGCACCGCGTGGTGGAGGAGAGCGGCCACGTCGGCAAGGTCCTCCTGATCGCCCCGAACACCGCCTGACCCCCTCGCCGGGCCGGCCGCACCCCGTTCCGGCCGGGATGCGGCGGACGGACCCGGGGCAGCCCACGACGACGGCGGGGCCCCGCCCCTAGAGCCGCCGCAGCCGCAGCGCGAAGAAGGCCAGGCCCAGGCCCAGGCCGATCAGGAGCAGGCCGCTGCCCAGGGGCAGGATGCGCAGGACCTGACCGACGGGGCGCTCGGCTGTCGCCGCCTCTCGGACGGGCTGCTCCGCCGGGGCGGAGGGCTCGGGGGCGGTCTCCCACGGCTCCTCGGGGACGGCCGTGGCGTCCGCGACGCCCGGCTTCTCCCCGGCGTCCTCAGGCCGTCCCGGCCGCACCCGGCCCTCCCCGGCCCGGCTCCCGGCCCGCGAGGGCTCACCGGCGGCGGAAGGAGCCGCCACCGCGGACGGGGTCGACGAAGCCGCCCGGGCCGACGGGTCCGCCAGGGGCGAGGGAGCCGACCGGGACGACGGCGCCGCCCGGGGGGACGGCGCCGACCGGGACGACGGCGCCGCCCGGGGGGACGGCGCCGACCGGGGGGACCGTGGGGACTGGGACGACGGTGTCGTCGGACGCGTAGGGGCCGACAGGGTGGGCTTGGCCGACCGGGCCGTGGTGTGTCCAGGCCCCGTGTCCTCGTCCGCCGCCCCCTCGTCCGCCGTGTCCTCGTCCGCCGCCCCCTCGTCCGCCGTGTCCTCGTCCGCCGTGTCCTCGTCCGCCGCCCCCTCGTCCGCCGCCCCCTCCTCGTCGTACGCGAGGACAGCCCCGTGAGACGGGACGGAGCCGTAGGGTGAGACGACCGCGCCCGCCCCCAGGGCGAGCACCAGTCCCGCCGCCCGCAGTGCGCGTAGCCATGGAGTCACGTGGGTGACCCCCTCCCGCCGCGTGCCCGGTGGGGCAGACACGGCAAGTTCGGTCATATCCAGGCAATCAGCCTCACACCGCCCCCGGATCCCGGCACTCCGGGTTCGGCCGACGGGCGGAATCGCTGCACAATCCGGTTATGTCGATACGTCACGGGCTGCTGGCCCTCCTGGCGGCCGGCCCCCGCTACGGCTCCCGCCTGCGCACCGACTTCGAGACCCGCACCGGCGGCACCTGGCCGCTGAACATCGGGCAGGTCTACACGACGCTCGGCCGCCTGGAACGGGACGGCATGGTCGCCCAGGACGACGTCGACGCCGCCGGGCGGACGCTGTACGCGCTCACCGAGGCCGGCCGGGCCGAGCTGCGCTCCTGGTACGACCGCCCCGTCGAACGGGCCGATCCGCCGCGAGACGAGCTGGCGATCAAGCTGGTGATGGCGCTCGGCGCGGACGGCGTCGACGTCCGGGAGGTCGTCGAGGCTCAGCGGCGGCACGTGGCGAGGGTCCTGCACGACCATGTGCGCCAGCGTGCCGAGGCCCTGGCCCGCGCGCCGGAGCGCCCCGAGGAGATGGCCCGGCTGCTCGTCCTGGAGCAGCTCGTCTTCCAGGCCGAGGCCGAGGTCCGCTGGCTGGACCACTGCGAGGCCCGCCTGCTCCGTTTCACCTGCGAGGAGGAGCCGCCCGGCCGGGAGCAACCCGAAGCCTGACCGACTCGTCTCTCCCGGCGTGGTGGATCAACCTCCCTGGGGGGCACCACGGAGGTGAGGTGCAGGCGTGCGAGAGAATGGCGGCATGGAGATGCCGAGGAACGAAAGGTCGCCGGAGAACCCGCAGATCCTGGTCGTGGGCCAGGACGGCATGGCGCTCGGTGGCGGCAGCGGAGACGAGGACTCCCGCGAGACCCCGGTCACGGAACAGGTGGAGCAGCCCGCGAAGGTCATGCGGATCGGCAGCATGATCAAGCAGCTGCTGGAGGAAGTGCGCGCGGCTCCCCTGGACGAGGCCAGCCGGGTGCGGCTGAAGGACATCCACGCCAGCTCGGTGAAGGAGCTGGAGGACGGTCTGGCGCCCGAGCTGGTCGAGGAGCTGGAGCGGCTTTCCCTGCCCTTCACGGACGAGGCGACCCCCAGCGACTCGGAGCTGCGCATCGCGCAGGCCCAGCTGGTCGGGTGGCTGGAGGGGCTCTTCCACGGGATCCAGACGACGCTGTTCGCCCAGCAGATGGCGGCCCGCGCCCAGCTGGAGCAGATGCGCCGAGCCCTCCCGCCGGGGGTCGGCGACGGCCTCGACGAGCAGCACCCGGGCGGCCGGTCGGGCGGCCCCTACCTGTAGACGTCCGCAGGCCGCAACCGACGTCCCCTCGCCACAACCTGTGGACGTCCGCAGGCCGCTCAGAGCGAAGGGCCCGGCAGCCGGAGCTGCCGGGCCCCTGTGCGTTTCGGGGACGTCAGGAGGGCTGGTTGCCCGTCGAGACGCTGAGCTCGATCTCGGGCATGTCCTCCGGGTCGACATCCGTGCCGGCGGACGGGAACTGGTTCATGACCGTGCCGTCGCCGTAGGTGTTCTCGTCGACCTTCTTCTCGTTCAGTTCCCAGCCGGCCGCCTGGAGACAGGCCTTGACCGACTTGATGTTCTTGAACTTGAAGTCCGGGATCTGGATCTTGTCGGGGTCGTTGTACGACTCCCGCGGCTCCGTGCACTCCTCGGTGTCGATCGTCTTCGTGGTGTCCGGCCCGCGGTAACCGGGGTTCTTCTCCGCCGAGGCCGACGCACTCGCGCTGCTGCCGCCGCCGCCCATGTCGTCCTCGCCGCCGCCGTTCAGCAGCAGCGCCGTGACGAGGCCGCCGACGGCGACGACGGACACGATGATCGAGCCGATGATCACCGGCTTGTTGTTCCTGCCGCCGCCGGAGGAGGCCACTGCGGTCTGGGGCGTCAGGTGGTACGGCGGCGGCGTCGACGGGTCGGGCTGCGGGGAGTACGCCGCCGGGGACGGCGTCTGGTAGCCGCCCTGCTGCGGATAGCCGTACGCCGGGGTCGGTCCCGTCGGGGCGGGCGTGCCGTACGGGTGCGGGGGCGGGGTCGGCTGGTACGGCGTCTGGACCGGGCCCGAGGGCGTCGGGGTCGCCTGGTCGACCGGCGGGAAGACGGCCGAGCCGACGCCCGCGCCGCTCGGGGCCTGGGTGCCCGGGACGATGCTCGGCGGCGCGGCGTTGACGGACGCCGCCACCCGCAGGCATTCGTCGCGCATGGCCTCGGCGCTGGGGAAGCGCTCGTTGGGGTTCTTCTTCAGCGCACGGGCGATCAGCGCGTCCACGGCCGGGGGCAGCGAGCGGTTGATCGAGGACGGAACCGGCGGCTCCTCCTGCACGTGCGCGTACGCGATGGCCAGCGGCGAGTCCGCCTCGAACGGCAGCCGCCCGGTGACCAGTTGGAACAGCATGATGCCGACCGAGTACAGGTCGGAGCGGGCGTCCACACCGCGGCCGAGGGCCTGCTCCGGCGAGAGGTACTGGGGGGTGCCGACGACCATGCCGGTCTGCGTCATCGACGTCACACCGGACTGCATGGCCCGGGCGATGCCGAAGTCCATGACCTTGACCACGGCGCGCTTGGTCATCATCACGTTGCCCGGCTTGATGTCGCGGTGGACCAGGCCCATCTCGTGGCTGATCTCCAGCGCGGCCAGCACGTCCGCTGTGATCTTCAGCGCCTTGTCGGCGGGCATCGCGCCCTGCTGCCGCACGTCCTCGTCGAGAACCGAGCCGAGCGGGCGGCCCTCGACGTACTCCATGACGATGTACGGCGTCGTCATGCCGTCGAGGGTGTCCTCGCCGGTGTCGAAGACCGACACGATGTTGGTGTGCGTGAGCTTGGCCACGGACTGGGCCTCGCGGCGGAACCGCTCGCGGAAGGCCTGTTCCCGTCCGAGATCCGTGTGAAGTGTCTTGATGGCGACCTGCCGGTCGAGCACGCTGTCGTACGCGAGGTGCACCGAGGCCATGCCGCCCTGGCCGAGGAGGTCGCGCAACTGATAGCGGCCACTGGCGAGCGCCCGCCCCGTGTACTGGCCCTGTGCGCCGTCCTGGCTCATGTTCCCTGTCCCCCGTAGCCCCTGCAGGCGCCGCCGACTGCCGCTGATCCGTCGTTGATCCAAACCGCCATTTGCGGCCAAGTCTGCCCCAGGGCACCGACACGTCAAGCTCGGTGCCCGTTCCGTGACCGTACGCGAAAGAAGCGTCGCGGAAGCGTTACAGGGGGCGTACGGCCGGCACACGGAATTTGCACGACAGCGAGGAGTGAAGGTTTCATGGCCGGTCCGTCTCGTGCCGGTCCCGGTGCCCCTTCCCGGACCGGAGGCTTGCGCGGAGGCTGTAGCGTGGCCGACGGAGACCGTAACAACACCGCGCGCACCGCGGGCAGAAACGACGGCGAGGACTGATGGCACAGCAGCAGGCCGCTCAGGGCCCGTCCGACCCCGAGGCGTCTGGCGGCGGCATGTCGGACGCGCCTGAGCTCTGGGGTAACGGCGGGTTGGTCGGGGACGGCCGGTACCGGCTGACCCGCAGACTCGGCCGGGGCGGCATGGCCGAGGTGTTCGCAGCCGAGGACGTCCGTCTCGGACGCACCGTCGCGGTCAAGCTGCTCCGCTCCGACCTCGCCGAGGACCCGGTGTCCAAGGCGCGCTTCACGCGCGAGGCCCAGTCGGTGGCCGGTCTCAACCACCACGCGATCGTCGCCGTGTACGACTCCGGCGAGGACTTCGTCGGCGGCCAGTCCGTGCCGTACATCGTCATGGAGATCGTCGAGGGCCGCACCATCCGCGACCTGCTGCTGAACGCGGAGGCCCCCGGCCCCGAGCAGGCGCTGATCATCGTCTCGGGCGTCCTGGAGGCGCTCGCCTACTCGCACCAGCACGGCATCGTGCACCGCGACATCAAGCCCGCCAACGTCATCATCACGCACAACGGCGCCGTGAAGGTGATGGACTTCGGCATCGCCCGCGCCCTGCACGGCGCGTCCACCACGATGACGCAGACCGGCATGGTCATGGGCACCCCGCAGTACCTCTCCCCCGAGCAGGCCCTCGGCAAGGCCGTCGACCACCGTTCCGACCTGTACGCCACGGGCTGCCTGCTCTACGAACTCCTCTCGCTGCGCCCGCCGTTCACCGGCGAGACCCCGCTGTCCGTGGTCTACCAGCACGTCCAGGACATCCCCACTCCGCCGTCCGAAGTCTCCGACGCGTGCCCGCCGGAGCTGGACGGCCTGGCCATGCGCGCCCTCGCCAAGGAGCCCGACGACCGCTTCCAGACGGCCGAGGAGATGCGCGGGCTGGTCCAGTACGCACTCCAGATGCTCTACGACCAGGGCGGCCACACCGGCACCTGGAACACCGGCCCGGTCGACATGCACGACGGCCGGCACACCCCGTCGGGCGGCTTCGCCGGCACGGCCGTGATGGGCCACCCCGGGGACGCCTCCGGCACCACGCAGATTCCCTCGCCGATCCTGCCCGGCGGCTACGGCAACGGGGACGACGGCGGCTTCGAGGGGCACGGCAACAAGGGCAGCGGCCGCGGCAAGCTGTGGATCCTGGCCGTGCTCGCGGTGATCGCCGTCGCCGCGGGCGTCGCGCTCGCCCTGCAGAGCACCGGCGGCGGCAAGGACGACCCGAGCAAGGAGCAGTCGCCGACCACCTCGCAGACGACCGAGAAGAAGACGCCCAGCGAGACGCCGAGCGACGACGACACCGGCGAGCCGACCGACACGTCCACGGACGGCGGCACCGGGGCCGGCTCGGGCAACGGCAACTGGACGCCGTCGTACACGCCCTCCTACACCCCGTCGCAGAGCGCTCCGGAGACGCCCACCGGCGAGCCGACGGGCGAGCCGACCACGGCGGAGCCGACCGGCGAGCCGACGGACGAGGAGCCCACGGACCCGGGCACGCCGACCGGCGGCACGGGCGGAGCCGACGGCGGCACCACGGAAGGCGTCGTCGGAGGCGCGGGCGGCGGCGAAGGCTGACCCCGCGGCTTGGCCCTCGCAGCTCACAGGCATGATCCACGCGCGCGTGGGGCCCGGGAACGGGACCCGCGCGCGCGTGCCGGTTTGGGCGCGCCGAAAAGTGGACTCTTCCCGTGACCTGGGTCACCGGGTTAACGTGCGGTTGCTCCGGCCTCCTGCAAGGCTGTGACCAGGGCCCCTTCCACGCCTTTCCGATTTACTTGGATATCCAAGCAAAATCGCAGGTCAGGAGGGGTTTCACAGAAATGTGGCGCACTGGGTAACGTGCCTTCTGCAGGGCGCTCGCCGGGGCACCTGTCACGCCTGTACCCGGCCGAGTGGCACCCACCCCGTGCCCCGGTGGTCGAGAACAGGTGAGCCGCTCCCCCAAGCTCAAAAGAGCAGGGGGGACCCCCAGGCCTACCGGCAACCCCGTGGCCCGGACCGACGGAGGAGCACACGTGACCGTGGAGAGCACTGCCGCGCGCACACCGCGACGCAGCGCCGGAAGCAAGGCCGGCACCACCGGCACCAAGCGCACCCGCACGACCGCCAAGAAGGACGCCGGCGCCGAGCCCCAGCTCGTGCAGCTGCTGACGCCCGAGGGCAAGCGCGTCAAGAACGCCGAGTACGACAAGTACGTCGCCGGCATCACCCCGGAAGAGCTCCGCGGCCTCTACCGCGACATGGTGCTCACCCGTCGCTTCGACGCCGAGGCCACCTCCCTGCAGCGCCAGGGCGAGCTGGGCCTGTGGGCGTCGCTGCTCGGCCAGGAGGCCGCCCAGATCGGGTCGGGCCGGGCCACCCGGGAGGACGACTACGTCTTCCCGACCTACCGCGAGCACGGCGTGGCCTGGTGCCGCGGCGTCGACCCGGCCAACCTGCTGGGAATGTTCCGCGGTGTGAACAACGGCGGCTGGGACCCCAACAGCAACAACTTCCAGCTGTACACGATCGTCATCGGCTCCCAGACGCTGCACGCCACCGGCTACGCGATGGGCGTCGCCAAGGACGGCGCCGACAGCGCGGTGATCGCGTACTTCGGCGACGGCGCCTCCAGCCAGGGCGACGTGGCCGAGTCCTTCACCTTCTCCGCGGTCTACAACGCCCCGGTCGTGTTCTTCTGCCAGAACAACCAGTGGGCCATCTCCGAGCCGACCGAGAAGCAGTCCCGCGTGCCGATCTACCAGCGCGCCCAGGGCTTCGGCTTCCCGGGCGTCCGGGTGGACGGCAACGACGTGCTCGGCGTCCTCGCGGTGACCCGGTGGGCCCTGGAGCGGGCCCGCGGCGGCGAGGGCCCGACCCTCGTCGAGGCGTTCACCTACCGCATGGGCGCCCACACCACCTCCGACGACCCGACCCGCTACCGGGGCGACGAGGAGCGCCAGGCCTGGGAGGCCAAGGACCCGATCCTGCGGCTGCGCCGGTACCTGGAGGCATCGAACCACGCGGACGAGGGATTCTTCGCGGAACTGGAGGCCGAGTCCGAGGCGTTGGGCAGACGAGTGCGCGAGGCGGTCCGTGCCATGCCGGACCCGGACCACTTCGCGATCTTCGAGAACGCCTACGCGGACGGGCACGCGCTCGTCGACGAGGAGCGCGCCCAGTTCGCCGCGTACCAGGCGTCGTTCGCCGATGAGGGGGGTAACTGAGATGGCCGACAAGATGGCACTGGCCAAGGCGATCAACGAGTCGCTGCGCCGCGCCCTGGAGTCCGACCCCAAGGTCCTGATCATGGGCGAGGACGTCGGCAAGCTCGGCGGCGTCTTCCGGGTGA
Source organism: Streptomyces sp. AK010 (assembly GCF_014207295.1). Lineage (NCBI taxonomy): Bacteria > Bacillati > Actinomycetota > Actinomycetes > Kitasatosporales > Streptomycetaceae > Streptomyces > Streptomyces sp. AK010. Next base: position 366,705 of record NZ_JACHCX010000003.1, read on the forward strand.
CGGACGGCCTGCAGAAGGACTTCGGCGAGAGCCGCGTCATCGACACCCCGCTCGCCGAGTCGGGCATCGTCGGCACGGCGATCGGCCTGGCCCTGCGCGGCTACCGCCCGGTGGTGGAGATCCAGTTCGACGGCTTCGTCTTCCCGGCGTACGACCAGATCGTCACGCAGCTCGCGAAGATGCACGCCCGCTCGCTGGGCAAGGTCAAGCTCCCGGTCGTCGTGCGCATCCCCTACGGCGGCGGCATCGGCGCGGTCGAGCACCACTCGGAGTCCCCCGAGGCGCTCTTCGCGCACGTGGCGGGCCTGAAGGTGGTCAGCCCGTCGAACGCGTCGGACGCGTACTGGATGATGCAGCAGGCCATCCAGAGCGACGACCCGGTGATCTTCTTCGAGCCCAAGCGCCGCTACTGGGACAAGGGCGAGGTCAGCACCGAGGCGATCCCGGACCCCCTGCACAAGGCCCGGGTGGTCCGCGAGGGCACCGACCTGACCCTGGCCGCCTACGGCCCGATGGTGAAGCTCTGCCAAGAGGTCGCCGACGCGGCCGCCGAGGAGGGCAAGAACCTGGAGGTCCTGGACCTGCGCTCGGTCTCCCCGGTCGACTTCGACTCGATCCAGGCCTCGGTGGAGAAGACGCGCCGCCTGGTCGTCGTCCACGAGGCCCCGGTGTTCTTCGGGTCGGGCGCGGAGATCGCCGCGCGGATCACGGAGCGCAGCTTCTACCACCTGGAGGCCCCGGTGCTCCGGGTCGGCGGCTACCACGCGCCGTACCCGCCGGCCCGCCTGGAGGAGGAGTACCTGCCGAACCTGGACCGGGTACTGGACGCCGTCGACCGCTCGCTGGCGTACTGAGGAGAGGGTCGTGACGACGATGACGGAAGCGTCCGTGCGCGAGTTCAAGATGCCCGACGTGGGCGAGGGACTCACCGAGGCCGAGATCCTCAAGTGGTACGTCCAGCCCGGTGACACGGTCACCGACGGCCAGGTGGTCTGCGAGGTCGAGACGGCGAAGGCGGCCGTCGAGCTGCCCATCCCGTACGACGGCGTGGTCCGGGACCTGCACTTCCCCGAGGGCACCACGGTCGACGTGGGCACGGCGATCATCTCGGTGGACGTGGGCGGCGGCAGCGCCGCACCCGCGCCCGCCGCCGAGCAGCCCGCCGCCGAGCAGCCCGCGGCGGCCGCGCCCGCCGAGGAGCCGAAGGCCGCGGGCTCGGGCCGCCAGCCGGTCCTGGTGGGCTACGGGGTGGCGACCTCGTCCACCCGCCGCCGCCCCCGCAAGGGCCCGGAGGTCCCCGTCCAGCAGGCCTCGACGGCGATCCAGACGGAGCTGAACGGCCACGCGCCGACGGCCCCGGCGCCGGCCCCCGCCGCGGCTCAGGCCGCCCCGGCCGGTCCGGACCGCCCGCTGGCCAAGCCCCCCGTCCGCAAGCTGGCCAAGGATTTGGGCGTCGACCTGACGACGGTCGTCCCGACCGGCCCGGACGGCATCATCACCCGCGAGGACGTGCACGCGGCGGTCGCCGCCGCCGTCCCGGTGGCCCCCGAACCGTCGGTCGCGTCCGCCCCGGCCACGGCCCCGGCGTCCTACGACACCGCGCGCGAGACCCGCATCCCGGTCAAGGGTGTCCGCAAGGCGACGGCGGCGGCGATGGTCGGCTCGGCGTTCACCGCGCCGCATGTCACCGAGTTCGTGACGGTCGACGTCACGCGCACGATGAAGCTGGTCGAGGAGCTGAAGGCGGACAAGGAGTTCGCGGGCCTGCGCGTGAACCCGCTGCTGCTGATCGCCAAGGCGCTGCTGGTCGCGATCCGCCGCAACCCGGACGTCAACGCGTCCTGGGACGAGGCCGCTCAGGAGATCGTGGTCAAGCACTACGTGAACCTGGGCATCGCGGCCGCGACCCCGCGCGGTCTGATCGTGCCGAACATCAAGGACGCGCACGCCAGGACGCTGCCGCAGCTGGCCGAGTCGCTGGGTGAGCTGGTGGCGACGGCCAGGGACGGCAAGACGTCCCCGGCGGCGATGCAGGGCGGCACGGTGACGATCACCAACGTCGGCGTCTTCGGCGTCGACACGGGCACGCCGATCCTCAACCCGGGCGAGTCCGCGATCCTCGCGGTCGGCGCGATCAAGCCGCAGCCCTGGGTCCACAAGGGCAAGGTGAAGCCCCGTCAGGTCACCACCCTGGCGCTGTCGTTCGACCACCGTCTGGTCGACGGCGAGCTGGGTTCGAAGGTGCTGGCCGACGTGGCGGCGATCCTGGAGCAGCCGAAGCGCCTGATCACCTGGGCGTGAGCCGACTGCGGCGGCCCCCTGCCTGCGGGCGGGGGGCCGCCGGCGTCTGCCCGCAGGGTAAACCGCCGGTGGTGCGAGGAGCACAAGAAGCGCCCGGGACCTGGAGCGCCGTCAGCGCACCGCCGCATGATCGCTGTATGACCATCGGACGACCGCCGTCCGACCGCCGTACGACGAAGGGGGCTCCGCCGCGGTGCGCGGCTGAGCCCCCTCGGTCGTCCTGCTCGCGTCCTACCTGCTGAAGCCGTAGTTGAGCAGCTTGGTGGCGTCCGCCTTGCGGGCGTCCAGGCCGGTCGAGGCGAGCACCGTGCCGATGACCGTCTTGCCGCTGCGGGTGGCGGCGAAGACCAGGCAGTACTTCGCCTCCGGGCCGGAGCCGGTCTTCACGCCGATCGCGCCGCTGTAGCTGCCGAGCAACGGGTTGGTGTTCTCCCACGGCGCCATCGTCCGCGTGCCGCCGGACTTGGTGGTCGTCTTCGCCGTGTACTGCTTCGTCTTGACGACCGTGCGGAACGAGGAGTTCTTCATCGCGGCGCTGGCGAGCTTCGTCAGGTCGCGCGGCGTCGAGTAGTTGGCGCCGTGGCCGATGCCGTCGAACGAGTCGAAGTGGGTGTTCTTCAGACCCAGGTTCTTGGCGGTGGTGTTCATCTTGCCGATGAACGACTTCACGCGCGCCGAACGCGTCGAGCCCGAGCCGAACTTGTCGGCGAGAGCGTACGCGGCGTCGCAGCCGGACGGCAGCATCAGCCCGTACAGCAGCTGGCGGACGGTGACCTTGTCGCCGACGATCAGCTTCGCGTTGGACGCGTAGTTGTTGTCGACGATGTAGTCGCTGTACGCCTTCTGGATCGTGACCTTGCTGTCCAGGTTCAGGTTCGACTGCTTCAGCACCACCAGTGCGGTCATGATCTTGGTGGTCGAACCGGTCGAGCGGCGGGTGTCGGCCGCCTTGGTGTACAGCGACGTGCCGGTCGTGTTGTTCATCACGTAGCCGCCCTTGGCGGCGATGGAGGGCGCCGAGGCGGCCTGCGCCGGCGCGACGGTGAGGGCACCGGTCGCGAGCATGGCGCCGGTGGTGACGGCGACGGCCGCAGCTCTGCGGAGACGAGTGCCCTTAATGCCGGTTATCAAGTGAAGTACCCCGATTGCGTCGAATGCCCCAACGGTGCGGCCGAGTTGAGGACGAGGGGAAAGGGGCCGCACGTGTCTGACTTGTAACTAGCACACATGGTTGTGCTGTTGCCGAGCCGGACCCCCGCTTTGCCACAGATGTGTGACATACAAGTCCGCATACTGGACGTATCTCTTCATGCGTACCTGTTGTATCTATGCTGTCCGCATGACCTTGGCCGTGAAGCAACCGCCCGCCGCCGATCGCGTCTACGCCCATGTCAAACAGGGCGTCCTGGAGCGCCACTACGAGGGCGGCACCCTCCTCACCGAGGGCGAGCTCGCCGAAGCCGTGGGCGTCTCCCGCACACCGGTCCGCGAGGCACTGCTCCGGCTGGAGGTCGAAGGGCTGATCCGGCTCTACCCGAAGAAGGGCGCCCTCGTCCTGCCCGTCTCCGCGCAGGAGATCGCCGACGTCGTCGAGACCCGGCTGCTCGTCGAGGAGCACGCGGCGCGCAAGGCCGTACCCGCGCCCGCCGGGCTCATCGAGCGCCTGGAGGAGCTGCTGGCCCGGCAGAAGAAGCAGGCCGCCGCCGGGGACCTCGCCGGGGCCGCCGTCACCGACCGCTGCTTCCACGCCGAGATCGTCCGCAGCGGCGGCAACGAGATCCTCTCCCGCCTCTACGACCAGCTGCGCGACCGTCAGTTGCGGATGGGCGTCGCCGTCATGCACTCCCATCCGGACCGCATCGCCAAGACCCTCGCCGAGCACGAGGAGATCCTCGAAGCGCTGCGCTCCCACGACGCGGAGACGGCCGTCGGTCTCGTCCACCGGCACATCGGCTGGTTCTCGCACCTGGCCCGGGGGGAGGTCCGATGAGCGCCGTCGCGATACCCGGCGACCCGCCCGGCGGCCGCCGCGCCCTGGCCGTCTGGGGCACGGGCGTCTCCGTCTACTTCGTCGCGGTCATCTTCCGCACGTCCCTGGGCGTGGCAGGCCTCGACGCCGCCGACCGCTTTCATGTGAACGCCTCCGCCCTCTCCACCTTCTCCATCCTCCAGCTGCTGGTCTACGCGGGCATGCAGATCCCCGTCGGCCTGCTGGTCGACCGGCTCGGCACCAAGAAGGTGCTGGCGCTCGGCGCGGTCCTGTTCACGGCCGGACAGCTGGGCTTCGCCTTCTCCCCCTCGTACGGCACCGCCCTCGCCTCCCGGGCGCTGCTCGGCTGCGGTGACGCCCTCACGTTCATCAGCGTGCTGCGCCTCGGCAGCCGCTGGTTCCCGGCCCGCCGCGGTCCGCTGGTCGCCCAGTTCGCGGGACTGGTCGGCATGGCGGGCAACCTGGTCTCCACGCTCGTCCTGGCCCGGCTGCTGCACGGCATCGGCTGGACGGCGGCGTTCGCCGGCAGCGCGGCGGCCGGTGCCGTGGTGCTCGTCCTGGTGCTGCTGTTCCTCAAGGACCACCCGGAGGGCCACGAGCCCGAGCCCCTCCCGCACCAGGGCGCGGCCTACGTACGACAGCAGATCGCCGCCTCCTGGCGGGAGCCCGGGACCCGGCTCGGCCTCTGGGTGCACTTCACCACCCAGTTCCCGGCGATGGTGTTCCTGCTGCTGTGGGGCCTGCCGTTCCTCGTCGAGGCGCAGGGGCTGTCCCGTGCGGTGGCCGGCGAACTCCTCACCCTCGTCGTCCTGTCGAACATGGTGGTGGGCCTGGTCTACGGCCAGATCGTCGCCCGGCACCACGGCGCGCGGCTGCCGCTCGCCCTCGGCACGGTCGCCACGACGGCGGTCCTCTGGGCGGCGACGCTCGCCTACCCGGGCCCGCACGCCCCGATGTGGCTGCTGATCGTGCTGTGCACGGTGCTCGGGGCCTGCGGACCCGCGTCGATGATCGGCTTCGACTTCGCCCGCCCGGCCAACCCGCCCGAACGGCAGGGCACCGCCTCCGGCATCACCAACATGGGCGGCTTCGTCGCCTCCATGACCACGCTGTTCGCGATCGGTGTGCTCCTGGACGCCACCGGCGACGACTACTCCCTGGCCTTCTCGGTGGTGTTCGTCCTCCAGGCGGTCGGCGTCTCCCAGATCCTGCGGCTGCGCGGGCAGGCGGCACGGCGGGAACGGGAGCGGCTGGTGGCGAGCCGGGTGGAGACGGTGCACGTTCCGGCGTGACGTCCGTCAGACGGTCGGTACGAGGGTGAGGTACGCGAGGCCGAGGACGCCGCGGTAGGCGAGCCACCGGGCGCGGTGCCGGTCGACGCGCTGCCGTGTCTCCTCCGCCAAGGGGTGACGGGGGTGCTCGGCGAGCCACACCTCGGTGTCCGCGAGGTACCCCGACTCGAACTCCTCCCACTCGTCGAGGCTCGCGGTCTCCGTCCACTCCGGCCGGAACCCGGCCTCGATCGCCAGGTCGATGAGCGTCGCGAGGTCGTGGTGGTCGGTGACGGCCGCGTCCGGCCACATCCGGGACAGTTCGTCGGGGGTCGGGGTGCGCTGCCAGAAGCCCTCGCCCAGCAGGACACGGCCGTGGTCGGTGACCAGGCGGCGGAGTTCTCCGAGCGCCTCGGGGAGCCGGTCGCCGAGGGCCTGGCTCGACCCCACGCACAGCACGAGGTCGGCGGGGCCGAGGGGGGTTCCGGTGGCGGACTCCTCCAGGAAGCGGGCCCGGGACGCCAGTCCGCGGTCGGCGGCGGCCTTGCGTCCCCTGGCCAGGTCGCCGGCGTCCAGGTCGATGCCGGTGCCGGTCGCCTCCGACGCGGTGGCCAGGACGCGGAGCATCAGCTCGCCCGAGCCGCAGCCGACGTCCAGGACCGTGGTGGGGCGGTGGCGGGTGAGGCGTCGGACGACGGCGTCTGCGCGGGTCTCGGAGAGCGGGCCGTGGAAGGTGAGGCGGGTGCGGTGGGGTGGCGTGGTCATGGCCAGGGACGGTACGGGTGGAGGCGGGGTGGTGGCATGGGTTTTCGTGCCCTGGGCGTTGGTGCCGGGGCCGGGTGGGTCCGCAGCCGGGCGTAGCGGGGTGCCGCTCCCCTCGGGACGGGAGCCGCCCTCAGCGGCACGCGTGCCCGCGGCTGGGCGGCTGCGCGTGCTCGCAGTGGGGGCGCGGCTGGGGCGGCAGGCATGCCCGCAGCCGGGGCGCCCTACTGCGTCACCGTGAAGTGGTTCAGGATGGCCGCCGTCAGGTCCGGGTCGCCCTCCGTCTTCAGCCGGTCGGACACCGACTCCACGCTCACGCGGCCGCAGGCCAGGCGGACGTACGTCTCCCAGTCGAGCGTGAGGGTCGCGGCGGGACCGAGGGCCGGAGCCGTTTCCAGGGTGCCGCGGCCCTGGATGTCGACGCGGATCGTGCGCAGGAACTCCACCGGCCCGTGCACGTCGAAGACGATCGCCGAACTGCGCGGCGCCTGCGCGTCCTCGGCGACCACGCGGGGGAGTTCGCCGAGCAGCACGTCACGGGCGACCAGCGCGCCGGGGGAGTCGAGGTTGCCGGGCCGGCCGAGGGCCGTGCGCAGGTCCTGCTCGTGCACCCACACGTCGAACGCGTGCCGCCGCATCGACTCCTCCAGGGCGAGCTCGCTGCCGAGCGGCCCCCGCACCTTCGTGCCCGGGTCGCGCGACTCGTTCCGCAACTGCCGGTTGCGGCGGATGATCACGTACTCGAGCTCGGAGGTCATCTCCGGCGCCGTGTGGTGGCGGCGGACGTCGACCTGCATCTCCATGTAGCGCTGGTGCTCGTTGGTGACGTGGAAGAGATCGCGCGGGAGGCTGTGGATGGGCCGAGGGTCGCCGAGCATCTCGCAGTCCAGGCCGATGACATGGGAGACCACGTCCCGCACCGACCACCCCGGGCACGGCGTCCGCCGGTTCCACTCGGCCTCCGGGAGCGGCTGGAGCAGCTCGGATATCGCTTCGATGGAGTGGGTCCAGGCGTCGGCGTAGGGCTGGAGGGTGGGATGCAGACTCACGGAACGGGACCCCTCGGCGGTTCGGTCACGGGCAGGTGGTGGCGGCGTTGCCAGTGGGAGGTGGCGGCTGTCGGCGGGCGTCTTGCGAGCTAAGTTACGCTGCTGTGAGGCACCCCGGCAGTGCTTTCGTGTGACGATCGTAGGCCCGAGTGGACGGCTCGAATGCCAGGACGGTGGTAGTGTGCGCGCCTCTGTGATCCAGATCGCCGTAAACGAGGACGAATCGGTCGAAGCGCGCCGTCGACGCGTGGCGGCGTCGGTCCGTGAGCAGGCCGGGGCCGATCTCGTCGTCCTGCCGGAGCTGTGGACCACGGGTGCCTTCGCCTACGAGGAGTTCGGGCGCGAGGCCGAGCCGCTCGAGGGGCCGACGTACGAGGCGATGGCGAAGGCCGCGAGCGACGCGGGCGTGTGGCTGCACGCCGGCTCCATCCCGGAACGGGACCCTGACGGACCGCTCTACAACACCTCCCTCGTCTTCTCCCCCTCCGGCGATCTGGCCGCCGCCTACCGCAAGATCCACCGCTTCGGCTTCGACAAGGGCGAGGCCGTGCTGATGGGCGCGGGCGCGGAGCTGGTGACGGTGCGTCTGCCCGAGACGACCCTGGGCCTGTCCACCTGCTACGACCTCCGCTTCCCCGAGCTCTACCGCGGTCTCGTCGACGCCGGTGCCGAGACGCTCGTGGTGTCGGCGGGCTGGCCGGAGCGCCGCCGGTCCCACTGGACGCTGCTGGCCCAGGCACGGGCCGTCGAGAACCAGTCGTTCCTCCTCGCCTGCGCAACGGCCGGGACGCACGCCGGAGTTCCCCAGGCCGGTCACTCGATCGTGGTCGACCCGTGGGGCGAGGTGCTGGCGCAGGCCGGTGCCGGCGAGGAGGTCCTCACCGTGGAGTTCGACCCGGGGAAGGTCGCGGCGACCCGGGAGCAGTTCCCGGCGCTGAAGGACCGGATGCTGGGTCTTCAGCCGCCGCGCAGGCCCTGACCGGCGCTCTCAGTCCTCCCGTTCCTTCTCCGCCAGGTGGATCACACACACGGCCACCGCGATCAGCAGCGCCGGATCCGCGTCCTCACGGACGACGTCCACACCGTAGGTGTCCCGTACGGTCAGCCACCGCCGGGAGATCACGGCCAGCAGCTCCCCGTCGTACTCGACGGCGAACTCCCGGTCGAGGATCTTGCCGCTGACGTCCAGCTCGTTGCCGTCGGCCAGGGACACCCGGTAATGGTTGCGCAGCAGGGACAGCCGCTTGCGGCGGATCGTCGCCAGCGGCTCCCCGCTCCGCTGGAGCACCATGGTGTCGCGCAGGGCGAGCATCTTCTGGTGGATGTCGACGAGGACGCGCCCCTGGGTGTCCTTCAGCTCCCAGGTGTCCCGCAGCCGCAGGGCCTTGCCGTCGACGAGGAACACCTTGCTGCCGCGGTCGTCCTCGATCCAGTAGTCGTCACCGAAGCCGAGGAGCCGGTCGTACACGAGGAATCTCATGAGACCAGGGCTTCCCCGCCACCGCTGCCGAAACGCCGCCGATAGGCCGACGGGCTGAGGCCCCGTCCGGCACCGGTGCCGACCTCGATTTGGACTCGGCCACGGCAACCGTACGGTGACGGTGAACAGCAGCGACGTCCGCCCCCGAGGAGGGACCATGCACCCGGCAGCACAGGACCGCGATCTTCCCGAGGAGCCGGCCGACGGCGGCCCGCGCACCGCGGTCACGTGCCCGTTCTGCCGCATCGTGCGCGGGCTCGCCCCCGCCCAGGTGCTGCGCGACTGGCCGGACGCGCTGGCGATCCTTCCCCGCGGGGGTGGCGTCACCGCGGGGCACGTGTTGGTGCTGCCCAAGACGCACGTCCCGGACGTGGCGGCGGACCCGCAGGTGTCCGCGGCGACGATGCGGCGCGTGGCGGAGCTCGCGGCCGAGATGGGTGACTGCAACGTCATCTCGTCACGCGGCGCCGCCGCCACGCAGACCGTGCCGCACATGCACGTCCACGTGGTGCCGCGACGCGATGGCGACGGCATCCTGCTGCCCTGGACCCCGGTCGCCGGAGGCAGCCGTCGGCCGGGCCCGGACCGGCGGCCCTGGTCGGCCCGCCCGGCCGGCCGGTGAGCCGGTTCCGGCGGCCCGGTACGCCTCAGCCCAGGAAGACGAGGAGCAGACTGTTGGCCGCGGCCAGCACGCCGTAGCAGAACAGCATCGGCCGGGACAGCAGCACGGCGGACCAGGACACCGTCCCGCCGTAGCGCTCGGCGTCCATGGTGAACGGGGGCGGCGGGGCGTCCCGGTCGCTGATGATCTTCTCGTAGAGGGCGCGGAAGAGGCGCTCCTGCCGGAGGTAGTAACCGTCGAGCAGCCAGAAGCCCACGGCCAGGGCCAGGGCCACGGGGATCGTCGCGGCCCGGCTCCGGTCCGCGACCGCGACGAGCACACCGCTCAGCGTGATGCACCAGCCCTTGATCAGGAACGAGTTGTTGCCGAGCCGGGCGATCACGTTCTGGAGCAGCTCCAGGTGCCTGAGGCGCTGTTCGTCGAGGCCCGGGCCACCGGTCATGCGGGGGATGCCTCGTCGGGCCCCGGCGGGGTGCCGGGTGGCTCCTCCGTCGGCGGGGCGCCGGGAGATTCGACGTCCGGCAACCAGAACTGCTCGTTCAGTTCCTCGACGGTGTCCTCCAGCCAGTTCTCCAGCAGGGTCGGGGCGTACCGGTCCAGCAGTCCGTCGCCGTGCTCCAGCATCTCCAGGCGCAGCCGTGGCAGGGCGGTCCTGCCGTCCTCCCCGACCGGGTCCCAGTCCGGGCCGGCCGGCCATGCGTGGCCGCGCAGCGGCAGCTCCATGGCGCCGGCGACGCCGCCCTCGGCCCGCTCCTCGACGATCGCGACGCAGGCGTCGTCCACGGTGCGGCGCGCGTCGGCTTCCGCCTGCTCCAGGGCGGAGCGCAGCCGGTGCCACGAGGTGCTGTGCGAGACGAGTCGCCGCCTCGCCTCGGACACGAGCCGGTCCGTGCTTTCCTCGGCGGCGGACGCGGTGTCCGACGCCGACTTGTTGGCCTCGGCGTAGGGGTTGTGCGCCAGGACGGCCGTGACCGAGGTGGCGAGGCCGAGCGAGACGATGAGGAAGACGGCCATGACCGTGCCGGCCGTGTCGAAGGCCAGCGGGTTGCTCTGGTCCGTCCGCGTGTAGGCGGTCGTGGCGAGCAGGCCGAGGAGCAGCAGGTTGGCGAGCACCGGCAGGACGGGGGCGGACCAGGGCAGGCCGTCCGGCCGCCGGGTTTCGGTGCGGGGCCCGTCCAGACGCAGCGCGTGCCGCAGTGCGGGCCACGGAGCGCGCCGTACCCGTTCGGTCCGGTGTGCGTCGCGCACCCACAGCCGGAAGAGCGATCTCGCCAGCCAGGAGCTCAGCGCGAATTGGAGGGTGGAGACCCCGAGGGCGACCAGGAAGGAGAGAACGTAGACCACGTTCTGCCACGAGCCGCCCGGGCCGACGCTCAGGGCCTGTGCCGTGGCCTGGCCGACGAAGGGCAGGTCGAACAGGGCGCTGAGCGCCAGCATCACCCACTGGAGCCACGACCAGGGTCGTCGGCTGCGGCGCAGGCCCTCCGGCCCGTCCGAGGCGTGCCGGCGGCGTACCGCCCGGACGCGGTCCCGGGCCTCGCCCGCCGTCCGGCCGACCGTGAAACGCTCCACGGCGTCGATGGCGGTGAGCGCCGACTGGAACGTGTCCACCAGTGCCGTGCCCAGCTCCCCGAGATTCCGCTGGGCCTTGGCCAGGCCGTTGTTGGCCTGGGCGAAGGCCCGCATCAGCAGGGCGTGCTCCCGGCTGTCCACGGGGTCGGCAGGCCGCCCGGCGGGCCGGGGCCCGTCCGGGCCCACGAGGGGGAGGAACGACTTGGGGCAGGGCATGGGCGCCTCGCGGGCGCCCCCGTGCGAACCGTTGCTGCTGTTCACTTTCATGGCGGTGTGCCTCGCCTCACTTCCGGATGATCTCGATGTCCACGCGGCGGTCGCACTGCAACCGCTGCTCCCGGGTCATGTCCCCGGCGGCCTTCCCCTCGGTCTCGGGGCAGCCCGGAGACCGGCCCCGGCCGTGTGCCGTCACACGGGAGGCGGGCACCCCGTGGTCGACGAGGACCTTGCGCACCGCGTCCGCCCGGTCCTGGGACAGCTCGCGGTCGTTGACCGAGCCGCCGCGCGGGTCGACGTAGCCGTTGACGACGACCCGGTCGAGGGACGGGGTGGTGCGTGCGGTCGCGGCGACGTCGGCGAGCGTGGGAACGGCGGCCCGCCGCAGCCTCGGCGAGTCCGTGTCGAACAGGGCGGCACCCGGCAGCGTGATCGTCCGGGAGCGGCTGTCGCCGTAGTGCACCACCGGCTCGCCCGGCGAACCCGGCCGGGCCGGAGCGGGGGACTCCGCCATGACGGAGGCGTCCTCGGCGTCGCACGTGCCGCCCGCCCGTTCGCACAGGGTCGTCCACAGCTTGCGCAGCCAGACGCGCTGGGCCGTGTCCGCGGAGGGCTGGCCGCCCGCGGAGTGCCCGAGACCCACGAACGTGACCTTCACCCCCGACAGCCGGGGCAGTTCGTTGAACTCCCCCCGCGCCCCGCACACCGAGACAATGGACTTGATGTCCTGCGCCGAGCCGAACCGCGCCCCCCGCAGGTCGGCGCAGCCCGTGGTGGACAGTCCGTCGCTGAGCACGAGCAGGTGGCGTTCGCCCTCGGCGCCGCTCAGCATCTCGGCCCCCGCCGCCAGGGCGGCCAGGACATCGGTGCCCCCGTCCACGGGCCGCGTCCGCTGGGCCGTGGCCAGGTCGTCGCGGAGGCAGCCGTTCGCGGCCTGGCGGTTCAGCTCCTGGTTGCGCGGGTTGTCATTGCTGTCCTGCCAGTCGCCGGGCCGCTCCTGCACGGTCCACACGACGTCCCCCGAGCTTCCGCCGAAGGTGCCGATGGAGACGGTCTCCCCCTGCTCGTCGTCCTTGTCGAGCAGTTCGTCGACCGTCCGCCCGTAGTCGGGCCCCCGGGACCCTGCCTTCTCGACGTGCACGGACGCCGAACCGTCGACGAGGACGACGGTGCTTCCGGCCTCCGCGGTGGGCGCCTGGGTCTTCGTCCAGGCGCATCCGGCTCTGTCGTCCTCGTCCTCGCAGCCGGTGAGCACGGTGGCGGCCGTCAGGACGCCCAGCACCGCGACGGCCGCGGACAGCCTGCGGCCGCGGCGGTACGGCGCCCGCCGCCGGGCGGGCAGGCCGAAGGCCTCGGGCTGCCGCCGCCACCGTGCGGCGCGTGCGGCGCTCACAGGGCCGGCCCGTCGGGCGCGATGGCGTCCTCGATCCAGGACGACTCGCTGAGCCCCATCTCCCGGCGGAACGCGCCGATCGCCTTGTCGTAGGCGTCGGCGAACTCGAACAGCCCGGCCTCCTGGTGGGCCCCGCGCGCCCCCTCCAGCGTTGTGATCAGGGCATCGACGCTGGTACGGCGCTGCCTGCGCAGTCCCTCCATGACCTTGCGGAAGTCCTGGTCGGCGAGCGTGGCCGCGAACGGGACCAGCAGACGCCGCTGGTGGGCGTCGAGTTCACCGATCAGCTCCAGCTCGCTGATCACCTTCAGCCAGGCCTCGGTGAGCTCCCGCGCCCGCTCCGCCTTGATGAGGCCCAGCCGCTGCGTCTCCCGGAGCGTCAGCTCGTGCAGGCGGTGCGGCAGTACGTGTTCGCGCAGGGCGGGGTCGACCCGGACCCGGACCGAGGGTGTGCACCGGATGAGGCCCTCGGTGTCGTCGAAGCACCAGTTGCCGTCGATCGACAACCTCTTGTTGATCGCGCGCTCGGCGGCGACCGGGTCGGCCGGGTCGCAGTCGCGGGCGGCGGACCAGCCGACCCGCAGCAGTTCCTCGCGCGCGGTCGCCTCGTGGTGCACGACGCGTTCCTTCAGGGTCTCCCGCGACATCGCCGAGCTGTTCCACTGGAACGTCGGGAACACCTCGTAGGAGAAGACGTCGTCCCGCGCCGCCATGGAGAGCGGTGTCTCCGGGGGCAGGGACTGCACGAAAACCTTCCTGCGGCGGGGCTGGGAGGGGGTCTCGTCCCCCTCGCCGGAGGCGCTGGTCTCCGGCTCCTCCTCGAAGATGTCGTCGTACCGGTTCCGTCGCCAAGTGCGCCACGCCTCGCGCAGCGTGGCGAACAGGCCTTTGCGCCGTGCCATGTGGTTCCTCCTGTGTGGGACTGTCTGTTTTCGGGTGTCGTGTGCCAGGGACGGGTGGTGCCGGTCGGGAGAAGGCGGTACGAGGTGCGCCGGAGCTCAGCAGCCGCCCAGGCCACGCAACAGACGGGCGATCAGCCGGGCGTCCGGCAGCTGGCGCGCCCAGCGGCGCAGGTGGAACAGGGCGCGGCGGTCCTTGGGCGGCCAGATCCGCAGCGCGAACTTCTCCAGGAAGAGGGCCAGTTCCTCGTCGTCGTCGGCCGCCACCAGCCAGTCGCGCAGCAGTTGCCAGGCCTGTCCCGAGTGGGCCGGGTCGATCAACGCGCGCCGCCACAGCAGCAGGAGCGTCTCCTCGCGCCCCGGGGTCTCCATCGCCTGGTGCGCGAGCGTCGGCCGGGACGGCAGCTCGGGCCCGGCGGCCAGGGGGCCGAGGACCAGCAGGGTGCGGACGGCGTGGCGCGGCAGGTGCCCGTCGTCCGCACGGATCCACCGGCCGAGCGCCTCACCGACGGGTGCCGCTCCGCCCTCGGCGAGGTACAGCGCTGCGGTCGAGTAGGCGACGGACGCGTACGGGTCGAGCGCGGGCCGGCCACCCAGGTCCTGCAGGGCCCGCAGGGTGCCCGGCACGTCCTGGGTCCCCACCTGCGTCCCGTAGGCCCGCGCGGCGCTGTCCTGGAGCTGCGGGCGGGGGCTGCCGGACCAGTCCCGCACCTGGCGGGCGACCTGGGCCGTGAGCCGGGGGTCGTCGTCGGCCATTGCCACCGACAGCGCCATGGCGGCGTAGCGGCGGTCGCGCACCGACGGGCTGCGCGCCCAGTCCTTCACCACATCCCGGTACACACCGTCGAAGTCGTGCCGGAGCAACTGCCCGACGATCACGGCGGCCCGGGCGCCGATCCGCTCCAGACGGTCGTCCGCCAGGGCCCGCAGCCACGCGACCAGCGGATCGCGCAGCCAGCCGAAGCCGTGCCAGATCACCTCGACGACCGCCGGCATGAGCTCCGGGTCGGTGAGCCGGGCGCGGCGCGGGTTGTCCGTCAGGTAGGAGCCGGGCTCGGCGGCGATGCCCATGCCCGGAGCGACCAGACGGTCCAGGTCCAGTTCGAACACGGGCCGGGCGGGCGCCGACTCCCGGTACTCGGCGCGCAGCATCTCGGCGCTCAGCCGCGTGCCCATCCGCAGGACGTCGGACAGCGGCAAGTCGTGGCCGAGGACGTACGAGATCCGCACGGCCTGGTGGTGGGTCTCGGCCTCCGAGGCGGACGGTTCTCCCTCGGCGTCATGCGATTCCGACAGCTTGAGGAACCGCCTGACGAGGCTCCGTAAGTCCTCGTGAGGGGTGTCGAGGAGGACGTCCAGGGCGTCCTCGGGGCCGTGCAGGCACGCGACGACGTTCCGGGCGAAGGCCGTGATCCAGTCGATGGTGCGGGCGGCGTCGAGCTTGCCGCCCATCCGTGCGTCGTCCAGCACCGCGTCCGCGTACCGGCGGGTCCGTGCCCGGTCGCAGCGGTCGCGGTCCGTGCACCGGGCCCGGTGCTCCTCGAGCGCGGACCGCAGGTGCGCGTCCAGTACCTGCCGTGGCTCGGGACGTCGGTGCCGGAAGGCGTAGGGGGCCGTGAGATCGTCGTCGATCCGGGTGTCGTCGACGACCAGGACGACGTAGGCCCCGTGCTCGTGGGCGAGCAGACTGAGCGCCTTGAGCGTGCTCTGGCCCGGGCGCCGGCTGCCAAGACCGACCAGGACGCCCTCCCCGCGCTTCAGGCAGCGGCTGGCCTGGGCGACCAGGGCCTGCAGCAGATCGGCGTCCGCACTGTGCAGGACGGCGACACGGTCGCTGCCGCACCGGTCGGCCAGCAGGAAGGTGCCCGTGCCCTCCCGTCCGCTGCCCGGGGGGCCGACCAGCGTGACGAGGTGGTGGTCGCGCAGCGTTTCGGCCATCCGCTCCTGCTGCTCGACCGGGCGGTGCAACTGGTGCTGCCGTGCCGTTTCCGTGGCGTCGAGGCGTATCCGCTGGAGTTCGGCGCCCTTGGCCGTACCGACGTTCAGTGTGTAGGCGTTGCCGCCGAAGGACATGGCGTTGTTGAACGCCTCGTTGAAGGCGGCCGAGGACACGGTCTCGGCCCGGTACCGGTCCTCCGCGTCCCGTGCCTGCGGCCCGGACTTCCGGGACGGGGCGTCGTCCGGCGGGGAGCCGGCCGGCTCGCCGGGCTCTTCGGCGCTTCGGCCGTCGTCGTCCGGATTGTCGTCGTGCCGGTCGTCGTCGTACCGGTCGTGGTCGTGCCGGTCGTCGTCCGGACCGGCACCGGCCGGTTCGCTGGAGTCCGCCGGCGCGGTGGCGTCCGGTGCGGGCGGCTCCTCGTGGACGGGGGGTGTGGTGTCCGCTCTCGCCTCGGGGCCCGGGGCGCCGGGCGTGGGGGCGTCGTCGGTCGTGCTCATGGGCGTTCCTCGTCGTCTTCCTCGGGGCCGAAGTTGTACGTGTTCGCGGTGCCGCTACCGCCGAAGTTCGCCGAGCCGTGGTCGAAGCGCTCGATGTGGTACGTCGCTCCGCCGCCGTCGCCCTGGGGCCGGCGCGGGCGCCTGCGGCGCAGGTCGGGAACCGCCTTGTGGACCGCCTCGAAGAGCGGCGGGAAGTCGATGTGTTCCTGATGCGGCCGGAAGATCTCCCCCTGGTGGCGGGCCAGGTCACGGATGTCGTCCGGGAGTTCGGCCGCGTCGGGCAGATCCGCACCGTCGACCCGAACCGGAAGCACGGTGATGCCCCAGGCGAGGGCCAGGGCGATCTCCTTGCGGACCCAGTCCTCAGGGTCGTCGATGCAGCGGTGGCCGGCGCCGTCGGTCACCGCTGCCCACCCGTGGCCCATCACCGCGAGCAACAGGTCGCACTTGCGCAGGGCCCCCGTGATCTCGGCGGGGAAGTGCGCACCCTTCCGGATCGACCGCTGGTCCCGGAACACCTCTTGCTCGCCGAACTCCTGCCGCAGCGCGGTGTCGAGGTGCGGACCGGTCGCACCGGTGTCGGCACGACGGAAGTTGACGAATACACGGGGAGCCATGCTGTTCCTCGCTTCGTGGCAGGGCGCGCACCCGGCAGGTCCGGGTGGGCTGGGCGGATGCCGGGAGCGTGTGCTCCGCGGACGGGTTGGGGAACGGCGCCGTGGCAGCAGCGCCCACGGTGGGTAAAACCGACATTTTCAGCCGCCGTACGGGTGGTCAATGCGTTGCCTGTTGACACTTCCGGTGCCAACAGGACACAGGCGACCGGGGCGGCCGTCGGGTTCCGCCCGGGCGGCTGTCGCGGCCCGGGCGTGGTGGTGCGGGGGTCCTCAGGTCGTCCGGGCCCCGCGCAGGCTCGCGGTGATGACCGGCAGGATGTCCCGGACCGCGGGATGTTTCCGCCGGGTGGCCAGAGACGACCTCAGTTGCCGCAAGTCGGCCCGTACGGTGGCGGAGTCGGTGGTCCGCACGTCCTCGGCGACGGACCGGGCCACCGCGCAGGCCCGGTCGATCTCGTCGGCGTCCGCGAGGGCGAGGGCAAGCCGGGCGCCGTGGCGGGCACGGGCCCGCAGGGCGTGTGGGGCGATGGTGTCCTGGCCCGCATCGAGCAGGGCGACGGCGGCTTCGGACTCGCCCAGTTCCCGCAGGCACCACGCCGCGACGAAGGCGGCGAGGTCGGGGAGGTGGGTGCTGCCCAGGGCGGGGGCGTCGTCCGTCCGGGTCCGTGCGGATTCCACGAGTTCGGCACCGCGGTCCAGAGCGCGCCGGCACTGCGTCTCGCTGCCCATGAGCGCATACCCCTGGGCCTCGCGCTGCGCGGCGAGTTCCCTGGTCCGCAGGCCCCGGGCCTGCCGGCCGGCCGCCTCCGCGAGGTCCACGGTGGTCTGCGCGTCCCCCTGGTAGAGAGCGAGCTCGGCCCGGCGCAGCAGCGTGTACGCCGTCATCTCGTGATCACCGCACGACGCGGCCAGACGCGCCGCCTGCTCGGTCCACCAGCGGGCGGCCCGGTCGTCGCCCGCCTCCTGCCACATCCAGCCCGTGTACTCGGCGAAGCGTGCGGCGAGCCGGAGCACGGCGGCGCTGCAGGCGGGCGGGGCGCTGTGGGCGAGACCGCGCAGCGCCCCGGTGGCCGTGCTGCTCAGCGGGATCACGAGGGCGGGGCCGGAGCACTGGCCGAGCCGGCGGTACTCGTCGAAGACGGCGTGGAACACGGGGAGCGCGGCCTCCACCGAGACGGCCTCCCGGCCGCCCGGTGCGAGGGCCCAGTGCGCCAGTACGGCGGAGGAGTGGCCGTCCGCGAGAGCCTTGGGATCGCAGGCCGTGAAGGTGCTCTCGCCGGTGGCGGACACACTCAGCGACCAGGGCACGTCGTCGTCGCCGCGCGAGGCCGGGCGCTCCTCACGGGTTCGTGCCGCGGCGGGCAGCAGAGCGAGGAGTCGGCCGTCCGCGCACAGTTTGGCGTCGCAGGCACGGGCGAGCTCGACGCTGGGGTTGCGGTGGCCCCGTTCGATCTTGCTCAGGTGCGACCGCGTCGCATGGACGAGCCGTTCCATGTCGGTCAGCGACTTACCGGACTCGTTCCTTCGCCGGCGAAGTTCCTCACCGAACGTCGGGGCCTGTGTTGACATGGTGGCTCCCCCGCCTCGTGCCAGTCGACGCTCGAGTTTGACACACCTTGCAGCAAGATCATCTATTTAATGCAGATATGCAAAACCCGATGGTTCATGTGTTCTATGCTTGAAATCTCCGTTCGAATACTCGCGATGTCCGCAGGCATCCTGGACCCATGAGCAACCAGGAACGGCCCGTGCCCCGCCGCCCCCGCGTCCGTGCCCCCGAGCTGACCGGCAAGGGCGGCTGGCTGAACACGGGCGGGCAGCCCTACACCCTCGCCGACCTGCGGGGACGCATCGTCATCCTGGATTTCTGGACGTTCTGCTGTATCAACTGCCTGCACGTCCTCGACGAGCTGCGTGAGCTGGAGGAGAAGCACCGGGACACGGTCGTCGTAGTCGGGGTGCACTCGCCGAAGTTCGTGCACGAGGCGGAGCATCAGGCGGTCGTCGACGCCGTGGAGCGGTACGGGGTGGAGCACCCGGTGCTGGACGACCCGGAGCTCGCGACGTGGAAGCAGTACGCCGTGCGGGCCTGGCCGACGCTGGTCGTGATCGATCCCGAGGGGTACGTCGTCGCGCAGCACGCCGGTGAGGGGCATGTGCACGCCATCGAGCGGCTGGTCGGGGAGCTGGAGGCGGAGCACTCGGCGAAGGGGACCCTGCGGCGGGGCGACGGGCCGTACGTGGCGCCGACGGTGCTGCGGTTCCCGGGCAAGGCCCTGTCGCTGCCGTCCGGGAACTTCCTGGTGAGCGACACCACGCGGCATCAGCTGGTCGAACTCGCCGGGGACGGCGAGAGCGTGGTGCGCAGGGTCGGGTCGGGGGAGCGCGGCTTCACGGACGGGACCGGTGACACCGCCGCCTTCAGCGAACCGCAGGGACTCGCCCTGCTGGACGACGGCTCCGTCGTAGTCGCCGACACCGTCAATCACGCCCTGCGACGGCTGGACCTCGCCACCGGCGAGGTCACCACCCTCGCCGGTACGGGCCGGCAGTGGTGGCAGGGCTCTCCCACCTCGGGTCCGGCCCGCGAGGTCGACCTGTCCTCCCCGTGGGACGTCGCCTGGTGGCAGGGCAGGATCTGGATCGCCATGGCCGGTGTCCACCAGCTGTGGGCGTACGACCCGCAGGACGGGACGGTCGCGGTCACGGCCGGGACGACCAACGAGGGGCTCGTCGACGGGCCGGGCGCCGAGGCCTGGTTCGCGCAGCCGTCCGGGCTGACGGCCACACCCGAGCGGCTCTGGCTCGCCGACTCGGAGACGTCCGCCCTGCGCTGGGTCGAGCCGGACGGTTCCGTGCACACCGCCGTCGGCACCGGCCTGTTTGACTTCGGCCACCGCGACGGCGCCGCCGAACAGGCCCTGCTCCAGCACCCGCTGGGCGTCACGGCCCTGCCGGACGGTTCGGTCGCGGTCAGCGACACCTACAACCACGCCCTGCGGCGCTACGACCCGGCGACTGGCGAGGTGACGACCCTCGCCACGGACCTGCGCGAGGCCGGCGACGCGGTGCTCGCCGGCGACGACATCGTGGTCGTCGAGTCGGCCCGCCACCGTCTGACGCGGCTGCGGCTGCCGGAGGAGGCGGTGAAGGTGCCCGAGGCCGCTCACCGCACGCAGCGGGAGGCGACCGAAGTCGCGCCCGGGCAGCTCCGGTTGGACGTGATCTTCCAGGCCCCGGCGGGCCAGAAGCTGGACACCCGGTACGGCCCTTCGACCCGTCTGCTCGTCTCGTCCACGCCGCCGGAACTGCTGCGCGGCGGCGAGGGCGCGGGGACGGACCTGTCCCGCGCCCTCGAACTCGACCCCGCCGTACCGGAGGGTGTGCTGCATGTGTCCGCGATGGCCGCCTCGTGCGACGACGACCCGGACAACGAGTACCCGGCCTGCCATGTCCACCAGCAGGACTGGGGCGTGCCCGTCCGTCTCACCGAAGCGGGGACGGACCGGCTTCCGCTGGTGCTGGCCGGGATGGACGCCTGAGAAGCCCGGGCGTCACACGCCGTATCCGTCGCTGTAGCCGTCACGGCGGTGGCGGACCGCCGGGTCCTCGACGACACCGGGCGTCGTCGGGGGCACCACCACGCGCCGACGCCTGGCGATGCTGCTGAACGTGGTGACGCCGATCAGTCCGACGATCATCAGGATGATGCCGACGAGGTCGAGGTTGACCCCCTGCATGTCCCAGTCGGTCGCGAACGTGAGGATGGCTCCCACGGCGATGAGGATGATGCATCCGCCGAGGCCCATGTGTGTCGCCTCCCTGTACGGTCCGGTCGTTCCGGTCCCGGAACACCGGGTACCCCTGAAGGGAACACCCATGCGGTGACGGCCTGTTCTACCTCTCCAGGAACGCGGTCAGCGCGCCCGCGAGGAGGAACGGGTCGTCGGCGCCGCACAGTTCGCGCACGCTGTGCATCGACAGGATGGCCACGCCGATGTCGACGGTCCTGATGCCGTGCCGCGCGGCGGTGATCGGGCCGATCGTGGTGCCGCAGGGCATGGAGTTGTTGGAGACGAACGACTGGAAGGGCACGTCGGCCGCCTCGCAGGCCGCCGTGAACTCCGCACGGCCCGAACCGTCCGTGGCGTAGCGGTTGTTGACGTTGACCTTGAGGATCGGGCCGCCGTTGACGCGCGGGTGGTGCGTCGGGTCGTGCCGCTCCGCGTAGTTGGGGTGGACCGCGTGGCCCGTGTCGGAGGACAGACAGACGGTGCCGGCGAAGGCGCGGGCGCGGTCCTCGTAGGAGCCGCCACGGGCGTAGACCGAGCGTTCCAGCACGGTTCCGAGGAGCGGACCGTCCGCGCCGGTGTCCGACTGGGAACCGTTCTCCTCGTGGTCGAAGGCGGCCAGGACCGGGATGGAGGCCGGCTGCGACGAGGCGGAGGCGACGGCCGCGAGGGCGGCGGTGCCGGCGTGCACCGACAGCAGGTTGTCCATGCGCGGGCCGGCCAGCAGCTCGCGGTCGCGGCCCAGGTAGGCGGGCGGTTCCACCGAGTGCGTCATCAGGTCCCAGCCGGTGACCTCGCCCGCGGGGATGCCGGCCGTCTCCTCCAGGAAGGCGATCAGGTCGCCGTCGCGGACGTCGCGGCCGAGGCCCCAGACCGGCTGCATGTGCCGCTGCTTGTCGAGCTTGAGGCCGTCGGCCGTCACCGAGCGGTCGAGGTGGACGGCGAGCTGCGGCACGCGCAGCAGCGGCCGGTCCACGTTCACCAGGCGCGTCGAGCCGTCGCGCAGGGTCAGCCGGCCCGCGATGCCGAGATCGCGGTCCAGCCAGGAGTTGAGCAGCGGCCCGCCGTAGATCTCCACGGCCACCTGGCGCCAGCCGTGCGCCCCGGTGTCGGGGAGCGGCTTGACGCGCAGGTTGGGGGAGTCGGTGTGGGCGCCGACGATCCGGAACGGCGTGTGGGGTGCGGCGCCCTCCGGCACGTACCAGGCGACGATCGCGCCGCCGCGCAGCACGTACTTGCCGCCGCTCCCCGCGGCGGAAGCCGCTGATGTCACCGCGTCCCACGCGTCCGTCTCGGCGACCTGCCTGAAGCCGGCCTTCTCCAGTCGCTCGGCGGCGTTCGCCACGGCGTGGTACGGCGTGGGGCTCACCGCCAGGAAGGTCATGAGGTCGTCGGTG
Organism: Streptomyces sp. AK010; assembly: GCF_014207295.1. NCBI lineage: Bacteria > Bacillati > Actinomycetota > Actinomycetes > Kitasatosporales > Streptomycetaceae > Streptomyces > Streptomyces sp. AK010. The sequence goes on from NZ_JACHCX010000003.1 coordinate 388,501, forward strand.
TGGCCGCGGTCGAAGCGGGCTGGTTCGGTCATGGGTTCACCTTAACGACGGACGAGGGCCCGTTCCCGGCGTAGGGGAACAGGCCCTCGAACAGAGGACGTGAGAGAGCTAGAACGCGGCCTCGTCCAGCTCCATCAGGTCCAGCTCGACGCCCTCGGCGACCTTGCGGGCCAGGGTGACGCCCGGCAGGACGGTCGCGGCGAAGAACTTCGCGGCGGCGATCTTGCCGGTGTAGAAGGCCTTGTCCTTGGCGGAGGCGGTCTCGAGCTTCTCGGCGGCGACGGAGGCGCCCTTGAGCAGCAGGTAGCCGACGACGACGTCACCGGAGGCCATCAGCAGGCGGGTGGTGTTGAGGCCCACCTTGTAGATGTTCTTGACGTCCTGCTCGGTGGCGGCGAGGTCGGTGAGCATCAGGCCGACGATGCCCTCCAGCTCGACGGCGGCCTTGGCGAGGTGCTCGCGGGCACCGGCCAGCTCCTCGCCGCCCGTGCCGAGCGCCAGGAACTTCTTGATGTCCTCGGCGAGGGAGTTCAGCGCGGCGCCCTGGTTGCGGACGATCTTCCGGAAGAAGAAGTCCTGGCCCTGGATCGCCGTGGTGCCCTCGTAGAGGGTGTCGATCTTGGAGTCCCGGATGTACTGCTCGATCGGGTACTCCTGCAGGAAGCCGGAGCCGCCGAAGGTCTGGAGCGACTGGGCGAGCTGCTCGTAGCCCTTCTCGGAGCCGTAGCCCTTGACGATGGGCAGGAGCAGGTCGTTCAGGGCCTCCAGGGCGGAGATGTCCTCGCCCGCGGCCTCCTTGATCTGGATCTCGTCCTGGACGGAGGCCGTGTAGAGCACCAGGGCGCGCATGCCCTCCGCGTACGCCTTCTGCGTCATGAGCGAGCGGCGCACGTCGGGGTGGTGGGTGACGGTGACCTTGGGCGCGGTCTTGTCCATGAAGTTCGCCAGGTCAGGGCCCTGGACGCGCTCCTTGGCGTACTCCAGCGCGTTCAGGTAGCCCGTCGACAGCGTGGAGATGGCCTTCGTGCCGACCATCATGCGGGCGAACTCGATGATGCGGAACATCTGGCGGATGCCGTCGTGCTTGTCGCCGATCAGCCAGCCCTTGGCGGGGTGCTGGTCGCCGAAGGTCATCTCGCAGGTGTTGGAGGCCTTGAGGCCCATCTTGTGCTCGACGTTCGTGGCGTAGACGCCGTTGCGCTCGCCCAGCTCGCCGGTCTCGAAGTCGAAGAGGTACTTCGGGACGAGGAAGAGGGACAGGCCCTTGGTGCCGGGGCCGGCGCCCTCGGGGCGGGCCAGCACGTAGTGGAGGATGTTCTCCGACATGTCGTGCTCACCGGACGTGATGAAGCGCTTCACGCCCTCGATGTGCCAGGAGCCGTCCTCCTGCTGCACGGCCTTGGTGCGGCCGGCGCCCACGTCGGAGCCCGCGTCGGGCTCGGTGAGCACCATCGTGGAGCCCCACTGCTTCTCCGTGGCGACCTTGGCTATGTGCTTCTGGACCTCGTTGCCCTCCTCGAAGAGGATGCCGGCGAACGCCGGGCCCGAGGAGTACATCCACACGGCCGGGTTGGCGCCCAGGATCAGCTCGGCGTAGGCCCAGATCAGGGAGCGGGGCGAGGTGGTGCCGCCGATCTCCTCGGGGAGGCCCAGGCGCCAGTACTCGGAGTCCATGAAGGCCTGGTAGCTCTTCTTGAAGGACGCGGGGACCGGCGCGGTGTTGGTCTCCGGGTCGAAGACCGGCGGGTTGCGGTCGGCGTCGATGAAGGAGTCCGCGAGCTCGTTCTCCGAGAGGCGGGTCAGCTCCTCGAGGATGCTCTTCGCGGTCTCGACGTCCATCTCCCCGAACGGACCGGTGCCGTACACCTTGTCACGCCCGAGTACCTCGAAGAGGTTGAACTCGATGTCGCGGAGATTCGACTTGTAGTGCCCCATGGCGACAGGCTCCCGGCTCCGTAGAGAGATCGGCGAGGCACTGGATCCTCGCGCTAGTTCACGTACCAACAAGTAGCTACGATGATGCTACCCGTCGGTAATAAGAAGCAACCCCGATCCGTCATCTGTGACAGGTCACACCGGAACGGTCAGTGCCGCGGTGTAGCCGTCCCCCGTGCTCCCCGTCATCGCCGCCAGCTGCCGGTCGTGGCCGTCACGGAAGATCCCGTCGTCCTCCAGCGAGAGGACGCTCAGGTTCCGCACGCTCGCGCCGTAGCCGTCGGTGGCGTAGACGGTGTCGCAGACGTCCTCTGGAAAGGCGAGCTGCGAGGTGTTCGTGATCGACGTGGCCGCGGTGGCGTCCGCCAGGCTGCCGTAGACCTCGAAGTGGACGTGCGGCCAGCGGCCCGGGTAGCAGCCGGGGAAGACGCTCCGGAAGGTGACCCGGCCCTCGTCGTCCGTCTCCTGCACGCCCCGCAGGTAGTTCTCGTCGGTGACGCCCTCGGAGTAGAGGGAGTAGGCGCCCTCCCGGTCGCAGTGCCAGAGGTAGACGGCGGCGCCCCGCTTCGGCGTCCCGCAGCCGGAGGCCGCGTCCACCACCGTGAGCGTGATCGTCAGGGGGACGCCGTCGGCCGCGCCGCCCGCGGAGTCGCCGAAGCTGCGGGTGATGTCGCTGCGGACGACCCCGCTCTCCTTCAGGACGTTCACGCCGTTCGAGCCGTCGCCGGGGTAGGGGCCGGCGGTCTCCTCCGGGATCTCCGCGCATCCCGCGGAAGAGGAGGAGGGGGCCGCCGGGGTCTCATGGTCCGAGGTGCAGCCCACCAGCGGGACCAGGCTCGCGCCCGCCATCAGCCGGATCATCCGCCGGCGGGCGAGGACGGGCAGGTCGTGGGAGAGGCCTCCGCCGTGCTCGGGCGGGCCCTCGTCGTGGCATCCGTTCATGACACGACGCTACGAGCCGCCGCCCCGGCGATCCACAGAGCGGGCGCTGTCGACTCGCTGTCGGTTTGCCGGGACCGGCGTACCGGCCCGCGGGCCCGCCCGCGCTCGGTACGCTTGCGCTCATGTACGGCTACGACCAGACAGCGGGCCCGCAAGGGCAGTACGCCCCTCCGCAGCAGCCGATGTCCGGCGGGTACGGGCAGCAGCCGCCGCTGTACCCCGAGCCGTCCCCGCCCTCCCTCACGGACGCGGTGCGCGCCTTCACCACCGGGCAGATGGCCGCCGAGGACTTCCAGCAGGTCTTCGCGACGTCGAAGGTCTACTGCCCGCGCGGCGACAACCCCGGCTTCCTGGCCCTGCACAACACCCAGCAGCCGGTGATCCCGATGTTCAGCACGCTCAAGGAGCTGCGCCGGTACGCGGGCAAGGAGTCCAAGTACTTCGTGATCACCGGCGCCGAGGTGCTGGACCTGCTGCCGACCGGCTACGGCTTCGTCCTCGACATGGAGGGCGAGCACCGCATGGTGTTCGACGCCAAGGCCGTGGAGCAGATGGTCGAGTTCGCGATGCGCCGGATGTACGGCGGCTGAGATCAGGCCGTAGTCACGTGGGCAGGCGCAGCGCCAGGCCGTCCAGGACGACCTCGAGGCCGTAGGCGAACTTGTCGTCGCGCAGTGTCGCGGGGTCGGAGGCCTGCGCGGAGGTCTCGGGCCCGGCGGCCGCCAGGTGGTCGCAGCAGGCCGAGGCCTGCTGGGCCGCGGGCAGCAGCCGGGCCACGAACTCCGTCTCGCTCTCGCCGGAGCGGGCGACCGTGGTGAGCCACGCGGCCTCGGTCGTGCTCATGCCGATGACGTACGAGAAGACGGCGTCGATCGCCCGGCTCGGCTCCGGGAATCCCGCGGCGGTGAACAGGGCCGCCAGCCGCTCCGAGAAGGTCATGTAGTTCGGTCCGAGGTAGGCGAGCCCGGCCTGCCCCAGGACCAGGGTCAGCCAGGGGTGCCGTAGCGCCGTCGTGCGGAAGGACCCGGCCGCCTCGGTGACGGCCGCGCGCCAGTCGGGGCCGCCGGCCTGCGGGACGTGGATCTCGGCGGCGACCTCGTCCACCGCGAGCTCCATCAGCTCGTCCTTCGTGGCGACGTGCCGGTACAACGAGGTCGCGCCGGCGTTCAGGCGGGCGCCGAGCTTGCGCATGCTGAGCGCCTCGATGCCCTCGGCGTCGAGCATCGCGATCGCCTCGCGCACGATCGCGTCCCGGCTGAGCGCGGGCTGGTCGGTCCGGCGCTGCTCGCGGGTCCATACGGACGGGATGGGGTTCTTGTCCTTCGTCCTGCTCATCCGGGTTCCTCCTGTCGAGCCTCTTCGTGCGAACAGCGTGCGCAGTCAGCGTACAGAACTCAAGCGTTGCGCACACTGTTCCTCTGTGCGTACAGTGTTCGCATCGAAGGAGCGGTGTTCGCGGGAGGGGAACGGAAATGGAAACTCGCAATCCACGCCGCTGGTGGATCCTGATCGTGCTGTGCCTCAGCACGCGGGTTTGGTCGTCGACAACATGGCGCTGACGGTCGCGGTGCCCGCGCTGACCGAGGACCTCGGGGCGAGCGCCCAGGACATGCAGTGGATCCTCGACTCCTACACCCTGGTCTTCGCCGGGCTGCTGCTGACCTCGCGAAGCCTCGGGGACCGCTTCGGGCGCCGGAAGGTGATGCTGATCGGGCTGCTGCTCTTCGGGGCGGCCTCGCTGGGGGCGGTGTTCTGCTCCACTCCGGGTGAGCTGATCGCGGTGCGGATCGCGATGGGTGTGGGCGGGGCGCTGATCATGCCCTCGACGCTGTCGATCCTGATCACCGTCTTCGACGAGGACGAGCGGCCCAAGGCGATGGCCGCGTGGGGCTCGGTGTCGATGCTGGGGCTGGTCGGCAGCCCGGTGCTCGGTGGCGTGCTCATCGACCACTTTGCCTGGCAGGCCATCTTCCTGATCAACGTCCCGATCGTCGGTCTCGCGCTGCTGGCCGGTGTGCTGCTGATGCCGGAGTCGAAGGCGCCGTGGCAGAAGCCGGACCCGCTGGGCGCGGTGCTGTCGGTGGTGGGCATGATGGCCCTGGTGTGGTGGATCATCGAGATCCCGCAGCACGGCGCGTTCGAAGGCCGCTCCCTCCTCGTCCTGGCCGTCGCGGTGGCCGCCCTGGCCGGCTACGTGACCTGGCAGAACGTGACCCCCTCGCCGATGGTCCCGCTGGTCCTCTTCAAGCACCGCAACTTCAGCGGGGGTTCGCTCTCCCTGGCGCTCGTCCAGATCGGCAACGCCGGCCTGCTGCTGGTGCTTACCCAGTACCTCCAGTTCGTGCTCGGCTGGTCCGCCGTCAAGGCCGGCCTGGCCTTCCTGCCGCTGGCCGTGGCGGCGCTGGCCGGCAACACGGCCGGGGCGCAGCTCGCCGTGAAGTTCGGCAACCGGTTCGTCATCCTCGGCGGGATGCTGCTGATGGCCGCCTCCTTCGGGCTGCTGACCACACTCACCGCCGACAGCGGGTTCACCGTCCCGGCCGTGGCGCTCGGGATCCTGGGGCTGGGGGCCGGTCTGGCCATGCCGGCCGCGGTGGCCGCGCTGATGGGCACCATCCCGGAGGACGAGGCGGGCGTCGGCTCGGCCCTCAACGACACCATCCAGCAGTCCGGCACCGCCCTCGGCATCGCGATCCTCGGCTCCCTGCTCTCCGGCGGCTACGCGGACGAGATGCCGGCCGGCGCCCCCGAGCAGGCCCGGGAGTCCATCGGCGGGGCGCTGGCGGTCGCCGGAGGCGACACGGGTCTGTTGCGGGCGGCCCGGGAGGCCTTCGCCGCCTCGATGTCGACGACCTTCACGATCAGCGCGCTCGGTGTCCTGGCCGCGGCGGTCGTGGCCACGCTGGTGATGCGGGACCGTGGGCCCGGGCCCGCCGGGGCGGAGAGCGAGGAGCGCGAGTTGGTCGCCTGACCTGCCCGGACATCCGAGGGCCGGCACCCCGCTGCGGGGTGCCGGCCTTCCGTCATGCCGGTCTTCCGTGGTTCGCTGCGCCGTCCCCCGGGGTCGGGAATGCCCTCCCGCTTTTCTCTGTTGGGGGTGGCAGAAAGTTCAACGCTCAACTAAACTGGGCGTACACGAGGAGGAACCGACATGCCTGCAGTGACCGTCGAGAACCCGTTGACGCTGCCCCGCGTGACCGCGCCTGCCGACGCCGTGGCACGTCCCGTGCTCGCCGTCACGACCGCTCCGAGCGGTTTCGAGGGTGAGGGCTTCCCGGTGCGCCGGGCGTTCGCGGGGATCAACTACCGCCACCTCGACCCGTTCATCATGATGGACCAGATGGGCGAGGTGGAGTACGCGCCGGGTGAGCCCAAGGGCACGCCCTGGCACCCGCACCGCGGCTTCGAGACCGTCACGTACATCATCGACGGCATCTTCGACCACCAGGACTCCAACGGCGGTGGCGGCACCATCACCAACGGGGACACCCAGTGGATGACCGCGGGCTCGGGCCTGCTGCACATCGAGGCCCCACCCGAGCATCTCGTCGTCTCCGGCGGTCTCTTCCACGGCCTCCAGCTGTGGGTGAACCTCCCGGCCAAGGACAAGATGATGGCCCCGCGCTACCAGGACATCCGCGGCGGGTCGGTCCAGCTGCTCACCACTCCCGACGGCGGCGCGCTGCTGCGGGTCATCGCCGGTGAGCTGGACGGACACGCGGGCCCCGGCATCACGCACACCCCGATCACGATGGTCCACGCGACCGTCGCCCCGGGTGCGGAGCTCACGCTGCCGTGGCGCGAGGACTTCAACGGGCTGGCGTACGTCCTGGCCGGCCGTGGCAGCGTCGGACCCGACCGCCGCCCGGTCCACATGGGCCAGACGGCCGTCTTCGGCGCGGGTTCCTCGCTGACCGTCCGCGCGGACGAGAAGCAGGACTCCCACACCCCGGACCTCGAGGTCGTCCTGCTCGGCGGACAGCCCATCCGTGAACCCATGGCCCACTACGGTCCGTTCGTCATGAACACCAAGGACGAACTCATGCAGGCCTTCGAGGACTTCCAGAAGGGCCGCCTGGGCACGGTCCCGGCGGTGCACGGAATGACCGCGAGCGGTCCGCAGGGTTGACGAGAGATCAGGGAGTCTCCTCCCCCGAGTGGACCCGCATGTCCCGGCCCGCCATGTAGTTGGTACCGCCCGAGACCTTCGCACTCTGCTGGATGAGGGTCTCGACGCGGACCCGGGCCCGGTCGTCCACTTCAGGCAGGAGGCTCTCCTGGACCAGGCTCCGGAGGTCTTCGGCGAGCGAAGGGTTCTGCTCGATGAGCGCGTGCAGGCGGAGTCGCCACAAACCGGTCAGTGACTCCTCCATCTCCGGATCGGAATCAGTCCGCGCACGCACGACATTGGTGCGCAGCGTGGCGAGTTCATTCGGAATGCGATCCGGATCGATCACTTCACCTTCCGTGGCACGCGCGCGCTTCCACAGATCGGCGATGGAAGCTGCCGTACGTTGCCACGCATCGGTGGCCATTGCCGAAACCAGCGCTGTCCCCGCGGCCAGGACGATGGGGTCCACAGATCACCTCCGGTCGTCGAAGGTTCATACCCTAGGCGGTATTCGGCTTTCCGCGTAGAGGGCGGGATGTGACGGTGTGCTTCCCATTTTTCGCAGGGGGCTCGTGAGTTGTCCGTCGTCACTCTTCTTCAGGGGTTGACGGCCCCTACTTTTGAGCCAAACGGCGTGCTAGCCTAACCCTCTTGTCGCTCCTGACCTCCCATGGCGAGGACTGCTGCAGTGGTCGACGATGTCCATGACAGTGCTCATTACGAAGCAGAGCAGCACATAGAAGTAAGTGGGCATGCCGTCAGCTTTTCGGCCGGCCGGGACATTTCCTTATTCAGCCCACCGCAGTCACACGCGAGTGCACACCGGCCGGGCCGCAGTTCCGTCGGAATTCCTGAATCGCGCCGCGGGGGACTGAAACTGCACGGGCGCCACTCCATTACCCGATACCTCACCAGTTGTTTACCGGGACATGAGGTACTTGCAGAACCGGGGCAGCGGTCGGGGAGTGTGCACATCCTCTACGGACTCGGCGGTTGCGGAAAGACGGAAATCGCCTGGGAGGTCAGTCAGGCCGCTCTGTCGTCGGGCATCCGCGTCTGGTGGATACACGCGGGCGGCCAGGCATCCATCGGCGGCGGTATGCGCGAGATCGCGAGCCAACTGGGAGCGCCCCCGCCCCGGGTGGACGAGGCCTGGGCCGGCCGGGCCAGTGCCACGGACCTGGTTTGGCAGTTGCTGAACGACGCGCCGGTGCCCTGGCTGCTCGTCCTGGACAACGCGGATTGGCCGGAGTACCTCGCCGACCACGACCGGGACATCGCCAGCGGAGTGGGCTGGCTCAGGTATCCGCAGACGCCGCGTGGCATGGTCGTCGTGACCTCGCGGGTCGGCGAGACGTCCGTGTGGGGCCCCTGGTCGTCCAAGCACCGCATCGGTGCCCTCAGGCCGGCGGACGGTGCGCGCATCCTGCTCGACTACGCGGGGAAAAGCGGGACGGTGTCGCACGAGGAACTGTCCGACGCAGGCGAGTTGTCACGCAGGCTGGGTGGTCTTCCCCTGGCTCTCAGGGCGGCGGGAGCGTATCTGCGAAAGGTGAACCACGGGCCGGTCTTCCGCGGTGGAAAGGCGATCCGGAGCATTCGGGATTACCACGACGTCCTGGTTCACCGGTTCGACGAGGTGAGACCCCACGTGGACCAGCACAAGCTCACCGAGGAGCTGGAGTTGTGCGCGGTCCACAACACCTGCGAGATGTCGCTGACGCTCCTCGCCGAGCGGGGGCTCGCCGACGCGCGGCCGCTGCTGGGTGTCCTGGCGCTGATGGCGGCTCGGCCCATTCCCTACGGTGCGGTACTCAATTGCGAGGTCCTGTCTGCCTCGCCGCTGTTCGGCCGGATCTCGGAGAGCCGGATCCGGCTGCTCATCGACGCACTCGACGGCCTCACTCTCATCAACCTCGGAAGGAACGCGTCCGCTGGAGCGACGTACGGGTACACGCTGACCCTTCACCCACTGATCAGGGACGTCGTCCTGGAGAACCAGAAGCGTCCGGACGCGGTGGAACTTCGCCGGTTGATGATCGATCTGCTCGCCGACGCCGTGCGGGATCTGGATCCGGACGACCCGGACTGCTGGACCGGGTGGATCGTGGTCGCGCCGCACTGCGCCGCCCCCGTGCTGGATTACGTCCGGTGGTGTGCGAACGAACGGAGCCACGAGGACACCAGGGTTCCCATCGCCTTCGACGTGATCCGGAAGGTCAGCAGGTTCCTTCTGGCCCGGAGCCTGCCGCGACAGGCGCAGCTCTTCGTCGAGGACTGTCTGGAAAGCCTTCCCTCCGAGTGGCGGACCCGGAGTGACGTGGTGGCCGTCCGGCACGAGTACGGCCGGTGCCTTCTCGAGCAGGGCCGCCTGCGTGAGGCGGAGGAGGAACTCGCCTGGGTCCTTGGCCAGCGCACCCTGAACCTGGGCGGCGACCATCCGTACACCATGGCGACCAGGCACAAACTCGCCCGCTGCATGCTCGAACAGCGGCAGTGGGAGAAGGCCGAGGCTAACCTGCGCGAAATCCTGGCCTACGAGCGCGGCAGGGATCCCGATGGTCTCGACACCCTGACGGTCTGGCACAGCTTGGTGCGGGCCTTGGTGGGGCAGGGGCACCTGCGGCTGGCGGAGGCGTCGCGGGAGATCGGGGCGGTCTTCGAGGCGTGGCAGAGGCGATCGCATCCGCACCCGGAGAGTCTCTACGCCCGCATCACGGCTGCCAGGATCATGCTCCTCAAGGACGAGCCGGGGGACGCTCTGGAGGAGATCACGGAGCTGCTGAGCGAGTACACCAGCAAGGACTGGACCACCAGGACCGAGGCCGCCGAGGCACGGCGCCTGCGAGGCCAGTGCCTGTGCGCCCTCGGCCGGACGGAGGAGGGACTACGCGATTTTCAGGAGGTCGTCGTATGGCAGCAGCTGAATTTGGGGCCGGAGCACGCTGAGACGACCGCCACCAGGGGGCTGCTCGCAGAATGGGGTTAGTCATATCTTGTTAAGAAATGCCTTATTTGTTGAGGTAAGCTCCGCACACTGGAACAACGTCAGGTGCGGACCGGGTGCAGCACGCGAAGGGGCGTGATGGACGAGATTCATGTGGTGGACGCCTTCACCGACGTGGCGTTTAAGGGAAACCCTGCCGCGGTGGTGCTCATGCCGGAGGAGCGGCCGCCGTCCTGGATGCAGAGTGTCGCCACCGAGATGCGGCATTCCGAGACGGCCTTCGTGGTCGTCGGTGACCGCCAGCGCCGAATGGGCTATCCCCTGCGGTGGTTCACACCGGTGGCGGAGGTCGACCTCTGTGGCCACGCCACGCTGGCCGCCGCTCATGTGCTGGGCGGCAGGAGCGAGTTCATCACTCGCCGGAGCGGTCGCCTCAGCTGTGTCGCCGAAGGCGGCTGGGTCGACATGGACTTCCCCGCGGACGTCCTCGATGCGGTGCCGACGTCGGGAGAACTGTCGAAACCCTTCGGTGATGTGACCGTCGAGGCCGCGGCGCGGGGCAGGGACGACCTTCTTGTCCAGGTTCCGCACGAGAGGGAAGTCAGGGGGCTGAAGCCGGATTTCGCCGGCATCGCGGCTCTGTCCCGCGACCTTTCCGTACGCGGTGTCATCGTCACCGCGCGGCAGAGCGAACGCGCGTTCGTCAGTCGCTGTTTCTATCCGGAGGTTGGAGTTCCGGAAGATCCCGTCACGGGTTCTGCTCACTGCACACTGGCCACGTGGTGGTCACCCCTCCTCGGTGCCACCGAGATGATGGCCGAACAGGCCTCGCGGAGAGGTGGCCGGATCCGCCTGCGCCTTACGGACAATCGGGTCCATCTCGGCGGTCAAGCCGTAGGCGTACTTCGCGGTGAGCTTCTCGTCTAGTGTTCCGGCATTCGGTTTCTGCAATATGCGATCTTGTTCTAGTCTGGCCCAATGAACGCTAGTACAAGCGGCGTTGAGCTCGCTCTCGACGTGCCGCTCAACGCCGTGGGCTCCGTCGCACCGCCTGACAGTGTGAAAGCACTGGTCAAGGAGTTCACGCTGGCCCTTGAAGCGGAGATGATCGAATTCCGCAGGGATCTCCACCGGCACCCCGAGGTGTCGAATGAGGAATTCCGTACCACTCAAAAGGTCGCCGAGCGGCTGGAAAAGGCCGGACTGGAACCCCGATTGATGCCGGGGGCCACCGGTTTGGTGTGCGACATCCCGGGCCTGGACCCGGGCGCTCCGTTGCTGGCGCTGAGGGCGGATCTCGACGCCCTTCCGGTGACAGATGAGAAAGCAGTTCCGTACCGGTCGACGGTGCCGGGATTCTGCCACGCGTGTGGCCATGATGTGCACACGGCTGGTGTGCTCGGAGCCGGTCTGGGACTGGCGCAGCTGTCGAAGACACATGGCCTTCCCACACCTGTGCGGCTCGTTTTCCAGCCCGCCGAGGAGAAGATCGCCGGCGCTCAGTACATGATGCGGCACGGAGTCCTGAAGGACGTGGGCCGCATTCTCGCTCTGCACTGCGACCCCAAGATCGACGTGGGTCGTGTCGGGCTCAAGACAGGGCCGTTGACCTCGGCATGCGACCTCGTCAAGCTGACGGTGAAGGCGGGAGCGGGAGCCGGTGACGGGACCATGCCGCCCAACGTGGTCCATGCTGTGGCCGCGCTGACCGTCGGTGTTCCCACCGCCGTGAGTCAGTGGATGCCCATGGGCTCAGGCGTCTCCATTGTCTGGGGCCATGTGGAGGCGAACACCGGCACGGAGTCGACCGGAGCGCTCACCCCGGAAACCGGCTTTATGCAGTGCACGATCCGCTGTATCGACGAGCGCGCATGGACGCTGGTCGAGGACCTCTTCCGGCAGGCCGTCGAGAACATCGCCGCCTTGCACGGAGTGACGCCCGACCTCGAATATACCCGGGGCATTCCTCCGGTCGTCAACGAGGCCACCAGTATCGCGCTGTTCCGGAGGGCGGCCGAGGAAGCTCTGGGGAAGGACGGCGCGACGTACACCGAGCAGAGTCTCGGTGGGGAGGACTTCGCCTGGTTCGTGCGAGAGGTGCCCGGAGCCATGGCCCGCCTGGGGGTTCGGACGCCAGGGGCCGAGCGGACACTCGACCTGCACCAAGGGCTGTTCGACGTGGACGAGCGGGCCATCGGAGTCGCCATGCGGCTCCTGTCCGCAGCCGCGCTGCTGAACTGATCGAACCCACGCTCGAAGATCGGACGCCACAACGGGGGACCACGGGGGGAACATGAGCGAGCGTCAACTGACAGCAGCGGCCGACCTTTCCTACGACGCGCTGATCGGGCTGATCAAAGGCGATCTCGACCTGATCTGGTGCCGGGGGTACTCGCCGCCCGGCGTCTACGAGGCGGCCGGCCCGCGTATCGAGGCCGCCTGCGAGGCGTCGACCTACACTCTCACGCCTGATTTTCAGTGCGTCGGCGTCTCCATCGGCGAGGCGAATGAGAGCCGTGAGAAGGCCGAACAGTATGTGGCCGAGGGAGCAGCGACCACGAGGTTCATCAGAGAGTCGCTGTTCGCCGGGGTCGGGTCTCCGGTCGACAGGTTGCTGTCACAGCTGGACGCACTGTGGCCGCCCGGCGCGGAGGTGGCCCTGACGAGGGCCGGCGGCCCGGCCCTGCTCAACGTGATCAGACGGTGGCGGTCGGGTGGACAGGCGAACCCTCATATCGACCAGCGCAACTCGGACGTACTCGGCGGCTATGCGTTCACCAAGAGACTCGGCGTGAACGTGTACCTCGAAGTGCCTCCGGAGGACGGCGGCGGTGAGCTGGAACTGTGGGACACGGTCGTCGACGATGAAGTCCAGTACAGGGAACAGCGCCGCCATGACTACGGCCTGGACCGTGCACGACTGACCGCCCCGGACTGGACGATCCGTCCCGGCAGCGGTGATCTGCTCATCTTCGATGCTGCCCGCGTGCACGGCGTGCGGCGCCTTACGAAGGGACAGCGTGTGGCCATGGCATGTTTCCTCGGAGTGCGCGGTGCCGACGACTCATTGGCCGTCTTCGCCTGACGGATGACGTGCTTTCCTTGCCCCGGATGACGGGCAGGGTCGGCACGGCCTCACTCGTCCGGCTGGTTCCGGCAGGCCCGCTCAGGCGTGGGATGTTCGATTGGGTGAGTGCAGGACACCAAGCCGCTGCTCCCCGAGACCCTCCGGCGTTTCGCCGCCTGGTGTGCCGTACTGCTGCTCGCCGCCGGGGTCGTCTACGTCGGCATCCGGCTGCTCGTGGAGTTCCGGACCGCCGTCGTGCCCGTGCTGCTCGCGCTGCTCGGGACGGCGCTGCTCGGGCCGCTGCACCGGCGGCTCGTGAAGGCCGGGGTGCACCGGTCGGTCGCGGCCGGACTCACCTGTGTCGCGGTGGTCGCCGTGGTCGGCGGGGCCGTGTACATCGTGGTCGCCGCGCTCATCGACACCGGCGACGAGATCGTCGCCTCGCTCAAGCAGGCCGCCCGTGGGGTCTCCGAGCACTTCGGAGCGGCCGGCACCTCACTGGACGACCTCGCCTCCAACGCCCGGGAACTGCTGGGCAAGTTCGGCGGTACGGCCGCCTCCGGCGTGATCAGCGGCGTGAGCGTGGTCGGCGAGTCCGTCGCCATGGCCGTCCTGGCGCTGCTGCTCGTCTTCTTCTTCCTGCGCGACTCCGACAAGGCCGCCGGGACGCTGCGGTCCCTGTCGCCCCGCGGGTCGGCCGACACCCTGGAGGCCATGGCGCGGCGGGCGCTGAGGGCCGTCGAGGGGTTCATGCGCGGCACCACCCTCATCGCCCTCATCGACGCACTGCTCATCACCGTGGGCCTGCTCGTCCTCGACGTGCCCGGAGCGGCCGGACTGGGCGCACTGGTCTTCGTCGGGGCGTACATCCCCTACCTCGGCGCCTTCATCTCGGGCGCCCTGGCCGTCCTGGTCGCCCTCGCCGACCGGGGGTTCGTCATCGCGCTGTGGGCGCTCGGCGTGGTCCTGGCGGTGCAGGTGCTGGAGGGGCACGTCCTCCAGCCGATGATCCAGAGCCGGACCGTGCAGATGCACCCGGCGGTGGTGATGGTGACGATCACGGCCGGGGCCTCCGTCGCCGGAGTGCTCGGCATGCTCCTCGCGGTCCCCCTCACCGCGGCGGCCTTCGGCATCGTCCAGGAACTGCGCACCCGTTACGGCGACCAGGAGCCGTCGCCGGCACCGGAACCGTGACCGGTCAAGCGGCCAGGAGCCACCGTGCGCCCTGCGCCGTCCGCTGTGCGTCGAGACCGCTACGGCGACCAGGAGCCGTCGCCGGCACCGGAACCGTGACCGGTCAAGCGGCCAGGAGCCACCGTGCGCCCTGCGCCGTCCGCTGTGCGTCGAGACCCGC
>NZ_JACHCX010000003.1:402951-425886 GCF_014207295.1 Streptomyces sp. AK010
CCGCTACGGCGACCAGGAGCCGTCGCCGGCACCGGAACCGTGACCGGTCAAGCGGCCAGGAGCCACACTGCGCCGTGCGCCGTCCGCTGTGCGTCGAGACCGCTACGGCGACCAGGAGCCGTCGCCCGAGCCGTTCACGGACTCGTACAGCTCGAACCAGATGCTCTTGCCCTCGCCTCGCGGGTCGACGCCCCAGGCGTGCGCGAGCAGTTCGATCAGCACCAGGCCGCGGCCGGAGGACGCCAGCTCCCCGGGTCTGCGCCGGTGCGGCAGGTCGTCGCCGGCGTCGGTGACCTCGATCCGCAGCCGCCGCCCGCCCACGTCGCCCGTGATCTCGGCGACCAGCAGCGCGTCGTGGTCGGTGTGCACGAGGACGTTCGTCAGCAGCTCGGACAGCAGCAGCACCGCCGAGTCGACCTGGTCGGGCGAGGCCCAGTCGTGCAGCAGTTCGCGCAGCTGCTGCCGGGCGACCGCGACCCGCTCGGGCTCGGCCTGCGCGACGGTCAGCACCGAGCGCCGCACCGGAGGCCGTACGGTCATCGCGTCACCGCAGCCACAGCCCCCGCCCTCCCGGCTCAGCAGCAGCATCGCGATGTCGTCCTCGCGGCGGTCCGCCAGCGGGCCGGTGGTGTGGTGCGAGGACGGCCCGTGCACGGCCTGCACCAGGGTGTCGGCGAGTTCCTCCAGATCGCCCTTGTGGTCCTCCAAGAGCCCGCGCAGCCGCCGCCAGCCGGAGTCGAGGTCGTGGCCACCGGTCTCCAGCAGGCCGTCCGTGCAGATCAGCATCGTCTCGCCGGGCTCCAGCGTGAGCCGGGTCGTGGGGTAATCGGCGTCCGGGTCGATGCCCAGCGGCAGACCGCCCGACGTCGGCCGCGTCAGCACCGTGCCGTCGGCCATCCGGATCGCCGGGTCCGGATGCCCGGCGCGGGCGATGTCCAGCACCCCCGTCGCCGGGTCGACCTCGACGTAGACGCAGGTCGCGAAGCGCTCGTCGGCCGGGTCCTCGTCACCGATGCCGTGCAGGAAGCGGGAGGCGCGCGACAGCACCGCGTCCGGCCGGTGGCCCTCCGAGGCGTAGGCCCGCAGGGCGATCCGCAGCTGGCCCATCAACCCCGCCGCCCGCACGTCGTGGCCCTGGACGTCACCGATGACCAGCGCGAACCGCCCGCTGGGCAGGGGGATCACGTCGTACCAGTCGCCGCCGACCTGGAGCCCGCCGCCCGTCGGGACGTAGCGGGCGGCGACGCTCATGCCCGGGATGCGCTGCGGTCCGAGCCTCGGCAGCATCGTGCGCTGGAGCCCGTCGGTCAGGGCCCGCTCGCTCTCGGCCACGCCCGCCCGGGTCAGGGCCTGCGCCAGCATCCGCGCCACCGTCGTCAGCACGGACCGCTCGTCCGGGGTGAACGCGACCGGGTAGGTGAACGCCGCCATCCACGCGCCCATCGTCCGCCCGGCCACGGTCAGCGGCAGGAACGCCCAGGAGCGGCGGCCGAAGCGCTCGGCGAGCGGCCAGGTCAGCGGGTAGCGGGCCTTGTAGTGCTCGGCGGAGGGCAGATAGACGGCCCGGCCCGTCCGCACCACCTCGGCGGCCGGGTAGTCCGTGTCCAGCGGCATGTCCGAGAAGGGGCTCTCGGTGCCCCGCTGCTGCCCGTGGTGGCCGATGATCGTCAGACGGTCGCCCGAGACGCCGAACACCGCCAGCCCGTCCGGCGAGAACCCGGGCATCGACAGATTCGCCGTGACCCGCAGGACCTCCTGGGTGGAGCGCGCCTCCGCCAGGGCCCGGCCCGCGTCCAGCAGGAACGCCTCCCGTGAGCGCCGCCAGTCGCCGGTGACCGCGCTGCGCCCGGCCGGTGTGCCCGGCGTCGGCTCGGTGACCTCCTGGAGCGTGCCGATCAACCGGTACGCCTTGCGGGCGCGGTCGAAGGACGGTTTGGAACGGCTGCGGACGACCCGGACGACCCGGCCCAGCTCGTCCATGATTCGGATCCGGACCTCGGCGAGGGTGCCCTCGGCCACGGCCAGCTGGATCACGCCGGTGATCTCGTTCCAGTCGACCGGGTGCAGCCGGGCCCGGGCCTGGGCCTCCGTGAGGCTGACCTGCTCGGCGGGCAGCCCGAGCAACCGGGCCGCCTCGGCATCGACCGTGACCAGCCCGGTGGCGGTGTCCCAGTGCCACAGGCCGGTCGCGAGGGCGGCGAGGGCCTCCCCCACGGCGGGCAGAGGCTCGCCAGTGCGCATTGCCCTACTTTAGGAAGAGGCCGTCGAACACTGCCACCGATAGCGGACGTGTGCCCGAACGACGGCGCGTGCGTGCTCTACGACCGACTGCGGCGTGCGCGATCACCGATCGACGACCGACTACGGCGTGCCCGATCAGCGACCACCGCGTGCTTCGATCGACAACCACCGCACGCCCCGATCCACAACTGTGGAGAGCCGATCTTCGCCTGCCCGGTACGCTGGGGACGAGTTTCACGTGAAACACAGACCCCGATCAGCGAAGACTGGATGAACGACGATGCATCGGTACAGGTCCCACACCTGCGGCGAGCTCCGCTCCTCTGACGTCGGCAGCGACGTCCGGCTGAGTGGCTGGCTGCACAATCGGCGCGACCTGGGCGGCATCCTCTTCATCGATCTGCGCGATCACTACGGCATCACGCAGCTCGTGGCCCGTCCCGGCACCCCCGCCTACGAGGCCCTCGACAAGCTCTCCAAGGAGTCGACCGTCCGTGTCGACGGCAAGGTCGTCTCCCGGGGCACGGAGAACATCAACCCCGAGCTGCCGACCGGTGAGATCGAGGTCGAGGTCGGCGAGGTCGAGCTGCTCGGCGCGGCCGCCCCGCTGCCGTTCACGATCAACACGGAGGACGGCGTCAACGAGGAGCGGCGCCTGGAGTACCGCTTCCTCGACCTGCGCCGCGAGCGCATGCACCGCAACATCCTGCTGCGCACGTCGGTCATCTCGGCGATCCGCCACAAGATGACGGCGCTGGGCTTCAACGAGATGGCGACGCCGATCCTGTCCGCGACCTCCCCCGAGGGCGCCCGCGACTTCGTCGTCCCCTCCCGTCTGAACCCGGGCAAGTTCTACGCCCTGCCCCAGGCGCCGCAGCAGTTCAAGCAGCTGCTGATGATCTCCGGCTTCGACCGGTACTTCCAGATCGCGCCCTGCTTCCGCGACGAGGACGCCCGCGCCGACCGCTCGCCGGGCGAGTTCTACCAGCTCGACATCGAGATGAGCTTCGTCGAGCAGGAGGACGTCTTCCAGCCCGTCGAGAAGCTCATGACCGAGCTCTTCGAGGAGTTCGGCGGAGGCCGCCACGTCACCTCGCCGTTCCCGCGGATCCCGTTCCGCGAGGCGATGCTGAAGTACGGCTCGGACAAGCCCGACCTGCGCGCCCAGCTCGAACTCGTCGACATCACCGACATCTTCGAGGGCTCGGAGTTCAAGGCGTTCGCCGGCAAGCACGTGCGTGCCCTGCCGGTGCCGGACGTCTCCGGCCAGCCCCGCAAGTTCTTCGACCAGCTCGGCGACTACGCCGTCTCGCAGGGCGCCAAGGGCCTGGCCTGGGTCCGCGTCGCCGAGGACGGCTCGCTGACCGGCCCGATCGCGAAGTTCCTCACCGAGGAGAACGTCGCCGAGCTGACCAAGCGCCTGTCGCTCGCGGCCGGCCACGCGGTCTTCTTCGGCGCGGGCGAGTTCGACGAGGTCTCCAAGATCATGGGCGCGGTCCGGGTCGAGGCCGCCAAGCGTGCCGGGCACTTCGAGGAGGGCGTCTTCCGGTTCTGCTGGATCGTCGACTTCCCGATGTACGAGAAGGACGAGGAGACGGGCGCGATCGACTTCTCGCACAACCCGTTCTCCATGCCGCAGGGCGGCCTGGAGGCCCTGGAGACCCAGGACCCGCTGGACATCCTCGGCTGGCAGTACGACATCGTCTGCAACGGTGTCGAGCTGTCCTCCGGCGCGATCCGGAACCACGAGCCGGAGATCATGCTCAAGGCCTTCGAGATCGCCGGGTACGACCGCGAGACCGTCGAGGAGAAGTTCGCGGGCATGCTGCGCGCCTTCCGCTTCGGCGCCCCGCCGCACGGCGGCATCGCCCCGGGCGTCGACCGCATCGTCATGCTGCTCGCCGACGAGCCCAACATCCGCGAGACCATTGCCTTCCCGCTCAACGGCAACGCCCAGGACCTGATGATGGGCGCGCCGACGGAGCTGGAGGAGGCCCGGCTGAAGGAACTGCACCTGTCGGTGCGCAAGCCGCAGCCGAAGTAGGCGATCTGCCGTGAGTGGCTCGGAACCGTCGCCGGTTCCGAGCCACTTTCGCGTCCAGGGCTCTTACCCAGCCCTCACTCAGGCTCCTGACAGCCGCGCTCCCTAGCTTCCCTTCCCATGACGGGACAGGAGACGGCCCAAGGGCCGAAGCACAAACGGGATCTGACACGCCGCAAGGTCGTCGCCGCGGGCGCCGGTGCGGTGGTGGCGGTGGGTGTCGGCGGTGCGTTCGCGGCGGGCGCCTTCGCCGGCGAGGAGACGACGGCGGCCAAGGGGGAGGCGGCCGGAACCTCCGGTGAGGCCTGCTACAGGCTGACCTCCGAGACGACTGAAGGCCCCTACTACATCGACGCGGACAAGCTCCGCCGGGACGTCACCGAGGACCAGGAGGGCATTCCGCTCACCCTGCGTCTGAAGGTGATCGACTCCGACACCTGCAAGCCCCTCGCCAACGCCGCCGTCGACATCTGGCACTGCAACGCGCTGGGCGTGTACTCCGGGTACGAGTCGATGGGCAGCGGGGGCGGTGGCGGGGGCGGTACGCCTCCCACCGGTGCGCCCTCCGGTACGCCGACCGGGGCTCCCACGGGTGCGCCTGTGGGAGGGGGCGGTGGCGGTGGAGGGCATGAAGAGCCCACCGATGACGAGCGCTACCTGCGGGGCACATGGCGGACTGACAAGAAGGGTGAGGTCGTGTTCCGCACGGTCTTCCCCGGCTGGTACCAGGGGCGTTGCGTTCACATCCACACCAAGGTGCATGTGAACGGCACCTGGACCGACGCGGGCTACGAGGGCGGCACGACCTGCCACACCGGGCAGCTCTTCTTCGACGAGGCGTCCGTGCTCGCCACGGCCGAGGTCGCGCCGTACTCCACCAACACCACGACCCGCACCACCCTCGACGACGACACCATCTACCCGGGCAACGGCACCGAGGGCGGTCTGCTGAAGCTGAACTACAAGAAGGGCGCCATCGCGAAGGGCGTCACCGCCACACTCACCATGGGAGTCGACCCGGAGGCCACGCAGGACGGCACGGGGGACTCCGTCCAGCCGGGTGCGTCGGCCTCGGCGTCCGCGGGCTGAGCCGAGACGGATGGGGCGGACGCCTACGTGGCGTCCGCCCCATATTCACCTACATGGACTTCTTCTCAACCCGTTGACCCGGAACGCGGGCCTCCATAAGGTCCCCTCGAGAACGTGTACGTGATTGCTGTAAATCGCCCATGACTCGCTCCGGTGGAATGCCCAAGCCCATGCTTGTCAGCGTGAACCGGAGCAAGTCGTGCAGTTCCGGTTCGGCGTCCTGATCGTCGATCACGATCGCCCCGGGTCAGGTTTCGGTCCGGTCCGCGGCGGGTGCCGCGTCCTCGACGAAGAGTTCGTCGACGTTCTGCACGTGGGGCGTCCGGTCCAGCCAGCGGTTCAGCAGGTCGAGGTCGGTACAACCGGCGATCTGGTCCCGGGCCTCCTGGGGGACCGAGACGCCTCGTGCTTCGAGGAAGCGGAGGATGGCCTTGGCTTCGCCTCTGGCCTCGCCCTCGAGATAGGCCTTCTCCATCACCGTGCCCCGGCCGGGGAAGTAGTTGACGAACGTCACGATGTCCCTCCATTTGTCTCCGGCGGGGGTGTCCCCGAACGCCGAGTCGAGAAACTGAAAGAAGTAGCTGGCGGCGTTCCAGTCCATCCCTGCGAGGGAACGGCCCAGTGCGTCCAGTATGGCGTCGATGTGGGGGCTGTTGGCGTGAGCCAGAGCGGAGAACACGGCCATCGCCGGCTTCTCCGCCGCCGTCCTCGGATCGGTGATCACCGGGAGGTTGTCCGGTCCGACGACCAAGGGGTACGTCCTCTGGGCGATCCAGCCACGCGTGCCACAGGAGAAGGGGCCGGTCGCCCACTTGGTCGTCGCCCGGTCGCGGCAGACGACGAGCAGGAGGACCGGCAGGCCGTACTTTGCCTGGAGGTAGGAGATGTAGTACGGCCAGCTCGATTCCTTCTTGGTGTCCCTTCTCTCCTGCGCCTCGACCGCGAGCAGAAAGTCCTCCCCGTCGGACGGGCCGATGCGCAGCACGGTGTCGATGTGGCGCGTCAGGGGCCTGGCTTCCGTCACGTCGGTGCCGATCGCTTAGACGGCCGCCTTCTCGGGGAACGCGATGCCCAGCACCCCGAAGACCGGGGAAAGGATCTCAGGCCGCTCCTGAAAGATCCGATGCATGCCTTCATGGGCTGATGTGACCATGTGGGCTATGTAAGTGGGCGCAAGGCCGCATTTCCGGCGTACGGAAGGCGTTCACTCTTTCGAGCTCGGGAGAAACGTTCCTTGGCTACCGCGCCACGAACTGGGTCAGGATCGCCTGGACCTCGTAGATGTCTACGCCCTTGGTGAAGGTCTTCTGGATCGGGAGCTGGGAGCCCGAGAGCCAGATCTTGAGCTCGGCGTCCAGGTCGAAGGTGCCGGCCGTCTCCACCGCGAAGTGGGTGATGCTGCGGTAGGGGACCGAGTGGTACTCGACCTTCTTGCCGGTGATGCCCTGCTTGTCGATCAGGATCAGGCGGCGGTCGGTGAAGAGGATGGTGTCGCGGATCAGCAGGAACGCGGCGTGGACCTGCTCGCCGTGGCCGAGGAGGCGGGCGTAGTCCTGCTGGGCCGTCTGCGGGTTCACGGTGTGCGCGTTGCCGAACAGTGCCATGGAAACCCCCGTGGTGAGTCGCGGCGGCCGGGTGGCCGTCCTCGTGCGATCTTCGCAAACCGCAGGGCCCGGGAGAAGGCTCTCGCCCTCCCGGGCCCTGTGCTGTAGCGAGCGCGTTACGCGGCCGGCTCGCCGCCGAAGCGCTCCTTGTACGACTCCCGGTCCTCGTCCGTGAGCTTGGCGAACAGGACCGGCGGGATGGTGAACGGGGTGCCCGCGGGGACGGAGGTCAGGGAGCGGGCCTCGTCCGGGGTGACCCAGGTCGCCGTGTCGTTCTCCAGGGAGAATGCCTCACGCATCTTCTGCGCCGACGTCGGGATGAACGGCTCGGAGACCACGGCGTAGAGGTGGATCAGGTTCATCGCCGTACGCAGGGTCAGCGCGGCGCCCTCGGGGTTGGTCTTGATCTCCAGCCAGGGGGCCTTCTCCTCCAGGTAGGAGTTGCCCGCCGACCACAGGGCGCGCAGCGCGGCCGCCGCCTTGCGGAACTGGATGGCCTCCATCTGGGACTCGTACTCCGCGAGCAGGCGGGCGATCTCCTCGCCCAGCTTCGCCTCCGCGTCGCCGGGCTCGGCGCCCGCCGGGACCTCCTCGCCGAAGCGCTTCTTGGAGAAGGACAGGACGCGGTTGACGAAGTTGCCGAGGGTGTCGGCCAGGTCCTTGTTCACCGTGGCGGTGAAGTGCTCCCAGGTGAACGACGAGTCGTCCGACTCGGGGGCGTTCGCCATCATGAAGTAGCGCCAGTAGTCGGCCGGCAGGATGTCCAGGGCGTCGTGCGTGAAGACACCCCGGCGCTGGGACGTGGAGAACTTGCCGCCGTAGTAGTTCAGCCAGTTGAAGGCCTTGATGACGTCGACCTTCTTCCACGGGGCGCGGGTGCCCAGCAGGGTCGCCGGGAACATCACGCTGTGGAAGGGGACGTTGTCCTTGCCCATGAACTGCGTGTAGTGGACGTTCGCGTCCGACTCCCACCACCAGGAGCGCCAGTCGCGGTTCTCCGGGTCCTGGTCCGCCCACTCCTTCGTGGCACCGATGTACTCGATCGGGGCGTCGAACCAGACGTAGAAGACCTTGCCCTCCGCGGCGAGGTCCGGCCAGGTGTCGGCGGGGACCGGGACGCCCCAGTCCAGGTCACGGGTGATCGCGCGGTCGTGCAGGCCCTCCGTCAGCCACTTGCGGGCGATGGAGGACGCGAGGACGGGCCAGTTGTCGGCGCGCTCGTCGACCCACGCCTCGACCTCGCCGGCGAGCGCCGACTGGAGGAGGAAGAGGTGCTTGGTCTCGCGGACCTCCAGGTCGCTGCTGCCGCTGATCGCGGAGCGGGCGTCGATGAGGTCGGTCGGGTCCAGGACGCGCGTGCAGTTCTCGCACTGGTCGCCGCGGGCCTTGTCGTAGCCGCAGTGCGGGCAGGTGCCGATGATGTAGCGGTCGGGCAGGAAGCGGCCGTCGGCGATCGAGTACACCTGGCGGATCGAACGCTCCTCGATGAAGCCGTTCGCCTTCAGCTCGCGGGCGATCTCCTGCGTGATCTCGTGGTTCTGCGGGGAGGAGCTGCGGCCGAAGTAGTCGAAGGCCAGGTTGAAGCCGTCGTAGATCGCCTTCTGCTGGTGGTGCGCGTCCGTGCAGAACGCGTCCACGGGGACGCCCTGCTCCTTGGCGGCGAGCTCCGCGGGGGTGCCGTGCTCGTCCGTCGCGCAGATGTAGAGGACCTCGTGGCCGCGCTGGCGCAGGTACCGGGAGTAGACGTCCGCCGGGAGCATGGACCCCACCATGTTGCCCAGGTGCTTGATCCCGTTGATGTACGGAAGGGCGCTGGTGATGAGGTGTCGAGCCATCGCGGGCTGCTCCCAAGTCGCTACGTGGGGTGACGATCTCGTGGTCTCGGTCGTCTACGGAACCTTGAAATCGTAGCTGACATGGGTACACCGCCCGCCTCCCCTTTTGCGGGGTGGGACGCGGGCGGCGTGGGGCGGGGCGGGTGGGCGGTGCCGGTGGGGCCGGAGGGCTACGGGCGCCAGTTCGCCAGTACGCCCTCGTAGAGCTCCTTGTCCGTGAGCTCGCGGGGGGTTTCGCCGGCGAGGAAGTGGGACGTGTTGGGCGTCTTGAGCTTGCGGAGGTAGTCGAAGGCCTTGTTCTCCGGGTCTCCGAAGGCGACGAAGGAGAAGAAGACGGTGGGGTGGGTCTTGGCGGCGTCGGTGAGGGCTTGGGTGGCCGGGGTCTTCGCGTCCGGGGCGCCGTCGGTCTGGAAGATCACGAGGGTGGGGGTGGCGGGGTCCGTCTCGGTCTTGCCGTGGTGGGCGAGGACCGCCTCGACTGCTGCGTGGTAGCTGGTACGGCCCATGCGGCCGAGGCCCGCGTGCAGGTCGTCGATCTTGTTCTCGTGGTCGGAGAGGGTGATCTCGCCGGTGCCGTCGAGTTCGGTGGAGAAGAAGACGACCGGGACGGTTGCCTCGGGGTCGAGGTGGGCGGCGAGGGCGAGGGTCTGCTCGGCGAGGGCCTGGGCGGAGCCGTCCTTGTAGTACGGGCGCATGGAGGCGGAGCGGTCGAGGACGAGGTAGACCTTGGCGCGGGTGCCGGTGAGGCTGTGGGCGTCGAGTGTGGTGGTGGCAGCCTTGTAGGCGGTGGTCAGGCCCGGGGCGCGGGTCTTGACGCGGGTGAGGGGGAGGGCGGGGCCGGCCTTGGTCTTCGGGCCGGTGCCGGGCTTCGGGTCGGTCTCGGGCTTCGGGTCGGTCTCGGGCTTCGGGTCGGCCTCGGCCTGGGGCTCCGCGTTCGGTGCGGGCTTCCGCTTCGGCTCGGGCTTGGGCTCGGCCTCGGCCTGGGGCTCCGCGTTCGGTGCGGGCTTCCGCTTCGGCTCGGGCTTGGGCTCGGCCTCGGGTTTCGGGTTTGCGCCGGCTGCGGGCTTGGCCGCCTCGGCTTCGCCTTCGGCGGTCTTGTTCCCGCCCGCACCACCCGTGCTGCTCTCGTCGTCGGGTGCGGGTGGCCCCTGTGGGGCCTGGTCGCCGTCGGCGGCAGCGGGTTCGAGGGCGGCTGCCTCGGCTGCGGCCTTCGGCTCGGCCGTCCTGGTGGTCTTGGTCTTTGCGGCGGCCTTCGGTGCGGCTTCGGCCTTCGACTCGATTTCCTTCGCGGCCTTGGCGTCTGCCTCGGCCTTCGGCTCAGCCGTCTTCTTCGCGGCCTTGGTCTTCGGCGCGGCCGTCTTCTTCGCGGCCTTGGCCTCCGCGTCCGTCGGTGCCGTGGTCTCGGGCTTAGTCTCGGCCTCCGCGTCCGTCGGTGCCGCGGTCTCGGGCTCCGCTTCGGCCTTCGCGTCCGTCGGTGCCGCGGTCTCGGGCTTAGTCTCGGCCTTCGCGTCCGTCGGTGCCGCGGTCTCGGGCTCCGCTTCGGCCTTCGCGTCCGTCGGTGCCGCGGTCTCGGGCTCCGCTTCGGCCTTCGCGTCCGTCTGTGCCCTGGGCTCCTCCGCCGGGGCGGCCTTCGGCTTCTCGGCCGGCTCGGTGGCCGCGGTCGGCTCGGCCTCCTCGGAGAGTTCCTCCACCGGCGCCGGCTTCTCCGCCGTGGCCTCGTCCGTCGGCGTCGGCTCCTCGGTGACCGGAGCCGTCTTCGTCTCTGCCTCTGTCGGCTCCTCGGTGACCGGAGCCGTCTTCGTCTCTGCCTCTGTCGGCTCCTCGGTGACCGGAGCCGTCTCCGACTTCGCCTCCGTCGCCTTCTCCTCGACGGCCGGGGCCTCGGCAGCAGCCGCCTTCTCGACGGCCGACTCCGCGACAGCGTCCGGCTTCGCCTCAACCGTCGGCTTCGCCTCAACCGTCGGCTTCGCCTCAGCCGTCGGTTCCTCGGCGGTAGCCGTCTTCTCCTCCGTCGGTGCGCTCTCCGTCGAGTCGGCGGGGCGCGGGACCGCGACCTTGTCGAAGGCCGCCGACACGAGGTCGTGTTCGTCGTCGCGAGGTTCGGGGACGTTCGCCGTCGGGCCCGGAGTGGGTTCCGGGGAGGGGGACGGGACCCTGGGGGGCGCCGCAGGTGCCGTCGGAGTGTCCTCGGAGGTCGTCGGTTCGGTCGGCGTGGTCTGCGCCGCACCCTCCGCCTCGGCGGTTTGTGACTTGCGGGATCGTCCGAACGCGTTCCGCAACCGAGTGAGAATGCCCATGTGCGCGCAACCCTTCGCGTGAGTTGAAGCCCGTCAATCCCTGGCCAGGACGGACACGTAAGGTTAGCGGCCCTCCTGTGCGATCTTGGGCAGGGTCTGGTGTGCCAGGTTCACCTTGTCAAGGGGACATCCGGCCCGCACGGGTGTCGACGCTCTGAATCGCCACAATCCCCTTACGTCACCCGTGGGTTCAACCGTTGTTCACCTGGGCGCCCGGCTGTCGCACAAATGCACCCTTACGGTCACGCTGACACCAAGGGCATCCATAGGGAGAGTAAAGTGCGCAAGCTGCTGCCGTTGATCGGAACACCGTCCGGTTCGCACCCCGGCGGCAGGTCCGCCATGACCTGTCGTTTCCGGTGTGGTGACGCCTGCTTCCACGAGGTGCCCAACACCAGCTCCAACGAGTACGTCGGTGACGTGATCGCCGGCGCGATCGGCCGCCGGTCGATGATGCGTGCCGCGGCCGTGGTGACGGTGGCCGCCACGGGGGCGGGTGCCGCCGGTGTCGTACAGGCTCCGCGGGCCGCCGCCGCCCCGGCCACCGGCGCCCCGTCCGCCGCTGCCGCCTCCGAGGCCGCCCGGCGCAAGACCAAGGGCGCGCGGGGGCTGCGCTTCGCGCCCGTCGCGCCCAACACCGCCGACGCCGTGACCGTGCCGGACGGGTACCGGCAGAACGTCGTCATCCGCTGGGGCGAGCCCATCCTGCGCGGTGCGCCCGCCTTCGACCCGGAGAAGCAGACCGCGAAGGCCCAGGCCGCGCAGTTCGGGTACAACTGCGACTTCCTCGCCCTGCTGCCGCTGCCCGGGGAGCGCGGCCGGCAGCTGCTCGTCGCCAATCACGAGTACACCGACGAGATCCTGATGTTCCGCGGGTACGACGCCGCCGACCCGACCCGTGAGCAGGTCGAGGTCGCCTGGGCCGCGCACGGGCTGTCCGCCGTCGTGGTGGAGGAGGACCGCAGGAGCGGCAAGCTCACCGCCGTCCCCCGGCATCAGCTGAACCGGCGGGTCACCGCCACCACCGCGTTCCGGCTCACCGGGCCCGTCGCCGGTTCCGAGCTCGTGAAGACTTCCGCCGACCAGACCGGCACCAAGGTGCTCGGCACCCTCAACAACTGCTCCGGCGGCGTCACCCCGTGGGGCACGACCCTGCACGGCGAGGAGAACTTCAACCAGTACTTCGCCAACGGCGGCCGGGCGACCGACAAGCGCTACGGGATCGGCACCGGGGCGTCCGAGCGGAAGTGGGAGCGGTTCGACAAGCGGTTCGACGTCGCCCGGGAGCCGAACGAGGTGCACCGGTTCGGATACGTGGTGGAGTTCGATCCGTACGACCCCGAGTCCACGCCTCGTAAGCACACCGCTCTCGGGCGGTTCAAGCACGAGGCGGCCACCGTGCGGCTCACCCACGACGGGCGACCGGTCGTGTACTCCGGCGACGACGAGCGGTTCGACTACTTCTACAAGTTCGTCGGCAGCAAGCGGATGAAGCACGGCACCTCCCGTTCCGTGCGTGAGCACAACCTCTCCCTGCTCGACGAGGGCACGCTGTACGTCGCCAAGCTCACCGGTGACTCCCCCGCCCTGGAGATCGACGGCACGGGCAAGCTGCCGCAGGACGGCGAGTTCGACGGGAGCGGCGAGTGGATCCCGCTCGCCACCGCCACCGCCGAGGGCGCCGTCTCGCACGTGGACGGGATGAGCGCCGAGGAGGTGTTCGTCTTCACGCGGCTCGCCGGTGACAAGGTGGGGGCGACCAAGATGGACCGCCCCGAGGACATCGAGCCCAACCCGGTGACCGGCAAGGTCTACGTCGCGCTGACCAACAACACCAACCGGGGCGTCGGCTCCAACGCCAAGGCGGACGAGGCCAACCCGCGCAACGCCAACAAGCACGGCCACGTGCTGGAGCTCACCGAGCGGTGGAACCGGCCCGAGAGCACCCGGTTCGCCTGGTCGCTGTTCCTGGTCGCCGGTGACCCGGACGACCCCGCGACCTACTTCGCCGGGTTCCCGAAGGACGCCGTCAGCCAGATCTCCTGCCCGGACAACGTGGCCTTCGACCCCCACGGCAACCTGTGGATCTCCACCGACGGTGCCCAGCTCGGCTCGCACGACGGGCTGTTCGGCGTGGCGACCCGGGGCGAACGGCGCGGTGAGCTCAAGCAGTTCCTGACCGTGCCGAAGGGTGCCGAGACCTGCGGTCCGATCATCCAGGACCGGCGCGTCCTCGTCTCCGTGCAGCACCCGGGCGAGATCGACGGTGCGTCCGTGGAGAAGCCGGCCAGCGCCTGGCCCGACGGTCCCGGCACGTACGTCCGGCCGGCGGTCGTGGCCGTGTGGCGTGCCGACGGGCGCGACATCGGCGTCTGAGTCACCTGGCGGCAGCCGATCGGCCTGGCGACAGCCGTTCAGGGAAGGGCCGGGCTCGGGGGTCTGAACGGGCCCCCGGGTGCCGGCCCTTCCCGCTCCAGCCACTCCCGGTAGGCCGGGGCCTGCCGGGCCACCTCCCCGTACGCCTCCTCCAGTGCGGGGTGGACGCCGTCGAGGTCGGTCTCCGTGCGGGCGGCGGCGAGCAGCCGTACGCCGAGCGGGTCGCCCTTGATGCGGCGTACCGCCATGTCGGGGCGGGGGAGTGCGGGTCGGCTGGCGGACGGTGACCACCTCGCCGGTCGCGACCAGGGCGTCGGCCGTGTGGTAGTCGCCGTGCAGGACGTGCGGGCTGACGCGGGCGGCGCGGAACATCCCCTGGACGGCGTCCCGTTCGCCGTCGACCGTGGGGTCGATCATCCAGCGGTCGCCGGCCAGGTCGGCGAGGTCGACCTCCTGCTTCACCGCCGCCGGATGGTCGACGGGCAGGGACACGCACTGCGGTTCGCCGCTGCTGCGCGGGGCGGCCGTATCCGTGTGCGCGCAGAGGCGCCGGGTCAGCGGCGCTCGTGCAGAGTGAGGTCTGTGACGACCGCGCGGTGGTCGGTGTCGGCCAGGTCCAGGATGCGGGTGCGGCTCGCCCCGAAGTCCTCGGACACCAGGACGTGGTCGATCTGCGCGCCGAGCGTGGGTGCCGTCCGGGCCGGCCAGGTGGCCGTGCGGTCGGCGCCGTCCAGGCGGGAGGCGTCGCGCAGGCCGGTGTCGAGGATGCGGCGGAAGGCGGCGTGGTCCTGGGAGGCGTTGAAGTCGCCGGCCAGGACCAGCGGGATGCCCGGGTCGGCGCGCGCCGCGTCGCGCAGGGCGTCGAGCTCCCGGCGCCAGAGGTCCACCTGGCCGGGCAGCGGGGGCATGGGGTGGGCGAGTTGCAGCCGTACGGCGTGCCCGTCGACATCGGCGACCGCCCCGGGCATGCCCAGCGAGCCGCGCACGCCCTCGGTGGGGCGGAGCGGGAAGCGGCTGAGGATGACGGAGCCCTCGGAGCCGCCGCCCTCCACGGCCCGGCGGTGCGGATAGTCCGGGGAGAGGTCCCGCTTCAGCAGCGCGTCGCATTCGTAGTCGCACTCCGCCACGAAGACCACATCCGGCTTCTCGCGGCGGACGGCGGTGACGAGGGACGCGGTGCCCTGGCCGAACTCGACGTTGGAGGTCAGCACGCGCAGTTCGGCGACCGGCCGGCCCGAGGGGTCGTCGGTCTTGCCGTACGGCTCGATGAACCAGGCCAGCAGGCCGAGCAGGACCACGCCCCACACCGTCCCGAGCCACCAGCGGGACAGCAGCGTGAGCAGCAGCCCGGCGGCGGTGGGGACGAGCAGCCAGGGGAGGAAGGCGAGGAGCTGGGGGACGGGGGTGATGCCGTCGCTGTCGGCGGCCCGGCAGCCGGCGACCACGCTCACCCCCGTGAACAGCAGGCCGGCACACCAGGCGCCGAACCGCCGTCCGGGCGGGCGGTGCTCGCGCCCGTCGTCCCTGGCGGTCCACTCGGCAGCGGCGGTGTCCAAGGCCCGGCCTTCCGTTTCGCGGGGTGGGATGCCCGAATCCTCCCTCAAAGACGGGGCGGGGCGGAGGAAGGTTGCCGGGCATCGACCCGGGCCAGGAATTCCTCCAGCGCGGCGTCGAACACCTCCGGCCGTTCCAGGTTGGGCATGTGGGCCGCGCCGTCGACGATGTGCAGCTCCGCGTCCGGGAGGGCCGCGTGCAGGGCCAGGGCGTCGGAGACGGGCGTGAAGGTGTCGTCGGCTCCCACGACCACCAGGGCCGGGACGCAGACGCGCGGCAGCAGCAAGACGTAGTCGGGGCGGCGGGCACGGGCGCGCAGGGCCGCGGCGGCGCCCTCGGGGGCGGTGGCGGTCATCATGCCGTGGACGTGCGCCTTGACCTCGGCGGAGGCGTAGGGGGCGACCATCCGCTCCAGGACCTCGTCGGCGTAGCCACGCATGCCCTCGGCGAGGAGGCGGTCCGCCATGGCGTCGCGGGTGCGCACGCCCTCGGGGGTCTCCGCCGCCGGGAAGGTGTCCGCGAGGACCAGGCCGCGGACGCGCTCGGGGAAGAGGCGGTAGCAGTCCATGACGATCTGCCCGCCCATCGACAGGCCCGCCAGGACGAACGACTCCACCTTCAGCTCGTCCAGCAGGGCCTCGATGTCCCGGGCGAATCCCGAGAAGTCCGGGACGGCCGGGGTCGTGGGGGAGGCGCCGTAGCCGCGCAGGTCGGGAGCGACGACACGGCGGGTACCCGGGAACCTCTCGAGTTGCGGGGCCCACATCGTGCGGTCGAAGGGGTGGCCGTGGACGAGAACCAGGGGTACCCGATGCGTGTCGGGTCCTTTGTCCTCGTATGCGAGGAAGGGTGCCATGGTGTCGACCCTAGGCCGCCCAACTACTCGGTGCAATAAGATCTTTGCTCTCGGTGCAATTCAAGGGGGAGACCGGCCGATGAGTGACTACCGGCGCATCGCCGACCGCATCGCCGACGACATCGCCACCGGGCGGCTGCGGCCGGGGCAACGGCTGCCGCCGCAGCGGGCGTTCGCACGGCGGCGGGGCATCGCCCCGTCGACGGCCGGGCGGGTGTACGGCGAACTCGTGCGGCGCGGGCTGGTCGTCGGGGAGGTCGGGCGCGGCACCTTCGTACGGGCCGCACCGGACGGCCCGGCGGGGCGGGCGCTCATCGAGCCCGGCCCGGCCGCCACACCCGTCAACCTGGAGCTCAACTACCCTTCCGCGCCCGGCCAGCCGGAGCTGCTCGCCCCCGTCCTCGCGCCGCTGCTGCGCCCCGACGTGCTGGCCGAGGCACTGTTACCGGCCGCCGCGACCGGCACCGAGGCCGCCCGGGAGGCCGCGGCCACGCTGCTCATCACCCCGGGCTGGCGCCCCGCTCCGGAGCGGCTGCTGTTCACGGGCAACGCCCGGCAGGCCATCGCCGCCGTGCTGGCCTCGCTGGTCCGGCCGGGCGGCCGGGTCGGGGTGGAGCAGCTGACGTATCCGCTGGTCAAGGAGATCGCGGAGCGGCTCGGCATCACGCTGGTGCCGCTGGCCGGGGACGCGTCCGGGCTGCTCCCGGAGGCCGTGGCGGCCGCGCACCGCTCGGCGCCGCTGTCCGCCCTCTACGTGCAGCCGACCCTGCACAACCCGACGTCCCTGACGACGACCCGGCCGCGGCTGCTGCAACTCGCCCAGCTGGTCCACGACCTGAACCTGCCGGTGGTGGAGGACCGCATCTGGTCCTTCCTCCGGGAGTCCGGTGATCCGCTCGCCGCGCACGCCCCGGCCCTCACCCACGTCGTCGACGGGCTCTCCAAGCGGGTCGCACCGGGGCTCACCGCCGGGTTCCTCGTCGTGCCGCCGCACCGGGTCGCCGCCGTGGCCCGGGCCGTGCGGTCGGGCGGCTGGAGCGCGGGACGGTTCGCGCTGGAGGCGGCCGTGCGATGGGCCGGGGAGGGGACGGTGGCGCGGCTGGTGGCGGCCAAGCGGGCCGACGCGGCACGGCGGCAGCGGATCCTCGCCGAGGAACTGGCGGGCTTCACCGTACGGTCCGACCCGGGTGCCTACTTCGCCTGGTGGGAGCTGCCCGCACCGTGGCGCGCGGACACCTTCACGGCCGCCGCCGCGGCCCACGGCATCGCCGTCACACCCGGCCCCGCCTTCGCCGTCGCCCCCGGGCACACGCCCGACGCCGTCAGGCTCGGGCTCGCGTCGGCTCCGGAACCGGATCTGCGACGGGCACTGCGGACCCTCGCCCACGTCGCCGCGCGGCGAGCCGGGGACCGTACCGGCCCGTGACCCAGGCGCCGGCCGCCACCGCCAGGCCCAGCAGGCACAGCAGCCAGGACACCGTGCGCAGGGTGGCGGTGAGGGCGTCGTAGACCGCGCCCGCGGCCGGGCGGTGCAGGGCGTCGGGCAGGTCGGCGAGGGTGAGGCGGCGGCCGATCGCCACGGCGAGGACCAGCAGCGCGCCGCCCAGGGCCGTGCCCAGCCCGAGGGCGGTGACCGCGCGGCGGCGGCACGCGGCGACGGCGATCGCGGCGACCGCGAGGACGGCGGCGGCGAGCGGCAGCCAGAAGGCGGCGGTCTCCAGCACGTGGTACCCCTTGCGCAGTCGGTCCACGTCCTCGGCCGCAAGCACCGGGATCCGCGTGTGCGTGACCGGGATGCGATGGGCGAACGGCACGTGGTCGTCGGAGAATTGCTGCTTGACCCGGGCGATGACAGGAGCGGCGTCGACGGTGACCGGGGCTCCGCGGGTCCCGTCGTCGCGCAGGGCGCGCAGCACCGCGTCGTGCACGGCCCGGTTCGCCGCGTCCCAGGCCGCGCGGTAGGCCTCGGTGCGGGTGAAGGAACGGGCCGCGTCGTGCACGAAGGGCCCGGCCGTCCCGCGCAGCGGGCCGGTGTCGGCCTCGCGCCCGGCCTGCCGCATGACGCCCTCCCCCATGGCGTCCGCGACCGCGCGCCGCACGTCCGGGTCGGCGGCGAGCGGCGCCATCGTCCGCACGTAGCGGCCGGTGTCGGTGAGCCCGTGGGCCGCCCAGGACGCGAGCGCCCCGAACGGCACGAGCAGGCACGCGAGGGTGAGCAGAACGGCCGACAGGACGTTCCGCGCTCGTGGGGGCGCCTTCTCCGGTCGGGGCGCCAGGTCGCGCTCGGACACCCTTCCAGGCAACGGGCCCCGGGCCGGGCCCGCGAGCGCTGCGACGCCCTCCGCCGACCCGTCCGCCGCGCCGATGGGCACTCCACCTGCCAGAAGCGGCGCCGGACGCCCCCGGTGCCGGGCTCCCCCGAACGGGTGCCCCGGTCCCCTTCCGGCCTCAGCCGATGCGCCGGCCCGCGGCGTCCTCGTGCGTGTAGTAGCGGTAGAACACCATCGCGAGGACGCTCGCCCCCACCGCGAGCCCCAGGCCGCTGGAGCTGAGCACGGACGCACCGGACTGGCTGTACAGGAAGCCGGTCGCACCGCCCGCGAAGACGAACCAGCACACCGCGTGCAGTTCGCGGCGCAGCAGCGGCGCCACCGCGCACACGGCGGCGAACAGCACGGCGAACACGAGCGCCGTGACGAACCCGAACAGCAGGTTCCAGCCCGTGATGGGCCCGGCGTCGCGCCGGATGGCGGCGGCCCAGTAGCCGTAGGTGAGCCCGAGCACGATGGGCAGGCCCACCTTCACGGCGAGGTGGGTCCGCGCGCCGAAGACGTCGGGCCGGCGCCGTGGCGTGATCATCCTGCGTGAGGCGGGTGCCGCATGAGCCATGACAGCTCTCCTCTCTGTCCCTGCCCCTGGATCCAGGGCACACCTGCGGACAGCCCCTGGCAAGTCGGCGGTACGGGGGGAACGGGATGCGCCCGCCTCGGGCCCGTGTTTCGCTGGGGCCGTGAGCCGCCACCGCGAGGGGCACGGTCCGCTCGTCCGGCACGCGCGGGCCGGGCGCCGTGACGTCGTGCGGCGGCAGGAGCTGCTGCGGGTGCGGGGCCGCAGCGTGGCCTGGGTGCCGCCACTGCTGCTGCTCGTCGCCATCGCCGTGGCCGACTACCACACCATCGGCGAGTTCCGCATGATCTCCTGGATCGTGCTGGTGCCGGCCATCGCCGCCTCGATCTGCGGGGTGTGGGGCACGGCCCTCTTCGCCCTCCTGTCCCTGGTGACGTACGTCGTCGCCGACAGCACCTGGCCGCACGAATACCGGGCGGGCCGCGCCGACTTCGTCCTCGTCGCCCTCGGCGGCATCCTCGCCACCCTGGCCTGCGCGATCCGCGTGCGCGACGAGAACCGCGCCCTGCACATGAGCGACGTCACCGACACCGTCCGCCGTACCGTGCTGCGCCCCCTGCCGCCCGGCTGGGGCGGCCTCGACCACGCCGGTGTGTACCTCACCGCCGACGCCCAAGCCCGCGTCGGCGGCGACTTCTACGACATCCAGCCCGGCCCGCACGGCACATGGGTGCTGGTCGGCGACGTGCAGGGCAAGGGCCTGGGGGCGGTGGAGGCGGCGGCCGCGCTGCTCGGCACGTTCCGTGAGGCCGCGTACCACGAGAGCGAGCTGGTGACGGTCGCCGAACGGCT
The DNA here is from genome assembly GCF_014207295.1 of Streptomyces sp. AK010. NCBI lineage: Bacteria > Bacillati > Actinomycetota > Actinomycetes > Kitasatosporales > Streptomycetaceae > Streptomyces > Streptomyces sp. AK010. The sequence goes on from NZ_JACHCX010000003.1 coordinate 422,544, forward strand.
GGAGACGCGGATGGTCCGGCACCGCGGGCACACCGTCGCCCTGGGCCGCTCCGACGGCGACCGGTTCGCCACGGCCGTCCTGCTCGGCTTTCCCGACGACGAGCGGGAGGCGGTGGACGTCCTGCTGTTCGGGCACGATCCGCCGCTCGCCGTCGGGCCGGGCGGGGTGCGCACCCTGTCGGCCGGGGCCGGGCTGCCGCTCGGCTGCCGGGACCTCGCGCCCGGGCCGCCCCGGACCCGGCGGTGGCGGGTCGCCGCCGACGAGACGCTGCTGCTGGTGACGGACGGCGTCACCGAGGCCCGGGACGGCACCGGCGCGTTCTATCCGCTCGCCCACGAGGTGACCCGGGCCGTCGCCGAGGACCCCGGCACCGCCGAACCGGCCCGCCTCGCCGCCTTCGTACGGGACGGCACACTGCGGCACTGCGGCGGGCGCCTGGGCGACGACACCACGGTGTTCGCCGTCCGCAGGAGAGCCGGCGGCGGGCCCGGGGGCGAAGCCCCCGAAGGCGGACGTCTGCGGTCCTGAGACCCACCTTTGCAGCCGCAGCGGTTACGGTGCTGACGTACGTGATCGACACAGGGGGTGGGGCCATGCCCGGAACGGTGCTGCTGCTGGCGGCCTCGCCGGTGGGCAGGGGGCGCCTGGTGGACGCCGCCTCGGTGCTCCCCGTCCTCGCGGCCGTGGCGCCCGCGGTGCTGTCCGGCACCGACACCGCGAACGTCGTCGAACTCGCCGACCCGCTGGAGCCGCAGGCTGTCCTCACCCGGCTGCGCGCCGCCGCCGCGGCCCCCGGGCCCCTCACCGTGTACGTCACCGGGCAGCTCCAGCTCGACCGCCGGCAGCGCCTGCCCCACCTGGCGCTGGCCCGCACCACCGCCTCCACCGCCCGCTACACGGCCTTCCCCTGGCACTGGTTCCGGGAGGAACTGCGGCTCAGGCCGGCCGGCGCCACGACCCTCCTGCTCGACCTGCACGCCGACGCCGAGACCTGGGAGCTGCTGCGGAGCACCCCGCTGGACTCGGGGCGCGGCAACGCCGTTCACGGTCGCATCGCGCCCCCGCCCTCCAGACGCACGGTCGCGGCCCCGGCGTACATGAGGGCCGTCGCGACGATCCTGCGCAGCGGATTCCGTCCGCCCGTCGAGCAGTTGCACCAGCAGGCGCTGACCCGGATCGCGCCGGAGAGCGCGGGCACGGACCTGGTGCTGAGCACGCCCGGCCCGACGGGCGGGGATCCGCATGCCGCCATCTCCGCCGCCGTCCAGTCCGGCCGGCACCCGGACGCCGACGCGCTCGCCGCCCGGCACGAGCAGGCCGCCGTCATCGCGCACGGGCCCGCGTCCGAAGAGGCCCTGCACTGGGCCGAGGTACGGGCCGACCTGGCGATGTTCGCCGGGGACGCCGCCCGCAGCTGCCGCACCTGGCTGATGATCGCCACCGCCCGTCTGAACGCCGGGCAGGCGCCGGACGCCCCCGCCGTCGAGGCCGCCGTGGACCGGGCCCACCACCAGTGGGGTCAGGTCAACGACACCGCCCCCGCCCGTGAACTGGGCGTCGCGCTCGCCGCGTTGCGCGGGCGGGTGCCCGGGCGGCGCGAAGGAGCACTGGACCATGTGCAGCGTCAGCTCAGGCAGTTGCAGACCCAGGGCTGAGGCGCGTGCGCCGTGTGCGCGTGGCGTGAAGGGGGCGTGCCATCGCTTTCGCCGGTCACGTCACGGGTCTGCCGCCGGGGCCTGACCCGGTGTCATGATGTCGGACATGACAGAGGGGGACCAAGTGGCTGTCTCAGGCGTGCGCGTCCGGCTGGGCGCCGGCGCGACCGTGGACGACGTCAGAGCTCTGAAGACGTGGCTGGAGCGCGAGGAGCCGCTGGAGGAGCTGCTCTCCGGCCAACACCTGCGCATCGAGGAGCAGACCGGCACGGACGGCACCCCGGGACGCCTCGGGCCCGACCTCGAGCTCGTGATGAAGATCCTCGGCGACGTCGTCACGGTCGCGGCGCTCACCGAGTACACCGCCCGCGCGGTGAAGACCTGGACGAACAACCGCCGTCGGCTGCAGGGCGGCGATCCCGATCCGCAGATCCGCCCACTGGACCCCGACGGGGAGTAGGCGGTGAGCCGCTTCGACCCGCGCGGCAAGGCGAACCGGGCGCTGCTGGCCGGTGTGTCCGAGTACGACCACACGGCACCGGATCCCCAGGGCGTGGCCGGTCAGCTCCCGGCCGTGCGGCACAACCGGACCACACTCGAGGACGCGCTGCACCGGGGCGGGGTGTTCGGCGCGGGCGAGGTACGGACCCTGGCCTCGCCGGCCCCGGACGACCTCACGGGCGCGCTGCGCCGCGCCTGCCGCGAGGCCAGAGGGCTGCTGCTGCTCTACTTCGCCGGGCACGCCGTCACCTCCACCTCCGGCAGCGAACTGCACCTCCAGATGCGCACCGCGCGGGTGCTCACGGGCCACGGGCTGCCCGGCTCGGTGAGCTTCAGCCAGGTGCTGGGCGAGCTCGCCGAGAGCAACGCCGAGCAGGTGGTGGTGATCCTCGACTGCTGCTATGCGGGCAACGCCGCGGGGATCTGGCACCGCTTCGACGATCCGAAGCGCAAGAAGCACAAGATCCTGCTGCTGATGAGCGTGCAGCCCAACCGCTGCATCCTGGGCGGGGACGCCGACGTGGCGACACCCTTCACCCGCGAACTCACAGGTGCCCTCGACGCGGGCGGCGAGGTGTGGCTCTCCGGGCTGTACGCCGCGGTGAAGGAGCGGATGGCCGCGGCGAAGTACCGGGCGGAGGACGACGATCCGCAACGGCCGCAGGCGCTGGCACCGCCCTGGGACCCGGAGGCGGACGTGCTGCTGGCGGCGGGCCCTGCGGTGCCCCCGCCCCCGCCCCCGCCCCCGCCCGCGGGCGAACCCTGGTTCCCCCGATTACGGGCTCTGCTCACCCGCGGCGCCGGGGGGATCGGTGAGCGGGAGGTCGGTACGGGGGAGGCCGGTGGGTCGGGGGTCCGTGCCGGGGAGACCGATGGGCGGGAGGCGGATCTCCCGACCGCCGGTGCGGGGAAGGCCGGTGGGTGGGAGGCCGGTGTCCCGGGGGCCGGGATCGGGGGCGGTGCTGGGGAGGCTGGTGCCCGGAAGGCCGGTGTCGGGGAGGCGGATGTCCCGAACTCCGGTGCGGGGAGGGCCGGTGGGCGGGAGGCCGGTGCCCCGGGGGCCGGTGCCCCGGGGGCCGGGACCGGGGCCGGGGGCGGTGCTGGGGAGGCTGGTGCCCGGAAGGCCGGTGTCGGGGAGGCGGATGTCCCGAACTCCGGTGCGGGGAGGGCCGGTGGGCGGGAGGCC
>NZ_JACHCX010000003.1:425983-448744 GCF_014207295.1 Streptomyces sp. AK010
GCCGGTGCCCCGGGGGCCGGGATCGGGGGCGGTGCTGGGGAGGCCAGTGCCCCGGGGGCCGGGGGCGGTGCTGGGGAGGCTGGTGCCCGGAAGGCCGGTGTCGGGGAGGCGGATGTCCCGACCGCCGGTGCGGGGAAGGCCGGTGGGCGGGAGGCCGGTGTCCCGGGGGCCGGTGCCCGGAGGGCCGGCAGCCGGAAGGCCCGTGCCCGGAAGCCCGCCACCCGCTCCGGACGCATCGTGCCGGCGGTGCTGCTCGCCCTGCTCGTCACCGGCGCCGGTGGCTACGGCATCCTCGTCCTGACCGGCGAGTCCGCCCTCTGCGGGCCGTCCCTGGAACTGCGTGTCCTCACCGACCCCGACCTGGAGCCGGTGATCCGGGCGGCGGCGGACGCCTACGTCACGTCGGACGCCAACACCACCGGTGACGGCTGTCGGCGCAGCGGCGTCACCGTCAACAGCGCGGGTGCCGCGGCCGTGGTGACCGCGCTGGGCGAGCGCACCGATGCCTGGCAGCAGCCCCGCGAGGACGACAACCCGCAGCGGGACATCGGCCCGCAGCCGGACGTGTGGATCCCCGCCACCCGCGCCGACGTCGACCGGGTCACCTCGGCCGCGGCCCGGGAGGACCGCGTCTTCGCCCGGCTGGAGCCGCAGGACGGTCCCCTCGCGTACTCGCCGGTCGTGCTGGCCGTGCCGAAGGCACGCGGCGCCGGTCTCGACCCCACCGGCCGGTCGCTGGCCGAGCTGCTCGACGACCTGGAACAGGCCGACGCCACGACAAAACTGCACCGCTCCGACCCGGAGTCCACCGGCTCGGCGCTGCTGGCGACCATGGGCCTGTACGGCGACAGGCCAGGGGCGCGCGGCGCGGCCGACGCACGCGCCGCCGAGCAGCGCCTCGCCCGGACCGCACGGCCCGAGCCCTCGGCCGCGCGGCTGCTGTGCACGCTGCCCGGCGACCACGCGGTGGACGGCCGCAGCACGGCACTGGTCCCGGAGTTCCTGCTGAAAACGGGCCTCGGCTGCCACCCGGCCACCCGTGTCCCGCGCGTCGCCGCCTACCCCGACGACGTGCCCGGTCTGGAACCGGCGTTCGTGCGGGTCCGCTGGGAGGACGGCGACCGGGACGCCGAGGCGCGGGACGACGCGGTGGACCGCTTCCGCACCTGGCTGACCGGGACGGACGGCCGGGCGGTGCTCGGCGAGCACGGCTTCAGGTCCGCGACCGGTGACCGCGGCCTGCTCGACGCGGCGTCTGCCCCCGAGGGCCTCGCCGAGTCCGTCCGCCCGGCGCGGCGGGCCGACCCCTCGACGATGGATCGGGCACTGGAGCGATACGGCAACGCGCACGGCCCCGGCCGTGTCCTGTTCCTGCTCGACAGTTCCGGCTCGATGGCCGGCCGGTGGGACGGCTCCAGCGGCGGCCCCGGCATCCTGAAGCAGACCCTGCCCGGGCTCGGCGGGGAGGACGAGTACGGCGTGTGGGCGGTGCACGGCACCGGCGACGGTACGCACACCGCGCTGCTGCCCTTCGGCACACACGAGCGCTCCGCTGCCGAACGGGCCCTGGACAAGGCCGAGGTGCGGGACGCCGAGGCCGATCCGTCCGGGGCCCTGCGGGACGCCCTGGAGTTCATGCGGGGGCGCGGCACCGACGAGCGGCCGCAGCTGATCGTGTACCTCACCGACGGCGAGGACGACGGACGCCTGACCGGCAAGGCCCTTGAGGACGTCCTCGACCGGGCCCGCGGCGCGGGCGCGCCGGTGGCCATGGTGTCCCTGAGCAGCTCCGGCTGCGACCAGGGCCGGCCCGCCCCGCGCGTCGCCGAGGCCGGCCGGGGCCGCTGCCTGGACGTCGGGGACGACCTCGTGCCGGCCCTGCACGACGAGGTCGCCCGCACCGGAACGGGGGAGGAATGATGGCCCGCCGTCTGACGGCCGCGGCACTGTCGCTGCTGTCCCTGCTCGCGCTCACCTCCTGCACCGGCACGGACACCCGGGAGCAGCCGCAGGACGCCGACCCGCCCCGGATCGTGGTGGCCAGCGGCCAGGACGTCACCGGGAAGAACGGCATCCGCCAGCAGCTCATCGACGCCTGGAACGCCAAGGAGGGCGAACACGGCTACCGGGCCCGCCTGGTGGAACTCCCCGGCTCCGCCGACCAGCAGCGCAGCCAGCTGCTCGGCGCGCTCCAGTCGGGCGGGGCCGAGTACGACGTGGTGAACCTGGACGTGACCTGGATCCCGGAGTTCGCCGCCGCGGGCCTGATCCGCCCGCTGACCGGCGCGGCGGTGAAAGCGCCCGGCGACATCATCCGGTCCGTCGACAGCACGTCGTTCTGGGACGGGAGGCGGTACGCCGTTCCGTTCAACAGTGATGTGGGCCTGCTGTACTACCGCAAGGACCACCTGCGGAAGGCCGGCACCTACCGGACCGAGCTGGGCCGCGGCGTCACCTGGGACGTCCTGCGGCAGCTCGTCGACGTCGTCAACGACCGGCCGAAGCCCGAGGGGTACGAGGACGGGTGGACCACGCAGCTCGCCGCCTACGAGGGCCGCACGGTCAACGCGATCGAGGCGTTCGCCTCCGCCGTCCCGGACTTCGCGCTGACCGACCGGGACGGGCGGTACGCCACAGACGAGACGCAGTTGACGTCCGGGGTGGCCGAACTGCGGGAGCGCACGGCGTCGTCGTACATGTACGGGGAGGCCACCGGGTCCCGCGAGGCCGAGTCGCTCAGCGCCTTCGCGGAGGGCCGCACGACCTTCCTGCGGCACTGGCCGTACGTCTACCCGTCCCTGTACGAGACGTTCAAGGGGAACCTCGGTGTGACCCGGCTGCCCGGCAAGGCGGTGCTCGGTGGCCAGAACCTGGCCGTCACCTCCTCCACCTCCGATCAGCGCGCCGCGAAGGCCGCCGAGCTGATCGCGTTCCTGACCGACCCGGACAGCGAACGCTGCCTGCTGCGCGCCGGGTTCGCCGCGACCCGCACGTCGGCCTACCGGGCTGCCGGCAGCACCCCGGAGTGCCGGCACGCCGCCGCGTACTCCGAGAGCGCCTCGGCGTCCCCCACCGGCGAGAGCGCCGAACTCAAGGCACCCGACCGGCTGTCGGGCGGCCTCAGCTACTCCCGGGACATCCTGCTGCCCGCCCTGAGCGAGGCCGTTCAGCGTCCCCGCACGCCCCTGTACGGCGCCGTCACACAGACCCTCATCACGGAACTGGACGCCCTGTACGGCCCTCACTCGGTGGGTGACGTGCAGGTGGCGAAAAGCCTTGACGAGGCGTTGAGCAAGGTTTTGCCCGGTTGACCCGGTTGAATTTCCTCCCGGCGGTGTTCACAATTCCTCCATTGCGAAGGCCTGCCCCCCCGTAGGTGACGTCGATTTCGCACTGACCATGAAATCCATGCAATCCATGCAACGCATGCAACTCAATTAAACGGGGACGGACTTCGTGAGCGCACGAAGCAAGGGAATTTCTTCTGTCATCGCCTTCGCCATGACCGGCGCGCTCGCTTCTCTCGTCGGCCAGATCGAGACCGCGCACAAGGCCCCGACCAGAGAGTTCGCGGAACGCGCGGATGCGGCGCTGATGGCGGACGGTTGTTTCTCGCGGTTGGTGGGGCTGGTGTTGAGGAGCCAGCTTCCCGCGTGGTTCCAGGCGTATGCGGAGATGGAGGCGAAGGCGACCTACATCTGCACGTATCAGTCGCAAGTGGTATATGGGCTTCTGCAGACCCAGGAGTACGCGCGGGCGGTGCTGGGCGCATCCCAGCCGGAGAACCTCGAAGAGCTGGTCGCGGCTCGCATGGAACGGCAGCGCCTCCTCCGCAGGAACAAGCCGCCGCTGGTGTGGGCGATGCTGGACGAAGCGGTGCTGTACCGGCCCGTCGGTGGCCGGGAGGTGATGCGAAACCAACTGGCGCACCTGTTGAGCCTTCGGAACCAGCGGCGTCTGAAGATCCAGGTGCTTCCCCTTTCGGCGGGGAACACCCGGGCCTGCCGGGTGCTTTCAACCTCCTGCGCTTCGACGCCGACCCGGACATCGTCTACACCGAGGACTTCATCCAGGGGCACATGACGGCCAATCCGGACGGGTGTCAGCGAGGGCTGGCTCCATTACGATCAACTGAGAGCTGCCGCGCTCTCGGTACGGGACTCGGCGGACCTGATCGCCCACGTGATGGAGGAGCGCTATGGAGACCAGCCGGCAGCTGTGGAGCGCGACGTGGCGTAAGTCCAGCTTCAGCAGCAGCGGCGGGGATTGCGTCGAGGTCGCCGACCTCGGGCCCGGCGTCGGTGTCCGCGACTCGAAGAACCCCGAGGTCGGCATCCTCACCGTCTCTCCAAAGGCCTACGCCGCCTTCGTGACGTACGTCAGCGCTTCCTGAAGGGGACCGGCGCCAGCAGGTCATGCCCCGGCGCTCAGCGGGAGTCGGCGACGGTCCGCTGCTCGTGCTGCGGGGCATCCGCTCTCGCCGGGCCCGCGTTCGCCGCGAGCAGTAGGGTCGCCACGGCCACGAGGGCTGCGGTGAAGCCTCGGGCGTACCGCTCGGCGGTGCGTGTGCGCATCAGCACGGCGACCTCGCAACTGGGGCGGCGACTACGGCGGCAACGTATTAAGCACGTTCGACAATGCGGCTTAACACTCCGTTTAACCTAGGGGCAGTACGGGCCGAACGGCAAGAGACGCAGGGGGAGTTGGCGTGGGGGAGCGTGATGATCCGGGGACCATCGGCCGCCGGGTGCAGCGGTTGCGTGTGGAACGCGGACTGACACAGCGGCAGTTGGCTGAACCCGTGTACACACCGGCCTACATCTCCACCCTGGAGTCCGGCCGGGTGCGCCCCTCGGACGACGCCCTGCGGCATCTCGCGGAGCGGCTCGGCGTCGCTTTCGACGAACTCGCCGGCGGGCACTCCGCCCGGCTCGTCACCGGACTGCGGCTGCGACTGACCGAGGCCCGGCGCACCCTCGCCGTCGGCGAGGCCGAGGCGGCAGCCGAGCAGTACGCCGAGCTGCTCGCCGAGGCCGAGGCGAACCACCTGGCCGCGGAGCAGTCCGCCGCGCTGCTCGGGCTCGGCGAGTGCGCCCTGGAGACGGGCGAGCTCGTGGCCGGCCGGCAGTACTTCGAGCGGGCCGAGGAATGTCTGGCCGGCGCCCCGCTGCCCGCCCGCGTCCCGGCCCTGCGCGGCCGGGCCGTGGCCCACTACCTCGCCGGTGAACTCCGCTACGCCGTCTACCTGCTGGAGGCCACCCTCGACGAACTCAACCGCGGCGGCCTGCACGACCCGGACGCCCTCCTCCTGCTCTACGCCAGCGCCATCGGTCCCTACATGGACATGGGCGCGCACGCCCGGGCCGCCCAGGCCGCCGAGTTCGCCCTGGCCCTCGCCCCCCGGTCCGACGACCCCGCCCTGGTCGCCCGTATGCACCGGTCCGTCGCCCGCACCCTGGTCGCCGAGGGCCGTCTCGCCGAGGCCGACGCCTCCCTGGCCAAGGCCACCGAGCTGTACCGGACCCTGCAGATCCGCACCGAGCTCGCCAACTGCCACTGGATGCGCGGCTACGTCTACGCCCAGGACGGCCGGCTGGAACGCGCCGAGGAGGAACTGCGGCAGGCCCTCGGCATGCTGTCGGCCAGACGCGCCGCCCTCTACAGCAGCCAGGTCGCCGTGGAACTGGCCGACGTGCTGCACCGGCGCGGCCGGTCCGACGAGGCGGCGGCCCTGCTGCACGACGTCCTCGGGCAGCTGTCCCCCGAGCGCGGCGCCGTCCACGCCGCCGCCGCGCACCGCCTGCTCGGCATCATCGCCGAGGACGCCCGCCGCACGGAGGACGCCGAGGAACACTACGTCCGCGCCCTGAGCCTGCTGGAACGGGCGGGCGCCGCCGGTGACCTGGCCGACCTGTGCCGGCTGCTCGGGGACCTGCTGCGGCGCACCGGGCGGGTGGAGGCGGCCCTGGACGCCTACCGGACGGGCCTCGGGCACCGCACGGCCCCCGGCACCACGACCCTCGGGCCCGCGCCCGCACAGCCTCCGCTGTGAAGCCCGCCCGCACAGCTCCGCCGTGAGATAGCCGCCCGCACAGCCTCCGCCGCGAGATAGCCGCCCGCACAGCCTCCACTGTGAGATAGCCGCCCGCACAGCCTCCGCTGTGAAGCCCGCCCGCACAGCCTCCACTGTGAGATAGCCGCCCGCACAGCCTCCGCTGTGAGAAAGCAGGGCACTCACACAGCCGTGCGGGTTAGCCTCCCACCCGGGATGTGAACGACCGGGGCGGGGCGCGTGGAGAACCAACGGACGGTGGCCGACGGCATACGGCTGGGCCTGCGGGCCCTGGTCCACGCCGTCCTCGGCGGTGCCGCGCTGCTCGCCATCGCGACGGTGGCCTCGGTGCTCGGGCCCATGCTGGCGCTCGACCTCTACACCCCGCCCGTCGCGGCCTGGTGGACGGTGTTCACCGCGATCACCGTCCAGGGCGTGCCGTTCCTGCTGCTGGGCACGCTCGTGTCGGCGGCGATCGGGGCGTTCGTGCCCGAGCGGGTCTTCCAGCGGGTGCTGCCCCGCCGCACGGCGCTCGCCGTGCCGGTCGCGGGGGCTGCCGGGGTCGTGCTGCCCGGCTGCGAGTGCGCGTCCGTGCCGGTGGCGGGAAGCCTGATGCGGCGGGGCGTCGCACCGGCGGCCGCGCTCGCTTTCCTGCTGTCGGCGCCCGCGATCAACCCCGTCGTGCTCGTGGCGACCTCGATCGCCTTCCCCGGGCAGCCGGAGATGGTGCTCGGCCGCCTGGCCGCCTCGCTCGCCACGGCCGTGGTGATGGGCTGGCTGTGGGCGCGGTTCGGGCGGGAGGAGTGGCTGCGGCTGCCGAAGCGCGGCGGCGGGCAGGCCCCGGGCGGCGGCCCGCGCGCCTTCGTCTCCGGGCTCCAGCACGACTTCCTGCACGCGGGCGGTTTCCTGGTGCTCGGGGCGGCCGCCGCCGCGACGTTCGGCATCGTCGTGCCGCGCTCGCTGCTGGAGGTGTTCACCGGCTCGGCCTGGCTGTCGGTGCTGCTGCTCGCGGTGCTGGCGGTCGTGCTGTGCGTGTGCAGCGAGGCCGACGCGTTCGTGGCCGCGTCGCTGAGCGGCTTCTCCCCGACCGCGCGGCTGGCCTTCATGGTGGTCGGGCCGATGGTCGACCTGAAGCTCATCGCGCTCCAGACGGGCACGTTCGGCAGGGCCTTCGCGGTGCGGTTCTCGGCGGCGACGTGGGTGGTGGCCGTGACGAGCAGCGTCCTGGTCGGGTGGTGGCTGCTGTGAGGCGCTCCGGACCGGCCGTCCTGCTCGCCCTCGTCGGCGCGGCGATCCTGCGGGTGTCGCTCTTCAGCGAGCTGTACCTCCGGTACGTACAGGCGGGCCTACGGCCGTACCTGGTGGTGTCGGGGGCGGCGCTGGTGCTGCTGGCGGTGGCGGTGGCGGGGGTGTCACGCGGGGCGGCTGTTCACGAGGCCGAGGGCCACGAAGGCGGTGACGGTGACGGCCACGAAGGCGGTGACGGCGGCGGTGACGGTGACGGTCACGAGGGCGCTGGAGATCACGCAGGGCACAGCCACAGCGACACCCACGGCCACGGCCCCGCCGGGCCCCGCGTCGCCTGGTTTCTCACCCTCCCCGCCCTCGCCCTCCTCTTCTTCCCGCCGCCCGCGCTCGGCTCCTACAGCGCGGAGCGCGAGGCGGCCCAGCGTGCCGCGCAGGGCGTCGGCACCTTCCCGGCCCTGCCGTCCGGGAACCCGGTCGACCTCGCCCTCGAGGAGTTCGGCTCCCGGGCGGTCTACGACAGCGGCCGTTCCCTGAAGGGCCGTACGGTCCGGCTCACCGGCTTCGTCACCCGTGACGGCGATGGCACCTGGTACGTCACCCGCCTCCTCGTCGCCTGCTGCGCCGCCGACGCCACGACCGCCAAGGCCGAGGTGCGCGGTGTGGAGGCGCCGCCGGTCGACACCTGGGTGACGGTCACCGGCACGTGGCACCCCGAGGGCGAGCTGGGCTCGACCGAAGCCTGGCCACCGGTCGTCGACGTGACGTCCCTGCGCCGGGTGCGGCAGCCGGACAACCCGTACGAGAAGCGCTGAGGCCCGGTTCCCCACGGTGACGCCCCGCCCGGTGGTTTTGCGCCACCCGTAACGGGTAGTCGGGGCACGGTTCCGGGAGGGCTCGGATTGATCCGGGCGGGTGCCGGGCCCGGTGCCGGGCCCGGGTGCGGTCGTCTGCTGTGGTCGCGTGCTGCGGTCGGCCGCGGTGAACGAAGGAGGCGGTGGCGTGCGGCCCAGGGACGATCCCCGAGACGCCTCCGACGGCGACGGCGACGACGACGGCGCCCGGGGCCACGGCCGCATCAGGGGTAGGGGCCCGGACCCGGACGGAGCCCGGGCCGCTGACGTGATCGCCAGAGGAGTGCGGGGCGCCGAGCCCGGAGAGGTTCCGGGGCGGCTGTGCGACGTGGCGGTGGAACTGCTGCCGGTGATCGGCGCGAGCGTGTCGCTGCGCAGCGAGGGCATGCCCGTGCAGCTGAGCGCGAGCAGCCCGCAGGCCGCGCACCTGTCGCAGATCCAGGCGACGCTGGGCGACGGCCCCTGCCAGAGCGCCGTGGCGGACGGCGCGCCCGTGCTCGCCTGCGACCTGACCACCGGCCGCGACGCGGGACGCTGGCCGGTCTTCGCCCAGCAGGCGACGGAGGCCGGGGTGCGGGCCGTGTACGCGGTTCCGCTGGGCAGCGGCGCGGCGTGCGTGGGCACGCTCGACCTGTACGGCGACCGCCCGGGCGCCCTCACCGATCGCCAGCTGCACGTGGCCCGGATCGTGGCCGGCGTGATGACCGTGGCCCTGATGGCACTCCCGCACGGCGACGAGCCGGAGACGCGGGACGGGGAGGACGACTGGCTGAGCGGCCTGGCCTCCGACCACGACGAGGTCTACCAGGCCGTCGGCATGATCATGGCGCAGCTCGGCGTGGGCGCGGACGACGCGCTGGCGCGGCTGCGGGCGGACGCCTTCGCGCGCGGGCGTACGGCCCTGGACGTGGCCCGAGACGTGATCGCCCACCGCACGCGCTTCGACTGGTCCTGATCCCTGAGATCCGGCACCGGCCCTGAGATCCGGCACCGTCCCCGATATTCGGTACCGGCCCCGAGATCCGGTACCGGCCGGCCCCGAGGCCCGGTCATGACTCCCAGGACCGGGGTGCCGTCAGATCTGCGCCCGGCCCTGCTTCCTGATGTCGGCCAGGCGCTGCGCCCCGAGTTGCACGGCCTGTTGGGTGACCTCCGCGTACACCTCGTCGAGGCCCGCGTTGGTGAGGGTGATCGTCTCCTCGCCGACGCGGACGGCGGCGAGGTCGACCGTGAGGTAGGTCAGCTGACCCTCCTCCGTCTCGCCGGCCAGAGTGACCCGCAGGGCCTGCCGGGCGTCTCCCACCGGTGGCAGCGGCAGGTCGCCGACCTCCACGCCCTGGATGCCGCCGCGGGTGGTCGCGGCCGTGAACTGGCCGCACCTGCCGGGCAGCGACTTCATCCAGTCCAGCGTGCGGTCCACGTCGGCCGGGGGGTGGGCGGTGACCCGGTAGTGCAACTGGGCGTCGGTGTCTCCGTCGTCGAGTGCGGACGTCGCCTGCGGGCCCTTCGGCGTGCCGAACGGCTCCTCCGTGTAGAGGGCGTCCAGCAGCCGCTGGCAGTCCCGGTCCTCCGTGGTGGCCTTGAGCAGTCCGTCCCGCCAGGTCCGCGCGCCCCGGGTCGGCGCCCACGGCTCCCCGAGGTCGGCCTCGGTGACCAGGGCCGCCCGGGCCTGCGCCTCGGTGAGGGCGGCCCCGGAACCGGCCGGCTGCTCGACGGCGGGTGACGCGCCGGACGCGGACGCGGAGGCGGAGAACCAGTGTGGCCGCGGCTCGTCGTCGACGGAGCAGCCGGCCGTGGCGAGCAGGGCGGTCGCGGACAGCGCGGAGACCAGGAGGGCACGGGTGGCCGGGGGACGGGTCATCGGGGTGCCTCCTGCGGGGGGCTCATGGAGGCCTCTTCGTGCGGGGGCGGGCTCTCCAAGATCGGGTGAGTGCTCTTACGGCACCACCACGACCGCCCGCCCACCAGCGATACGGGCCGTCCGGGTGACCGGACCAGGACGTCCATCGCCCCCCCCAAGGACCAGGACGTCCACCGCCCCCAGGACCAGGACGTCCCCCCTCCCCAGGACCAGGACGTCCACCCCTCCCCAGGACCAGGACGTCCACCGCCCCCCAGGATCAGAACGCCCACAGCTCATGGAGACCACCCACGCACAGAACCCCCACCGCCCCTCGTCCGAAAACCCGTCGCCCGCCGCCCCCGTGCGGGGCGTGACCAGGCAGGTCACCGTCGACTTCGAACTGACCGATGCCGGCCGCGCTCCGCAGGGGAGCCGGTCGGCCGCCTTCACGGGCCGGACGGTCATCGACCGCAACGACCGGGCGTCAGCGGGGCCCGCGGCATGGTCGGCCGGAAGGGGACGCTGGAGTTCGACGTCAGGCGGGACGCCGGTCCTGACGCGGGCCGGAGCCCGGAACGGGCCGGGGCCCAGGCCGTAGGGTCGCTGGTGCGGAGCTTTTCCGCGCAGCCACTGGAAGGAGTCCCCGCCGTGACGGACGGTCAGCCCATCCCGGTGATCATCGACTGCGACACCGGTGTAGACGACGCCCTCGCCCTGCTGTTCGCCGTACGGCACCCGGCGCTCGACGTGCGGGCGATCACCTGCGTGGCCGGGAACACTGACGTCGACGGCGTCGTCCGCAACACCCTCACCGTGCTGGAGCAGGCGGGTGCTCCTCCCATCCCCGTCGCCCGGGGCGCCGAGCGGCCGCTGATCGAGGCTCCCCGCTCGGCGCGGCACGTGCACGGGCACGACGGCATGGGCGACCTGGGCCTGCCGGAACCGTCCCGCGGGCCCGCCGACGTCGACGCGGTGACGCTGCTGCGGCGCGAGATCCTCACCTCCCCGCGCCCGGTCACCCTCATCCCCACGGCTCCCCTCACCAACATCGCGCTGCTCCTGCGCACGCACCCGGAGGTGGTCGGCAACATCGAGCGGATCGTCTTCATGGGCGGCGCGGCGGCCGTCGGGAACGCCACGCCCGTCGCGGAGTTCAACGTCTGGCACGACCCGGAGGCGGCCGCGATCCTGCTCAGCGCCGGGGTGCCGATCACGATGTACGGGCTCGACGTGTTCACCCGGGTCGTGGTCCCCGCGGCGGATGTGCGGAGGCTGCGGGCGAGCGGCGAACCGGGGGCGCGGCTGGCCGGGGAGCTGCTCGCGCACCGTCCGGCCCATCCGGACAGCCGTCCCGACGACCCCTCCGAGACGGCCGGCGGCCTCGGCGACGCGGGCGCGGTGTGCGCGGTCGTCGACCCGGAGGGCCTGACGACCCACCGCCTCCCGGTCGACGTCTCCCTCGCGCCCGGTCCGACGCGCGGCATGACGATCGTGGACCGCCGCCCCCGGCCCGGTGAGGCGGAACTCCACGAAGGCACGCGCGAACAGCCGCTGGTCGACGTGGGGTTGGACGTGGACGTGGAGCGCTACGTGAAGCTGTACCTGGCGACGGTCGAGATGTGATCTATTGACTGTCGATCGCTATCGAGTGGTCTGACCGGTGGTGTGGCCATCGGCGCAGGGGAGCGCCCGGTGTGCTGTCGCCGCCGGACGACAGCACACCGGGCGCTCTTCGGTTTCGGACGTCCCTGCTCGGGTGGTCCTACAGGGTTCCGGCGCCCTTACGCGTCGCGCTGGGCCCTACGCGTCGCGCTGGGCCCTACGCGTCGCGCTGGGCCGCTACGCGTCGCGCTGGGCCGCTACGCGTTGCGCTTGGCCGCGCGGCGACGGGTCGCGACGACGAGGGCCGCGCCGCCCGCCAGCAGGGCCGCCGCGCCGAGCGCGATCGGGCCGGTGCTGCTGTCGGCGCCGGTCTCGGCGAGGTCGCCGCCACCGCCGTTCGGCTTGGGCGCGACGGGCGTCGACTCCGAGGCGCTCGGGGTGGGCGTGTCCGTGTCGGAGGACGGCGGCGTCGAGGGCTCGGCCGGCTCGGACGGGGACGCCGGGGGCGTGGTCTCCTCGGCCGGCTCGGACGGGCTCGCGGGCGGCGTGGAGGCGGGCGGCGTCGTCTGCGCGGGCGGCGGGGTCGTGCAGTTCTTGGTGCCGCCGTTCCAGGCCGCGATCAGCTTGTCCTTGATGACCGGGCGGTCCGGGCCCTTGGGCAGGTCGCCGTGCTCGAAGCCGTCCTTCGCGTCGAGCTCGCCGTCGAACTTCACCGCGCCCCGGTAGAGGTCGATCTGCCCGAAGCAGCCCTTGTCGGGGATGGCGATGTCGAGCGACTCGGTGCCGCCCGGCTTGACCGTCACCGTGTCGAAGTCGACGAACACCTGCTCGCCGGAGGTCGCGAACGTCGCGCCGTGGGCGAGGTAGGAGGCGAGGGAGGCCGTGCAGGCGGCCGCGTCGCCGGCGGTGCGGACCTTGATGTGGACCTTGCCGTCGTCGGTCGGCTTCAGGTTCTGGTCGTCGACCTTGACCGAGTCGTGGAAGGTGGTGCCGTCGAGGGAGAACTGGCAGCGATCGGTCCCGGTCTCCGTGCCCGCGCCCGTGCCGGGCTTGTAGCTGCCGCCGGACGACCAGCCGTCCCCGCCGGGCGTACCGTGCGCGAACGCGGTCGTGGCGGAGGCGGCGCAGAGGGCGAGGGCCGCGGCGCCGGTCCCCAGCAGGCGTCGCGCGGTGACACGTCTCGCTATGGACATGCGTATCCCATTTCTTGGCGTGTGCCGAACCCGGGTGGCGGCATGCGGGCGGCGCGCGGCTGCCGGGGCCGTACCGGGGGGTGAGTGGTCTGAGAAACACTGGGCTCATTGGTCACATGCGCCTCAGTGGCCCCCATCGTGGCGGCGCCGCAGCACGCTGTCAACCTGCGGCAATGTAAAGGAAGTTGCGTCGCCATCACACTTTCGTCACAGCAGGAATGGACTGCTCCGATCGGCGCGGTGGTTGCTTTTTCCGGCATTCTGGACAGATTCAATGCTGTCGCCCGTATGCCCTGTGAAGGAGACCGCGTGACCGATCGCTCCACCCTCGACCTGTCGTCCCGTGACTCCGACTGGTGGCGCCAGGCGGTCGTCTACCAGATCTACCCCCGCAGCTTCGCCGACGCCGACGGCGACGGCCTCGGTGACCTGCGCGGCATCACCCGCCGTCTCACCCACCTCACCGCCCTGGGCGTCGACGCCCTGTGGCTGAGCCCGTTCTACCCGTCCGAACTCGCCGACGGCGGCTACGACGTCGCCGACCCCCGGGGCGTCGACCCGCGCCTGGGCACCCTCGACGACTTCGACGCCCTGGTCGCCGAGGCCCACCGCCTCGGCCTGAAGGTCATCGTCGACATCGTGCCCAACCACTCCTCGCACCGGCACGTCTGGTTCCAGGAGGCCCTGGACGCCGGCCCCGGCTCGGCGGCCCGCGACCGCTACGTCTTCCGCGACGGACGCGGCGAACACGGCGCACTCCCGCCCACCGACTGGCAGTCCGTCTTCGGCGGCAGCGCGTGGAAGCGGGTGCCCGACGGCCAGTGGTACCTCCATCTGTTCGCCCCCGAGCAGCCCGATTTCAACTGGGAGAACCAGGAGGTCCGCGCCGACCACCGCACCACACTGCGCTTCTGGTCCGACCGCGGGGTCGACGGCTTCCGCGTCGACGTCGCCCACGCCCTCGCCAAGGACCTGAGCGAACCCCTGCGAGACCTCGGCGCCCCCGAACTGAGCGGCGAGGAGGCACTCGCCGCGATGCCGCCCGGCACCCACCCCTTCTACGACCGCGACGACGTGCACGAGATCTACCGCGACTGGCGCAAGATCCTCGACGCCTACCGCCCGCCCCGCATGGCCGTCGCCGAGGCGTGGGTGCCCGGCGCACGGCGTGCGCTGTACGCCCGCCCGGACGAACTGGGCCAGGCCTTCAACTTCGAGTATCTGCAGACCGGCTGGGACGCGGAGGAGCTGCGGCAGGTCATCACCGACTCGCTCGCCACCGCCCGGGCGGCGGGCGCCTCGGCCACCTGGGTGCTGTCCAACCACGACGTCGTACGGCACGCCTCCCGTCTCACGCTGCCGCCCGGCACCGACCCCAACGCCTGGCTGCTCTCCGGCGGCCATGCCCCGGCCGTCGACGGGGCGGCCGGGCTGCGCCGGGCCCGGGCGGCCACCCTGCTGATGCTGGCGCTGCCCGGCTCGGCGTACGTCTACCAGGGCGAGGAACTCGGCCTGCCCGAGGTCGCCGACCTGCCCACCGAGGTCCTCCAGGACCCGATCTGGGAGCAGACGGGCCACGTCCGCAAGGGCCGCGACGGCTGCCGGGTGCCGCTGCCGTGGACGACGACCGGACCGTCGTACGGCTTCGGGCCCGGCGGTGCCTGGCTGCCGCAGCCGCCCGCCTTCGCCGCCTACGCCGTCGAGGCGCAGGACGGCGTCGAGGGCTCGACGCTGGAGCTGTACCGCACGGCTCTGCGGCTGCGCCGCAAGCTCCTCGACGGCGAGGAGCTGACCTGGGCGGACGACGCCCCGGACGGCGTGCTCCGGTTCGACCGCTGCGAGGGGTGGCGCTGCGTCACGAACCTCTCCGGCAGGGCGGTCGAGCTGCCGGCCGGTGAGGTGCTGCTGACGAGTGCGCCGCTGGAGGGCGGGCGGGTCGGGCCGGACACGACGGTGTGGCTGGGCCGGTGAGGTCGTCCCTCGGCTGCGGCGGCGCGGTGGCCGGTCGCGTGGTTCCCCGCGTCCCTTCGGGGCGGGTGCCGTTGGCGTGGCGCGGTGCTGTGGCGGACCGTCTGCGGCTGCGGCGGCGCGGTGGCCGCTCGCGTGGTTCCCCGCGCCCCTTGTTGGCGCGAGCCACTCGCGTGGATCAGCAGGGCGTGCCGCCCGGGGGCAGGCCCGTGAGAATCGTCGGCGGAGTGTCTTCGACGGCCGGACACGGACAAGGAGCCCCGCCCGCGATGAACAGGTACAGCGGGACAGCAGCCGTGGTGGGGGGCGTCGTGGTGGGTGTGCTCGTGGTGCCCGGGGCGTCCGCGGTGGCCCGGGACGGTGGGCTAAGGGGAGCGGCGACGATCGCACCCGGCCGGGAGGGCATCGTCGAGGTCGCGGGTGTCCCGGAGGGCGCCGAGGGTGTGACGCTGACGGCCCCCCGGGGCACGCGGGTGACCGGTGCGCCGCTCGACGCGTCCGGCTACCGCGGCTCGGTCGCCGCCGACGGGCGCAGCGCCGCGTACACCGTCACCGGCGGGGTGTCCGGGCAGGACGGCGTGCTCCCCTTCGTGCTGGCCGTGCCCGGGAACGCCGTCCCGGGCACCCGGCTGCGGGACTGCTCGCTGCGCCTCACCGACGCCCGGGGCGTGCCGCGGGCCGTCGGCAGGTGTTCGGTGACCGTGGGCCTGGCCTGGCCTCGCCGACCCTGACCCACCCGCTGTCCGGTGTACCGCTGGCCGCCCGGCCGGAGGTCTCCGGCACCGCCCACCCGGGTGCCCAGGTCACCGTCCGCGACAAGCACGACCAGGAGGCCTGCGCCACCACCGCAGCCCCCGACGGCACCTGGAGCTGCGCCCCCGGCACCGCCCTCCCGGCGGGCGCCAACCGGCTTCAGGCGGTCGCCGCCCTGAACGGGGTGAGTGCGATGAGCGAGCAGATCGACATCGTGGTGGCGGAGACGGGCGCGGGTCGTCAGTAGCGCACGGCGCGGGCCACGTCCGTGCGGATGTCGCCGGAGAGGTCATGGGTGCTGCGGGCGGTGGCCGTGGCGGACTCGCCGGCCTGTACGTGTTCGACCGTGACGATGACGGTGTCGACCAGGTCGCCCCCGGAGCTCTTGAAGTCGACCTGGACGGCGAAGGAGCGGGTCGAGTCGTCGGAGTTGCGGACGGTGACCTCGGCCCGGACCCGGCCGTCGGAGCCGGTCACGGGCGTGCCGATCCGCACGTCTCCCTTGACGTCGATGCCGTCCTGGATGTCGTCGAGGCGACGCCCGGCCTCCGCCGTGGCCGACTCGATCGCCTCGGAGGCTCCAGACGCGATCGACCCGACCGCGGACTCCGCCTTGCTGGCTGTGTCCGCGGGAGTGTCGTCGCCGCTGCAGCCGGTGAGTACGGCGGACAGGGCGAGCGCCAGGGCCGCCCCTCCCGTCGCCCAGCGGGTCCGGTGGCGGGCAGCCATGTCGCCTCCCTGGTCCTCTACGGCCCCCTATGGGCCCCTTACGGCCTCACTGCCTCATGTGCGGCCGAGTCCGCCGCCGCCGAAGGATCCACTGGATCCGGGCGACCAGCGGCGCGGTTTCTGGTCCTTGCCGGTCCTGGTGCTCGAATGGTGGAGCTCATGCGGCATGAGCCGCTGCCCGTCGCGCGTCACGACCGGCATGTCGTCGGGCTCCCGCATCTCCCGCTCCTCGCGGACCGGCCCGCTGTCCGGGACGTGCGGCTGTTCCTCCGGCGAGGGGTGATGGGTGTCCTTGTCCATGACCTGCATCCCGACCCGCACGGCCCAGATCAGCGCACAGGCCACGATCAGCCCGCCGACGAAGGCGATGGCCACGGCGACCGCGTGATCTGACGACGCCGCCAGTTCTGCATACGTTGCCGTATTCATGCCCCAAGTATTGCCGACGGAATGAGATAAAGCGCCCGGAATGCCCTTTTGGTATGTGCCCGGCGACCAGCGATGACCGGCACGCGCATTCACATCGCCGCGGAAGCACAGGACAGCGATACGGGCGCCCCGCGCCCCGCGCCCCGAACGGACTGTGGCGACGTTCCGCGTCGTAACACCCGGATGCGACTCCTCCCAGGCGTGAACACCAGGGTGCTTTCGAGAAGCAGGTGGCTGGCAGAGGAGATGCGGTGGCCCCGGCCCCCGTACCGCCCCGCGGGGTACGGTGGAGGGACCGAGGGTATGTCGCAACCGGTGGCCGAACCGGTCTCGCCCCGGCGCTCCACGCCATCCCGGGACGCCTCCCGGGGCCTCCCACCGGGCTCGCGGCTTCGCCACCTCGTGGCCACGCACCCCCACCGCAGCAGGAGCCCCTCGATGACCTCCGCCTTTTCGCCCCCGCCGTCCGTCCCCGCGCCGAGCGGGGCTCGGCTGCGGATCGCGGACCAGCCCCGCCGGGGCAGCACGGCCCGACGGATCGACGGGGCATGGTGGCCCCGCTCGTACGACCTGGCCGCCGAACTGCCCGGGCTGCTCGGCGGGCTGCCGGGCGCCTGGGGCCGGATCGACAGCGTCCTGGTCAACGGGGACACCTGGCCGGACTGCCCCGAGCGGATGGTCGTCGCGGGCAACGCGGTGCACGTGGGCCGCACGGACTCGCCGACCGCCCCGCACACCGTCTGCCTGCTCACCCCCGGCCGCGGCCGCTGGGACCTGCTGGTGGTGCCGCCCGCCACCGAGGAGGCGGAGGCCCGCCGGCTCATGGAACGGGCCGTCGAGCAGGGCGTCTGAACTCAGCGCGCGAGCAGGACCAGGGCCAGGGCGGCCAGCGCCGGGACGGTCTGGACAAAGATGATCTTCCGGCTGGCGGTCGCGGCGCCGTAGATCCCGGCGATCGCGACGCACACCAGGAAGAACACCGAGACCTGGAAGCCCACCGGGTCGGCCGCGACCGCGCCCCACACCAGTCCGGCGGCGAGGAAGCCGTTGTAGAGGCCCTGGTTGGCCGCCAGGGCCTTCGTCCCGGCGGCGAACTCGGCACTGGTGCCGAAGGCGGCCCGGGCCCGTGGCGTGGTCCACAGGAACATCTCCAGCACCAGGATGCAGGCGTGGAGCGCGGCGAGGGCCAGCACCGCGAGCGTGGCGAGGGTCGACATGCGCTCATCATCACAGCACCGCCCGGCCCGTCCTCGTTCGGGCCCTCCCGGGAGGCGCCGCAGGTCCCGGACTGGCAGATTGCGCCCAGAGGAAGGCCGGTTTTGGCCGTCGCGTCCCCGCGTGTGCCGCTCGGGAGCCGGGACCGGCCTTCCCGCCTGCGGCGCGGTGCCCGGTGACGGAGCGGGGCGTGGAGCGCCTGGGCGCTCTCGCCTTTGCCGCTGCCGGCCGGGATGACGGGCGGAGGGCGGCGTCGATCCGTGTGCCCGCAGGCCTGCCTAAGCTGCGGGGTCGCACCCCCTGGCAGCGGTGGGCTTCGCGGCGTTCCGCCTCGCCCCCCCGCCTGTAGCTCCGCTCACGCGACAACGCCTGACAACCCGCCACGGAGGCCGCCCGCCCCCGGCTTCGGGGTGCGGGCGGTCTCCGTTTCGTTTTGCGGAACCTTTGCCTGGGGCCGGGCGTTGGGAGGGGTGTGCGCGCGTGAGCGGGTGCGCCAGGTGAGGCCTACAAGTACCGAGGTGACGTCAATGGCAGTGTGGGACCGGCTCAAGGACCAGGCCAAGGCTCTCCAGCAGGGGCAGGGCGGGCGAGGCGCCGCGACCGGTGGGCACGGCAGTGGTGGGCACGGCAGTAGTGGGCACGGCAGTGGTGGGTCGAGGTCCGGTGGTGGCGGCAAGGCCCAGCTGGTCGGTCTGCTGAAGACGCAGCTCGGGTCGTTGAAGAACGAGTTGAAGAGCGGTGCGTACCGGGACGCGAGCATGGCGATGTGCGCCCTGGTCGCGGCGGCCGACGGGAACGTGGACCCGGCCGAGCGCCAGCAGGTCGAGTCGATGATCCTCAGCAACGACGTCCTGCAGAACTTCCCGCCGGAGCAGTTGCGCACGCGTTTCAACAAGCACGTGGACCAGCTGACCGCCAACTTCCAGTACGGCAAGTCGGAGGCCATGCAGGAGATCGCCAAGGCCGCCAAGAAGCCCACCGAGGCCAGGGCCGTGATCCAGACCGGCATGGTCATCGCCGGTGCCGACGGCCACTTCTCCCAGGCCGAGGCGACGGTCCTGCGCGAGGCCTGTGCGACGTTGGGGGTGAACCCCGCCGAGTTCCAGCTCTGACCGGCGGGAGCCGGCCGCTCAGGGAGCGCGCAGGGCGTCCACGGCCAGGCGGGCCGCCGTGCCGATGACGGCATCGGCGGCGGGCAGGAGCGCGGAGGTGCGGGCCGTGCGGGTGAAGACGGCGACGGCGTAGCGGCCCCCGTCGGGGTATTCGACGACCCCGACCTCGTTGCGCACGGTCGGCAGGCTGCCGGTCTTCCCCGCGACGTGCACGTCGTCGAAGGGGAAGCCGGAGGCCAGCCGGTGCGGCCACACCTGGAGGCCGAGGATGCGGCGGATGGCCGCGCCGTGCTCGGGCGTGCACGCCTCGTCGCGCCAGACGGCGGCGAGCAGCCGGGTCATGTCGCGCGGAGTGCTGCGGTTGGTGCGGGCCGGGTCGAGTGCGCGCAGCCGGGCGACGACGAGCGGGTCGGCCAGGGACCGGGCGCCGCCCGGCCCGGCGTCCTCCCTGATGGTGGAAAGGAGTTCGCCGAAAGTGTGCACGGCCAGGGTGCGGGCCAGGCCGAGGCGGGCCGTGGTGCGGTTGACGGCGTCGAGACCCACGCGTTCCAGCAGCTGATCGGCGGCCGCGTTGTCGCTGACCGACATCATCAGGTAGGAGAGGTCGCGCAGGGACAGCCGGGCGCCGTCGAGCATCGCCGCGAGTCCCGTCGGGCCGGTGGTGCGGGCCTGCGGGGGGCACTCGACTTGCTCCGTGAGGTCCAGGATCCCGGCGGCGGCCTGTTCGTGGAGCGTGACGAGCAGGCACAGCTTGTGGACGCTGGCGGTGCAGACGGGCTGGTCCGCGCCGGCGTCGAGCTGCGCACCGGAGTCGATGTCGAGGGCGTGCAGCCGGCCGGTGACCCCGGCGTCGGCGAAGGCCGCGTGGATACGGGCGAGGGCGTCGGTCACAGCCAGTACTCCGAGGCCGGGCGCAGATGCAGCGGGCGGGCGGGCAGATCGGGGCTCGCCCCGGCGGTGCTGCGCAGCGCCCGCGTGGCGGCCTCGGTGAACGCGGCGACGGCGGCGTCCCCGCGCCCGCCGGGCCAGGCCACGGAGTGCCGCAGGGCGAGCGGCGCGCCGGTGAGGGGCCGCCAGACCACGCCGGAGGCGGGGCTCGGCGGCCGGCCCCCCTCCCCCTGGCCGTGCGCGTCACGCGGGCTGATCGCCACCGCCCGCGCCGACAGCACCAGGCCGCGGACGAAGCTGGTGCCCTGGGCGTGGCGCACGGCGGGCGGGGTATAGCCGTTGCGGGCGCAGGTGGTCAGGAGGTCGTCGTAGACGGCCGGGGCGCCGGCGCGGGGGAAGAGGATCAGGTCGTAGCCGGTGAGCGAGGCGAGCGGGACCTCGTCGAGCCCGGCCGCCGCCGCGTCGCGGGGCAGCAGCACGCCGAGCTCGCGTCGCAGTACGGGGCCCAGCTCGAGGCCGGAGACGTCACAGGGGTGGTGGATGAGCCCGACGTCCAGCTCGTGCGCGGCGAACCGCTCCAGTTGCTGGGCGGTGGGCAGCTCGTGCAGTTCCAGTTCGAGGCCGGCGGCGGTGCCGGAGAAGTGCGCGAGGAGTGCGGCGACGGTCTCTCCGGACACGTCGGGTGGCAGCGCGGCCCGCAGCAGGCCGGTCTCGCCGTCGCGGATGCGGCGTGCGGTGGCCATGAGCGCCTCGGAGCGGGCGAGCACCTCCCGGGCCTCGGCGAGCAGCAGCGTCCCGGCCTCGGTGATGGTCACCTGCCGGCTCGTGCGTTCGAAGAGCCGGACGCCCAGGTGTCTCTCCAGGCGTTGGATGCGCTGCGAGAGCGGCGGCTGGGCCATGCCGAGGCGGGCTGCGGCACGGCCGAAGTGTGACTCTTCTGCAACAGCCACAAAGCACTCCAGGTGCCGCACCAGGTCCACGAGCAGCAATCATATCGGCTGCATATTGATCCGACATCGATACCGGTCTTGGACAGAGTCCCCGGGCCGCTGCTGTTCTCGGCCCATGGACTCTCATGCGGACCACTCCAGCGTCACCACCGGCGGCCCCGGGCCGCGCAGGAAGGCCACACGGGCCGTCATCGCCGGGGCGGTGGCGCTGGCCGCCGTCGCGGGTGGGGCGTACGCGGCCGGTGTCGGCCCCTTCGGACGGGACACCGGGCCCGACCCGGCGGCCGGGAAACAGGCCCGGGCGTTCCTGGCCGACTGGGCCGCCGGCCGCATGGAGAGCGCGGCGGGCCGTACGACCAGTCCCGGCACGGCACCGCGGGTGCTGGACAGCTTCACCGCCGGACTCGACATCGACGAGCCCGAGCTCACGGCGAAGCCCGCGACCGAGACGGGGGACGGCGCGGTCGCCGTCCCGTTCACCGCGCGGATGCCCGTCACGGGCCTGGGCACCTGGACCTACGAGTCGAAGCTGCCGCTGCGCGAGCAGGGCGACGGGTCCTGGAAGGTGGACTGGCGGCTGTCCCTCGTCCACCCCCGCCTGAGCGACACCGAGAAGTTCCGCCTGGAACGGGAGGAGACCGAGCCCCCCGAGGTCACCGACCGGGACGGCACGCGGCTCACCGGCGACGCCTTTCCCTCCCTCGCGCCCCTGATGACCCGGCTCGCCGGGGGGAGCGGCAAGGACTCCGGCGCACGCGGCGCGATCCGTCTCGTCGACCGGACCACCGGCGAGGTGGAGCGCACGGAGGCGTCCTTCGGCGCGAAGACGCTCCGGGCGGACAAGGGCCCGGTCCCCACGACCCTCGACGCCGACTGGCAGTCCGCCGCCGAGAAGGCCCTCGCCTCCCGGGCCGGGGGCAAGAACGCCGCGCTGGTCGCCCTGCGCATCGACGACGGCGAGATCCTGGCCGTCGCGAACTCCCCGTCCACCGGCTTCAACCGCGCGCTCTCCGGCACCTACGCCCCCGGCTCCACCTGGAAGATCGTCACCAGCAGCGCCCTGCTGATCGAGGGCGCCGTGGCCCCGGACGACGTGGTGGACTGCCCCAAGTACCTCACGGTGGGGAAGAGGTTCCAGAACGTGGAGCTCTCCGACCATCCGGGGGCCACGTTCCGCAAGGACTTCACGGAGTCCTGCAACACGGCGTTCATCAGCCTGCGCGACCGGCTCGACGACGGGCGACTGGGGGAGGTCGCCCGCACGTACTTCGGGGTCGGCCAGGAGTGGCACGTCGGTGCGCCCACGTACGACGGTTCGGTGCCGGTGCCCAAGGACGAGACGGAGAAGGCCGCCTCGATGATCGGGCAGGGCCGCGTGCAGGCCAATCCGCTGATCATGGCGTCGGTGACCGCGACCGCCGTGTCCGGCACCTTCCACCAGCCCTCGCTCACCGCCGGCAACGAGGACGGCACCCGCACGACTGCGCTCCCGCGGGGTGTCGTCACCCAGCTGCGCGCGATGCTGCGTGCCACCGTCACCGACGGCACCGCGAAGGTCCTTTCGGACCTGCCCGGCGGGATCGGCGCGAAGACCGGCACCGCCGAGGTCTCCGATGACCAGGACAACAACGGCTGGCTCGTCGCCCACCGCGGCAACGTCGCCGTCGCCTGCGTCGTGGAGGAGGGCGTCACCGGCGGCGGCTCGGCCGGCCCGATCGTCCACAGCCTGCTGTCCGCGGTCCCGGACGACTCCGCGTGACAGCGGCCCACTCCGTGAAGGAGCCCGCCGTATGACCCCCGACCGGAGCGTGTCCCTCGACCGGAGCGTGTCCCTCGACCGGAGCGTGTCCCTCGACCGGAGCGTGTCCCTCGACCGGAGCGTGTCCCTCGACCGGAGCGTGTCCCTCGACCGGAGCGTGTCCCTCGAG